>DATFSR010000053.1:0-22294 GCA_035262505.1 Candidatus Acidiferrum sp. | reverse complement strand
GCGGCTCGTCACGAGCGGGCTGCCGGAAAACGCGCCGGTCGACGCCGTGCGCGAAGATCCCGTGCGCAAGGGGCTGCTCTTCGCGGGAACCGAGACGAGCGTTTGGGTCTCTTTTGACGACGGGGATCACTGGCAGTCGCTACAGCTCAACCTGCCCCACACTTCGATGCGCGACCTGTGGATTCATGACGACGATTTGATTGTGGCCACGCACGGCCGTTCGTTCTGGGTGCTGGACGACATTTCGCCGTTGCGTCAGATCACCGAATCTTTCGCCAAGTCTGAACAGCATCTTTTTAAGCCCGCATCCGCGTATCGCGTGCGCCGCGACACGAATACGGACACGCCCATTCCTCCGGACGAGCCAACGGCGCAGAATCCACCGGATGGAGCGATCATTGATTATTTCCTGGCGGTGCCCTCGACGGCTCCGGTGACGCTGGAAATTCTGGATGCCCAGGGAAAACTCGTGCGCAAATTCTCGGATGCGGACAAAGCGCAACCTTCCGCCGAAGAGCTCGCGAAGGAACTGATTCCGCCGTATTGGATTCGCATGCCAAAGATTCTTTCGAGCAGCGCCGGCATGCACCGTTGGGTCTGGGACTTGCGTTATCCTTCGCCGCGGGCCGCGCGCTCGGACTATCCCATTTCCGCAATTCCAGGAAATACGCCGCCCTCGCCGCAAGGACCCATGGCGCTTCCCGGGCAATACACCGTGCGACTGACGGTGCGCGGCCTGATGTCGACCGAGCCTCTTACGGTCGAGATGGATCCTCGTGTGAAAACTTCTCCGGAAGGGCTGGCGCTTGAATTTCAGAAACAGCAGCTTTTGGCGAGAATGATGACGCAAAATACGGAGGCGCTCACGCAGGCCCGAGCTCTCCGGGAGCAACTCCAAAAACTAACCGGCAAAACTTCCGCCGGTTCGGCCTCCACAACCAATGCTACGAGTTCCTCCGCCGAAAAAATCTCGGGGCCGTTGGCCGACGCAGCTTCAGAGTTTGACAAGAAACTCGGGGCCCTTCTGGGGGGTGGGGGCGGCCGCGGAGGTTTTGCAGGAGCCGCCGCTTCGCCGACGCTCGGGAGCAGCGCGGGGGCGATCGCGGGCTTGTACAGCGAACTCGACCGCGCTGACGCAGCCCCTACCGCCGCCCAGCTTGCCGCCATTGATGCTGCGGAAAAGGATTTTTCTGCCGTCTTGAAGCTTTGGCAGGAGTTCCAGACCACCGACGTCCCGGCCCTCAATCGCCAGCTTAAGTCGGCGGGTGTCGCGGAGCTCCATCTCCAGGCGTCAGCGTCCGCCGGCGCTGATGACGGTGGCAACGACGAATAGAGCCGCGGGGGACCAGGCGCGTACTCAGAAGGGCAGGACGCGGCCCCGCCTCTAAGGGTAACGGCGAAATTACGCCTCAACGGAACTGCTCTAAGACAAGTTCTTCAGCGCTTTCTCGATGAGTCCGAGAGTTCCCGCGTACGGATCGCCGGGGCTGTCCCATTCCATCGAAAAGTATCCCCGGTATCCGTGCTTCTTGGCGATAGCGAAGGTTCTCGGCAAATCCACGTGCGCGATTTTGTCTTTTTCGCCGACTTCCGTTTCTTTCACGTGCGAAATGCCGTAGGCGTGGCCAAACATGGCGTCGATCCCCTTGTAGGCGTAGTCTTCCTCGAACGCCGCCAAAGTATTCGCAAAGTCGGGCAACGCGCGTAGCCACGGACTATTCACCCGCTCGATGATCTTCACCAGAAAGAACGGATCCTCGCTCGCGGGATTATCGTTTTCGAGGTGTACGACGACGTTTTTGGCCGCGCCGTAATCGGTCACAAGCTTCAGGCTATTCGCGGCTCTCTCTACATCCGGCTTTGCGTCCTTTGCCGGAGGGATGTTGGTTCGAACGCTCGGCGAACCGATCGCCACGGCGACGTCAATCCATTGTTTGCTGAACAGGACGGCTTTCTCCCGCGCGACAGGATCCACCGCATACGGACTGTGCTCGCCGTCAACGGCGATATTGACAATCGCTCCGCGAGCCTGCGCCACGGCGGAGCGAAACTCTTCCAGGTAGGGCTTTTCGAGCGAACGAAAATGCGCGCTCCACGGCTCGATTTTGTTGATGTTGAACTTGGCGCTAAGGTGCGCGGCGAAATCTTTCAACTCCATTTTCCCGCTTCCGGACTTGTCTTCACGCCCGGCGATAAAATCGCGGAAGGGATAAGAAGCAATCGCAATTCGCTCTCGCGCCGCCGCTGGGAATTGCATCTGAGGCGCAGTTTGGGTTGCGAGCTCGGCCCTCAAATCGGACAAGAGAAACACACCCGCGGTTGCCCCGGTTGCTTCCGCCAGAAACCGTCTTCGGGTCGAGTATCGCAAAGCGGCGCCAGTCTAACAAACCCATAGCATGCGTGCCAGACGGTCTAGCGCTTGGAACGCTGCCATTTTCCGAGCGTGCCTGTCTACAATTGCGCACCCTTGGCAATGCGCGAGGGTTCCGCCAACCGGCTGGGACCGGCGGGAGAAGCAATCACGACAAATCGTTGGGGGGAGCGAGGATGGTGTCCGAACGGGTAGCAAGTGATAAGCGTTAGCGAATCGTCGGACGCGGGTACCAGCGAAGTTACTTCTTCGGGTGTCACGATGCGGATGTCGTCCACGGTGTAGGTTCGCTCGCGGAGTTCGCGCTTGCGGGCGTCGAACCATTGAACCTGAATTTCATCTCTCGCATCGAGATTTTCCAAAGGCCGGAACCAGCTTGTGCGGTGCCCGGCAAGTTCGACGTTCCCCGGTTCGCCCAAACCAGCTCCGCTGAAAAGCCTCGCGGGACCAAAAGCCAGCGTGCGCGGAGTCGCGCCCTCCAGCACGACTTCGTCATAACCCAGGCGCGGGATTCGCAGACGCGCGACAGGGTAAGTGTCGGCCCAGGGCCACGGCGGATGCGGCCGGCCGTCGACGACCGTCTTGCCCCATGCACGGTGAATCAGCACGCTCGCCAAGTCTGCCTTTGCATGCAGGTACATGGCGCGGGCTGTAAGGGAAGCCCCGGCGAACAAAACCAGGGCTACGAAGATTCGCAGGGGTTTCATGCCGCCACCTCCGCTTTGCGGGAAAGCTGCTCGAGGGCAATGCCGAGGACCAGTCCAAACAGCAGGAGAATCAAGCCCAGCATTTCAAGAAATGCGTCGGCCGTTCCGGTAGCCGGAGCGCCGAAGACCTTTTCCAACTCCATGCCGGCGGGCAGTTCCGTGGGCACAGGGACAGTTCTAGATTCGCCGGCGACATTCGCGACGACTTCTTCGACCGCCACGAGCGAAGTAAGGCGCGTTACCAGGTGATAGCGAATCGCGTGGGTGATCAGGCTCGTGCGAATGTTCGCCCGCGCATCCTCATCGGCTTCGCGCCAGCGGTCCATCAGGTCTTCCACGCGCTGCCTGGCCCATAGCGTCGTAATGCCGGGATGAAACGATGCCGCCGAAGCGTCGAACGGGATGGTCGTTTCGAATGGTTGATCGCCCGCGCGCGCCGTCAAGTGGAGCGTGCCCTTTTGCCCTTTCGAGATGCGCCCGAAAATCAGCAGGGGCTGCCGCAAAAAAAGGTCAGGCAGACGCTGCGGATAGACTTCGGCCAGTTCAACGCCTTCGAACGACAGCCTCACGTCGGTTAGCACCGGACTCTCGATGGTTTCCAGCAGCTTGCCCATCTGCTCGCGAATTTCGCTGATGTCCGCAATGTGCGTGAAGCTGCCGCGACCAAATTGCGCCATCTTCGTCGCGAGGAAGAAGTTGGGAGCGCTGCCAATCGCCACGGTGTAGAGCCGCGCGCCGCCAAGATCATGCCGTAGCGCCGCGAAAATCTGTTCTTCGTTGCCGAGGTCCCCGTCGGTCAACAACACGATGTGCCGCAGATAACCGGCGGTCTCCGGTTTTTGCATGACGTGGAGCAGCGCGGGCAGCATCTCGGTACCGCCGCTGGCTTCGAGTCCCTCGACATAACGTCGCGCCGCAGCCACATTTTCCGAGCTCGCGGTCAATGGCTGGGCAGCGAACTCGTAGAAGTTGTGGTTGAAAGCCACGATGCCGAAGCGGTCAACCGGAGTAAGCCGATCGAGCGCCTGGAGCAGCGCTTCCCGCGCCTGTTGAATCGACGTGCCGGACATGGAACCGGAAACGTCGATCAGGTAGAGCATTTCGACTGGGACGCGTTTCGTTGGCTCAACAGTTGGCGGAAACGCGGTCAGGAGGAAATAAGTTTCGCCCGATCCTTTTTCAGGAGACAGGAAGAGCGAAGTCCTAGGCTGCTTGCTTTCCCCCTGCTGCACTTCGAGGACAAAGTCCCGGTTTGGAATGGCCGAGCCGCTCGCGAGTTCAATGTGCTGGCGTCCGTCAGCGAGACGCTTCGCACTGATTTCATGCGACACGCTTTTGATGGACGCGAATTCGAAACCCGGGTCGAGATCGATGGCCAGCGAGATGTCGTGGCCCGAGCGAGTTTCCGGGTTGCGAACCGGCGGGGTGATGCGGGAAGCGTCCGGGACCGCGTCGCTGTCCGCGGCCCATCCGGTTCCGTCATGGCCCACGGCTTGCGTTCCTGTGATGTAGCGCGGTCCGACAACCATGGGGAAAACCAGGCGCAGCCTTGACTCTTCCCAGCGCAATGCTTCAACGTACCGGAGCCGAACGTCCACGTGGTCGGCCGGCATCAGGTTCGCCACAGACGCGGTGAAAATGTTCGGGCGCTCCTCTTCGACCAGCGCCGCGCGTCGGCCTTCGGACTTCGCCCGTTCGTAGGTGCGCTTGGCTTCTTCGCGTTCTTTAATCACGCTGCGGATCACACGGTTGCCGATGCGGATCTCCATGTCATACACCGCGGCATCGTGTGGCAGCGGAAAAACGTATACGGCCTCGATAGGTTCGTTCGTGTTGTTGACATACTGCTCGGTGACGGTTGCCGCCGCCACGAGCCCGCGCACGTCCAGAGCCACGTCCGTGTGCACCAGCGGCACCGTCTCGTAGCGGCCAGACAACGGCGAACGGTATAGCAAGCATCCTTCGCCAACGCGAGAAGGCGTTATGGCTGCTCCATCGTCGCTCTGCCCGGATGCCAGCGTCGCCAAGATCGTAGCAAGCGCCAACAACGCCAGCGCGAACCGCAGAAACACCTCTTGAGGGACCTGGTTCGTTGTGAACTTTCGCATGGACTCCTCCCCACTCGTCATGACGCCGCGAGGGTTCGGAATGCAAGAAGTGAGCCAGCGGTCGAGCGCACCTGCAGAAGGGCGCAAGTCTCGACTGGTGAGTCGCTTACGCGAAGAAACGCTTACCGGCTCGGATAGGGGATACGTGTTGTTGCCCCCACGACTGTGTGCCCGGAGCAACGTCGGCACCCGGTCAGTGGGCGTAGTCGCTAGAGCGTGTTCAGGAAGGCCACCAGGTCCGACTCCTCCTGTGGCGTCAGGACGAGGCCAAAGCGGCCTTCGTAGAAACGGACGGCGTCCAGTAAAGTTTGCGCCGAGCCGTTATGAAAGTACGGCGCTCGTGCCGCGAGTCCGCGCAGGATCGGTCCCTTGATTTTGCCAACGTGGTCAAACTTGCCGTCAATGAGAGCCTGTCCCAAGTCGGTTGTCGTCTTGCAGTTGCTCGTCGGCGACGGCGGATTCGTCGTTAAATCCAATTTGCACACCGTAATGCTGGGCAAGTAGCGGATGTCCAAGCCTCCCTTGTTGACGTTCGAGTTGGAAGGGTCAGGATCACCGGTTCCGATGTCCAATGGTGTCGGGAAAGAATGGTTACCGACGTTGGGCGTATCGTGACACGTGCCGCAGGTTCCCTTCAGGGAAGCCACTCCGCCGGGAACCAAGCCGCCGGTGGACACATCATCGTTGATGCCCGCAACATCGGTAATGTCAATGGGCTTGGAGTTGAAGATGGCCTGTCCCCGCGCAACAGCCGCCCGCGGTGAGGAAGCCGGCATGGATGCCCAGGCGTCAAAGGGATTGAAAATCACGGAAGTGAACTGCCCATCGCCCGGTGTTAGGCCGCCCGGCGCCTCATAGTTGAATTGGGGCGGCGGCAATAGAAAGCGGACGCTGGAGTTTATGCTGATGAAGAACGGCTGCGTTGTGAGGGACACCGGTCCACCAGCCGCGCCCCGCACGTCCAACCGGCCGGCGTTGTTGTCGATGATTTGGGCGGTGCCGAGCGCCATCTCAAAATTCACAATTGCTTGCTGTTCCGCCGGAGTCGGCCGCGACCCGTCCCCCTGCGCGTGGCCGTTGGTGGCATCAAGCGACTGGTGCTTTAGATCGCCGACGAGGGCGCCGAGCGGATTGTTGGCGTCGTACACGATCTTGGTGGTCCCTGTGACTGGCGTGGATTCCCTGCCGTCAAACATGACCGCGCTCAAGAAGCGCAGGTTGGTCGCTGGGAGCGGCCGGCGGTATTGGGAAATCACATCGGATTCATTGCAACCGTACCGATTGTTTACGCTGACGACCTGATAGTCGGCGTTGGAAGGAACGGCGATCGCGACGCGGATCAAGCCGCGTGTGCGCAACAGGCTGTAGGCAGCGGACCTTCCTGCAAGCGCCGACACATCAATGCTGTGGTTGCAGTTGGAGCCGTCATTGGTGCGGAAGATGGGATCCAGGCCCTGCGTGGCGTCGAAACGCTGTTGGATACTGGCGGCGGCAACAGACATACCGTCGCTTGGTTGATGGCACGACGCGCAGGAACGGCCGTTCGTGCCCAGGCTTTGAAAAAACGGCCCGGTCAGATCGATCCCGCCGCCCGTGGCGCTGTAGGTTTCAGACGCACCCGTGGCATTCGCAAAGAACGTACCGTTCGGGATAAAGGTAAATTGCTGGCCATTGAGCGCCACGAGGGTCATCAACGTGGCAACGCCGAGAACTAAGCCGCTTAGGACATGACGTTTGTAATGGCCCTTCGATAGAGCGTCTCTCGGCAAAAGCTGAGACATCGAACGAACAAGGCTAGACCGCTGGGCTGAGAACGTCTGCATGGAAACACCCCTATTGAATGCCGAATTCGGAAGGGTTCCGGCACAAACTTAGGGGTACCCTTGGGCTTTGCGCCGTCGGGCACCTTACTCACATAAGATCGAAATGCAAAAACATTTCAAAGAGGCATCGGAAATCGTTTCTTGCGATTCAACGGTTGAATCGGTCAAAAAGGGCGCGGAGAAGAAGTTACTTGTCATCGTTTGCCGTCGAGGTTGGCCCATTCGCCGGATTGGATAAAGCTGGCCCAATAGAAGGGATGCTGACGGCCCTTACGCTTCATCATCGCCAGTTGGGCCTGGCGCAAAGCCTCGCCGCGGCCGAGGCCTTTCTTCAGCCCCGTATAGTATTCCGTCATCAATTCGCGGGTGACGTAGTCGCTGACGGGCCAGAGGCTCATTACCAGGGATTCCGTGCCGGCCAGGAAGAACGCGCGGCGCAATCCGTAAACCCCTTCACCATCCCTGACCTCGCCTACGCCCGTGTCACAAGCCGAGAGCGTCACGAGCTTCGTACCCCAGAGATTCAGGTTGGAAGCTTGCAAGGCGGTGAGGATGCCACGTCCTTTGTTGCTTTTAGAGACGTTGGCGCCGCTCAGCGCCAGACCTGACCTCAGTAAGGGGTTCTCGGGCGTAGAGCTTTCTACCTGCCCGGCAGTTTTGCCTCCCCCGCTGCTGTTCTCTTTTGCGCCTGCGTCCTGAAGAAAAAAGCCGTGCGTCGCGATGTGCAGGATCTTGGGGCCGTTAAGTTCTTCCAGAGCCGCTCCAGAAGCCTTTTCTCCCGTGAGCTCCAGGGATTCTGGAAAGAGCGAGAGGATGCGCTGCGCTTCCTCTCTGGTGCCTGCCAGCGGGGCAAAATACAGGCTCGAAAAGTCCACTCCTGCTGTGACACTTCGCCGAGCGGTTCTCGCAATCGCTGGCTTGGCCCGAGGCGTCTCCTCTTGGGCCATCGAATTCTCAGCTGGCTCACCGAATAGGGGATCAGCCAGAATCACGGATGCACTACCGCCTGGCCGTTTTACTTGTAAGTGCACCAGGTCGCGTCCGGAACTGAGATAACTGATGGAGTATCGCTCCACCAAGTATCCGCCTCCAACATCGCTCAGAGCCTCGAACGGGATGAGATTCAACTGGCCATCTGGCGAAAGCAAAAGGCGCTTGTCGGTCGAAACCAGCGGCTGCAGAGGCTGAAACACCTTCTCCGCCAACTGACGCGCAAGGCCCCGAACGTCACTCCTTGCTGGCTCACGCAATGCCGAGCGGAATTTGGCCACGAGGTCGTCAATGGTCTTGGTGTCCCCCAAGTCAACACCGTTCGGCGGCGTCCGCTTATGTAGAACGTAGGCGGCGTACCGAGGCTCCCCATATTGTTCCGGAGTGCTTCCAGCCTTCGGATTGGAAGGTCTGTAGCTCACGAATTCTACAACCGCGGAGTCCTCTGGAATCAGCGACGTCACAGCTTCCAGGGTGACTGGCCGCAAAGTTTCCCCAACCTTCTGCTGGTGATGACTGATGGCGTTCTCGAGCTTCTCTTTCTTCTCCCGTTGGTCCTCCAGCGCTTTTCGGTATTCGGACAGTGGCCGCTTTTGTGGTCCTTCGAGGGCCAGATGCGCCAGCTCGGCGGTTGCTTCTCTCAGTTGGTCCAGCAGCACCTGGTCTTCGGGATCAGCATGCCTGCGTAATAGGCTAAATGTGTCCGTCATGGCATCCATCACCCGGCCCTTGCGTCGCAAGAGGGCGATGGCCGCCAGTGATGCGGCCTCCGGATTGTCCGGCTGAAGCCGCAAATGGAACGAAATTGTGTCGTCCAGGTCCGAGCTTACGGTATCCAAATAGGCGAGCTTTTGTCGTTCAGACCCGATGGCCAGGTTTAGGGCAATCTCGTCCTCCAAACCTGATTCCATCCGGGACTGAATCTTATTAGCGTTTCCGAAATCGCCCAACGCGGCATAATTCATGGCAATAGCCTCGAGCTCCATGCGGCGTGCGGTTGGAGAACTCGAGCTGCTCTCAAGGGTTTCAAGAACGCGTTGGTGTGTTTCAAGCGCTCTTTGGTAATCACCTTCGCAGCTATAGACATTACCTAGGTTTGACAATACGCCCGCCGCAGCTGGACTCTCTGGCCCGGCGAGCGTCAGCGCACGCTGGTAGTACTTTTCGGCCGTGGCGTAGTCTTTCATTTTCTTCGCGACCATACCAAGATTGCTTACCACCTGGAAGAGAGCCGAGTTGTTTGCTCCTATTCTTGCCTCCTGGAACGCCAAGTAGCGTTCGAAATCCGACTGAGCTTGGTCATACTGATGCTGGTGGATATGAATGAGACCCAGATTGTTCAACGTATATCCATACCGAGGTTCTTCCGTCAGGCCGGCGTTTTTCAGGATGGTCTGAACGCGCTCGAATTCGGTTTCCGCACTAACATAATCCCCCAGCCGCAAGTGCAAGATGCCCAAAGTGTTCAAGATCGCAGCCACCAAGGGATCATCCTCGCCTAGCACCGTTCGCGCACCCTGCAGCGCTTGACTCAGTAGCTGCTCAGCCTTGGGCAGTTCCCCCAGACTTTGATAGAACCCGCCAAGTATTCTCTTCGTGCTGTAGATTTGAGGATGGTCGGGACCCAGCTTGGCGGTGAGCATCTCGATGGCTCGCTGTAAGCCAGCCCTGCATTGCTCATCCTTGCCAGCTCTGCAGTTGGTGGCCGCAAGGTCGCGTGTGAGCAGCGCAACTTCGATATCGTCGGGCGCAAGCGCGGCCTCTGCGAGCGCCAGGGCATGTTCCAACAGCGGGACGGCCTCTTCTGGCTTCGACAGATCGCTTAGCTTGGAAGCCTTGGTTCTAAGTTTGCCCGCTTCGAACAAAGACCGGTCGCGTCCAGTAGTCGCACGCACTTCAACGAGCCGGATTTCATAGGAACCGATGGCCATCTTCAGTTTTGGCTTGACCTCGACCCTATACGTTCCTTCGCTCTCGGCAACCACCGCGAATCTTTCAGTGCCTTGCTTCCCGATCTCGTCATCCACCTCCAGGACCGGTTCGTTGTCTTGCCCCATGAGTCGCAGCGCCACATTGATGCCTCGCTGCTCCACCTGGATCACGGCACATTGCCCTGCTTGTAACTGGAGAACATAGCTGTGCGTTTCAGTACCCTTTAGAGGCCGCTCGACAGGTTTCCCGACTTCCAGGGAAGACAACCCGGCCTGGGCTGAGGGCACTACCTGTTCCCTAGCGGAGACACATCCGATTGACAAAGCGAGGTAAAGCGTTAGTCCGACAATGCGGAGTGACGGATTGGTCCGATGAATGGAATAACCGCGAACGTATCTTTCCATGGGAGCACCTACCCCGAGCGACATCCCTGGAGCGCGTCCCTGCCGTGGACGTTACCGTACAACGACTCTGAATGGATAACTGCTTACCAAATCTAGGGCCCCGCTTTCAGAGATGCCGCTCAATTCAAGGATGTAGTTCTGCCGCTTCAAGAGATTGGCGGGGAGAATGACGGAAACGGTTTTCGAGTCGGCTGCAGGCTTTGCGGGCAGCCTCTCGCTGCGCCATCGTACCTGGCCCGCAGCCGGGTCTTTCAGCGCGACTTGATAGCCGGCGAAATCATCCGCTTCGAGCTGCAGCCGCAATTGGACTTGATCGGTCCCCACCGGTACGGAAACTGTAGGAACTTGGCTGGCTCCGCGCATCTGAGGCAGCAAAAAGGCAGCGACAATCTTCAACGCATGAGGCGTAGCTGAAAGCTCGCGCAAACGACCCAACTCCTGAAGCATGCCGGCATTGGCGGCGCGCTGCTCGCCGAGCTGTCTTTCCAAATCTCGGGCGTGTTGGCTCAGTTCAGTCTGTTGATCGCGCACTTTGGCGGCTTGTTGCTTCAATCGCTCGTTTTCCACAAACAGGTAACTCGTCGCTGCTAACAAGACCAGTGCCGCCGCGGCGAATCCCCACTGGAGGCCTGATCCCGAAACGGTGAACCAGCGCCGCGGTGATCGGCGTTGCAGGATTTGGTCGGGTGGATTGGCGTTTGGAATTGCAGGCCGCGACTTCGCGGTCATGACAGGCGCGGCCTTTTCGGTGAAACCGAGCAGCGACCTGGCAAATTCCACTTTCTCGCGCCTCTGGGAAGAAGAAAGATAGTACTTTTGGAATTGCTCTAACGCGTCGCCGGACAGGTCGCCTCGAGTGTAAGCATCGACCAGGTCGTTCTCGACAGCGTCTAAGCGCAACGCAAATTCATCATCCGTTATGCTCAATTCGTCCAGGCGCTCGGATTCTTCCGCCGGCAGTGACCCGAGAAGATAGCGGCCCAGAACCTGGTCGTCCGGTCTTTGCTTATCTGCGGAAGCCATGGTCCCCCTTAATATAAGACCGAAACGGGCAAAATCTGTCAGGTCTCCTCCGAGCAAGCTTTTACGCAAGCTTCCAGCTTGGTTCGAATCCGGCAAGCACGGATGCTCAGCGCATTCGTCGTGAGGCCAAGTTCCGCCGCCATTTGCGAGCGATATTCAATCTTCTCCCGCTGCTCGCCTCGGTAATAATTAAGGATCAGTTCACGATCTTGGGTTCGAAGCTTGCTCAAACATCGCTCCAGGCAGCTGAAGAGTCTTTCTTTTGCCGCTGCTGCCACCGCGGGCTCGGAAGACGCTCGTAAACCAGCGATCGCGCCGCCGGGATGGCCGGTGTCATCCAGACTCGATGCCTGGAGTTCCTTACGCCGGCCCGCTTCGAGAAAGACGAGCCTGGCGACGATATAACAATAGTGTGCGGGCGAGGCGGCGACAATCTCGCCCTTCTCCTCAAGCTTACGGGCCACGCGATTCAGCGTTTCGTCAGCCAAATCATCAGACAAGCGGCAATTCCGATAGTCGAAGTAGCGCACCAGCCTGCGGCGCATTTCGAGATACCTCTCCCCATTGGACTCGACTCCTTCGTCAAGCCAGCCGAGAAATTGACGAAATCCTTCGCGATTCGGAGTCCAGTCTTTCTTCCGGAGGACCATTGTTTGACCACGAGTGACTGTTTACTCTTCTTTTGCCGAGATTCTACATGAAGTGGCAGTCGCGGTGGCCTGAAATGGTTGCGCAAAATCCTTCAGGAGATCCGCTAATTTCGCTCGGCCAAACCCTTCTGCGATACCATAAAAAGCCTATGAAAAGACTGATAGGGGTGGTGTTTCTCGCCTGTATTTCCGCGCATCCGCAAGAGCCGAAGACGCTGCCGCAGGCCGACGAGCGCTACAAGGCGGACATCCTGGTCATGGTGGCGCATCCGGATGACGAAGCGGCCGTGACCCCGTACCTGGCGCGAGCGCTCGACGAGCACAAGCGCATTGCCGTGGTGTTTTGCACGCGCGGCAGCAACGGGGAGAACCAGGCGGGGGCGGAACAAGCTGCGGCGCTTGGCGCCGTCCGCGAAATTGAAGCTCGCAATGCCTTGACCACCTTTGGCATCAGCAACGTCTGGTTTCTCAGCGGAAAAGACACGGCCTCGCAGAATGTCCTGTTGTCGCTGGCAAATTGGGGTCATGCAGAAACGTTGGAAGAAACGGTGCGGTTCGTGCGCTTGACACGGCCGGAAGTCATCCTCACGTTTTTGCCCGGTACTTTCATTGGCGAGGACCATGGCGATCATCAAGCCTGCGGTGTGCTGGCAACGGAGGCATTCGATCTGGCCGGGGATCCGACGGTCTTTCCCGAGCAAGTGGCAGGGCCGATAAAGCGTCTCCCCTTCGAGAATCTCCGCCCGTGGCAGGCGAAGAAGATCTATTACTTTCCGGACGCGGAGCGCGAGGATATTTTTCGCGGCAAGGGTCCGAGTTACTCGGTAAAGGAAGTCTCCAAGTTGAGCGGCAAACCTTACTGGCGTATGGCGCTCGACGCTTTCCGCTCGCACCAGACGCAAGCCAAATCCTATCTGGACCGCATCGCGCAGATGGACGAAGCGCAAATCGAAAAGATGGCCACTTCGGACGACGGCTGGGGGGAAGACCAGCATTACGTCCTTGGCAAGTCCGTCGTGGGAGGCAGCGTGACGGCAGATATTTTTGAGGGGATCGCTCCCGGGGTGGTTCCGTTCGTGCGGCCAGAAGTCGCGCCAGCGCCTGGAAGGCCGGATTTGTCGGCCGAGCTTGGTGGGCCGTGGAGCTTCTACGCGGAATTCCGCCGCGCGCATGGGCTCGCGAACCTGCCTCATCCCGAACCGCCGGAGATCGCTCTGCAAGCGCCGGGAACTTTAGTGATTCCTTTGTGGATTCGCAACCGCACCGCGAAAGCGCAAGAAATCACGATTTCTGCCGCGCTACCCGCAGGATGGACCGCGGAAAATGGCACAGGGAAGTTCATCGTGGCGGCAAAGCAAATGGCGGCCCATCGCGTCGAAGTCACTCTGCCAGCGCCTGTCGAAACGCCAGCGGACAAGACGGCAAAGAAAACGGAACCTCAGGAAGTGACGGTTCGCGCTGAAGCGAACGGGCAGGTGATCGGAGAAGCGAAGCTTCGCGTGGAGTTGAGAAAGCGCGCGCTCCCGCAGTAAACGCAAACTAGGATTTCTTCCGCGCCGCTTCCAGGGCTTCCCAGGCGCTCTCCGGCAGAAGCATCAGGTCGTTGAACTCGCCGGCTCCTCGCAACCACTGGCCGCCGTCAATCACAACGCATTCCCCATTGATGTACTCCGCCATGTCGCTGAGCAAGAAGGATGCGAGATTGGCAAGCTCCTCGTGACGCCCAAAGCGCTTCATGGGATGGTTTGTTTTGCTCTCTTCTTCGAATTGTTTTGAGGGCATCAGGCGGGACCAGGCACCTTCGGTGGGAAAAGGTCCTGGAGCGATCGCGTTGATGCGGATGTGATACTTGGCCCACTCCACGGCAAGCGATGTGGTCATGGCCAGCACGCCGGCCTTGGCGCACGCCGATGGAACCACAAAGCCAGAACCGCAATTGGCCGCCGCGTAGGTAGTGACCATGTTGAGGATATTCCCGCCGCGTTTTTGCGCGATCCACCTCTTGCCGATCGCTTGCGTGCAGTGAAAAGAACCATTCAGCACGATGCCCACGACGGCGTTAAATGCGTTTGGAGAGAGTTTTTCCGTGCGAGCCAGGAAGTTCCCGGCGGCGTTGTTCACCAGAGCGTTGATTTCGCCGAACTGTTCTTCGGCTTTCGCCACGGCGCCTTCGACGGCAGCGTAATCCCGAACGTCGCACGTCGCGAAATCTACAGTGCCTCCGCGCTTGCGAATCTCCTCGCATGTTTCGCGGAGCGGCTCTTGCCGCCGGCCCACCAGAAACATTCGCGCGCCCAGTTCTGAAAACCGAAGTGCCATGGACCGCCCCAGCCCGCTGCCACCGCCGGTGATAAAAATGGTCCGCGCCTTGAGTAAGTCACGCTGGAACACGATGCACCGCCTTCGCGGGTGACCTCGAAAATCACCCCGTTTGAAGCGAGATTCTAGACGATTCTGGATGAATCTGGCCCGAGAATTCCTGGCGGGGGCCCCTAGGGAAGATTCTCAAAACTTGGGCCGAGCTCAAGGACGAGTCATGGACGGTTGAATCGGCCGTCCCATCGCCTTGGCGTACTCGATGGCATACTGCGGAGTCTCAGGAAATTCCTCGCTTAGCTCGCCAAACAGCTTTTGCGCCAGCTTGTTTTGCTTTTCGCGGCGAGCGGCGAGCGCCAGCATGATTTTGGCGAACGGCTTCAAATACCGGCCGTTCTCGACCGTCTTTTCTACCTGGTCCATCCCCAGTTTCTTGTCGCCATGAATTCCCCCGAACCACAGCATCGCTCGGGAACCCACGGGCAGGCTCCCGATGATGTAATTCGCGGAGCCAAGGGCCACATACGCGTCATAAGCATCCGGCCGCTCGGCTAGCAACATCTTTGCGTGCGCGTTCCCCTCCCTCAAGCGCTTCAAAGCATCCATGTTGTGTCTCTTCAGAATCATGTCGGCGTCGGATTCCATCCCGGCGCAAAGCGTTAGGGCATAAAGCGCTTCGGGATCCTTAGGCTTTTTTGCCAACCGCCGCGCTGCGAGTTTCCGTGCGCTCCGAATGGCATCATCAAATCCCTTCATGCGCGCAGGGTCAGGCTCGCCCTCGATTCCGTGCAGGAACCTCTTGTCATTCAAGAAGAAGTCGCTGGTGAGCACGCCCTGGTGATGAAACTCCTCGAAAAGATAGCTGGCCGCCACAGAGACCTCACCGAAAGGTTCTTCCGCATGCTCAGATTCCCATTTCGTGAAAATCTCCCGGGCCTCGCGGAACTTTTGCGTGTAGAGCAGATGAAAACCGGCCGTGAGCTCCGGAACGCTGCTAAAGGCGGGTGTCGGTGGATCCTCAGCCGGCTGCGCGTTTAGGGAACCGCCTGCCGACAGCAGGAACACTGCAAGCCTGAGAGTCTTAAAGCCCATGTTAACGATCTTCTTAGAAAAGACCGGGAAGGAACCGTGGTTTATTCCCCATTGCCGCGCGGTACTCCGGGTTGGCCATCAGCACTTTTTCCTCCGCGGGCACGCGACGCGCCAGGGCGTAGCAATAGCCCAGCGCGGCAGCGATCGCGGTTATCCATGCGGTATGTATCAACGGCAGCGAAATCACTTCAAGCACCACTCCCGAATAATTGGGATGGCGCACGAAGCGAAAAGGGCCCGTGGTCACAATACCAATTTGCCCGGAGTCCATCACGTTCACACTCCACAGGCGGCCCAGTGCCAGGACCACCCAGAGGCGCAATAAATTAGATGCGATGAACAGAGAAAACATGATGGCTGCAAACCAGGGCAGGAACGGGCGCTTCAGAAAAATGACCTCCAAAGCCGCGCCGATGAGCACGCCCGTGTGAATGACGACGATCCATTTGAAGTGCGGCTCGGGCACCGGAACGGCGCCGGCGGAGAGCATGCGGCGGAAGTTACGCTTGGAAACACGGAGTTCCACCAGACGCAGCCCGCCTACGGCGACGAGCAGGCACAGAAAAAGGTAGACGCTCAGGCCCATTGCAATAGAAGGAATTCCGCGCTGAAGCCGGGACCGAACGCGGCAGCGACGGCGTACTCTCCCGTCTTGAGGGGGCGTTTTTCGAGCCACTCCTGAAGGATGAAAAGAATCGTAGCGCTCGAGAGGTTCCCGACGTTTCCCAGAATGTCCCAGGATGGCTGCGTGTCGCACTTGCACAAACCCAGCTCGGTTTCGACGTTTCCAAGCAAGCGCGCACCGCCCGGATGCAGGATCCAGCCCTTGATATCTTCTTTCTTCCGGCCGTTGCGTTCGAGAAATCCTTCAACCAGCCCGCGGATTTGCCCGCCGATCATTTCCGGGACTTCTTTGTCCAGAATAATGTGGAAGCCGGAATCGCGCAGATCAAATCCCATGGCGAACAGGGAATCCGGGAACGTAAAAGTCTCCGAGATTAGGATTTTAGGTCCCGGCGCGGGATTCCCCCGGACGATCACGGCAGCGGCGCCGTCTCCAAAGAGAATGGAAGAAATCAAGTTGGCTTGAGAAATGTCTTTGCGCTGGAAAGTGAGCGAGGGAAGCTCGACGGCGATGATGAGAACGTTTCCGCCGGGATGTGCTTTCAAGTAATCCGCGGCCCGGCCCAAAGCCATCGCTCCCGCCGCACACCCCAATTCCGTAAACGGCATGCGGCGCACATTCGGGCGGAAGCCCATCAGATGGATGAGATGCGCGTCCAGCGACGGGATCATGAAGCCGGTGCAAGACACGGTGATGATGAGGTCGATGTCTTCCGGCTTGAGCCCGGCGCGCTCCAGACATTTTTCAGCGGCTTCGCGACCGAGCTTCACCGCATGTTCGATGTATTCATTGTTTGTCTTGGAAAGAGCGCGTGGCTCGATGGTGTAATCGATGGGAAAAATGGCGTGCCGCTTGTGCACCTGCGCGTTGTCCACGATGCTCATCATGGCTTCGACGCGCCGCTCAGGGATGTCGAAGACCCGCCCCATGTAGTACTTCACGTCGTTGCGCGTGATGGTGTACGGCGGAAGCGCCGTGGCCGTTGCGGCAATCGTGGGATAGCCTGCGTTACCGTTTGTTCCTGGAACGTGAGTCACGAAATCCGTCCTCTCCTTTTGGAACGCTATGGAAGTTTGCGGCCTGCCCCGTTCGACCGATCGGATGCGGGCCGTCTCGATGCGTGCTGTTTCTTAGACCCTGACTCTACCTCATTTCGTCCGTGTAACCCAAGGGCTTACAATCGTTTGCCTTAGGGCGTGACCAAATCACCCTTAGCGCAGCCCGACAAGTCCCCGGCAGGATTCGACAAGCTTCGCCGAGTCGTAGCCCACTCCATCCTTGAACACGGTTTCTACCTTTTCGATGTCCTTGATATTGGCGGCGGGATCGCCGTCAATCACCACCAGGTCGGCCTGCTTGCCCGTAGTCAACGTGCCGGTTCTGTCGAGTTCGCCAAGAAACTCCGCGCCGTTCGAAGTGGCGATGTGAATCGCCTCTGGCGGAGTGAATCCCGCCTCAACGAGCAATTCTACCTCCCGTTGGTCTCCGAATCCCGCAATCACGCCGCCGTATCCAGTGGGATCAAGCCCCGCAAGAAGCGTGCCGCCTTGCTTCACGAACTCGCGTTCGAATTCCAATTCTTTCTTGAACAACGCCGCGTAATCGGATTTGGACGCCCCGTCGGAAATCAGCGCGCGCCTTCTCAGGTACGAAATGCGGGCTTCGGGCAGCATGGCATCCAGAACGCGAGAATCCAGCGGCGCGCGGCCCGGCACGGAGATTTCAAACACCGGCAGTGTGGAGGTAACCGCGACGTGGTGCGCCACCAGATCGCGAATCATTTCGTGAATTGGCCCGCTCGTTACTTCCAGCGTGAGCAGAGCTTTCCTGGCTGCCGGCGATGCCGGGCATGCTCCAGGCTTCTTGTCGGGCGCAAATTCCGTGTCCACGATGAGGCCATGTTCCAAGTCGTCGATGCCCAGCGCTGCCGCCTCGCGAAAACCGATGGAGCAAAGATGCCCGGTAATTTTAAGGCCGTGCGCGTGCGCCGCCTTCGTGGCCGCGCCCAGTTCTTCCGGCGTGATGTTCATGTACGCTTTGAAGGAAGTCGCGCCCTGAGCGATCCAGAACTCCACCGTACGGCGCGCATCTTCCGCATCCTTGAGCTGGTGCATTTGCAGCGTGAACGCGCCCGGTCCTTCGAGATACGGCCCCGTCACGTGAATCTTCGGTCCGACCATTTTGCCGTCATCGACGGCGCGCTTGAGTTCGAGGTCCGCGTAAGGGTCGACGCTCCCGGTCGTTCGAATCGTCGTCACGCCACCGGCAAGATACAATCTTGGAAAGCTCGCGGCGTGCTCCGGATAAAGCGGCGGCGCACCACCCGGCGCGGGGTAGAACAGGTGGTCGTGCATGCCCACGAGACCCGGAATAATCGTTCGGCCTGAGAGATCGAGCACCTTGGCGTCTTCAGGGATCTTTGTGCTGGCGGCGTCGCCGAGCGCGGCGATCTTTCCGTCGCGAATCACCAAAGTTTGATCCGCGCGAGGAGCCGCGCCTGTTCCATCAATTACGTGTATGTGCGTCAGGGCAATCACGGGCGCATCTTCTTTCACAAAAGCACGCACTTCAGGGACCAGCTTCGATCCCGCTTGCGCCAGGCAAACGGCAGGCAAAGCCAAGAAACAGAGAGTCAGTCGCAGCAGTTTTCGCATTTGGCAACCCGGGGCTTGAATGTCATCCGTGCGGCAGGCAGTTTAAGCAGATGAGTTCGGCAATGCAAGGAATGTTCCACGTGGAACTACAATTGCTCTTCGGCCATCCCGCTTGCTCTCCGTGCCACACGGATTCGTTTATGATAGATTTCCTGCCCTTTGCTGCCATGTGACGTAAGTCCTTTGAGGTGAAGCATGTCTCGATTCTTCTTACGGTTTCTCGTCTGCGCGCTCCTGCTCGTCGTATTCCGTGAAGGCCCTGCCGCCGGCCAGCAAGCCGCAACGCTCCCTACCACCGAAGGCGACTTTGTCGTCAAGAACTTCCAGTTTCGCTCTGGCGAGTCGCTGCCCGAACTGCGTCTGCATTACACCACGCTCGGCAAACCGGTGAAGAGCGCGGGAGGACGAGTCACCAACGCCGTTTTGATACTCCATGGCACGGGCGGCACGGGCCATCAATTCCTCTCGCCCGTTTTTGCCGGCGAGCTCTTCGGCCCGGGCCAGCTCCTCGACGCTGCGCGCTACTACATCATTTTGCCCGACGGCATCGGCCACGGAAAATCCTCGAAGCCCAGCGATGGCCTGCACGCGCATTTCCCGCAATACGATTACGACGACATGATCGCCGCGCATCACCGCTTGCTCACCGAAGGCCTTGGTGTGAATCACCTGCGGCTGGTGATGGGCACCTCGATGGGTTGCATGCATTCGTTCGTGTGGGGAGAAACGTATCCGGATTTCATGGACGCACTCATGCCGCTGGCCTGCTTGCCAGTGCAAATCGCGGGGCGCAATCGCATCTGGCGCAAAATGGTTATGGACGCGATTCGAAACGATCCCGAATGGAAGGGCGGTGACTACTCGGCGGAGCCGCAGCAGTCACTGCGTACCGCGCTTGATTTGTTGATGATTGCCGGAAGCGCGCCCCTTTACTGGCAGAAGATCTATCCGACGCGCGACGCCGCGGACAAAGAGGTCGATGATTATTTCAAGGCGCGCTTGCCAGGGCTCGACGCCAACGACCTTCTGTACCAGGTGAATTCCTCACGCAACTATGATCCTTCTTCGCAGCTTGAAAAAATTACCGCGCCGGTGCTGTACATCAACTCCGCGGACGACTTCATCAATCCGCCCGAACTGGGCATCGCCGAGCGCGAAATCAAAAAAGTGAAAAACGGCCGCTTCATCGATCTGCCCATTAGCGAGGAAACCCGCGGCCACGGCACCCACACCCGCGCTGCCGTCTGGAAGCAGTACCTGGTTGAGTTGCTCGCGCGTTCTGAACCGTAGACCAGAATTCGTGCACCTGCGGCTGCTCAGAATCGCTGGCACCGTGAGCGTGAGAGATACAAGCAGGGGTACGGCACCGCGCGTCTGCTTGACTCCTAAGACTTGATGCGAATGATCTACCCTGTGGCTTCCTGGCTGGCGCGGATTTCCTGCCAGCGGCGCGGGCGCTTGTTGGCTTGCAGGACTTTCTTGCGCAGGCGAATCGTCTTCGGCGTGATTTCCACGTACTCGTCATCGGCAATAAATTCGATGGCTTGCTCCAGACTCAGTTCGCGGTGCGGAATCAGGCGAATCGCTTCATCGGCCGTCGACGAGCGCATGTTCGTCAGCTTCTTTTCCTTCGTGACGTTCACGTCCATGTCCTGCTCGCGCGAATTTTCGCCGACGATCATCCCTTCATAAACGTCGATGCTGGGGCCGACAAACAGCTCGCCGCGTTCCTGCAGATTCCACAGCGCGAAGGCCGTCGAAACTCCCGCGCGGTCTGCCACCAGCGCGCCCGTCGGGCGCAGCGCCATCTCGCCGCCGTATTCCGTCCACCCGTCGAAAATCGAATGAATCAGTGCGGTTCCGCGGGTGTCGGTGAGCAACTGGCTGCGCAAGCCGATCAAGCCGCGCGAAGGAATCTTGAAGTCCAGCCGCACGCGCCCGGAGCCGTGATTGCTCATCTTGGTCATCTCGCCGCGCCGCCCGCCGATGGTCTCCATGATGATGCCGATGAAATTTTCAGGGATGTCAATCACCAGGCGCTCGACGGGCTCGAGCTGCTTGCCATTTTCCGTGCGCGTCACGATTTCCGGTTTGCCGACCATCAATTCGAAGCCTTCGCGCCGCATCGTCTCAATCAAAATCGCCAGTTGCAGTTCGCCGCGCCCCAGCACACGAAACGATTCCGGCGTGTCCGTGTCTTCCACGCGAATCGAAACGTTGGTAAGCAATTCTTTTTGCAAGCGGTCGCGGAGGTCTCGCGAGGTCAGATATTCTCCGTCCTTGCCGGAGAGCGGCCCGCTGTTCACGGTGAAAATCATCGCCAGCGTCGGCTCGTCAATCAGCAAGGGCTCGAGTGGCGCAGGTGAAGCCAAATCCGTAATGCTCTCGCCGATCTGAATGTCTTCGACTCCGGCAATCGCCACGATGTCGCCCGCGGGAACTTCTTCGGCTTCGTCGCGCTGCAAACCCCGGAACGTAAATAGTTTCGTGATTCTGGTGGGCTCGAGTTTTCCGCTGAGTTTGCTGACGCCGACTTCTTCGCCGCGGCGCAGCGTTCCGTTAAACACGCGCGCAATCGCGATGCGCCCCAGAAACTCGCTGTAATCCAGATTCATCACCTGAATCTGCAACACGCCCGCGGGATCGCCCGGCGGCCGAGGAATATGCTTCACGATGGCCTCAAACAGTGGCAGCAAGTCTTGCGAATGGTCGCCAATCCTGGCGTGCGCCACGCCATCACGCGCATTGGTGTAAATAATCGGAAAATCGAGCTGGTCTTCGGTCGCGTCCAGGTCGATGAAGAGATCATAGATTTCGTCCAATACTTCCTTGGGGCGCGCATCGGCACGGTCAATCTTGTTCAGCACAATCACCGGAGGCAGCTTCGCAGCCAGCGCCTTTTGCAGCACATAGCGGGTCTGCGGCAGCGGCCCTTCGCTGGCATCCACCAACACCACCACGCCATCCACAAGCCGAAGGGCGCGCTCAACTTCCCCGCCAAAGTCGCTGTGACCGGGCGTGTCCACGATGTTGATCTTCGTGCCGCGAAAAAACAGCGCCGTATTCTTCGCGAGAATGGTGATGCCACGCTCGCGTTCCAGTTCGTTCGAATCCATCACGCGCTCGGCAACAATCTCGTTCGTGCGAAAGGCTCCACTCTGGCGGAGCATGGCATCGACCAGCGTGGTCTTTCCGTGATCAACGTGAGCGATGATGGCGATATTGCGGATCGAAGAATTCAAGAAAAAACCTTTCCCGACTAGTTCCGAGGAGGAGCTAACAGTTTAAGTTCCGGCATGGGAAAATCCTGCACATTGTCCGTCACCAGCGTGTAGCCCTCAGAGATGGCGATGGCGGCAATGATCGTGTCTTGCAGAGCTAAACCGATGCCGCGCCTCTTGTAGCGGTGCATCATTTGCCCCGCCAGTTCCGTCGCTTCCCGACTGGCACAAACATAGTCGACGGTGGCCAGGAACTTGCCCGCCGAACCCGTCTCCTCATTGGAAAATCCTGCATAAAGCTCAGCCATCACAATGGCGCACACCGCCAGCGACGCGGTGGAAGAAAGAGTCTGCAGGAACGCGGCCCGGTCGCGTTTG
>DATFSR010000052.1:0-3303 GCA_035262505.1 Candidatus Acidiferrum sp. | reverse complement strand
GGGAGATGCGCTGGGCCATTCGGTCACAACAATCTCCTCAACCTCGGTCGGAAAACACAAACTAGAAAACAGCTTCACCATCGTCGGCGTCATCGGCGACAGCAAGTATAAGCGTGTCGACGAAAAATCGAAGCCCACTCTTTACTTCCCCTTCGCGCAATACACTTCGATCCCCAACATTCAAGTCGAGTTGCGTACCAGCGGCGATCCCGATGCGCTCATTCCCGGCGTTCGCGCCGTTCTCCACAGCCTCGATCCCAATCTTCCCATACAGAAGCCCATGACCCAGCGCGCCCAATTCGACGAGTCTTACTCGCAGGCCCGCCTCTTTGCCCGCCTCGCCATCTTTTTTGGAGTCATCGCCGTGTTGCTGGTCGCCACTGGCCTGTACGGCACGCTCGCCTATCGCGTCGAGCGCCGCACTTCGGAAATCGGCGTCCGCATGGCCCTCGGCGCACAGCACGTGCAAGTGCTGTGGATGATTTTGCGTGAAAGTCTGCTGGTCAGCGGGGTCGCCATTCTCGTTGGCGTTCCTGTTGCCATTGCTGGCGCACGCGTCATGCGCTCCATGCTCTTTGGCGTCCAGCCCGGCGATATGATCTCGTTTCTGCTCGCTTTGTTCGGCGTAATTCTTGTTGCGCTCGCGGCTTCAATCATCCCCGCGCGCCGTGCGATGCGCGTCGATCCGATAGTCGCCCTGCGATACGAATAGGAGCCTTGCGTGTCCCTGTTGCGAAACATCACAAGCGGACTTCGTTCATTGCTCCGAAGGGAACAAGTCGATCAGGAGTTGGACGAGGAGCTTCGCGCCTATCAGGAGATGGCCGCCGAGGAAAAGATGAGGGACGGCGTCACTCGGCGGGAAGCGCTTCGCGCTGTGCGGTTGGAGAGAGGGAGTCTCGAGGTTACGAAGGAAATCGTTCGCTCTGGCGGCTGGGAATCGTTTGTGCAGACGTGCTGGCAGGACCTTCGCTTCGGCCTTCGCACGCTGCGCAAATCGCCGGGGTTCACCGCCGTCGCCGTGCTCACTCTCGCCCTCGGCATCGGTGCGAATACCGCGATCTTCAGTTTGGTGGATCAGTTGGTTTTGCGGCTGTTGCCAGTTCAAGATCCGCAGAGAGTGGTCGTGTTGTCTGGAGTGGGCAATTTTTATGGGGACAGCCAGTACCAGGGAGCGACCAGCCCGATGTCTTATCCGATGTACCAGGACATTCGCGACCGCAACCAGGTCTTCGCCCAGACGATGTGCCAGAGACAGCAAGATTTCACAGTCAGCATCTCTTCGGAAGCCGAGGCCGTCAGGGGCGAGATGGTTTCCGGAGACTACTTTCCGCTTCTGGGCATTCAACCGGCACAGGGACGGTTGCTTGAAGGAAAGGATACGCTTAGCGCGGGCACTGATCCTGTTGTGGTCCTTAGCTATTCGTACTGGATGAATCGTTTCGGCGGTGATCGCCAGGTAATCGGACGCACGATTCGGGTCAACAAATACCCGCTGACCATCGTGGGCGTAGTTCGGCCGGGCTTCGGTGGTTTGGAGCCTGGTTTGCCGACAAGCATCTTCGTCCCGATTACGATGGCGCCCGTCATCCTTCCAGACTATGACTTCGGGCGCCGCTTTCTTGACTGGCGCCTGCGCTGGACGAATGTATACGCGCGGCTGAAACCCGGTGTAACGATCGCGCGGGCAAAAACAGGATTGCAGCCACTATTTCACGAGATCCTGGAGATGGAAGTTCGCCAACCTGACTTCCGGCATGCCACCCCATACGACAAAGAACAGTTCCTGAAAATGCAGTTGGATGTGATTCCGGGCGGCCAAGGGAATGCCATGCTTCGGCGGCAGTATCAGAAGCCGCTTTGGGTCTTGATGTGTGTGACGGGGCTGGTTTTGGCGATTGCGTGCGCCAATATTGCAGCGCTCCTGCTGGCGCGGGCGGCTGCGCGGCAGAAAGAGATCGCGGTACGGTTGGCGATCGGTTCCAACCGTTTGCGAATCGCGCGGCAGTTGATCACCGAGAGCCTCCTGCTAGCGACTGTAGGGGCAGCGGCGGGAACTGCGGTAGCAGTTGCAATCATAAGAGGCCTGCTCGCGTTTCTTCCTTCTGAAGTGAGCGGGTACGACATCTCCAGCTCGCCAGATCTAGGCATGCTGGCGTTTAGCATGCTTTTGGCCCTGGCGACCGGGCTCGCGTTTGGCTTTGTGCCGGCGGTGCAGGGGACGCGTCCTGATGTTGCAAAATCGCTGAAAGAGCAGTCGGCAAGCGTTACCGGAGGTCAATATCGTTTTCGGAAGGCTTTGGTTGCGCTGCAGGTGGCAC
This sequence comes from Candidatus Acidiferrum sp., assembly GCA_035262505.1. Lineage (GTDB taxonomy): Bacteria > Acidobacteriota > Terriglobia > Acidiferrales > UBA7541 > Acidiferrum. Next base: position 982 of record DATFSR010000052.1, on the reverse strand, counting down.
TTTCACTTCTCCTTTTGACGGGCGCTTCTTTATTCATTCGGACTTTGAACAATCTGCGGTCGCTAAATCCAGGTTTCCAAACACACAATGTATTGCAGTTTGATTTGGATTTGGAATCGGCCGGCTACGACCTGAATCATGCTGATACATTCCTTCGCAACTTGGAGGAACGGCTGAAAGAAATTCCCGGCGTGGAGGCCGCTGGCGGTGCTGACGTGCCCCTCCTGTCGGGCGGCCACTGGGTTGCTCCGATGATTGTCATTGCAGGCTATCAACCCAAGGCGGGGGAAGACATGACTGCACACGTGAACGCCGTAAGCCCCGGTTACTTTAAAACACTCGGAATTCATTTACTCGCCGGACGTGTCTTTCGTGAGAGCGATGCGCGGGAATCACTGCCTGTGGCAGTGGTGAATGAAAGTTTTGTAAAACGCTTTTTCGGCAATCAGCCGGCTATCGGCCATTTCGTCGGAAAGGGAAATGACCCGAGCACACCGGCGGACACCGAGATCATAGGCATAGTGAATGACACCGATTACGAGAACTTACGCGAAGCAGCGCCCCGCCAGATCTACTTGTGCGCGGCACAGCATTTTCCTGGCTCTCTACTGTACGTGCGAACCACACAGGACTCCCGCAGCGCGTTTGCGAGCATACGAAGGTTACTGCGTGAGTTGGACCCGCAGGTGCCAATTCAAGGCATGAAGACAGTGGAGCAACAAGTGGACGACTCGCTCGCCACCGAGCGCATGATCGCTTCGCTCGTTTCCGGGTTCAGCTTGATTGCAATTGCTCTTGCAGCCATTGGGCTTTACGGGGTGATGGCGTACATGGTTACGCTGCGGGCGCGCGAGATGGCGATTCGAGTCGCACTGGGGGCAATGGCCGGGCGCGTCATTTGGCTGGTGATGCGAGAAGTCGTTTTGTTGGTGGCAACCGGCATTGCCCTTGCGTTGCCCCTTATTTTGGTTCTGAACCGTCT
>DATFSR010000051.1:0-17632 GCA_035262505.1 Candidatus Acidiferrum sp. | reverse complement strand
GGCGTGCCGATAAAAATGATGTGCTCTTTCAGCAGCCGGGAATAAATGTCATACGCCCGCTCGCCGCGGCTGGTCTGTTCGACCACCATGGGTACGAGAGTCGTTGCGTGGTAATCAGGTTCGTCGAATTTTCTCATGGAATTAAAACCGCTAGCCCCGGACGGAATGTGTCACTTTGCATCTGTCGCCGCGCTGGCTGCCGCGACGGTCTTGATTTTGGCGTTTTGCTCGAGCCACTCGAGAGTTTTGTCGCTTCGCAACTTGGCTTTCATCCTATCGAGCGTCCCCTGCTTTGTCAAACGAGCGCGCAACGCTTCCGCCGATTCGTTACTATGGCTCGCTGCGTGTTCCAGCTCGCGCGTCAGATCTTCTTCGGTCACGTCAATGTTTTCCGCGGTGGCGATGCGGTCGATGATCAGTTCCGCCTTCACGTCGTCGCGCGCACGGTCTTCCTGCCGGCGCCGCAGCGTCACCCAATCCACGTTCACCGCCCGCGGATCCACCCCTTGCGTGGCGAGCGAGCGCACCACGCGTTCCAGGCGCGCATCCATTTGATGTTCCACCAGCGATTCCGGCACAGGGAAGTCATGTTTCTTTGTCAATTCCGCCAGGACTCTTTCATGCAGCAATTCTTTCTTCTTGTGGTTGCGCTGGTGTTCCAGCCCTTCGCGGACTTTTGTCTTGAGCTCGTCGAGGGTCTTTGCGTCGCTCACGTCTTTGGCAAAATCGTCATTCAGTTCAGGTAGCTTCTTCGCCTTGATTCCCAGAACTTCCACGGCGTAATGAAACTTCTTGCCCGCCAGTTTGGGGTCCGGGTAATCCGCGGGATATTCCACGTCAAAGCTCTTGTGGTCGCCCACATGGGCGCCTTTCAAATTCGTATTGAACGGCTCCATCGTTTCTTCCGCGCCGATGTGGCACAGCACGCTGTCGGCCTTCAGCGGGTCTCCTCCGCCGTCGGGCGTACCCACCAGCTTCACTTGTGCGAAGTCTCCATCCTCAATGACGCGGCCTTCGACCGGAGCAAACGCTGCGGCCCGCTCTCTCATTTCCTCCAAAGCCTTGGCAATGTCTTCCTCCGTGATGTCCATGGTGGGCATTTCCAGTTCCAGCCCTTGGTAACTGCTCAATTCAAATTCCGGCATGACCTCGAAGACCGCGCGAAACTTCACCGGCTGTCCTTCGTTGAAGTCCAGTTTTTCCACTTTCGGCTGCGTGACCGGTGAGAGTTTTTGCTCTGCCAGAGCTTTTTCCACGACCTCGGGCACCAAGCTTTGCAGCACTTCACCCTTGATGTCTTCCGCGAACCTGCGCCGGATCAGCGAAACCGGCGCTTTTCCCTTCCGGAATCCCGGGATCATCGCCAGGCGCGCGAAGTCTTTCGCCACGCTTTCCATCTTTTTCGACACTTCTTCGGCGGGAATCTCCAATTCCAGCTCGCGGCGGCAGCTTGCCTCAGCCATGCGATTTCCTCTTTCCATTGCTTGCCTGCGGCGGCTTGCCGATGGCAAGCGGGGCAGGGTGGATACGCTTCGGGGAGCAGCGTCGGTACACTCGTCGGCGCTTCTCAGGACTTCCTTCTCAGCACTTGAAGGTGGAAACTATCCTGCAACTAGAATCTTAAGTATAGAGCACGCCCCCGGCACCGTCAATTTGAGCGAAGTGCGAACGATTCAACGGTCATCTTATCAGTCTGCCGCCGCCGGCCTCCCGAGCGCCTTCGTCAGATCTGCATGTAGCAGGCGGTGAAACAGATGCTCTCCCGCTTCGCGACGCACGGAGAGGCGGCCCGCCACGTAGGCCCGCGACGCCAGCCCGCGTTGCACCGCATCGCAAATGGCCATGTCCTCGTCCTGCACTTTTTCGCTGACCTTGATGCTCGCGCGATGATGCGCCGCCGCCTTCTTGCTCACGTCGGAAAAATAGTAGTCGAACACCACGGCGCACTTGTCCACCGCCAGCGGCAACACCAGGTTCGTGTCCATAACGCCTTCATACGCGTTAATCATGAAGTTTGGATAAATCCAAAGATAAAACGCGCGTCCCTGCCGCGTCGCCGCCACTCCGCCCTCGGATTTCTTCCCCGAGGCAAGCGGGCTTGACTGCAAGCACGCGCGCTCGAAATTCTCAATCGTATATTTCGTGTATTCGATGACGCTGCTCAGCCCTTTGTGCGCATGCGGCACGTGATATCCGCCGTCCAAATAATTGTCCACGTACACTTTCCAGTTGCAGTCGAGCGTATAAACGCGCCGGTCGAAAAACTTCAGCTTCTTGGTAAGCTGCAAGGGCGCGACAATTCCCGGAACCGTTCCTAGAAAGTCCTGCAGCGGCGCCGACTGTCCGTCCAGATTCACAAAGACAAAGTTCTCCCACGAGTCCACTTTCACCGGCACCAGTCCGCTTTTCTCGCGGTCGAAATTGCAAACGTCCTCAAACTCCACCATGCCCTTCAGCGCGCCATCGATCCCGTACGTCCAACCGTGATACGGGCACCGGAACTGCTTCGCGCAACCCTGGGCTTCGGTCACCACCGCCGCCGCATGATGCCGGCACACGTTGTAAAACGCGCGCAAAACTCCATCCTCGCCGCGAGCCACCACGATGGGCTCGGTCTCCAGCTCCGCGGTGAAAAAATCTCCCTTGTTTTTCACCTGGTCCGCGCGGCCTACGACCTGCCACGTCTTCGCAAACACGCTTCGCTGCTCCAGCTCCTCCATCTGCTTGTCGAAATACCACGGCGAAGGAATGGTCCACGCGTGGTCCAGCGGGGCCTGCGGATTGTACAGATTCAGTAGGTCGCGAACATTTCGCTGCATGAAAATCTCCTGAGGGTATCGGTCCCTAATTTCCGGCGCGCATCCATCCGCGTAGTAGGGACGGCCTACTAAAGCCGTCCTGGCCCCTTATCGGCGCGCCAACGGTCCGCCTCAGAAGGCGGACCCTACAATTCGCTGCGCCGCTCTCACTTCATACCCTGAAACTCATCACGAGAAAAGCAAAAACAGTTTCCCGCGTCCCGCCGCTGACTGGCGTCCTGGGTCTCGTCATATAATGCTTGCCCATGGCCGGCACGCCTCACGAAGCGCTGGACGGGCTCGCGGTTCGCCTGGACCGCAAAGATCCCTACCTGCGCCTCCAGTCCATTTCCATCTACGTTCGCAACCTCGAGCGCAGCCTCAAATTCTACGTGGACCAGCTTGGTTTCCAAGTCGTCTTCGACGCGCGCGACGAAAAATTCGTGAGCGTTGCGCCTCCCGACGGCAGCGCCAACCTCACACTCGTCGCGCCCGAGCGCGATTCGGAGCAATTCAAGCTCATTGGCCGCGCCACGCACGTCACTTTCGTTACTGAAGACGTCCTCGCCAAGTTCCGCGAATGGAGCGCGAGCGGCGTCCGCTTCCTGGTGAATCCGCGCCTTCGACGCCTCAAGTATCCGGTGACAGTTCGCGCCTCGAGTTCACGAGAAACACGACCGTCAGGGGGAGAGCACCCACCGATTTGGGGAGGCGTTTTCGCGCGGTTCCGCGATCCCGACGGCAATTCTTTTTCGCTGGTGAGCTTCGACGAGGTTACCCATGCTGTGGAAGCACAGCGCCGGGCTATCGCCGAACGGCTCGAAGCCGAGCGCCGTGCCGCTCAGGAGCTCGACATCGCTAAGCAAGTGCAGGCGCGGCTTTTCCCGCAAACGCTTCCGCCGCTCAAAACTCTCGAATACGCGGGAATCTGCCGTCAGGCGCGCCAGGTCGGAGGCGATTACTACGACTTTCTCGACTTAGGCGGCGAGCGGCTCGGCCTCGTCATCGGCGATATTTCCGGCAAGGGGATCGCCGCGGCCTTGCTGATGGCCAACCTCCAGGCCAATCTTCGCAGCCAGTGCGCCATTGCCGTGGACCAGCCACAGCGCGTGCTGCGCTCCGTGAACCAGCTGTTTTGCGAGAACACCACGGACGGCGCGTTCGCCACGCTGTTTTTCGCCGAGTACAACGACGCTACCCGCAGCTTGCGCTACGCCAACTGCGGCCACCTTCCCGCCTTGCTGCTGCGCGGCGACGATTCGTTTGCGCGCCTCGAAGCTACCGCCACGATTGTCGGCGCCTTTAAGAACTGGGACTGCGACATCAGCGAAGTTCAATTTTCGCCTGGCGACATTTTCGCTCTCTACACCGACGGCATCACCGAATCCTTCAACGAAGGGGGCGATGAATTCGGCGAAGAGCGTCTCGCCGACGCGCTCTGCCGCCACCGCGCGCTTTCCCCCAACCACCTGCTCGCCGCTGTAGTCGACGAAGTCCACAAGTTCAGCCCCCGCGAGCAGCACGACGACATCACCCTCATCATCGCCAAAGCCTTGTAGAGGTGGCTTTTCGCCTCCGCCTGGCCCTTGCCTCTCTAACCCTGGTGGCGGGCCTTTTTTGGGCTGAGGCGTCTGGCCAAAGCCAGACCCGCGTGGGCCGGTTGTGCTTCACCCCCCAAGCCCGCAGCAAGTAATTATATTAGTCCATCGCACTCATATTTTATTACTGTGCATAAGGTATATTTGCGATTGCCTGTCAAGCAAAACCGGAAGCCTCATCTACCTGAAAACAATGGACTTGCTTCTCTGAAACAACCCTAGGCTAGAGAACCGAGTGTAAAATGGGGTCATAGGCAGGGTGAAGCATCCTCACGGAATAGTTCCCAGGAGCAAATCAGCCGTGGAGCGACCATGAATACCTACGCGAAGTGTGTGCTTACTGGCGCTTGTTTCCTGGCGGGCTACGGGCTGCTGCTTTGGGCCATGAGGATGATGAACCAGCCCGATAATCGCCTGCTGTACACCGGCTTGGCGGTGGTGCTAGTGTTGGCCGCCGTTTTTCCAGCGGTGCTCAGGGCAGTCTGGAGGAACCGATGAAAACGATCTTTGGTGGACCGGGCGGTGGCAATCGGCCCGAAATGGAGTTCACGCTGAACCGGGGATGGTTCCCCTACGTGCGGCTTGCGGTTATCGGGGCTGCGCTGATTGTGGGAATGGCGCTCTTTTTCAACTACCTGGTGAAGGTAACGCGAATCGAAGCGGGCTATGTCGGCGTCGAGATCAACCTGGCGGGCGCGCAAAGAGGAGCGGCTGACATTCCCATTCGGACCGGATGGGTCTTCTACAGCCCGCTGAAAACGCAAATCATTGAGTTTCCGACGTTTGTGCAAACGGTGAAATGGACCCGCGACCCGGCCGAAGGCCATCCCATCAATGAGGAGATGGGTTTCAACTCCAAGGAAGGGATGAATATCTTTTCCGACGTGTCGCTTTCCTACGCGATTGATCCGCAAAAGGTGCCCGACTTCTACGTGAAGTACCGGGTGAATGAACTCGAGAACTTCACGCACGGCATCCTGCGGGACATTGTAAGAAATTCCCTGAACGAGGTGGCCTCCACCTATACGGTCGAGGACATCTATGGCGTCAGGAAGGCAGAGTTTCTGCAAAAAGTCCAAGACATGATTCAAGCGAAGGTGACGCAGGTAGGAGTTGGCGTCCAGCAATTCGGCTTCATTGGCGCGCCCCGCGTGCCGGAAGTCATCGCCCAGTCCATTACGGCGAAGGCCCGGGCAATTCAGGAAGCCGAACGCGCCCGCAATGAGCTGGCGATGACGCAAGCGGAAGCCGCGAAGAAAATCGCGGAAGCCGAAGGCGACGCGCAATCCGCCATCAACCGCGCCAAGGGCGAGGCCGAAGCGAACCGCATCCGGCTCAGCTCCCTGACACCCCAATTGCTCGAACTGCGCAAACTCGAAAACCAGCGAGCGCTGATCGACAAGTGGAACGGCCAACTCCCAACCGTCGAGTCCGGAGGCAGCGGCAGCGGCCTAATACTCCAAATGCCGCGACAATAGGACCACAAGGAGCCGTCAAACCAACTCACAGTAAGCGCAAAGACCGATTGAGGGCGCAAACAGCTTACCGCTGTCGCGCCCTCTGTTTTCTCGCTTGTCCAATTCAAGTTTGCGCTTGGGATGCGTCGGGTGCCTGCTATAGTATCGGCGTGAATCCGACACAAACCGATTTGCCTCAGCAAGCGCTTGGCCGCGTTCGCGCCCCGGAGGGACTGAGTTTCTCCGTTTCGCAGGGAGCGGTTCATAGGACATAGAGTGCCACGCAAAACTGCTGAAATTATGAAAGTCACGATGAAAGCTGCGACCCGGGCGAACGACAAACAGAGGGTGAGGGAGCATTACGACCGTATGAGCCCCTACTACCATTCGTTGTGGGGCGAGCACATTCATCATGGCTACTGGATTCGCGGTGACGAATCCAAAGAGACCGCGCAGGTGCAGCTCATCGAGCATCTGGCACAGGCGGCGGCCATTCCGCGTGGCGCGAAGATTCTCGACGTGGGTTGCGGATTTGGCGCGAGCAGCATTTACCTGGCGCGGCACTATGGCGCGGAAGCAACAGGGATCACCATTTCGCAAGTCCAGGTGGAGATGGCGAACCAAGCCGCGGCGAGGAGCGGCCTGAACGCGAAGTTCCTGTTGATGGACGCCGAGGCCATGGCGTTTGAGGATTCCTTCGATGTGGTGTGGTCGGTGGAATCCATTTCGCATTATCAGGACGTCCCGAGCTTCTTCGCCTCCGCCGCTGCGCTTTTGCGCCCGGGAGCAACGCTGGCGATCACGGACTGGTTTAAGAAAAAAGGGCTGACGCCGCGCGAGCACAAGAAGTTCCTGCACGATCTGGAACACGGCATGATGGTGGAATTGCAGACCATGGAAGATTACGTGGACCACATGGCGGCGGCGGGGCTGGAAGTGACGCACCGCGAGATATTGAACAAGCATTGCGCCAAGACCTGGGAATTTTGCATGGACATCATCAAGGACAAAGCGTTGTGGGTGGCGGCCGCCCAAAATGGCGCCGACTTCGTGCGGTTTTTGCGCGCCTTCAAGGACATGCGCGCCGGCTTCGCCTCCAGCAATTTCGTTTACGGTCTGATGGTTGCAAGGAAGAGGGAAGCGCAGGCCTGATATCCGCAGAAAGAACCAAGGGGGCCGCGGTGCTGCGCCCCTACGCCAGTGGAAATACGAACTAGCTGGCGGCTTCGGCGGGTTCTTCCTTCTTGGTTTTGTCTTTCTTTTCTTTTTCTTTGAACTGGTAGCCGATGAGTTCGAGAATGGCCACCTTGGCGTTGTCGCCGACGCGGTTGCCGGCGCGGATGATGCGGGTGTAGCCGCCGGCGCGGTCGCCGAACTTTGGCGCGATTTCGCTGAAGAGCTTTTGCGTGACGGCTGGCACGAGCAGATAAGAAGCGGCCTGTCGGCGCGACTGCAGCGTGTCGCGCTTGCCGAGCGTGATGATTTTTTCCACTACCGGGCGAGCGGCCTTGGCGCGCGTGAGCGTGGTGGTGATGCGCCCGTGCTCCAGCAGGTTGGTCACCAGGCTGCGCAATACGGCGCGTCGATGGTCGGGCTGCTTGCCGAGTTTCGATCCGGAGTTGAGATGTCGCATGGTTGATCCCTTTACGTTTCTTCAGGGGCTAAAGCCCCATTTCATTTCTTGACGGCAACGCGGGGGCTAAAGCCCCCACCTCCCAAAGATTTCGGAGACCCGGCACGGCTAAAGGCGTGCCCTGACGAACCCCGCCTCCAAAAATCGAACTGCAAGAGGGCCCAGCAGGGCTGCGCCCCAGCAAAACAACGTGCAGCGCAAAACACGGGCCCGCCTCGGAAGGCGGGCCCTACCTACTAAGCCTACAGACCCCCGCCCACGGTGTCTTCGGCGGACGGCGCGGCGGTCTGGCTCGGGAGCGGCGGCCAAATGATGCGGCCGTGCTCGTCGAACTTCATGCCCAGCGCCAGCCCCATCTTGACGAGAATTTCCTTGATCTCGTTGAGGGACTTGCGGCCGAAGTTCTTGGTCTTCAGCATTTCGTTTTCGCTCTTCTGTACCAGCTCGCGGATGGTCTGGATATTGGCGTTCTTCAGGCAGTTGTACGAGCGCACGGAAAGCTCGAGTTCCTCGACGGAGCGGTCCAGATGCTCGAGGCGCGGATCGTGCGAAGTGTCCGTTGGGGCTTCGACGGTTTCCACGGGCTCTTCGAAGTTGATGAAGATGCTCATGTGATCCTTCACGAGCTTCGCGGCGTAGCCGATGGCGTCTTTCGGCGTGATGGCGCCGTTGGTCCAGACTTCCATCATCAGCTTTTCGTAGTCGGTCATCTGCCCGAGACGGGCGGCTTCGACGGAGTAGTTGACCTTGCGCACCGGCGAGTGAACGCTATCCACGGGAATGTAGCCGATGGGCAGGTCTTCGTCGTAGTTGCGGTCGGCGGCCACGTAGCCGCGGCCGTTCTTGGCGCGCATTTCGATTTGCAGCTTTCCGCCTTCGCTAACCGTGGCGATGTACACGCTCTTATCGAGCACGGCGAAATCGGCGTCTTCCTCAATGTTCGCGGAGGTGACCGTGCCGGGCTGCTCGACGTTGAGATAAATCGTCTTGGGCAGATCGGTATTCAGCTTGATGGGCACCTGCTTGAGATTGAGGATAATGTCGGTGGCGTCCTCGACCACGCCGGGAATCGAAGAAAATTCGTGCAAAACTCCTTCGATCTTTACGGCCGTGACAGCCGCGCCCTCGATGGAACTGAGCAGCGCACGGCGCAGAGCGTTCCCGACAGTGGTGCCCCATCCACGCTCAAATGGCTGCGCGGAGAAGCGTCCGTACTTTTCGGTCAGCGACTCGAGATCCGACGCGAGGTGCTTCGGCTTTTGAAAACCTTTCCACATCTTGTTCCTTCTTTCTGTGGCCGACGGTGTCGACCACCAAAACTCTTAAAAGAGTTCTTGGTCCCGAACGGAACCCTCGATCCGAGTTCGTGCAGCTGGGCGCAAACCAAAAACTAAGCACCAAAATCTAAAAACTTACTTCGAGTATAGCTCGACGATCAGCTGCTCGTTGATTGGTGGCGTCTGCACGTCTTCGCGCTTGGGCAAAGCAACGACCTTGGCTTTGAACTGCTCGCGCTGCTGTTCAAGCCAGGGAACGGCGTTCTGGCTTTGCGCCACGTTCCGCGCTTCGAGCACCACCGCGTTCTGGTGCATCTTTTCCTTGATGGCGACTTCCTCGCCCACGGTCACGAGGTAAGAAGGAATGTTCACCTTCTTCCCGTTTACGCGCACATGGCCGTGCAGCACGAGTTGCCGCGCCTGCGCCCGCGAGGACGCCAGGCCCGCGCGCCACACCACGTTGTCGAGGCGGCGTTCGAGCATGACGATGAGGTTCTCGCCCGACGGGCCTTTCATGCGCACAGCCTTCTCAAAATAATTGCGGAACTGGCGCTCGAGCAGGCCGTAGGTGCGCTTTACCTTTTGCTTTTCGCGCAACTGGAGGCCGTAGCCCACCACTTTGGCGCGCCGCGATTGCCCGTGCTGCCCCGGAACGAAGTTGCGCTTTTCGATGGCGCACTTCTCCGTAAAGCAGCGCAGGCCCTTTAGAAACAGCTTCTGCCCTTCCCTGCGGCACAGGCGGCAGACGGCATCACGATGTCTTGCCAACTTCGATTCTCCCTTCACGAAACTCTCAAACTTTATCTTTGGCTCTAAGCGGCCCGCCTCTGAAAGCGAGTCCTAGGAACCCAAAATCAAACGCGGCGGCGCTTGGGCGGACGGCAGCCGTTGTGCGGAATCGGCGTAATGTCGCGAATCAGCACGATGTGCAATCCAGCGGCGGACAGCGCGCGGACGGCGGATTCGCGCCCGGAGCCTGGGCCCTTAACGCGGACTTCGACGCTCTTCATGCCGTACTGGTCACGCGCGACGCTGGCGGCAGCCAGCGAAGCCTGCTGCGCGGCGTATGGCGTGCCCTTGCGCGAACCCTTGAAGCCGATGGCCCCGGCCGAGGACCAGCACATGGTGCGGCCGTCGGTGTCGGTGATGGTGATCTGCGTGTTGTTGAACGACGCAGCCACGTACACGACGCCGTGCGGCACAACGCGGCGCTCGCGCTTCTTCTTAAATTCTTTTTTGCGCTTTGCGGCAGCCGGTTTAGCCGGTGCACCCGCTTCCGGCGTTCCAGCTGCAGCTTTTGGTTCTTTTGCCACGATTCACTCCGATCCTGAATTCTAGCTTGCCAAATCCGGGACGCGCTGAAGCGCGCCCCTACCAACTCCTTTAGCCCTTCTTGCCGACGGTCTTTTTCTTGGCTGCCACGGCGCCACGGCGCGGGCCCTTGCGGGTACGCGCGTTGGTGTGCGTGCGCTGGCCGCGAACCGGGAGATTACGCCGGTGACGAATTCCGCGGTACGCCTGGATTTCAATCAGGCGGCGGATGTTCATCTGAATCTCCTTGCGGAGATCGCCCTCGACGCGGCCTTCCTGCTCGATGGCCTGGCGGATGTGATTGACTTCATCTTCGGTCAGGTCGCGAATCTTTTTCGTGTGATCCACGCCGGCTTTTGCAGCAAGTTTCTTCGCGCGCTCCTGCCCTATGCCGTAGATCGATGTCAGTCCAATCCAGAGACGTTTCTGGACGGGAAGATCAACACCTGCGATGCGTGCCATAATTTCTCCAAGTTCCTAGTTCCTAGTCTTTAGTTCTTAGTCAGAGGTGAAAGCGGTGATTCCTCACCGCTTTTACTCCGGTCTCCGACCAATAACTTAAAACCAAGAAACTTATGACTGCGTTTATCCCTGGCGCTGTTTGTGCTTGGGGTTGACGCAAATCACCCGCACCACACCGCGCCGGTGGATCACCTTGCATTTGTCACAAATCTTTTTTACTGATGCCCGAACTTTCATGAGCTCCTCAATCCTTGTCGAACTGGCGCGGCATGCTCGGCCACCACAAAGACTGGCCCGCTCCGAAGGCGGCCGCTACGAACCAAACCCACAAAACACGACAGTCACTACTTGTAGCGATAGACGATGCGGCCGCGTGTCAGATCGTACGGCGAAAGCTCGACCGCGACCTTGTCTCCCGCGAGAATACGAATAAAATTCTTGCGCATCTTGCCGGAGACGTGCGCCAGAACCTGGTGCTTGTTCTCCAGTTCGACGCGGAACATGGCGTTCGGCAACGGCTCGATGACCGTGGCCATGACTTCAATGGCGTCCTCTTTGGGATTTCCGGAGTCGCCCTTGTCGCTTTTCTTTTTGTCTTCGAACTGCTTCGCCATGTTCTCCTGTTGCCGATCAGGGCCGGGCTTAAGCCTGGCCTCTACAAACCCAAACCACAAAACGGGTCTGATTACCCGCCACTACAACATCACCACGAGGGGCCGGTCACTCCTTTCGGGCGCGTCAGAATCCACGGCCCGTTGGCAGTGACTGCCACGGTATGCTCGAAGTGCGCCGAGGGGCTGCCATCGGCAGTTTCCGCGGTCCACTCATCGCGCATCCGCACTTCCGGACGCCCAGCATTAACCATCGGCTCGACGGCGATGACCATGCCTTCCTGCAAACGGGCGCCGCGTCCTTCTTCGCCGTAATTCGGCAGGTTGGGCTCATCGTGCATTTTGGTGCCGATGCCGTGCCCGACAAATTCCCGCACCACCGAAAAACCATGTTGCTCGACCCAGTCCTGCACCGCGTGGCCGACATCGCCGAGGCGGTTGCCCGCTCGCATTTTTTCAATGGCGCGGTCGAGCGATTCGCGGGTCACATCCAGCAGCTTTTGCACCTCGGGGCGAACCTTCCCGAGAGGAACCGTCACCGCCGAATCCGCGTAGTAGCCATCCACTTCCATCCCGAAATCAATCGAGACGATGTCGCCTTCGCGCAGCTTGCGCTTGGACGACGGAATGCCGTGAACAATCTCGCTGTTCACCGAAGTGCACAGCGTGCAGGGATACCCGCGGTAGCCCTTGAACGCGGCGTGTCCCGGTTTGCCCGCGATTTTTTCCTCGGCAATTTTCTCGAGGTCCATCGTGGTCATGCCGGGCTTGACGGCGCTTCGCAGCGCGGTCAAGACTTCGTGGACGACAAGCCCTGCGCGGTGCATCTTCTGCAACTCTTCCGAACTTCGCAGGTGAATCGCCATCGGATCTCTTTACCACGGCGCCTACCGCGCCGCATCTCTCCTCAAGGCGCCCGCCTCCGAAGGCCGCCGCGACAAGACCTTCAGCGCGAGTTGCGCACAACCTCGAGCACTTGCTTCCGCACTTCGTCGATGCTCTTCGAGGCGTCCACGTCGTGCAAGCGGCCGAGCCTCCGGTAGTACGAAACCAGCGGCTCGGTTAGCTTCTCGTACGCCTCGAGCCGGGGCGCGACAATTTCTTCCCGGTCATCCGGCCGCTGAATCAGATCCCCGCCATCGTTATCGCAGCGGCCTTCCACCTTCGGCGGGCGCTCGTAAATATTGTAAATCTCGCCGCCCACCTTGCACATGCGCCGGCCGGTGATGCGCTTCAGCACCAGTTCCGGGTCGAGCGCAAAGTGCACGACCAGCGGAGGCCGGTAACCGTTCTGCCGCAACAGAACGCTCAAGTACTGCGCCTGCGCGACGGTCCGGGGAAAACCGTCAAACACAAAGCCGTGCGAACAATCGGGCCGCTCGATGCGCTCCCTGACCATTTTCAGGACCAGAGAGTCCGGAACCAAGTCGCCGCGCGCCATAATGGGCTTGACTTGCTCGCCCAGCGGCGTGCCCCAGCTGACATGCTCGCGAAACATGTCGCCGGTCGAAAGATGTGGCGCGCGGTACAGCTTCGCTAATTCCTTCGCCTGCGTGCCTTTTCCAGCGCCCGGAGGCCCCAGGAAAATGACAGCGCGGTGCAACCTCTCCAGGGCCCGTGTCTCCGGAGCCACTCCGCTTGTCTCTCCTAGCGCCGACCGCGCAACCGGCCCTTGCGGGCAAACCCTTCGTAATTCCGCATCACCAATTGCGCTTCGAGCTGCTGCACCGTGTCCATGGCCACGCCGACCACGATCAGCAGGGACGTGCCGCCAAAATAGAAATTCACCCCCAAGCCCTTCAGGACCCAGCTTGGAAAGTGGCTGTCAAACCAGGAGCCGATGCCCCAGCCAAGATGGTCGAGGTGAATTCCGGCGATCATCCACTCCGGGAGAACGCAAACGGCCGCAAGATAGATGCCGCCGATTAGCGTAAGGCGCTTCAAGATCTTGCTGACATGGTCCGAAGTGGTGCGGCCCGGACGAATCCCGGGAATGAAGCCCCCGTTCTTGCGCATATTGTCGGCAAGCTCCGTGGGATTGAAAACGATGCCGATGTAAAAGAAGGCGAAAATCAAAATCATCGCTATGTATAAAACGGTATAAAGCGGCTCGCCCCACTTGACGTAGGAATAGATGGTGTCGACGAAGGCATATCTGCCTTTCAACGCCAGCGCAATCGTCGCGGGAAATGCGAGCAGGGAGCTGGCAAAAATCGGCGGAATCACGCCGCCGGAATTGACGCGCAGCGGCAAGTAGGTCGATTGGCCGCCCATGACGCGGCGCCCGACCACACGCTTGGCGTACTGCACGGGAATGCGGCGCTGGCCACCTTCGACGAACACGATGAACGCCACCACGGCAATCATCACGGCGATGAGAAGAACCACGAACATAGGAGCGAAGCTGCCGCCCAATTCCTTGGTTACAAAAGCCTTGTCCCAGAGATCCCGGATGGCGCGCGGCAGACCGACCACGATGCCGACAAAAATGATGAGCGACATGCCGTTGCCAATGCCGCGTTCGCTAATCTGTTCGCCCAGCCACATGATGAACGCCGAACCAGTGGTCAGCGTGAGAATGGTCATCAGGACGAAGGCCGGCCCCGGGTGATAAACCAGATTCGGCTGCGACTCGAGCGTGCCGGCGATGGTCAAAGACTGGATGACGCTGAGCACGATGGTCAGGTAACGCGTGTACTGCGTGATTTTCTGACGGCCGAGTTCGCCTTCTTTCTGCAGGCGCTCGAGGTAGGGGAAGACCACCTGCATCAACTGAAGGATAATGGAAGCGGTGATGTAGGGCATGATGCCCAGAGCGAAAATCGTAAGCTGGCGGAAGTTGCCGCCGCTAAAAAGATCGAACAGGCCAAGCGCCGAGCCGGCTGCCGACTCAAAGATGCGCGTCAGCTCCGTGACGTTGATGCCGGGAGTGGGGATGTGCGCACCAACACGGTAGACCGCCAGCAGGGCCAGCGTGAACAGCACGCGGTTCCGCAAGTCCTCGATGCGGAACATGTTTTTGATGGCTTCAAAGAACCGGTTCATGGCAATTCCCCAAACTCTCTACGAAGCTATGACCTCAAACGTGCCGCCCGCCTTGGCAATTTTATCCTTCGCCGACGCGCTGAACGCGTGCGCGTGAATGGCGAGCTTGTTCTTCAGTTCGCCGTCGCCAAGAATCTTGACCGGGTCTGCGGCGCGGCGGACAAAACCGTGGGCGCGAAGCAAATCGGGAGTGACCGTTTCGCCCGCGGGAAAAACGTTGAGCTCTTGCAGGTTCACCACCGAATAGGTGACGCCAAACAGATTGTGGAAGCCGCGCTTCGGGATGCGGCGGTGCAGCGGCATCTGGCCACCTTCAAAACCGCGGCGGCGCGAATAGCCGCGGCGTGACTTCTGGCCCTTGTTGCCGGAGCCCGAGGTTTTGCCGAGCTTGGAACCGATGCCGCGGCCCACGCGAACTTTGCGGATGCGCGAGCCCGCCGGCGGATGCAAGGTCGCGAGCGAGAAAGCGCGACGGTCCTTGGATCCCGATGAGGGCGACGCCGGACTTGCCGGCTTGTGCTGGCCTCGTTTGCGCGGACGGCTTGCTGTCTTTTTCGCCATTCTTTACTCCACCACTTCCACGAGATGCCGGACCTTGTGAATCATGCCGCGAACGGCCGGGGTGTCCTGGCGCTCAACGATTTGATGCAGGCGCCGTAAACCGAGGCCGCGGATGGTCTGGCGCATGTCATCGGTGCAGCCGATAAAGCTGACTACCCACTTGATTTTCACGCTGCCGGAGCTTTTTTCGGCAGATCTCTTTTGCGCGCTCATGCGTTGCTCTCACTGACGGCAGCCTTTTCTTTGACAGGCTTGCCGCTAATTTCTTCGAGCGTCTTCGAGCGCGTTTCGGCAACTTGCGCGGCATCTTTCAAGCCAAGCAGCGCCGCGAAGGTGGCCTTGACGACGTTGTGCGGGTTGGAGGTGCCGATGGACTTCGTCAGCACGTTGCTGATTCCCGCAACTTGCATCACCTTGCGCACCGGGCCCCCGGCAATCACGCCTGTGCCTTCGCCCGCCGGCTTCAGAAGCACCTGTGCCGAGCCGTAACGGCCGAGGACCTGATGAGGAATCGTGGTGCCCTTGAGGTTCAGCTTGATCAGGTTTTTCTTGGCCTGCTCGATGCCCTTTTTGATGGCCATGGGCACTTCCCGCGCCTTGCCCATGCCGAACCCGGCGTGGCCGTGGCTGTCGCCGACAACCACGAGCGCGGAGAAACTCAGATTCTTGCCGCCCTTGACGACTTTGGTGACGCGATTGATGGCGATGACGTCGTCCTTCAAGTCCGAAGGATTGACTTCGAGGAGACGGCGGACCGCCAGGTTTTCCCTTAAAATTTGCTTCGACATAGGCTTAGAACTGTAACCCCGCTTCCCGCGCCGCATCCGCGAGCGCCTTGACGCGGCCGTGATACTTGTACCCGCCGCGGTCGAACACCACTTTGCTGACTCCGGCGGTCTTGGCGCGCTCGGCAATGGTCTTGCCGATGACTTTGGCTGCCGCCACGTTGCCGCCGCCCTTTAAGTTCTTTTTTGTCTGGCCATCGATGGAGCTCGCGGAGGCCAGCGTTTTGCCGGAGCGGTCATCGATAACCTGCGCGTAGATGTGGCCCAGCGAGCGATACACGCAAAGGCGCGGACGCTCGGAGGTGCCTTCGACGCGCGTGCGCACGCGCTGATGCACGCGCTGACGGTGCAAATCCTTGGATAGCTTCCTGACTCTTGCCGATGCCACTGTCGGTTCTCCTTAGGCGCCCGCGCCGCCGGCCTTCGCGCCCGCCTTGCCGGCTTTCTTCTTCAGGCGTTCGCCGGTGATGCGCACGCCTTTCTGCTTGTACGGATCGGGGGGACGCAGCGCGCGCATGTCCGCGGCGACCTGCCCGACCTGGCCCTTGTCCGCGCCGCTAACGACGACGTGCGTCTGCTTGTCCACCACCACTTGAATGCCTTCCGGAATCGGAAACTCGATCGGATGTGACTTGCCGAGGGCGAAGGCAACGATTTTGCCCTTCAGCTCGGCGCGGTAACCGACGCCGACGATGTCGAGCTCCTTCTTGAAGCCCGAAGTGACGCCGTGGACGGCGTTGGCCACGAGAGCGCGCGCCAGGCCGTGCAGCGCGCGATGATCTTCTGTGGCGCGCTTGGCGGTGAGGACGCCGTCTTTCTGTTCGAAACTGATGCCCTGCGGCACGGCGATCGAAAGTTTTCCCTTCGGGCCCTGCACTTCGACTTTTCCGTCCTGAAGGGCGATCTTCACGCCCTGAGGAACGGGAATTGGTTTGTGTCCGATACGTGACATTTTTCTGTCTGCCTCAAAACCTTCAAAAATCAACGATTTCTGTTAGTAAACCCTACTACCAAACCTCGCACAGAATTTCGCCGCCGATCTTGCTCTTGCGGGCGGCGCGGCCGCTCATCACGCCTCGCGGCGTGGTGAGGATGCTGATGCCCAGTCCGCCCACAACCGGACGAATCCCCGTCGAGCCGACATAGGCGCGGGCGCCGGGCCGGGAAATGCGCTTCATACCGCTGATAACGCTGCGGCGGTCCGGGGTGTACTTCAGGAAGACGCGAAGCATCTTGCGTGTTTTGTTCTCGTCCACCAGCTTGTAAGTCGAGATATAGCCCTCTTCCTTGAGGATGCGCGCGATCTCCGTCTTGAGCTTGGATACGGGCACGTCGACGCGCTGATGCTTGGCGGCCGCCGCGTTGCGGAGGCGCGTCAGAAAATCGGCAATGGGATCGGTCTGCATAATTCTCCTAAATCGCTCCTACCAACTCGATTTCACGACGCCCGGAATTTCTCCACGGAGCGCCATGCCGCGAAAACAAATGCGGCACATCTGAAACTTGCGGATATAGCCGCGCGCGCGGCCGCAAACGCGGCAGCGGTTGCGCATGCGAATCTTGAATTTGGGCTTCTTGCGGGTCTTGGCGATTTTTGCAGTCCGAGCCATGGATTAAGCCGCTCCTCTTTCACGCAGGGGAACGCCGAGGCCTTTCAGCAGCTCGCGGCCCTGCTCATCGTTTTTCGCCGACGTGGTCAGGGTGATGTTCATGCCCTTGATCTTGTCCACGCGGGTGTAATCAATTTCCGGGAAGACCAACTGATCCTTCAGGCCGAGCGTGTAGTTTCCGCGGCCGTCGAAAGCGTTGGAGGGCAAACCGCGGAAGTCGCGCACCCGCGGCAGCACCACGTTGCACAGCCGGTCGAGAAATTCGTACATGCGGTCGCCGCGCAGAGTAACGGCGCAGCCGATGGGCATGCCCTTGCGAATCTTGAAGTTCGCAATGGACTTTTTCGCCCGCGTGATAATCGCCTTCTGCCCGGTGATTTGCCCGAGTTCCTGCGCCGCGGTGTCGAGCAGCTTCACGTTCTGGCTGGCTTCGCCGAGGCCGATGTTCACGGTGATCTTCTGCAACTTGGGAACGGCCATGCGG
>DATFSR010000050.1:0-49869 GCA_035262505.1 Candidatus Acidiferrum sp. | reverse complement strand
GCAAATCAATGGATTTACGATGTAATCCATGACGAAACTCCAGCCCGTGACGTATCCGATGGAGGGATGGATTTCTTGCGCCACATAGGTGAACGCCGACCCTGCGCTTGGATAGGCGCGGGCCATCCGGCCGTAGCTCATTGCTGTAAACAGCATTGCAACCATGGCGATGAGAATCGCCGTGACCACATGGCCTCGGCCGCGATCGCTCAGCGCGCCAAACACCGACATCGGCGCGACCGGTTGAAGCACAATCGCCCCATACAAAATCAGATCCCACAGTGTCAGTGAGCGCTTCAGCCGCGGCCCGGAACTTGCGCTGCCTTCCTTTTCCAAGCGACTCTCCTTTTGGAGACAAATCTCCAACGCGATGGGCCTAACAATTTGAATCGTTTCAAGTCAGACAATTCTGAGCACTCTGGCCTTTTGCTGCAACAACAAAAAGTTGCGCGGCCCGTCGGTGACTTTCGCCGCCTCATTCCGCCAATTCTTGACCTGTTCTTTCGGACAGGTACCGAATTCCACAACGAGTGTCGTTTATCTCACCCCGTGGTTGATTCTTTGCACAACGGACGCCCGTGCTTTGTAGTCTAATCTAGTAGGTGTTCGCCCCGATTCGCGGGGCCATCATAAAGGGATCATGGGCCAAAACTCCCTGTCGCACCGGCGCACCCGCACGACAATCTTCTTGTCGCATGTGGCGGCATTTCTGTTCGTCGTTCTTGCCGCTTACTGGCTGCGCAGCCTCACCATTCCCCCCGACGCGCTGCTCCAGGGCTACCTCGAGGTCATTAGCAGCCTCCTGGCTTTCGTTTTCGCCGCGGTCACCTTGGTTCGCTTTCAAGGCACCCAAGACCGTATCTCCCTGATCCTCGGCGCCGGCTTCTTCCTTTGTGGTGGGGTCCTGATCGCCACCAGCGTACTCTTTTTCCAAGTGCTCCCCGAGGCGTCTCTCCGCCTGCCTTCGGCGCACATCGCCTGGTGGCTCGGGCGCCTGATTCTGGCGGTTTTGGTGGTCGCCGCGCTCCTGGTCGAGCACTTCATGCCTCGTTCGCGGCATCCGAAACGGGAAATTGCCGGTGCCTTGGTCGCTGCCGTTGCAGTTACCTATGGGCTGGCGGCCGCACTTCGTCACTTGCCCCAGGAAGTCTCCCCGCATCCAAGCGCCTTTTTCCCCAGTCCGCAGCAGTTGCTACCTGGCGGTCTCTTCTTGGTAAGTCTTTTTTGGTACCGCCGACGCTTGACGGTCGAGGATTCCTCTTTTGACCGCACCATGTACGCTGCCGTCTGGCTGAACGTCGCCGCTCAACTTGCCGCCGCCCAGTCCGCGCGCCTGATGGACGCTCCTTTTGTGTTCGCCCAGGGGCTTATGGTTCTGGGCTACACCGTCGCGCTTGGCGGCGCGCTGCTGGACAACGCGCGGCTGTTCGAGCGCGTACGCCATATGGCGGTCAGCGACCCGCTTACGGGACTTGCCAACTATCGCCGCTTGCTCGACGTTCTCGAAAACGAAACCGAGCGCACCGACCGCTCGGGCCGCCCGTTTGCAGTTCTGCTTCTGGACCTCGACGGCCTGAAAACGATCAACGACAGCTACGGGCATTTGGTCGGCAGCCGCGCCATCTGCCGCGTTGCCGATATTCTCCGTATTCATTGCCGCGCCATTGATACCGCCGCGCGCTACGGCGGAGACGAATTTGCCCTGGTTCTCCCGGAATCGCAGGAAGAGGAAGCGCGCCGCGTCACCGACCGCATCCGCCAGGTGATGGCGAATGACGATGAGCCGCCTCGACTTTCCGCGAGTATCGGCATGGCCGTCTACCGGGGCGACGGCGAACGCATCGAAAAACTGCTCTCCGAAGCAGACCAGCAACTCTACGCGGAAAAAGCCAAGCGCAACCGGCGCACTCCGGCGCTGCTGAATCCTCGCCGCCGCGCGCCCAAGCTGTAGCGGCCTCGGCCGCCATCGAACTGTCGGTCAGGCTGCACCGTCAGACGCCGCGAGGCATATCAACGTAAATGCGGTGGCTAGATGTCTGTCCGTTTTGAATGCTTTTCGTGGGTACCCCGCGCTAATAAACCGCGCGTCTCTGCACGGTTTCCTTCGTCGCCAGCGAAAATCGGGGTTCGGCTGGTGCGCTGTCGAGGAGTTGACTCGCGACGTATTCTCCAACGGCGGGACCGTGCTTGAATCCGTGCCCCGAGCCGCCGCCTGCGAACCACACGTTTTTCATTTCCGGGTGCCGGTCGATCAGAAAATCTCCACTCGAAGTATTTTCGTATTGGCAGACGCGGGTCTCCACGATCGGTGCGTCGCGCAGGGCAGGGAATCGCCGCGCGACATATTCGCGCATGGCCTTGGTCATCTCCGGCGAAACGATACGCGATTGCGTGTCGGGATCGACTTGCTCGCCGTGCTCATCAAACGCAATTTTTAGGCCGCGGCTCTCGATGTCCGGCATCCCGTAAACCAAATCTTCCTGGAACAGCCACGTCGGCAACGCCGGCGGAGCAAATCGCATTTCTCCCGCGGGAATCCCGAAAAAGAAAACTTCCTGCCGCGAAGGAAAAATCCACGCGCCCAGCACGTCCGGAAAAATCTTTCCGAGCCACGCCCCACACGCGAAGACAAATTGCCCCGCGTCGATGCGTTCTCCCTGCTTCGTCGTGATCTGCTTTACGGCTGCCGCTTCTTGCGGGTCTACAACTTGTGCGCAGCGATATTCGACGCCAGCCCGCAACGCGTCCTCCACCACCGCGCTCACGGCCCGCCGCGCCATCAATACGCCGCTGTGGGGCTCGAGAATTCCTTTTCGAATGTCCTCGAAAGCGATTTGCGGATATCGTTTTTCCAGCGCCGGGCGGTCAAATTCCAAAAATTTCACGCTGCATCGGTTGAGCGTCGCGGCCGTTTCCTTCAGTCGCGCATCCTGCTTCCCAGCCATCCAAAGAACGCCTGTCTCGAGGAACAACGGCTGCTTCGTCGCGGCGAAAAACTCCTTCCATTGCACCAGAGACCGCTGCGACCATCGCGTGTACAACTCATCCGCGCCATAGCCCATCCGAAGGATGCGCGTCTCACCGCCGCTGCTCGCCCGCGAATGCCCCGGCCCAAACGCCTCAATCAGCACGACGCGTTTCCCGCGTTTTGCCAAGTGCCATGCCGTCCAGGCCCCAAACACCCCGGCCCCAATCACGGCCACGTCGTATGTCTTCTGCCCGCTCATCTTAGAAATGTTCATCCCGACTGGATCCTATCTCATTTGAGTTCTTGCTCGAAAATCCTTTCCATAAACCGCGTCATCGCGTTAGCATCTTGAGTTTCCCATTTCCGCTTCGGAGGTTCGTGTGAATCGTCATTGTCGCGTTGCAGTCCGCCTGCTGACAGCTTTCCTAATCGCTTTTGTTGCTGCACTCTCCGCCCACGCGCAGCAGGTCGATCCCAAAACTTATGGCGGGATGAAGTGGCGACTTGTCGGGCCCTTCCGCGGCGGGCGCGCGCTGGCGGTGACCGGCGTGCCGAGCCAGCCAAACACCTATTATTTTGGCGCGACCGGCGGAGGCGTCTGGAAAACCACCGATGGCGGTAACAGTTGGGATCCGCTCTTCGATAAGCAGCCCGTGTCTTCGGTCGGCGCCATTGATGTCGCCGATTCCGATCCCAATATCGTTTACGTGGGCACGGGCGAAGCCTGCATCCGCGGCAATATTTCCTTTGGCGATGGCGTTTACAAATCCACCGACGCGGGCAAAACCTGGACGAATGTTGGGTTGAAAGACACGCGGCACATCGGCGCGCTGGTTGTTCATCCCACGAATCCTGATGTCGTCTTTGTTGCGGCACTGGGGCACGCTTACGGTCCGAACACCGAGCGCGGAGTTTTCCGCACGCGTGACGGCGGCAAGACCTGGGAAAGAGTTCTCTATCTTGACGACCGCACCGGTGCCATTGATGTCGTTTTCGATCCGCAGAATCCGCACATTCTTTTTGCTGCAATGTGGGAAGGCTGGCGCACGCCCTGGACGCTGAATAGCGGCGGCGCAAAAGACGGCCTGTATCGCTCCACCGACGACGGCACAACCTGGAAGCGCCTCGAAGGCGAGGGCCTCCCTGAGGGTCCGCTCGGCCGCATGGGCGTGTCCGTTTCCGGCGCCGATTCCAACGTTGTCTATGCGCTCATCGAAGCCAAGAAAGGCGGACTGTATCGCAGCGACGATGGCGGCGCCAAATGGTCGCTCATCAACGACGACCACCGCTTCCGCCAGCGCGCGTGGTATTTCACACACGTTTGGGCCGACCCGAAAGACTCCAATCGCGTCTACATCGCTAACACCGGCCTTTATCGCTCCATCGACGCCGGCAAGACTTTCGAGCGCATCAACGCGCCTCATGGCGACCATCACGCCCTCTGGATCGATCCCGAAAATCCCAATCGCCTCATCAATGGCAATGACGGCGGCGCCACCATCTCCATCGACGGCGGCAAAAACTGGTCCACGCAAAACAATCAGCCCACCGCGCAGTTCTATCACGTCGCGGCCGACAACGATTTTCTTTATCGCGTTTACGGCTCGCAACAAGACAACTCTTCGGTCGGCATCGAGACGCGAAGCGACCGCGGGTTTATCGATCGCGGTGACTGGGACGCGGTTGGCGGCGGTGAAAGCGGCTACGTTGTTCCCGATCCGCGCGATTCGAACATCGTTTACGCCGACGACGAAGGCCCTATTTTCACGCGCTTCGACCGCCGTACCAATCAGGCGCAGAGCATTCAGGAGTGGCCCGAAGATCCCAACGGTTATCCCGCTGCCACGCAAAAATACCGCTACACCTGGACCATGCCGATTGTGATTTCCTCCCACAATCCCGATGTGATTTATCACAGCTCGCAATATGTGTTTCGTTCGAACGACGCCGGCCGCACCTGGGCCACCATCAGTCCCGACCTCACGCGCAACGACAAATCCAAACAGCAGGATTCCGGTGGCCCGTTGACGAAAGATCAGTACACGGTCGAGTATTACGATACGGTCTTCACGCTGGCGGAATCGCCAAAGCAGGCAAGCGTGCTCTGGGCGGGCACGGATGACGGCTTGATTCAAGTGACGCGTGATGGCGGCAAGAACTGGGCCAACGTCACGCCAAAAGAAGTTCCTG
Source organism: Candidatus Acidiferrum sp. (assembly GCA_035262505.1). Lineage (GTDB taxonomy): Bacteria > Acidobacteriota > Terriglobia > Acidiferrales > UBA7541 > Acidiferrum. The sequence goes on along the minus strand of DATFSR010000050.1, from coordinate 44,711 downwards.
AATGGTCGATGGTCAGCCTGATCGAGGCCTCGCCTTTCGACGCCGGAACCGCCTACGCCGCCGTCGACGCGCACAAGCTCGATAATTTTAAGCCGTACATTTTCAAGACCACGGACTTCGGCAAGACGTGGGCGAAAATCATCGGAGGCTTACCCGACAATTCTTACGTGCACGCAGTCCGCGAGGATCCCAAGCGCAAGGGTCTGCTCTTCGCGGGAACCGAAACGGCGATTTGGGTTTCCTTCAACGACGGCGCGAACTGGCAGCTGCTCCAGCTCAACCTCCCAAACACGCCGATCCACGACATGATTGTGCACGATGACGATCTCGTCGCCGCCACCCATGGACGTTCCTTCTGGGTGCTCGACGATATCAGCCCGCTGCGCCAGGCCGCAGCTTCGATCGCTTCAGAAGATGCGCATCTCTTCACGCCGCGCACCGCTTGGCGCACGCGGATGGGTCATTTCAATCCACGCCGCTATCCGATCGGGGAGAATCCGCCGAGCGGTGCGATTCTGTACTACTGGTTGAAAGCTGAGCCGAAGGAGCCGGCAAAGCTCGAAATTCTGGACGCGCAAGGCAAGGTCATTCGCCTGTTCACTAGCGAAGAGAAGAAAGGCGAAGAAGCTGCTCCCGCTGAATGGGAGCGCGACGCACCCGCCGAGCACATTCCTGCCAAGCCTGGGCTGAATCTGTTCACATGGGATTTGCGCTACGAAGTTCCAACAAAAATTCCGCAAGCAGTGTATGACGCAGGCGATCCAATCGCACCGCTCGCGGTGCCCGGCACGTACCAGGCGCGCTTCACGGTCGGCGGAAAAACCCAGACCGCTTCATTCGAAGTGAAAATGGATCCGCGCGTGAAGACCTCCGCCGAAGATTTGCGCAAGCAATTCGAGTTGATTCTTAAGATGCGCGACCGCACGGACGAAATGAACAAGACCATCATCGCGATTCGCGACCTGCGCGGACAGCTTCAGGCACTCGAAAAGCGTCTCGGCCCAACACAAGCCGCGAAGAACGATCCAAGCGATCCGCCGAATCCCGTCGTGACCACTTCAGCCGATCTGCGGAAGAAAATCTCCACCATCGAGGAAGAACTCATTCAAGTAAATGGCAAGTCCACCGAGGATTTCGCCAACTATCCCACCAAACTCGAAAGCAAATTTGCCTATTTGCAGGCCGTGACTGACAGCGCCGACACCGCGCCAACGGCCGCCGAAGAGGCGGTTTTTGCAGAGCTCGACCAACGTCTCGAAACCCAGCTAGCCAGGTGGCGCGACGTCCTTTCGAAAGACGTCCTCGCCCTCAACGACGCCATGCGCAAAAACAATATCGCGCTCATCGCACCTTCAGTCACGCCGGCAAAGTGACACCATTGTTTTTCTTCGAAGGGGCGCAGCACGGCTGCGCCCTTCTCGCGGCAACGTCAAATCCCTCTTCCTCACTTTTGCAAGGCGCTGGCGATGGCCTTCGCCCAATGGGAAAGATGGTTGAGTGACCGTGTGTGCGTGGCGTCGAGATGCAGCGGCGTGATGGAAACGGCGCCGGAAAAAATCGCGGCGTAATCCGTGTCCGGGTCCACGTCCTTGTCGATCTTCTGCTCGAACAGCCAGAAATAGCTGCGGCCGCGCGGGTCTTTTCCTTCGCTCAACTGGTTGCGTGTGATTTTCCGCGATTGCCTCGTGAATTTCACTTCGCCCTTCCATGGCTCCGGCACATTGACGTTGAGGAGCACCTGGTCGGGCAGGCCTTCCTTCAGGACGATTTCGGCGGCAGCTCGAGCTAGCCGCGCCGAATTGGCAAATTTCGCGTTTTCTTTCTTCGCGCACAGCGAAACGGCGATCGATGGAATGTGGTGCAGCGCGCCTTCCCGCGCCGCGCCAACGGTGCCGGAATAATAGGCGTTTTCTCCCAGGTTCCCGCCGTGGTTGATGCCGGAAATCAGCAGGTCCGGCTTTTCCGGCAAGAGTTTGTGCAGCGCCACAATCACACAGTCCGCCGGCGTACCGTCAATCGCCCACTCGCGCTCCCCAATGCGGTTGCACACGATGGGCTGCCGCAGCGTTAGCGATTGTGCCGTGCCACTCTGTTCCCGGCTCGGGGCCACAATATACACCCTGGCGAATTCCCCGAGCGCTTCCGCCACCGCCCGCAGCCCCTCCGCCTGGTACCCATCGTCGTTCGTCAATAAAATGTTCTTCATCATTTGAGGTTTCTTGCTACTTCACTTTCCCAAGACAACCAGCTTACGCGGCCCTCCGTCGGCGTGAGTGCGAAGCGGCTGCAGCGGTCCAAAAAAGAAATGGCCCACCCAGAACGCGATTTTAGAACTTCAATCCCCTTGCAAGAGGGGATTGCCGGGGTCCGTTCGTCTGATCGATGACCTTTGGCACATTCCAGGTGACCAATCGCTCAAACGTCTCGCGCTGCCTCGCTTCCTGAAATACGCGCGTCGGGATCACCGTGAATTGTTGCGAGCCGTAGAGCACCAAGCTGTGTGCAGCTGCTGCCATTCCGAGTCCAGGCGACCTGGAGCGCCACTCGTAGGCACCTGCCACGTCGAGCGGCAGTCGAAGTCGAGAAACGTAATGAGCGCGCATCGCTCGCACATCGTCGTTTTCCCAAGTAGCGCAATGACAGATGGACCATGTCCACGAGGATTACATCATACCTGACAGCTTCGGGAAGCCGAGTTCGAAGTGGATTCGACGGGGGTGGCTGTATCCACTGGCGGGCAAGGGATGAAAATTGGTCGGGACGGCGAGATTTGAACTCGCGACCTCACGCACCCCAAGCGTGCGCGCTACCAGGCTGCGCTACGTCCCGACCGGTGACCTGACAACGACGCGGCAACTTCGAGAGGGCCGAATCGCGGTAGCTGCTGCACCAACAAGGCTATCACCGGCGTTCGAGAAGCGTCAAGAAAGCGTGCAGAGCATCGCGCAGATCGAGCAGCATCCGGCGGCTAAGCAGCTGCGACGCACCCTCTCCAGAATGATTCGAGCCGCGGTACGCAGCGTCATCGGCGCCTTTTTCGCGCAGATGGCGACGCGCACCCGCAATCGTAAATCCCTCATCGTAAAGCAGCCGCTTGATGCGGAAGACCATGTCCACGTCTTGCTGACGATAGACGCGTCGACCCGCATCATCTTTGGTCGGCTGGAGCTGCGGAATCTCCGACTCCCAGTAGCGCAGCACAAACGGCTTCAGGTCAGCAAGGCGGCTGACCTCGCCAATGGTGTAGAGGCGCTCTTCGGTGGCGGTTTTTGTGGCGGTGACGTTGCCTGCCATGCTCCTCCCCTGCCGGAATCCTTCGTGAATCCTCCGGGGATCCACCAGGGATCATCCCTCGCGCTCCTCGCGGATCCGCTCAGGATGAAGGGGACGCCGCTATCGTAGCAGTTTGCGCGCCATTCCTGTAGAGGGTTGGTCTTGCAGTTGCCGCGTCATTCGTCGCGCCGCTTTGCGGCGCGGGCACGCTTTTCACGTTTGCGCAAACGCTGGACGAAGCGCACCGGCGTTCCGGTGAAATCGAATTTGGCCCGAAGCTGATTTTCAAGGAAGCGTTCGTAACTGAAATGCAGAGGCATTTTCTGGTTGGTGAAGAGAAGAAACGTAGGCGGCGCTGTCTTTGCCTGCGTGACGTAGTAAATGCGCACCGGGCGTGATTTAGGGGTGCTGCCGCGCTGCAGATCCACTTCCTGCTTCAACCAGTCGTTCAACGCGGGCGTTGGAATGCGCCGCCGGCGCGCCTCGGAGCACTGATTGATCAGCGGAAATAGTTTCTCCGCGCGTTCGCCGGTCTTCGCCGAAAGAAAAACGATAGGTGCGTAGCTGAGGAATTTTAGTTTGGCGCGAATCATTTTTTCATAGTCGAACAGCAGCTTCCCAGGATCCACGCTGACGGAATTGCGATTGTCGTTCGTAGGTTGTCGGGATTTTCCCCTGACGGTGGCAGCATCAGGTGAGGCCGCTTCGCGCGCCGCAACGAGCGCGAGGTCCCACTTGTTGACCACGAGAATCACCGAGCGGCCGGATTCCTCGGCATACCCCGCAATCGTCGCATCGCCCTGCGTGACGCCTTGCTCCCCATCGATGACCAGCAGGGCCACGTCACAGCGTTCAAGGCCGCGCCGCGCCATGACCACGCTGAGCTTCTCCGCGACGAGGTTGGTCTTGCCTTTACGGCGGATTCCCGCGGTGTCCACAAAACGATAATCGCAGCCGTTGCGGGTGATTTCGGTATCCACATTGTCCATCGTGGTACCGGGAATTGGCGAAACGATGGAGCGCTCTTCGCCCACCAAGCGGTTCAGCAGCGTGGACTTGCCGACGTTGGGACGGCCAATGATAGCGACCTCGACCGGGGCGGATTCCGTCGGCAGTTCGATCGGCGGAAGAGGCTCGGCGGCCTCAGCTGGAAGTGCTTTCGACGGGAAAAATTGCGCGAGAGCGTGGTCCAGAAGGTCGTCCACTCCGGTCCCATGTTCCGCGGTAATAGGAAAAACACGAACTCCAAGCGAATGAAACGGCGCCGCGTGAGCTTCTTGCGATGGCGAATCCACTTTGTTCACTGCTAGGACGAACGGCTTCCCGGTGGCACGCAAGAGGCGCGCCAGTTCTTCATCGAGTGGAGTGAGACCAGCCTGGCTGTCAACGACTAGAACGAGCAGCGCCGCCTTTTTGATGGCCACCTGCGCCTGCCGGAAAATCTCTTGCGGAATAAGGGCCTTTTCGTCGGGAATGATTCCGCCCGTGTCCACCACCTCCAAGGTCTTCCCGCGCCACTCGGCTTTGCCATAAATGCGGTCGCGCGTAATGCCCGGCTCATTCGTGACGATGGAGCGCCGCGTCCCCGTCAAGCGATTAAACAGCGTGGACTTGCCCACGTTGGGCCGTCCGACAATCACCAAGGATGGCATTCGCGCAGTCATGAATTCTGAATATGGCTAAGCCTCAGTCGCGCTCGGGTTTAGGAGCAGGCGTGTCGCTCTCCGGCACAGGAAGAATGTAGGAGTTTGGGGCAAAAATCACCTCCGAGAGAGTACCGAATACCTTGAAACCCCGTAGGCCCGAATCGGCTTGAAGGAACAAATCCGGTCCTTGATGGATCTCAAATTCGACGTAGTTCGACCCGCACCAATCGATTGTGAGACGCAGGCTGTGGCGGCCCGGAATGAGGGTGAACCTCTTCGTTTCTCCGTTTCCAATCCTTCCCAATGCATTGCCATCGAGCATAACTTGGTAACTTCTCGCTCTGTCTGCATATCCTGAATCTCCCTTAATTGCCAGCAGGGCCATCGGTTCCATCCTTTTTTTCAGAGGGCTCTCGGCAGTAACAGAGCGCCTATGTCAAATCCCCGAATAGGTCTGTCGGCGCAGGAATTGGCCGGAGCCGGCGCGGCCCACGAATTTTCCTGAATCAACCACCGCGCGGCCGCGCGAGAAAACCGTTTTGGGCGCTCCTTGGATTTTGATCCCCTCGAACATCGAATAATCCACGCGCATGTGATGCGTTTTGGCGCTGATGACCTCTTCATGATTAGGGTCGAAGAGGACGAGGTCGGCGTCCGAGCCAACCGCGATGGTGCCTTTTCGCGGGTAAAGGCCAAAAAGCTTCGCGGGCGCGGTCGAAACAAGCTGCACAAAACGATTTGGCGAAAAGTGCCTGCCATGGACGCCACCGGTGTAAACCAGGCTCAACCGGTGCTCGATGCCGGGTCCGCCGTTGGGAATCTTGGTGAAGTCGTCTTTGCCAAGCTCCTTCTGCTCCTTGAAACAGAATGGGCAATGGTCGGTCGAGACGACTTGCAGGGTGTCTTTCCTAAGGCCCTGCCAAAGCTTTTCCTGATTCCATTTTTCGCGGAGGGGCGGCGTGAAAACGTACTTCGCGCCCTCGAAGCCGGGAACCTCCATGTTTTCAAGCGAAAGATACAAATATTGCGGGCAAGTCTCTGCGTAAGCGGCCAGCCCCCGGTCGCGCGCCTCGCGAACTTTTTCGAGCGCGTCGTTACAGGAGAGATGCACGATGTAGACGGGCGCGCCGGCCATTTCCGCAAGCGCGATGGCGCGGGCGGTGGCCTCGGCTTCGGCGGTCGTGGGCCGAGTGAGCGCATGATATTTGGGTGCGCGTTTGCCTTCCGCGAGCGCCTGCTGAACGATCACGTCAATGGCGCCGCCGTTTTCCGCGTGCATGCAAATGAGCCCGCCGTGCGCGGCGGCTTGCCTCATGGCCTTGAAAATGGTGGCGTCATCCAGCATAAACACGCCCGGATAAGCCATGAACAGCTTGAAGCTGGTCACGCCCTCGCGAATGAGCTGGCCCATCTCCTCGAGCTGCGCTGAGCCAAGGTCGGTGATGATGCAATGGAAGGCGTAGTCGGTGACGGCCTTGTCGTGCGCCTTTTTCATCCAGGTGTCGAAGGCCTGCCGCAGGGATTGCCCTTTATACTGGATCGCGAAATCAATGAGCGTGGTCGTGCCGCCAAAAGCCGCGGCGACGGTGCCGGTCTCGAAATCGTCCGCGCTGGTCGTGCCGCCAAAGGGCATGTCGAGATGCGTGTGCACGTCTATCCCGCCTGGGATCAGCAGCAACCCGGTCGCATCAATGATGCGGCCAGCGTTGTCAGCAGGAAGCTGCGCGGCAATAGCGCTAATCCGGTCGCCCGAGATGCCAACGTCGGCGCGATAAGTGTCCATCGCGGTGACCACCGTGGCATTGCGAATGATCGTGTCAAATCGCATGGCGAGTCCTCAGGAACAGCACTATATCGCCCTTAGTTCTCAGTTGTAAGCCGTAAATGAGGTAAGGTATTTGCGCCTGCCCGGCCACAATCTTTCAAAGGGCCAAAAATGAAAACTAGACGAGTATGGCTTGGGCACGCCCACGTTCTTTTGACCCTCATTTTAATTGTCGTCGCTGCTCCCTCTTTCAAAGCCCAAGTCCGCCCCGGCGATTTCGATGTGTCCGACGGAAACATCCAGACCGCAAAGGGTCACCGTCTGTCGGTTTCCTCCAAAGAAATGCGCGCCACTCTCAAGTTCACCACCGAGCAAACCGCCACCGTAAAGTTCACCTACCTCGGCCCCACCAAGGAAGTCGCCCATCTGGGCAGCGGCGAGATCCGCAGCCAGTTCGGCATCAAGCTCCGCGCACAAGACGACTGCAACGTCATCTACGTCATGTGGCACTTTGCGCCCGATCAAAAGATCGCCGTCTCCATCAAGCGCAATCCCGGCAAACGCACCCACGCCGAGTGCCTCGACCGCGGCTACGTCAATAACCTCAAGCCACGCCTCTCGGACGCTCCCCCGGCTGTCGAGCCCAACCAGCCCCATGTCCTCACCGCCACCGTGAGCGGTTCAGACCTCAGCGTAACCGCCGACAACAAACTTGTCTGGTGGGGCGACCTCGGTCCCGTGGCCCTCACCCTTCGGGGTCCCGTAGGCCTCCGCAGCGACAACGCCCGCCTGCTTTTCGACCTCCTCATCTCCCGCTGAAGTTCCAGGTTTCATCTTGAGAATGCGCAGTTCCAGGATCTGGCGCGCTAGTCCTTTAGAATGCGCAGGAGGCGTGCTCACCGTTGGTACTGGGGAAGGATTTTGTGTTTGTAGAAGTCGAGTGTGGCTTCTTCCTCGCCGGACATTAAATAAATGTTGAACTGGGTGACCCCGGCCTGGCGAAGGCGGTCCAGCTTTTTGAGGTGCTCATCAGGGGACCCAAGCACGCAGAAGCGATCCACGACTTCATCACTGACAAAATCGGCGTTGTCGCTGCCGACTTCACAGTGGTGGTGATAGTCGTACTTGCCACGCGCCTTCACGTAGGAAGTCAGCGCGGGAGGCAGTTCTTCCGGCTTGTATTTGGAGATGAGGTCCATCACGTGGTTCGAGACGAGCGCAGGGAACCAGCGGACGTGCTCGCGCGCGGTTTTCGGGTCGTCGGGGGGCCACACCGGAGCGGCCGCCATGACTTCCATCCTGCCGAAGTCGCGGCCGGTTTCCTTGGCCCCTTCGCGGACGAAACCGAGGCACCATTCAATTAAATCGGGGTCGGCGAATTGGAGAATGACGCCATCGCCGATGCGCCCCGCAGTGCGCAGCGCTTTCGGGCCATAGCCCGCGACCCACACGCGGACTTCGCCATTGGCCCAGGGAAATCTTGTGGGGATGCCATCAAGGTCGACGGTTTTGCCCGCGTTGAGATTGCGGAACACGCGCACGAATTCTTCGAGCGTCTCGAGCGTGGTGGGCTTTTTCCCGAGGACGCGTCGCGAACTGTCGCCGCGCCCGATGCCAAGTTCCATGCGGCCGTGCGAAGCCAGGTTGAGCGTGGCAAAGAGGCTGGCGGAGACGGTGACGTCCCGTACGGCAGGATTCGTGACGCAGGTGCCGAGATGCATGCGCTTTGTTTTGGCGGCCATCAAGGTAAGCAGGGGAAACGGGTCCTTCCAGAGAACGTGCGAATCGAAGATCCAACCGTAAGAGAAGCCAGAGGCTTCGGCCTGTTCGGTGAGGCTCAGGATGCGGTCAATGGAAATGTCCGGCTTAATCGTGATGCCAAAGTCCATGAAGATGGATCCTCCTCAATCCGCAGGCTGCGTGGCAACTTGCACGCGAGGGGTCAAAAGCAAGTAAACGACAAAACTGACCAGGAAGCCGACAAACCAGGCGTAATCGTAGAGCGGGCGCAGCGCAGGAACCACCAGACCTACAAATGCCACGGCAGCACCGGCAGCTAACGCCACAATGGCCGTCCAATGGAAGCCGCGCGAGTATTCATACTGGCCGTTCAGGCGGTAGAGATCCTCGGCGGAGAGTCTGGTCTTGCGCACCACGAAATAGTCGCAGATGAGGACGCCGGCAATGGGGCCGAGAAAGCCGGAATAGCCAACGAGCCAGGTAAAAATGTAACTGCCATAGCTCGCCAGGAGCTTCCAAGGCTGCATCAGGAGCCCGGCAACAGCGGTGATGAGTCCGCCGGCGCGGAAGCTGATACGGCGCGGAGAAAGATTGGAGAAGTCGTTGGCGGGGGAGACGACATTAGCGGCGACGTTGACGTTAAGCGTAGCCATGAGGAGCGCGATCATGGCGAGAACAACAGCCCAAGGACTGCCGAGGCGGGCGAGAACTTTGACGGGATCCCAAATTGCTTCGCCGAAGATAATCATGGTGGCGGAAGTGACCGCGATGCCTATGAAAGAATAAAAGGTCATAGTGGCGGGAAGGCCCAGCGCCTGGCCGACGATCTGGTCTCGCTGGCTGCGAGCGTACCGCGTGAAATCAGGAATGTTCAGCGAAACGGTGGCCCAGAAACCGACGACACCGGTGAGCGAAGGAACGAAAAATCGGAAAAACTCGCCAAAGGACTGAAATTTGGAAGGTGTGGACAGCATCGGGCCAAAGCCGCCGGCCTTACCGCGCGCCCACAGGAGAAGAGCCAAGCCGATGAGAAGTAAGAACGGTGCGGAGATGCCTTGCAGAAACCGAATTGTTTCGATGCCGCGCAAAATCACAAAGACGTTGAGGAGCCAGAAGACCACGAAGCAGACGGCCGCGCCAAAGTGAAAATGGACCCAACCCGGCGCGAGAGCGACGATCATGGCGTTGATAGCTTCACCGCCAATCCAGGTTTGAATGCCAAACCAGCCGCAAGCCACGAGGGCACGAAGAATTGCCGGAATATTGGCGCCAAGCACACCAAACGAAGCGCGCGCAAAGACAGGAAAGGGAATGCCGTACTGCGCGCCAGCGTGCGCGTTCAGCAGCATCGGAATCAGCACGAGCACGTTGCCGAGAAAAACGGTGAAGAGGGCCTGGCTCCAGTTCATGCCACCGGCGATCATGCCGCTGGCCAGCATATACGTGGGGATGTTCACGCTCATGGAGATCCACAGAGCGGCGTAATTGTAAGTCGTCCAGCGGCGGCGGTCGAACGCAACCGGAGCCAGGTCTTTGTTGTAAAGCGAACTTGACTCAATGGTTTCGACGGGAAGCATGTCCTAGTCGGCGGCTTCGCTGGAACCGGTGGATTCCGCTGCGCGGGTGCGCGTAACTTCTCCATAGGTCTCGGGACGACGGTCACGAAAGAATTGCCAGGTGTCGCGAACTTTTTGAATTTCGTCAAGGTCGAGGTCAGCAACCAGAAGTTCGTCCTTGTCGCGGCTTGCCTGGGCGACAATTCTCCCTCGGGGATTGCAAAAGTAGCTCTTGCCGTAAAATTCGCCAATCCTCCAGGGAAGCTCGGTGCCGACGCGATTGATGGCTGCGACGAAATACTGATTGGCGACGGCGTGAGCGGGCTGCTCCAGTTCCCAGAGATATTCGGAGAGGCCCGCGACTGTCGCAGAGGGGTTGTAAACAATTTCCGCGCCGTTGAGGCCAAGGCAGCGCGCGCCTTCGGGAAAATGGCGGTCGTAACAAATGTACACACCGACGCGGGCGTAGCGCGTCTTGAAAACGGGATACCCCGCGTTTCCCGGCGTGAAATAGAATTTCTCCCAAAAGCCGGGATGGCAATGGGGAATGTGGTGCTTGCGGTATTTGCCCAAATAACGTCCGTCGGCGTCAATGACCGCAGCGGTGTTGTAATAAAGTCCGGTCATCTCAACTTCGTAGACCGGAACGATTAAAACCATCTGATATTTTTTCGCGAGTTTTTGCATCAGCAAGATGGTGGGGCCGTTGGGGACGTTTTCGGTGAGCTCATACCAACGCGTTTCCTGCTCCGCGCAAAAATAAGGGCCATAAAATAATTCCTGGAGCCCGAGGACTTGTATTTTTTTCTTGGCAGCCGCGGCAATAAAGTCCTCATGCTTGGCGATCATTTTCTTTTTTATGTCGGAAAGCGAATATTTTTCCGGAGACCACTCGCAATGCGCCTGGATCAGGCCACAACGAACCACACGGGGCACGAGGCACCTCCCGAGAGAAGCAGGGAAAAAGTCTACCCCTCCGGCCTTTACCCTACAAGCCGAAGGAGGGGCCGTTCCGGGGCAGGTAATTTTTCAGGGGGGTAGAGCTTTTTTACCCGGAAATAGCATGGAGTTTGTTGAAAACAAAGGGCTTAAGTATGGCGCAGGGGTTGCACTTCTCGGGGCTGTGGGGGAGGCGAGCCGAGGATCCCTTTAGGGGATTGAGGGCTGGGCCGGTTCGCTTCTCCCCGATACTTTCGCTGATGGTGAGCAGACTAACCCGTAACTCACCGAGCCTCCCCCGAAAAACAACCCAAAAAATATCAAAGGCTCGGCGGAAGTATGTGCGTTCCCCCGCGAAGTTTTACCGTTCGGGATGTGCACTCAACAAGAATATTTCAGAAACAAAAAGAGTCAGGCGTGGTAAATCGCCATCGCGGCAGCTACGCGGCTCGCACGCGGCTGGCGCGTCTGGTAATCGGCAAGAGTCAGCGCCAGCATGATGGCGAGCCAGAAAATGGCGCAAACGATGACCAGCTGCGTGCGCCTGGGGCTGTAACGGGCGTGCATGAAGTAGAGAACGACGAGCGCGGCCTTGGCCGTGGCGATGGCGAGCGCGATGACAATGTTGAAGGCGCCGAAATTCTGAAAGGCGGCCCAAGTCGTGAGGCTCGTGCCGACAATCAGGGCAAAAAAGATCCCCATGTAGACCCACGGCGAAACGATGTGTTCTGAATGTTCAGAGTGTTCAGCCACGCGATGCTCTCCCCAATCACTTATGCCGGTCAATCAGGTATAACAACGGGAACAGATAAATCCACACGATATCGACGAAGTGCCAGTAGAGCCCAATATTTTCAACGGGAGTGTTGTACTGCGGCGTGAAACGGCCGCGCAACGATTCCCTAAGGAGCCAGATGAGCAGGCCCGCGCCAACAATCATGTGCAGGGCGTGCAGGCCGGTCATGGCGAAATACAACGAAAAGTAAAGCTGGGCGTGGGACTGGATGTCCGGGTCGGTGAGAGTGGCATTGTGCAACTCCTCCCGCTCGGTTTCCAACTGTTTTTTTTCTATTTCGGTTGCGGGTTTGGCGTTGTCGACCTGATACCAGACATCAAAGCTGCGGCCTGGGATGAGGTGGTGGTCGAATTTCTGCTTGTATTCCACAGCTTTGACGCCCAGAAAGACGGTCCCGAGGCCAAGAGTGAGAATCAGAAAGAGCGGAACAAGTTTCTTCTTGCCGGTTTGCGCAGACCAGACTGCCATGGCCATCGTAAAGCTGCTGAAGATAAGCACGATGGTGTTCACCGTACCAAGCGTGATGTCGAGCGTATTGCTGCCGATGCCAAAAGCCGCGAAATACTGGTGGCGATTGATTGTATAGGTAGTGAACATGCCGCCGAAGAACAATACTTCGGTGACCAGAAAGATCCACATGCCGAGCGTGGAGGATTCCTTCTGCTGCTCCAGGGTTTGAAACTGACCGTATAGTTCTCCGGTGCGATGCACGCGGCGCTCCTTATTCTGTTGGCCGGGCTTCCCGACAAGAATCGGGACGCGCCGACCAGGTCGGGGTAAACGCCAACCGCGAAAGCCTGGCGTCTACACTAAAACTAATCGTCGCCGTGGGCCGGGGCCAATGGCGCACCCGCGGCCAAACCAAGATCCGGGCGATTCCGAAAATCGTAAGGCTCCCAGTCCACCACGGGAGTAACGTGAAAATTCTCCGTGGGCGGCGGCGAATCCGTTTTCCATTCGAGGCCCGTGGCGGGCCAGGGATTGGGGCCGGCAACCTTGCCGTAGCGCATGGACCAGGTGAGATAGCACATCGGGAGGAGGTAGCCGAGCGCCAGAATGGATGCTCCCGCGGTAGAGAGCACATTGAGAACCTGGAATTCGGGAGGATAGCTGTGATAGCGGCGGGGCATCCCAAGATACCCAAGAATAAATTGCGGGAAGAAGGTCAAATTGAAGCCGATGAAAAGGACAATGGCGGCAAACCGCGCAAGAGCTTGCGGGTAGAGCCTGCCTGTAATCTTTGGCCACCAGAAGTGCAGGCCGCCGACGTAGCCCATGACGGCGCCTCCGACCATGATGTAGTGAAAGTGGGCAATGACGAAATAGGTGTCGTGGATATGTATGTCCAGGCCCAGGCAGGCGAGGAATAGGCCGGTGAGGCCGCCAATCGTGAACAGGCCGATGAAGCCGAGCGCATAGATCATGGGCGGGTCCCAGGAGATGGAACCTTTGTAAAGGGTGGCCGTCCAATTGAAAACTTTTATCGCTGAAGGAATGGCGACCAGATAACTGAGGAAGGAAAACGCCAAGGCCGCGTAAGTGGATTCACCGGTGACGAACATATGGTGGGCCCAAACGAGGAAGCCGATGACGGCGATGGCAATGCTGGAGGCGGCGATGAAGGAATAGCCAAAAATCGGCTTGCGCGCAAAGGTAGGAATGATCTCGCTGATCACTCCCATTGCAGGAAGAATCATGATGTAAACGGCCGGGTGCGAATAGAACCAGAACAAATGCTGGAAAAGGATGGGGTCGCCACCCATAGAGGGATTAAAAAAGCCGAGGTGGAACATGCGCTCGAGGCCGGCGAGCAGCAGCGTGATCGCAACAACGGGAGTGCCAAGAATCATTACCAGACTAGTGGCGTAATGGGCCCAGCAGAAGAGAGGAAGGCGGAACCAGGTCATTCCGGGCGCCCGCATGGTATGAATGGTGACGATGAAGTTGAGGCCGGTAAGAATCGAAGAAAAGCCATTGATGAAGATACCGATGACCGCGGGCGTGACCGCGGAATTCGAGTAGATGCTGCTGAGCGGCGTGTAGAAGGTCCAGCCGGTGTCCAGGCCGCCGGTGCTGAACGAATAGAGGACGAAGCAGCCGCCAAGAATATAGACATACCAGCTCAGGAGATTGATTTTCGGGAAGGCCAGATCCTTTGCGCCGATCATGATGGGAATCAGGAAATTCCCGAGAACGGCGGGGATCGACGGGATGAGGAAAAAGAAAATCATGGCCACGCCGTGCATGGTGAAGAGCTTGTTGTAGGTTTCCGGCGAGACCAGCGCGCCCTCCGGAGTGAGCAGGTGAATGCGAATCATGGTGGCGAAGACGCCGCCTATGAAAAAGAAAACAGTGACGGAGGCGAGGTAAAGCAAAGCGATGCGTTTGTGATCCGTGGTGAGGAACCAGGAGCGGAGGCCGGCGCGGTAGGAAGCACTCAAATAATGTCTATCCGGCAATTGATGCTCTGGATTTGGCGGTGTGTCGTTCATGACTTATTTCTTCTCCGTGGCCGGAGCCGTTTCAGCGCCCCTTACCGGGGCGACCCCGGACCCCTTGGCGGGGGCAGGCAGGGACTGCAGTGACTTGATGTAAGCGGTGAGCGCGAGAATCTGCTCTTCCGTCACTTGCCCCTGGAACGCGGGCATGAGCGGCAGGTAGCCGGCCACAATTTTTGCGTTCGGTTGGAGAATGGATTCTCGGATATAAGCCTCGTCGGCAACGACGGTAGCGCCGCCGGCCAGCGGCACTTGCGAGCCGAAGAGTCCGTTCAAGGATGGAGCGCGTCCCGTGCCGTTGGCCAAGTGGCACGTTGCGCAGGCCTTTTCCGCGAAGAGCTTCTCGCCGGCAGTGACAGGATTGCCGTCGGCGCCTCCTGAACCCGAAAGCCATGCGGCGTACTCCGTAGGCTCCATGACGATGACCCATCCGCCCATTAGGGCGTGGTTTGTGCCGCAATACTGGGAACAGAAGAAGTGATAGCGCCCGGCCTTGGTGGGACGGAACCACATGGTGTTGTAATGATTGTTACCGGGGATGACGTCCATCTTTACGCGGAACGCCGGCACAAAGAAATCGTGGATGACGTCTTCGCTGGCCAGGGTCAAGCGAATGTTGCGTCCGACCGGAACGTGAAGCTCGTTGATCTCCTTGAGGCCGTTGGGCTGCTGTATCTTCCACATCCATTGTTTGCCCACTACGTAAATATCCAGGGTGTCGGAAGGCGTGTGGCGATAATCCACGTAGACCACCGCACCCCAACTGAACATGGCCATGGCGAGGATCAGGGGCACGATAATCCACGCGACCTCGAGCCGAGGGTCTTCGTGCGTAACAATGCCGACGGCGTCCGGGGTTTTGCGGTGATACTTAAAAAAGAAATAAATGATCGCAAACGTGATTGCAGCGGCGAAAAAGACGCACACGGAAGTAATGAAAATCATTAGCGCGTCAATGTGCGGCGCGAAATTGGACGCTTGCTCCGGATACAGTGGCAACTGTGATTGCACGGCTCTAGTGGGCTCCTTGTAACTTCGTGGCGGCGGAGCGAAGTTCGCGGCGCCGAGAGAACCAAATTCCACCGACAATCGAAAGAATCGTCAGGATGCCACCCAGCCGGATGATGCTGAGAATCGAAGCGCTGTATTTTGCGCCGGAGGGATCATAGTGATAACAGAACAGCAGGACATGATCGATGGGCGTGCCGATTTTCCGGGCCGAGGCGTCCACAAGGCCCAGGCGCATGTCGCGACCGGGGTATTCGACACCGTAGAAGTAACGCGAGATGCGGCCATCCGCGGTTAACAGCATCACGCCGCTGGCGTGGGCGAATAGTTTGGATTTGGCGTCGTAACGGAACCGGAAATTTGCAGCGCGCGTGGCGGCTTCAATGGATTCCCGGGAGCCGGTGAGGAAATGCCATCCGGCAACCGTTTCGGGGCGGTTGAAGCGTTTAACCGCAGCCTTCTTTTTGTCGGCGGCGAGTTCGGGCGTGTCGGATGGATCGAAGCTGATGAAAACCACTTCGTAGTCGCGGCCGGGATTGAAGGAAAGCATGCGGAGAGCGCCCACGACGCCCATCTGAACCTGGTCGCAGAGCATTGGGCAGCTGTAATAAACGAAGGCCAAGACCACGGGCTTCTGGCCAAAAAATTCGCGAAGCTGAACGTCGCGACCGGTCTCGTCGCGGAAATGCGGATCGAGCGGCATGCGGCCGTTGAGCGGCGGCTCAAAGCCAACATTTTGCAAGGCCGGAGGCATGGTGGAAGAGGCTGGGCCGACGTTACTGGGAACGGCCTGCGCTTGTAGCGCGCCGGAAGCTGCAAGAAAAGCGACGATTTCGAGAATGTGACGTGCTATTTTCATGGTGCTACTGCTTCTTCTCCGCCGAAGGCCCTGCCGCCCCGGGCAGTCCTTTCTCGGCAATGATCTTCATGGCGTCTTCGACGGGAATCTGCGCGGTGCCGGCATTTTTGTCGATCCACCCTAATCTTTCATTCGCGTCAAGGTCCGCTTTTAGCTTAAAGCGCAGGTCCTTCTGAGGATCAAATTCGTGGCCCGGCACGCCCTGGAGGCGCGGTTCAGGAGGGTAGTCCTTTGGGAAAGCCGCACGCGACGGGGGTGGGGGAGTATCCGAGGATGAGGCGAGACTCGAGGTAAATCGGTAGACGAAAATGCAAAGGATCAATGCGAGGGCGGTGGCCAAGCCCAGAGCGATGAGATACCAGTAGATGGTTCCCACCTTGATGTCACGTTCCTCGAAGGAAACGTCGGAGTGGCGAGGTGCGCCACCGAGCCTTTCCGCAGCGTTATGCTGGTGCTCACTCATGGTGCTGCTCGATGGCCTCCTCTAATTTAGGATCCCCGAGCGGGAGCAGCGGACACTGCTTCAAATTAAAGGCGAAGAAGCCCAGCCACAATCCGCCCAGGGCGATGGGCAATACCAGGTCGAGCCACGAGGGCACCGCGCTCGAAGTGAATTCCGGCCGGGTCGTCCAGTAAAGATCCACGAGCCGCATGAGGATCAGCCACATGGCGATCTTCGAAATGATCTGGGCCCGGCGTTTTAGGTCCTGCGAAAGGAGCAGGAAGAAGGGGACAAAGAAGTGGAAGATGACCACAATCACGGCGACCACGCCCCACGAGCCGTAGAGCCGTGTGCGGTAAAAGCTGATCTCTTCAGGCTGGTTGCCGGACCAGATGATCAGCAGTTGGGAGAAATCGAAATAGGCCCAAAGCATCACAAAGGCGAGAAGCAGTTTGCCTAAATCGTGCAAGTGACGCGGCTGGAGAATGCCGGAAAAAGGCTCGGTGCGGGCCAGCAGCACGACCACCGCGATCATGAACGCCATGGAGGAAATGAGCTGTCCGCCGACGAAGATGAATCCGTAGATGGTGGAAGCCCAGTGCGGAGAGATGGACATGACCCAGTCGATGGAGGCGAAGCTCATGGCGAAAACGTAAAGAATGATGCCGGGGCCGGCGAGCATCCTGAAGCGCTGGCGAAGGGCGCGGTCCGTCTTATGGGTGTCCTGCTGCTTCGACCAAATGTTGAAAATGAACATCAGGAAAAGCCAGACGCCAAAGTAAATGACCGCGCGGATCAAATAGCCGCGGTGCGTCAGCCAGCTCTTTTGAAACGCGGAAAGCGCGCCTTCGCCCGACGCCGGAGCGTTGAGCCAGCCTTTATCATCACCGTGCCCGCTATACAGGTATTGCATGCCAAAAATGGCGATCGGCAGGAAGGCGATCACCAGCAGGGGCAGGGTGCGTGTGGCGGATTCGAGAGGACGCCGGATAATGACGCCCCAATGGCCCGCGGTCAAATGTTGCAGCATGACGAGGGCTAAAGAGCCGAGCGTCACGCCAAGCACCAGAAGGAAGCTCATCAAATAGGAAGCAAAAAAGGTCTGCGGCGAATGGATAGCGCCGTAAAGCGCCAGCAACAGGGCGATGGCGCCCACACCAAACGCGCGTGTTTGCAGGCGGCTGACGCTATCCGGCGCGGGATATTCCTGGACGGCCATCAGTTATGGCCTCCTGTCGAATCGTTGGCGATTCCTGACTGATTCAGTTTTTCGCGGAGCTCCGCGGGCAGATCCGCCACTTTGGCATTGCGGCTCAGTTGCAACGCGCGAACGTAAGCAACGATGGCCCAGCGATCGCGCGGAGGGATCTGCGCCGAATAGCCGTACATCGCTCCAAAGCCGTTGGTGATGACGTCATAGAGGTAACCATTCGTGGCCTGGCGGAGGCGGTCCTGATGATAGCTAGGCGGATGCTTCATCCCGCGTATCGAGATCATGCCGTTGCCGTCACCCTGCAAGCCGTGGCAGGGCGTGCAGAAAATCTTGTAGCGATTCTGGCCGCGCTCGAGAAACTCCTGATTTACCGGCAGCGGAAAGGCGTTCGACTCTTTGGGCACGAAAAGCGCATCCTCCGCAATCGAGCCGCGCGCCACGGTGTTTTCCACCGCGGGGCGCTCCGAGCGTCCGTCAGCAAAAAAATCCGAAGGGGAAAGCGGAAGGTTTTTAGGCTGATTGGCCATGTCCTGCTTGAGATAGCGGCAACCACCGGCACAAACGAGACCGGCTGCGGCGCAAGCGGCAAAAAGGAAACGCGAGGCGCTAGGCATCGGTGACCTCGCTGACGTGGTGCGGCTGCAACCCCTGGAGAAAGCGCAACGTTTCCATGAGGTGAAACTTGGGGTCGCGCGCCTCGATACAAAGATAAAAGCGGTCGGAAGTGGCGTGCACGAAACGCTTCACGTTGAAAACGGGATGATGAGGCTGAGGCAGGCGGTTCAGCGCCAGCATGCCGAACACCGCGCAAAGAGCAGCGCCCAGAACGGTCATCTCAAAAGTCACGGGAATAAAAGCGGGCCAGCTATTGAGCGGGCGTCCACCAATGTTTTCAGGAAACGACGCGACGTTGGCCCAATACTGGAAGTAGAAGCCTCCGAGCCCCCCCGCAAGGCCGCCAAGAAGGGTGATTAGGGGCACATGGTTGCGCTTCAAGCCCAAGGCATGAGCAACGCCTTCCACGGGGAAGGGTGTGTAGGCGTCCATGCGGTGGTAGCCGGCTGCGCGAGCTTTTTCCACGGCATGAATCAGCTGCTCCGGAGTATCGAACTCCGCCATCACGCCGTAAATGTGCGAACGATGTTGCTCCATCCTTATTCCTCAGAAGTCTCCGCGACCAACTCGCGCATCTCCGCGATGGAAATCGCCGGAAGAACGCGCACGAACAAAAAGAGCAGCATGACAAAGAATCCGATGGTGCCGGTGAACGTGGCCCAATCCCAGAAAGTGGGCTGGTAGCGGCCCCAGGCCGAAGGCGTGAAGTCGCGCGTGAGGCTGATGACCACGATGACAAAGCGCTCGAGCCACATGCCGGTGTTAACGATGAGAGACATGATGAAAAGAAACGCGACATTGTGGCGAAGCTTGTAGGACCAAAGAGTTTGCGGCAAAAGGATATTGCAAAGAATCAAAGCGAAATAAAAGTGCGAGTAAGGGCCGTGGAGGCGCTGCTGAACGAGAAAGAGATCGAACTTGTTTCCGCTGTAAAGAGAGAGGAAGAACTCGAAGAAGTAGCCGTAGGCGACAATGAGTCCGGTGGCGAGCATGACTTTGGCCATGTTGTCGAGGTGCCGCATGGTGATGAAGTCTTCCAGGCCGTAGGCTTTGCGCAGAGGAATGGCGATGGACAAAACCATGGCGAACCCGGAATAGATGGCTCCGGCGACGAAATAGGGAGGAAATATCGTGGTGTGCCAGCCGGGAACAATGGCGATGGCAAAGTCGAAGCTGACTACGGTGTGGACCGAGAGAACCAGAGGCGTGGCCAAGCCGGCGAGGAGCAAATACGCCGACTGGTAGCGGTGCCAGTGGCGAACCGAACCGCGCCATCCCAGGGCGAGCATGCCGTAAATGATTTGTTTTGCTTTGCTGGTGGCGTGATCGCGCAAGGTGGCCAAATCAGGAATGAGCCCCACGAACCAGAAGAGCAGAGAAACCGTTCCGTAGGTGGAAACCGCAAAAACGTCCCAGATGAGCGGGCTGCGAAACTGCGGCCAGAGGCCCATCGTGCTGGGATACGGGAACATGTAGAAGGCCATCCAGGGGCGGCCCGTGTGGATCAGCGGGAAAATGCCAGCGCAGGCAACCGCGAAAAGTGTCATGGCTTCGGCAAACCGATTGATTGAAGTGCGCCACTTTTGATTCAGCAGGAACAAAATTGCGGAAATGAGCGTGCCCGCGTGGCCGATACCAATCCACCAAACGAAATTGACGATGGCGAATCCCCAGCCGATGGGAATGTTGATTCCCCAGATGCCCACGCCTTTGATGAAGAGCCAGCCGATAGCGATGGTCATCAACCCGGTGAAACCGAAAGAAAGCGCAAAGCCAGCGTACCAGCCGTAGGACGTGGGACGCGTGAGAACGATGGAGCTGATTTTGTCGGTGACCGACCCAAAGGTGTGGCCGGGGCCCAGCACGGGCGTCAAGCGGCGGATTTCCGGAGAATCGATTGGCGGCTGGCCGGCGCTCATGCATTCTCCAATTCAGGATTCGGGTTGCGGACCGCTGCCAGGTAGGTGGTGCGCGGGCGCGAATTCAGCTCAGGCATGATCTGATAGTTGCGCTGCTGGGTTCGCAACTTGGCAACACGACTGTTCGGATCGTTGGCGTTGCCGAAAACGATCGCTTGCGACGGGCAGGCTTGTTCGCAGGCCGTGATGATCGCGCCATCCGGGACAGGCTGATCCTTTTTATCCGCATCGATCCGAGCCTTGTCGATGCGCTGCACGCAATAGCTGCACTTCTCCATGACGCCGCGGCTGCGGACCGTCACTTCCGGATTGCGCATGAGCTTGAATTGCGGAGTCTCCCAATCCTGGAAGCGCAAGAAATTGAAGCGCCGTACCTTGTAGGGGCAGTTGTTCGAGCAATAACGCGTGCCGACGCAGCGCTGATAGACCATGTCGTTCAGGCCTTCCGCACTGTGGACGGTGGCGCCGACGGGGCAGACTTGTTCGCAGGGCGCGTTTTCGCATTGCTGGCAGGGCACCGGCTGGAAGAAAGTGTCGGGATTGTCGAGCGCCGGCTGATATTCCGAAGGGTCCCCGGTGGACTTGCCGCTGGCCAAGCCACCTCCAGGGCCGGTGGCGGAAAGCGTGCTGGTGTAATAGCGATCGATGCGAATCCAGTGCATTTCGCGCCCGCGCATCACCTGGTCTTTGCCGACAACCGCAATGTTGTTTTCCGCTTGGCAGGCGATCACGCAGGCGTTGCAGCCGTTGCAGCTATTCAGGTCGATGGCCATCGCCCATTTGTTGCGGGCATAAGGGAACTCCGCCTCACCCTTGTACAGAGAAAGCTCCCTGGGCGGGAGTTCCTCGTGCTCATGAGCGAAATTGGGATTGTTGTGGTACTCGTCGAGCGTCCCGGAGACGAGGATGTGGCGGCCTTCCATGTTGAAGTGGTATTGCGTGCAGGCGAGAGGATAGTCGTCGCCGGTCTTGCGGATGACGCTGCTCGGCGCGTTCGCGGCCCAGAGAGCGTTCGACGCGCGCACAGCGTAGGCATTGAAACCCTTGTTCGTGCCGGTGTAACCGGCCTTTTTGCGGCCGTAGCCCAGCGGCAGAACCACAACACCTTCGGCCTGGCCGGGTAGAATCCAGGCTGCTGCCGTGACCTTGCTTCCGGAAATCGAAATGTCCACGACGTCGGAGAGAATCTGGCCGTGTTCGCCGCCGCGCGACGGGATGCTGTGCGTGACCTTAAGGTCTTGCGCTGTCTTGGGACTCACGAGCGCAGCATTGTCCCAGGTGAGTTTGGTGACGGGCTTGGGCAATTCCTGGAGCCAGCCGTTATTTGCGAAGCGCCCATCGTAAATGCTGGGATCCGGCCGGAAAAGAAATTCGAGTTCGCCAGAGGAGCTTTCCTTGGCCGGGGAAAGGCTCGCGGGATTGAACTTCAGAGAAGCATTCATGGCAGGAAAGGCAGTTCCCGCCACGACGCCGTCGTTCAGCGTTTTGCGCCAGAACTTCTCGAAATCGCCGGAGGGATTTGCGGCCTTCAGACGGTCACGAACGGCATCGTAAGCTGAAAGGCCCGGCTTGTCGGTGAACGCCGCCAGCACGTCGTGTAAGGAATGGGTGCGGTAGAGCGGGGCGATCAGCGGTTGAACGACGCTGACGGTGCCATCGAAAGCGCGGGCATCACCCCAGGCTTCGAGGTAATGGGATTCGGCGACGTGCCAATCGCAGTACTGCGCTGTTTCGTCAAAATGCGGGCTGACGTAGATAACCGTTTCAATCCTTTTGCCTTTGCGCTTTTCGTCAAAGCGCAGCTTGGCAGCAAAATCGAAGTCGTGGGGCGCCGTATATACAGGGTTGACGCCTAAAATCAGCAGCGCAGAGACCTTGCCGTGATCGATGTCCACACAAAGTTCGCGCAAAGAATCGAGGTGATTGACGGGGTGCGCTTCGGCAGGCTCGGTGTAATACAGCGTGATGCCAACATTGCCGAGCGCGTTGTTGACGGCGTGGACGAGCGCGTGCACTTCGGCAGACTGCTGTTCGCCCGCGAGAACCAGGGTGCGGCGGGGGTACTTCTTCAAATCCTTTACGACCGCATCGAGCCACTTGTCGGCGTCGGGGGCGAGTTTTCCGCTGCCTCCCAAGCCAAGTTTCGCCGCCAACGCGCGCGCGAACTGCTCGACGTCCGCGCTTCGCAAGGGCAGCCGGTGATCCGCGCTCGAGCCGGTCACCGAAGGCGTAGGCTCGACGACATATAGCCTGTTCATCGCATCGCCTGGACCGTTCAACTTGCGGCGCTTGTAAAAGTCTCGCATGTAACGGACGTTCCCGGGCCCGCTGGCGAGGAAATCGGAGTCCAGGGAAAGGATGACGTCGGCGTTCTCCGGACGATAAACCGTGTTGACATAGCTCCCGAAAGCGAGCTTTGCGCCCTCGCGCGTTCCATCTCCAACGGCAGGTTCCCACTGATGCCATTTCGCCGAGGGATAAAGCGTCAGAATGGTTTGTAAATCCGCGGCAAGAATCGGCGAGTTGATGATTCCGGTGAGAATGCGGAGCCCCTCGCCTCGGGTGCTGCGGAACGTCGCGGCCAACGCTTGTGCGGCGTCCAAAAACTGCGACCAAGTCTGAATTTCTCCGGCTTTCGTTACCGTTTGCGCGCGATCGGGATCGTAAAGGCTCAGGATGGAGGCTTGCGCAAACGCATTCGTAGATCCAAGGCTCGAAGGATGGTCAGGATTGCCTTCAACCTTGGTCGGCCTTCCCTCGTGACTTTCCACGAGCAGGCCGATGGCGTCGGCGCCAAACGGCATGGCGGTGGCATAAAACTGCGGATTTCCTGGAACCACCCCGTCCGGTTGCTTGACGTAGGGAACGATGTACTGTTCGGGCGCACGCCCGCAGCCGGACAGGCCCGCGAGCGCCAGCGACGCGGCCATCAGCCGCAGGAAATCACGCCGGTCGACGGCGTCATCCCATTCCGACGGTGCCTGGCGCGGAAACTCGCGGTGAAGCAGTTCCTCAAAATTCGGGTCGCCGGCAAGCTCTTCGAGCGTGCGCCAATACTGCTTGCCGGCTTTCGATTGCAACTGCGCGCGCACGGCCGGCAAATCCAGGGGACGGTGGGTCGGAGAAGCCTGGTCCAAATGATCGTCCGGAGCCGGCCTATCTTCCTTGTGTTTTGCTGGCGCTTGATCGCTCATACGTTTCATCAGCGGTGACAGGTCGAGCAGCTAGTTAGCTCGGCTGTTGTCCGAATTTGTCGTTCCTTCGCAAGTCTCTTTCCGATTTCTTCCTGGTTGGGTGGCGCCGTCCAATCCATGTTGTAGACGTCTTCCGGTTTTTCACGGAGCACGGCTTCGGGACTCCGGTGACAATCCACGCACCACTGCATCAGCAGCGTGTTGGCCTGAAAAACGAGCGGCATTTCATCCACGTGTCCGTGGCAGGTGCTGCAGCCAACGCCTTTGTTGACGTGAATGCTATGGTTGAAATAGGCGAAATCCGCCAGCCGGTGGATCTTCACCCACTGAATGGATTTGTCGTCACGATAGCTTTCGCGAACCGGCTCGAGGTAGGCAGCGTTGTTAAAAAGCACCGAGTGACAGTTCATACAGGTCTTCGTGGGCGGAATCCCGGCAAACGCGGAGGTTTCAACGCTGGTGTGGCAGTAACGGCAGTCAATCCCGTCGTCCCCCACATGATGTTTGTGGCTGAACTGCACCGGCTGCTCGCGAGTAATGTTCTGTCGTGTCATATAAGGCGAGCGCGCGGCGGCCAGCACCGCAAGAACAGCAAAACCCATGATGAACAAAAACGAAAAGACACTAAACCGCGAGATGAAGTTCGTGCTTCGATGAAAAATCTGAGCCATGTTCGTTTTGCACTTTGGCGGGGAGCGCGCTGAAAGGGCCCCTATGCTGCTAGGGCGTCCCGCGTGTTAACCGGGAAGTGCAAAAACCCGGGCCAACTTTGACCGCTTAGTTTCCAATAAAACTTTCTGGAATGCAACATCCATGCCGACACTTTTTCGGGAATTTGTTGGCTTTGTGAGCTCCGAAAACATCCTTCCGGTTGAAAAATTCAAAAGTATATGCCGCATCGCAAAGCTGCTTGGCGATCTTTATCGGGGAAAAACCCGAAAGGTGCCTCGGCACTTTTGCGCATGCGCCTGCTCTTGGCAAATGATGGTCTCAAACGCGAGTTTGATGCAGTTTTTGTCTAATTCAATTTTCTCGCGGGGCTCGCGTGGTTCGTCGCGTTCGTGGTATCTTAAACGTAGCCTTGCCCGCATTTCCTGCGGCCGAGCCCACCTAATTCCAGCGCTTCCCTGCAATCGTGGGGGATTGCTACCCGCTGGGGCGTGGTCCAATCGGTAGGACACCTCACTGTTAATGAGGATGGTGGAGGTTCGAATCCTCCCGCCCCAGCCAATTTTTTCGAGGGAAATTAGAACGGAATATCGTGTCAGCCCTTGGCCGTCGGTAATCCGGCGGACACCCAGCCTTTCCAGCCGCCGTCCATGGATTCCACGTTGGTGTATCCCATCTTCTGCAGGCTGTCCGCGGACAGCGCTGAACGAAAACCGCCGCCGCAATACAAAATGAGTTTTGCGCCGGTATCGAGCACTTGTTGTTCGATGTCACGTTCAAGAATGCCCCTTCCCATGTGAATCGCTCCGGGAATGTGACCATGGGCCCACTCGTTGTCTTCGCGAATGTCAACGAGAAGAAACTTTTCTCCCGCATCCATGCGGCGTTTGACGTCAGCTACGTTCGTTTCTTTGACCTTCTTTTTCGACTCATTGACCAGCTTCAAAAACTGCGGCGCGTGCGCCATGCGCTTGCTCCTTTCCGAATTTCTCCAAGTGAGAATACCATGAGCCCGTTTAGGCCTCACGCGGTTGCACTAGCACCCAACCGCGCTCGGGAACAGGGCATGCACTGGGGCGAGAAAACACTTGCGGAAACTAAGGCTGAGGATTTTCGGTTTTGGGTTTGTCCGCTTCCGCTGCACCTTTTTTTGCAAAAGACCGCACAAGATTGACGTAGTTCCATCGCATTTTTTCCGAATCGCGGTCGCTCTCGCCGGGCATTTTCCCTTTGCCATTCGTAATAATCCAAAAGAGTTCGCCATCGGTCAGCTTTTCGAGAGCAGCGGGATCACGCCAGTCCCGAAGTTCAAGTTTCATGTCTGCCGCGAGGTCGCCTTTTCCGTCGCCAGTTTTTCCGTGGCACATGGCGCAATTGTAGCCAAACATTTTCCGCGCTCCCGCCAGACTCTCGGCTGTTGGCGGAACGGGATTCTTCTTCGCAACATCGTCTGGGGTCATTTTGGATTCCGTGGCCCCGGCTTTTTCCTGGGTGAAATTCAATTTTGGGAAAAGAATTCCGGAGAGCAATATCCCACTCGCAACCAAGAGCGTCCGACTCATGGCATCCTCCTGACAGGTCAGGCACCGCCGAAGGAGCGAACTCGGCTAAGTTTTGAGCGGATTCTACGCCCGCGCCGTGGCGAAGGGAAGCCCTAAGATAAGAAAGCGGCTCGTTGGCCGCGGCCCGACTGGTCCTCTACAGCTTCGGTTGCGATCCCGCCGTTCGATTTGCCGTGCTGCTTTTCGGAACGGGAACAGAGCACGCGCCTTGCGGTTGGTTGGCGCCAAAACCGGCGTGGAAGCGGCTGCTCAAGCGGATGCGCGTCCGCACGCCGTCGATTTCCTGCGGGATGATCGCGTGCGAGGCCCCGTCAATTAGGAAAATCATCAGCGCGGCTTCACCAGGGGAATCAACGCTCGAGGTGATGCCCACACCCTGCACCCCATTGATCATCATCAATTCGTTTACATGTGCTGCATGCACAACCTTGGCTCGAGCGACTTTTGTTTCAGGGATGGAGTAAACCAGCTGTGGCGGCGTCGAGGCCTGCTCGAGCGTGGCGCTCTCCTCGGGGGATAGCAAACCGTGCTGCGAGAAATTCTCGCCTTCGACGATGCGCGTGCGAACGCCGTCCACCACAGCCGGGAGATTCGTTCGCGCCTGGCCTTTCGTGACGAAAAGCAGAATCGCCGGTTCGCCCGGACTGTCGTAACTCGCGCCGACGCCCGCGGCTTGTACTTCTGGATGGCCCATTAACTCGGCGCCGTGAGCGTCGCGCACGGCCGTCGCCTGGGCCATAAGGTCTTTTGATGAAACGATTTTCTGCGCTTTCAGGCGGGCCGCCATGGCTGCTTGCGGTCCGGGCAAAGTGCAGCCAATGACGGAACTGCTGCGGGCCGCGCCCGCAAAACTAGCGGCATTACCCCCCGAAGCAAAGAAGTTCAGTACGTCAGAAACAGGATTGCCTACCGTGTCCGTGCTCGACCCGGCATAAAGCAGCGCTACAGGAGTCGCGTTGCTTTGGGTTACGATCAGCGACCCCGAGTCGCCTCCCCCTGAGAAATCTCCGCCAAGCACGTCCACCTGATTGTTGTAAATCACCGTGAATTTCGTTCCAGAACCATCGCAGTTCGTCGTGTAGTCCACCGAGACCCGTACGTTGGTGGCTCCTACGGTCGAACACGTCAATCCCGTCGTGCGGCCGGACTTGGCGACCGCAACACCGACAGATGCTGCCTGGCCAGGTCCTCCGTTTGGCGCGCCAGGCACAGGAACACCGCTCGCATCCGTGCTCGATCCCAGTAGCAGAATATTCCCGCTGGAGTTCACGGCCCCGGACACCACCTGCGCAATGGCTGCATCCACGGTTGCCGATGAAGGGCTTTGCAGATTGAAGGAACCTTGCGTCAGATTGGCTACCGTTGTGGTTTGCGAAGCAGAGCAGTTTGTATCAATTAATCCGGGCTGCACAATCGGGTCGCCGGCGGTGCCCGCGCCGCTGCGGGCCAGCACGTGGTCTGCACTGAGAATGTATTGCGTGCCGCCCCGCGTTACGAGCGCGCCCAGTGTTCCACCACAACAGGTAACCCGGCCTCCGCTTGTGTTCGAGTCGTTCCCATTGCTCCCGGAAGTTCCCAGATCGATTGGTTTAGACTCCGCGCTTTGATTAGGAACGTTGAGGGTCACCGTGGCGGTGCCCATATTCGAAGGGTTTGCCGTTGATAGCGCTTCGATCTGCACCGTCACCGGAGCGCCGCTGGCAGGAATGATGCTATTCGAGAGCGAGTGTGGCGCGCTGTAGAGACCGGTCGCGGAAATCGTCCCAGTCGTGGTGTTGCCGCCGGTAGCCCCGTTCACTTGCCAAGTAACTGCGGTGGAGGCTTGTCCGTTGATCGTCGCAGAGAATTGGTTAGTCGTGAAAACTTCGACCGTGGCCGCGCTCGGCGTGACCGCAACCGGTCCGGCGGTCTGAGCGGCGAGGGTAACCGTGGCAGAACCCGATTTTGAGGTGTTTTCCACGGAGGTGGCTGTCACCGTTACCGTGCCATTAGACGGCATGGTTGCTGGCGCGGAGTAGGTCGCCGGCGCGCCACTCGCCGTGCTCGCCGGCGCGATCGTTCCGCAACCTGGCGAACATGCCGTTCCGCTTTGTGTGAGGGTCCAGGTGGCGCCTTTGGTGCTCTCGGTCACGGTGGCTGTAAATTTCTGCGATTGGGCCACGGCAACGGAGGCCGCAAGCGGTGAGATGGAAACGCTGATCATTGGCTGTAGCACGGGACTGTTGCTGGCGCAACCGGCAAAGAGCAAGGCAAGGCTGATTCCGAACAGGAGCGAAAACATCCGGCGCATGAAATACCTCATTACCGGCTGGGTGGCGGATTTTCTCGGCAGACCCTCAGTTCAGGGTCACAACGGGCTGACGCACCTTTCGCCAATTAGACTCTGAATTGCGGGAAAAAGATGCCATAAAGGTCCCAAGTAGGGAAGCAGGGAACCACCCTAGTAACGCCGTAGTTCTCGCATTGCGAGTTAACCTAGGAATCTAAGGTCAATCCAAGTCCCGCCAGTTTGGACCAACACCAATCTCCACCACGATCGGGACCGCCAGCTTATGGACGCCTTCCATTTCTTCCTTCACAAGTTTCTGCAATTTTGACGACTCTTTCTCCGGAGCTTCAAAGAGCAGTTCGTCGTGCACCTGCAGAATCATTTTCGCTTCAAAGTTTTCCTCGGCCAGGCGCCGGTCGATGTTGATCATTGCCATCTTGATGAGGTCGGCGGCCGTCCCTTGCAGCGGGGAATTGAGCGCGGTGCGTTCCGCAAAATTGCGCAGATGTACCTGCGGCGACGTGATCTCCGTAATCGGGCGGATTCTCCCGAACAAAGTCTTTGCCACGCCCGTCTTGCGCGTTTCTGCAAGAACGTTGTCGAGATATTCCTTAACACCGCGATACCGCGTGAAATACGCGTTGATGAACTGCGCCGCTTCTTTTTGTTCGATGTCCAGTTGCTGCGCGAGGCCGAAAGGAGAGAGGCCGTAGATAATCCCAAAGTTGATGGCCTTGGCCGCGCGGCGATGCTCCGCGGTTTGCGCCATAGGGCCGACACCAAAGACTTCCTGCGCCGTCCGCGCGTGAATGTCCTCGCCATTGCGAAATGCCTCCACCAGCACCGGGTCTTTCGAAAAATGCGCCATCACACGCAGCTCGATTTGCGAGTAATCCGCCGAAAGCAGGATTTTTCCCTTTTCCGCGACAAAGGCGGCGCGAATCTGCCGCCCCAGTTCGGTACGAATCGGAATGTTTTGCAAATTGGGGTCGCTCGAGCTGAGCCGCCCGGTGACCGCACCGGTTTGCGAAAAACTCGTGTGCAACCGTCCGGTGTCGGGGTGAATGAGTTTCGGCAGTGCGTCTACATAAGTGGACTTCAGCTTGGAGATTTCGCGAAATTCAATGACCTTTGCGGGCAAGGGATGCTGCGCGGCCAGCTCCTCCAGAACATCTGCCGCTGTCGAGCGCGCTTTCGCTTTGCCCCGCCGCGCGTTGGGCTCTAAATTCAATTTGTCGAAGAGAATCTCCGCGAGCTGCGGCGGCGAATTGACGTTGAACTCCGCGCCCGCCATTTCCCAGATTTCTTTTTCCAGGCGCCGGATTTCCTTTTCCATCCCCTGCGACATTTTGTCGAGCTCTTTTGGCTCGACGCGAATCCCCACTCGTTCCATCTGGGCGAGCACCGGCGCGAGCGGCAGATCGATCTCTTCATAAACCTTTTCAAGTCCCTGCTCATTCACTTGTTCGCGCAGAACAGGAGCAAGCCGCTGCAGATAATCCGAATGTTCCCCGGGACCCTCGCCCAGCACGGCGCTGAACTGGCGCATCACCACGTCCGCAAGATTGTGATTCCCGGTCGTTGGGCGCAGCAGGTAAGAGTAGAGCTGTGTCGCGTGTTGGATGTTGGCCGTTCGCCCGGCCAGCAATTGAAAAAGCTTTGGGTCGTGCAGGATTTTTGGCCGCTTTCGATCCTCCAGCAAAGGCGATAGGGCTTTTAGGGCCTCGCCTTTTTCGTCGGCCCAAACCGACCGACCTTCTCCAACTTTTGAAGAAGCTTCGATAGCGATAATACGGGTTCCGAATCCCTCAGATTCGCGCTGGCCAGGATCGAGATTCAGCCAGACGGCCAGAGGCTGTTTGGCGCGGAGCCTGGCGAGGTACTCGCGAAATTCCCCCGCCTTGGCCAACTGAAGGTAGTCGGTTTTCACTTCCGCGCCCGGGCCTCCCGGAGTGGATGCTGTCACCGCGCTGCTGCCCAACTCTTTCAGCAGCGAACTAAACCCCAGCTCGCGATAAAGCGCAGACAGCGACGGCACATCGGGTTCGCGCCGTTCGAGCGCTTGCAGGTCGAGCTTCAGTGGAACCTCCGTCGCAATGGTGGCCAGTTGCTTGGACATCATGATCTGATCGCGTTGCTGTTGTAGGGCTTCGCGGTACCGCTTGTTCGACACTTCATTGGCATGATCCAGAGCTTTCTCGACGCTGCCGTACTTGGTGATCAGCTCCGCTGCGCCTTTTTCCCCGATTCCTTTCGCCCCGGGAATGTTGTCCACGGTGTCGCCCAGAAGGGACATATAATCCACGACTTTTTGAGCGGGAACGCCGAGCAACTCCAGAACCTTTGCTTCGTCCACTAGAATGTCGCCCTTCAGTCCTCCGGAACCCGTCTTCAACGTCCGGACATTCTTCCCCACCAGTTGCATCATGTCCTTGTCGTTGCTGACGATGAGCACCTCGAATCCTTGCTTCGCGGCTTGCGTGGCAATCGTGCCGATGACGTCGTCGGCTTCATATCCTCTTTCCTCCAGAATCGGCAGGCGCATCGCTTCGCAGAGCCTCCGCACCAAAGGAATCTGCACGCGCATGTCGTCCGGCATCGGCTGCCGCTGTGCCTTGTATTTTTCAAACAGCTTGTCGCGAAACGTTGCACCCGGAGGATCGAACACGACGCCAATGTATTTCGGCTCGTAGTCTTTGATCAGGCGTTTGAGGATATTTCCAAAAAGGAAAGGCACGTTCGTGGGCGTGCCATTAGGCCCCGTCAACCGCTGCGGCATGGGTGCAAAAAAAGCGCGATAAACGTGCGCCATTGCGTCCACAAGGAATAGCTTTTTGTTCGCAGAAGCCATCGCGCGAGTATAGCAAAGGACCAGCGCTTGGCCCGTTGCCCGAACGACCTTGATCTCGCAAACCGCCGCACCGTTCTCGGCGCAGACCGCGCAAATTTAAAAGGGCCGCGCGATTCCAATTCTTCGCGCGGCCCAGACGCAACGAGCGTGCCGTTACGGTTTTTCCGGCTTCTCTCCGGATTTCGGATTCGGCTTGCGCTCGGCGGAATTCTTGGATTCGTCCGCGGAGCTTGCTTGCGCCTGCGTCACAAGAAGCATCCGCGTGCCGCTCTCGAGGTGCACGTTCTTGCCCGCTGAAGTGATCACTGTGCCTTGCGTTGCATTCGATGCTGCCGCGTTCAGGTTCAGGCCGTTCAACCCGAACACGCCCTGGCTATTCGATGTGAGTTGTCCCGTGGAATTCAATCCGCCCGCGGCTCCCTTCGAAGTTCCCGCAACGCTTCCCGCGGCGTTCGCCGTTGAATTTACCGCGCCGCCAGTTGCTCTGCCCATGTTCGCGGCGGTGTTTGTAACCGTACCTGCGGCGGAAGTCACGCCGCCCTGACCGCCGCGCCCGCCAGCCGTGCCCGAGCCCGCGGCCGAAGTGCCCATGCTACCCATGGCATCCATATCCGAGCCTGCCATCGAGGCGCTGCTTTGTCCTGACGCCAGCGCTTGAATCGCCACGCTTAGCGGAATTTCTTCGCCCTTCTTCAAAATCGCTTTATCGAAAACGATCCCCACCGAGGATTCCGCCTCGCCCTTGGCCCGAGCCGAAGCTGCCAAGACAGCGCGGTGATAGAGGCGACCCGCGTGAGTCCGGCTAAGGTATTGTGTATCAATAGGTTAGCGGAAAGTCCGGGCTTCTCGAGACCGTGAGAAATGACCCGCGGTGTGCATGATTTACAGGGCAGAGTCGGCAACCCCCAGACGCCTCGGCCCTAAACAATGCTCAGCGACTTGCCGATTTCCGCCAGCGTGTCCGCGGCTTTGAGCAACTGATCTCGTTTGTGCGCCGCGCTGACCATCGCCCGCAGCCGCGCTTTGCCTTCGGCGACGATCGGGTAACCGACGGCGGGCGCAAATACTCCGGCCTCAAAAAGCTTCTTCGAAAACTCGAACGCCTTTGCCGCTTCGCCTACATGAATCGGAATGATCGGCGTCTCGCTGGCTTTGAACTGGAATCCGCGCTTCTTCAATTCGCGCTTGAAGAACTTCGTGTTGGCCCAGAGCTTTTTCACCAGTTTCTCCCCTTCGGGTGAAGCCAGCAGCGTAAACGCCGCCTGGCAGGCTCCGACCGTGGCAGGCGGGTGCGAAGTCGAAAATAAAAACGGCCGCGCGCGCAAATACAGAAAGTCAATCAAATCGCGCGAGCCGCAGACGTACCCGCCCATCGCGCCAATCGCTTTACTCAAAGTGCCCACCTGAATGTGTACGCGCCCGTGGCATTGATGATGGTCGACCGTGCCGCGCCCGTTGGTGCCCAGCACGCCGGAAGCATGGGCGTCATCCACCATCATTATGCAGTTGTATTTTTCCGCCAGGTCGCAGAGTTGTGGCAGAGGCGCGATGTCGCCGTCCATGGAAAACACACCGTCGGTGATAATCAGCTTCTTTCCTGGAAAACTGGCGTGCTCCTGTAAAATGCGCTCGCAGTCCGGTACGTCCTTATGTTTAAAAACCTTGATGGTCGCCTTCGACAGCCTCGCGCCGTCAATAATCGACGCATGATTCAATTCGTCCGAAACGATCAGGTCTTCCTTCCCTAAAACGGCCGACACGGTTCCCGCGTTCGCCGTAAATCCCGACTGAAACACGACGCAAGCCTCGACCTTTTTGAAAGCGGCAATCTGCTCTTCCAGTTCGAGGTGGGGCTTCATCGTGCCGGCAATCGTGCGAACCGCTCCCGCGCCGACGCCGTATCGTTTCACCGCGTCCAGCGCCGCTTTGCGCAGCGCCTTGTGCGTGGTCAACCCGAGATAATTGTTCGAGGCGAGATTGATTACTTCGCGCCCATCAAAGACGCAAACAGGCCTTTGCTCGCCTTCGAGGATACGCAGCTTCGGGGCCACGCCTTTTGCGCGCAGCTCGGTCAACTGCTCCGTGACGTATTGTAGCGGGTTCTGCTTCGTCGCCAATGTGGCGGTTTCCGACATGGCATCGCTCCTGGTGGTAGGCATCGGCCGGGGAATCTCTATTGTGCTCCAGCGTACGGTTAGGGGCAAACCCGACTTACTGCAAAGCCTTCACAAGCTCGGAATCGTGCTTCCCAAACACCGCTTCCAGAGCAGCTGGAGTGCGTTCTTTCATCGCGTGAAGGTCCTGAATCAATTGATAGATGTTCGCTGTCATGACCAGCAGATACCGCGTCGGCCCTGGTCCTGGATTCCAATAGGTATGCGGTGTGCCGCGCGGGACAAGCACGCCGGAGCCTGCGCGCGCTTCCACCACCTGCTCTCCCGTTTGGACACAGAGCGCCCCTTCCAGCACGTACCATGCTTCATCATCAGTGTGATGTACATGCGGCGGGGCGATCAACCGTCGCTCCCCCGCCGGTCCGCCGCCGTCACGCCATTCCGCAACTACAAAACTGTTTGTGCCGGATCCGAGCGTGTTTCCCGCAAGTGGCGGGGCGAGCTTTGTTGATGTCATGATGAACCCACCTGAACAGAAACTTGGATTTGCAAAGAGAACGAAGGGGAACTCGCTTAGTGCCGAATCCCGTTGGGATAAAGCAAAATCTTCCCAGGCAACCCTTCCTGCAACTTCGCAAAGGCGCCCTCGAACTTTTCGAGCGGCTCACGCTGGCCGAACAGAGGTTCCAAGTTCAGCCTCCCCGCTTTCAACAGCGCGGTCATTTGTACCCAGGTTTCGTACATTCGCCGCCCGTAAATCCCTTGCACCGTCGCGCCCTTGAAAATCACGTCGTTCACCAGGTCCAGCGGCACGTTTTCCGTGGGAATCCCGAGCAGGGAAGCGCGCCCACCCGCTCGCAGGGCGCGGAATCCCTGCTGAATCGCGGCAGGATTCCCGCTCATCTCGAGCAGCGCGTCCACGCCCGTGCCGTCGGTTTCCTCTAGGATGCGCTTCACCGCGTCTTCCGCGGCCGGATTAATCACCACCTCTGCGCCCATTTTCTTGGCCATGGCGCGCCGTCCCTCGTTGGTTTCCGTCGCAAATACCGTCGAGCTTCCGCAAGCTTTCGACACGGCGATGGACATCAGTCCAATCGGCCCGCAGCCGGTCACCAAAACGGTTTGTCCTGCAATCGGACCCGCCAGCACCGTGTGCACGGCGTTTCCCAGCGGGTCCAGGATCGCTCCGTAGTGCTCGGGAATGTCCGGATCGAGCTGGATGATGTTTGATGCCGGAATCCTCACAAAATCCGCGAACGCTCCGTCCTGATCGATCCCGATGATGCGCAGGTTCTGGCAGATGTGCGCCTGGCCTAGTCTGCATTGACGGCAATGCCCGCAGTTCACGTGCATCTCCGCGCTGACAAAGTCGCCGGCCTTCACCGCCGTGACTTCGCCCCCGACGCGTTCGACGGTTCCGCAAAATTCATGTCCCAGCGTCAACGGCGGTTTGATGCGTCCCTGCGACCAGCGGTCCCAGCCGTAGATGTGAAGGTCGGTCCCGCAAATCGAAGCGGCCTTCACTCGCACCAGCACGTCGCTGGGGCCAATGGCCGGAACCGCGACCGCGTCCATCTGCAACCCTCGCGCGGGCTGCATCTTCCGCAACGCCTTCATCATCGCTGCCATCTAGCTATTCCGTCCCCGGTGGGCGTACAAGCCCTCGATGCTAACACACCAGTAACGCTAACTTCAGTCTATGCCCGGCTCAGCCTTTTTTGCTCTCGGACTTGCGTCTCTTGTCCATTCCCACCATCTTCCCTGATGGTGGATTCTTCTTGTTCAGCTTCGCCGCTTCCAAAATCAGCGTCTTCACTCCTGGACGATTCACATCCGCCACGTTCCGCAGCTTCACGTTGCGCACGCCTTTCGCCTTTCCCTCCAGCAGTTTCCCCGGGTCGGGAAGCATTGCGCCTCGCAAAAACGCAAGCGTCACATGTTCTTTCCCCAGCACAAAGACGCACAACGGCCCATTGGAATCAAAAGCGGGAATCTTCCATGGACTTACATATTCCTCGCAGTCTGCCGCGGTCTGGTTCACCAACGCGCGAACGGCTCTCATCACGCCGGCAAGCTTGCCCGCCTTGTTAACGTATGCGTCGATCCACAATTTTCCTTTTTTGCCCTCAATCGTTGGCATGGCATTCTCCTCAATCCACAGTCTTTCTACACGATCTGCATCTTTGGTTGTTCCTTTGTTGCCGTTACTTCACTTCCACCAGCAAGCCCGTTTTCTCCAGTGCCTTCAGATACTCCACCACGATTTCCAGCGGCACGGGCCCGTATTCTGCCGACACCGCATCGCGAATCTCCTGCGCGTTGCGCTTTCCGTCCGCAAAATTCAGCACTTCATACGCATATTCTTCGCCGCCGCCCCACAATCCTTCGTAGCTCAGCAACCTCGGCGTCGGCACTCCCGCAGCTTTTGCGTGATCCACAAAGTAGTCATACCCAAACACCGCCGGTGGTCCCTTCGGCTCCCTAGCGCGTCGGAAAAAAGGCCCATCCGAATACCTGGGAGGAGGGTATAGGCAACCCATGGGCGGCCGAGGGTCGACGGCATCTGACGGTCGCGGTGCTAACCTGGGGAACGAATGGTGAGTCGCCACCTCGTATTGCGACTTAAATTCCCAAGAACTACAGCGGTCGTCCTGCGTGACGGATAGGCTTCCGATGGCCCATGCACTCTGGCGAAACGCACTTCCTTGCAAAACCGCAAAGTTCACCGCGTCAAAATCGTGGCTCTGCATCTGTGCCAGAAAATACCCGCTCGCCGCGCCAATAAACGCTGCGCGCTTCAGCTTTGTCGGATCGATGTTTGCCGCGGAATCGAAGTTCGTGTGAATGTAGCGGTCCGGCCAGTCATTCAGGTAAATCGCAGGAATCCCGAACGACGAATCCTGATAGACATCGTGGTCGCTGCCCATGGTGTACGCGGAATACTCCGCGCGCAGCGGCTCTTTGCCGCCCTCCGGCGCCACCATCGGATAGTCCGCTTTCCCGGTTGCCGCGAATTTGTACGACTCCTCGTTCACCCACTCTGCGAATGCCCACGCCACGTCATGGACGAAACTCGGCAAACTCATGGGCCCGCGCGTCACATGAAACACCGCCTTCGTCTCCGGCCCGCCCCCCACCATGTCCATGTGGATCACGGTTTTGATCCGTTTCGCCAGCTCAGGACCTGCAAAACCTCCTAGCGGCGCGCCGGATGGAAACTGCCGTGGCCGAACGGGCTTAGGCCGGTCGAGAGGACCACTAGACTCATCGACACCCCAGGTTTGGAAGCTTCCTGATTTTCCGTTCAACAACGCCATCGTTCCTTCGATTTCGGGCGGAAAAATGAACCGTATGGTTCGCGCCGGGCGCGCCAGTTGCTTCGCGTCGATCAGTTTCTGCAGTGTCCGCGCCACTTCCAGAATCGTAACGCAACCGCTCGCCGTTGTCGTTCGCACCAGGGCGCTGATGGTCCAGGTGACAGCTAAACGCAATTTCTTCATCCTTGAGTTTCGTATCCGTTCCCGGAATCGTAGCGGTCACCACTTCATAATTTCCCGGATGCTGCCACGCCTTCACGACCGCATGTAGTGTAATCTTTTCTCCGTGAGCTAGTCGGTCTTTGAATTCGCGCGCCCTCCTCAGCGACACCATGAACGCAAACGTCTTGTTCGGCGAAAACGTCTCCAGATGTCCCCAGCGAATCAGGTTCTCGTCTTCTCCCCACCACGCCGTCTTCTGGTTTTGCGCATAGCTCACAATCCCCACGGCGCCAAATTTCCCGATCGCTAATTCCTCGACCGCCCCCGGCTGTGCGCTTGCCAGCACAATCTTGCCTTTCACGTCTTTCCCGGCGTAATCGCTGTCCTTCGTTCCTTCGCCGAGGTCGATCAAATCCGCCGTGACGTCCGCGTTCTCGCTGTCCTCTGCCAGAACAACTGGCTCCGCCTCATAACTCGCTAAGAGCCTGTTCCTAGCCTCCCTAATAAATTGCATAGCGTCGATCGAGGTGGCGCCAGTACCGGAAACTTTTGATCGGTAAGCTACCAACTCGGTTGTCAATTCCCGGAGTTCCGCTTTTTCCGCGTCCCACGCTGGCCGTGACCTTTGCGTTCCGTAAAAAATCTTCCCGTCTGCCGCAAACTGCAGAATGGCTACGTCGCTCAGGCCATACGCGCGCAGCCGCTCGGCGACCAGTTCCGCTGCCTCGTGAAACCCTTGCGACCCCCGCTGCCGGTGAAACCGTGCAATCCCTTCGAGATTCCGTTTTGCCGTCTCCCCGCTCAACTCATTGACCACCGCCGCCACATCTCTTTCCGGCAAGAGGGGCGGTTTCTGCGCCCGTGCGCCCGCAACAATTCCTCCGCCCAGGAACAACACTCCTACCAGTCCAAAGCGCACTTTCTTCATGGCCTCTCCTTGCGCGCCGCATTCTATTCCCATTCGCGCCTTCGGGGCTGGCTTTCCTTCCTCACGCGCCGGCCCCAACTGGCCTCCAACTTTCCTGAAATCTCTGCGCCGTTACCGTCGTATTATGAATGGCCACACAACTTATGACCGAGCTTCCTCCCGCCATCCGCCTGGAGTCTGTCTCCCGTCGATACACCATGGGTGAATCGGTCATCCGCGCGGTCAACGACGTTTCGCTCACCGTCCCATCCGGCGAATTTCTCGCCCTCCTCGGGAGTTCCGGCTCTGGGAAATCCACCCTGCTCAATCTCATTGCCGGCCTGGACCGACCCAGCTCCGGCGCGGTCATCGCGAATGGCCAGGACCTCTCGAAAATGTCTTCCCTCGAACTCGCCCGCTACCGGCGGCAAACCGTGGGCATGGTTTTCCAATCCTTCAATCTTCTTCCACGAATGACGCTCGAAGAAAACGTCGAGCTCCCGCTCCGGCTCGCTGAAGTCGACCGGTCGGAGCGCGCCGCGCGCGTCCGCGAAGCGCTTCAGCGCGTCGGCCTTGAAAAACGCATCGGCCACCGCCCCAGCGAGCTTTCCGGAGGCGAGCAGCAGCGCACCGCCATTGCCCGCGCGCTGGTCAATCGGCCAAAAATTCTTCTTGCCGACGAGCCCACGGGGAATCTCGACAGCACGACCGGCGAAGTCATCCTCACACTGCTTCGCGAAATCCAGAACAATCCGGGAATGACCATCGTCATGGTCACGCACGAGCGCACTCTTGCCGAGCGCTTCGCCGACAGCCTGGCGGTCATGGGTGACGGCAAACTTCTTTCGAATGGAGCAGCGCGATGAAGCTCCGCGACCTCAGCGATCTCGCCTTCCGCAATCTCCGCGAGGCCGTCCTGCGCAATTCGCTGACGACTCTCGGCGTTGCCGTTGGCGTAGCTTCGCTCGTGGCAATGCTTTCTCTCGGAGTCGGACTCCAGCAGCTGGCTACCAGTCGGCTGGCGAAAAGCGGTCTTTTCGACTCCATCTTTGTCACCCCCAAAACGAATCTGCGCGGGCCCGGCGGAGGCCCTCCGGCCACGCGCACGCCGGATGCGAAAGCCCGCCCGCTCGACGCCGATGCGCGCGCGGAAATCTCTCGCATGCCCAATGTCGTCGAGGTTTATCCGCAAATTCGCTTCTTCACCGAAGTGCGCTATGACGGCAAACCCTACGCCACCATGGTGGCGGGCATGCCGGAGTCCTCGAAAGCCAGCGGTGCGTTTGACGGCATGCAAGGGCGTTTTTTCTCCTCACCGAACGCGGATGAAGCTATTCTGCAAGCCGAGTTTGCAAAAGAACTGAATTTGCAGACTTCATCGCTGATCGGCAAGGATTTGGTTCTTCGCTATGCGGAGCGCCAGTCGCTCGGCGCGCCAGCCGGCAATTCCACCGGAAGCTCCGGCGGATTTTCGGTCGTTCCGAAAGAGAAGCATTTTCAAATCATCGGTGTCGTGGAAACCGAGCCCGCTTCCGGCTTCGGGGGCTTTGGAAGCGGGCGCCTTCTCATTCCACTTCCAATCGCGGAGACTTTGCGCGCTGCGCAGGTCAACGACCTTCGCGACATTCTCCGCGATTCCTCCAGTGACAAGCCCACTTACTCTAGCCTCACCGTTCGCGTAAGAAAACCTTCGATGGTGGAAGAAACCGAGAAGAAACTCAAGGATCTCGGGTTCGGCGTTTTTTCTCTTCTGGATGTTTCAAAAAGCCTTCTCACATTCTTCCGCGTGCTGGACCTTCTGCTCTTGATCTTCAGCAGCCTCGCCCTCGCAGTCGCTACTCTCGGTATCATCAATACGCTGGTCATGGCCATCCTCGAGCGCCGCCGTGAAATCGGCGTCTTGAAAGCACTCGGCGCCGCGGACGGCGACGTCAAGCAACTTTTCTTCGTCGAAGCGGGCGTAATGGGGCTTGTCGGAGGCCTTCTCGGCGTAGGCTTTGGCTGGCTGATTGGCCGAGTGCTCAATTTTGCCACCGAAATTTACCTCCATCGCCAAAACCTTCCCGGCGTGCAAATATTCTCCGTTTCTTGGGCCCTGGTTTTGTTCGCCATGGGATTTGCCATCATCGTCAGCCTCGCCGCCGGACTCTACCCCGCATCGCGCGCCGCCCGCCTCGACCCCGTCCAGGCCCTCCGCTACGAGTAGAATGGTCTTGTGACTCTTCGTCTCGCCCCTCGCCCCTCGCCCCTCGCCACTTTCTTCATCCTCTCCCTGTTCTGCATCCCGCCGTCGTTCGCTTCCGGCCGCGTCGAGTGCAACTCCGTTCCCAGCAAAATTCTGGCTCGCAGCGTCCCGTACTGCATCGTGCTTCCGGCCTCGTTCGATACCGACAAGACGAAACGCTTTCCTATCCTGTACGAACTGCATGGCCTCGGCGACAACGAACAGTTTTTCGTTCATTCCGGCTTGTGGAATCTCGTGGAGGATTTGCGCGAGAGCGGCAAGCTGAAGGATTTTCTGATTGCCACCCCTGCGGGCGGCGCGAGCTTCTATATCAACTCTAAGGACGAGAAAGTTCGCTACGAAGATTTTCTGCTGCGGGAGTTTTTGCCGTTCATCGAAAAGAAATATCGGGCGTCACCAGGCCGGGCCAGCCGCGCTATTTCCGGAGTCTCGATGGGCGGCTACGGCGCGTTGCGTCTCGCCTTCCGCCATCCGCAGCTTTTCAGTTCGGTCAGCGCCCACAGCGCCGCGCTCATCGAAAAACTACCTGTCTTCGTGAATCAGCCCGAGTCTCCTCGTGCTCGCATACTCGGCGGGGTTTTTGGCGTTCCGCCGGACCTCGCGTTTTGGAACGCGAACAGCCCTCTCACGCTAGCTCGTTCTGCAAATCTCTCGGGTTTGAAAATTTACTTCGATTGCGGCGACCAGGACGATTTCGGTTTCGACGCGGGGGCAGCTGCGCTCGACAAGATTCTGAAGTCACGCAAAATCGCCCACGAGTTCCACATTTTCCCGGGGCGCCACGACGCCATCTACTTTGCCGCCCACATTCCCGCTTCCCTTTCCTTCCACTCTCGCTTGTTTTGACCGATTTGAGGCCTATCCCGGTGCGTCCACCTGAGCACCAACAAAGGACAGTGTCGAGGCTCTATTTCTTGCGCTTCCTTTTTTCTTCCATCTGAATCGTTCCGTCCGCCTTCACCTGATAGGTGAAATGGGGCGTGCCCACGAACTCGGGCAGAGGCGGATCCTGAGTGAGCACGTGAAATACGTCAGTATCTTCCGGCAGATCGCTCAAAACGTGCAGGTGGAATCCCGAGACAGGTTTCTTCCCTGGTTGCGGCGACGTTTCAATAATGGTTTTGTGCAGTTGACGCTTTTCCAGGATTTTCGTCGCGTCGGGGCTCACTCGATAACGGACATCGCCTCCCAGCGGATAAACGCGCGCCTTGGTCTGCGCGGGATAAAGGTAAACGTAGAGCTGCCCCGCGGGCCCCGGCAGGACAGCGACGTTGTACGGGCGGTTCGCAATGCCAAAGTCTTTCATGGCTAATTCGATGGCGCGGGCGGCGAACAGAAAGAATCCTTCGTCCTGATGCTCGGGCGGCTTCTGCCGTATCGCAAACTGCCGCAGGGTGGCCTGTTCGTCGGCTTGGTAGGAAATCTCAAACTGGTCGCAATCCTCATTCAATTTCCCGAAGACCACAATCCATTTGCCGCTTTCTTTCCTCGCAATGTAGCGCTGCCCCTCGACGTTCTTCGGGTTCGCCATCTGAACGGCGTCGCTGGCGTGCCAGGCCGCCTGGTCGTATTCATTGAGCAGCCTGCCGCGCTCGGTGATCGCGGCCAGTTCTTCGCTACCAGGCGGCGCGACGTCCTGTCTCGCCGCTTTTAGCGGGATGAACACCGTGATCGCGGCTGTCGCCATCAGCCATGCCGTGCCAATCCTCATGTGAATGGTGCTTCCTGCCTTTCCAAAGTGCGCCAGATTCTAACACTCACTCTCACTGTTTCTTCAGACAAGCGCCAGACTCTCCCCGCCTTTACCTCCGCTCCTTCCTCGACTATTATCCCGGCACACAGCGGGGAGGCGTCATGAGCTTTGGCCAAAGGCTGAAGGAGATCCGCGAAGGCTTTGAGCGGCCGTTCTGGGTGGCCAATTTCACGGAGATTTTCGAGCGAGTCGCCTACTACGGAACGACGGCTGTGCTGGCGATTTACCTTAGCGAGCAACTCCGATTCTCAAGTGAACTAACCGGCTGGCTCGTCGGCAGCTTTGGTCTTGTGGTTTGGTTCCTGCCGATCCTGGGGGGAACCCTGGCCGACCGCTTTGGATTCCGCCGGGCTTTGATGTGTGCCTACCTCATTATGGCCCTTGGATATTTCCTTCTGGGCTCGCTAACCGCACCCTGGATGCATCCTCTGCGTCTGGCTCTGAGCGACAAATGGTTGGTGCTGGCCATTCTGATGATTCCGGCACTCGGCCCCGGTGTTGTGAAACCGTGTGTCGCTGGAACAACCGCTCGAGCTTCCTCTGAGAATGTGCGATCCATCGGCTATTCCATCTATTACACGCTGGTGAACATCGGGGGCACGGTGGGGCCCATCATGGCTTTCCTGGTCCGCAAACAGCTTGGTTGGGGCATCGAAAGCGTTTTTCGGGTTGCTTCCCTGAGTGTGTTCGTAATGTTTTGGACGACGTTGTTTTTCTATCGTGAACCCGTCCGACCGGGAGAACTGAAGGTAGAGACGGTCCTGACCGCGATCAAGAACATGTTTGTAGTGCTTCGGAATTTCCGCTTCGTGACTTTCCTGATCATTTTTTCAGGTTTCTTCGTTGTGTTTTGGCAGCAATATATTTCGGTTCCCCTATTCATTCGCAAACATATTGATCCGAACGCCAATACGGACTTGCTCCTT
Organism: Candidatus Acidiferrum sp.; assembly: GCA_035262505.1. Taxonomy (GTDB): domain Bacteria; phylum Acidobacteriota; class Terriglobia; order Acidiferrales; family UBA7541; genus Acidiferrum. Next base: position 2,473 of record DATFSR010000050.1, on the reverse strand, counting down.
TCGGTCGACCCGGCCGTCGTGATCTGCTTCCAAATTGCGATTACATTTCTCACCCGGAAGCTTCCGGCCTTGACAGCAATGAATTTCGGGATCCTGGTCACCGGCCTGGCCTGGATCATTCCTGCCATCCACTCCTCAATGGCGGCATTTATCGTCACGCTCATCTTTGTGGCAATTGGAGAGATTACGCAGGTTTCGCGTTATTACGAGTATGTCTCGCGTCTTGCGCCTTCCGGCCAGCAAGGCCTTTACATGGGCTATGCATTTCTTCCGATTGGTATTGGGTATTTCATCGCCGGACCCCTGGGCGGATATCTCGTTCATCAGAGCGAATCTGGCCGGCCTGAGAATGTTTGGTGGGTGATTACGGGAGCAGGGGTTCTCACCGTTCTTCTCTTGTGGATTTACGACCGCGCCGTGAAACCGAGCTCGAAAGAGTCGCCGTCGGATCGGTAACTTGACCGGAAAGATAAAGACCGGGCTGAAACCGGTCTCCACAAAAAACTGGAGTCCGGTTCAGTTGACCATGCGGCGGAGGGAAGCGAGGGCCTGGCGTGCGAGCGAATAGCGCGGCTCGATTTGCAGGGCTTCCTGAAAGCAGCGCATGGCGTTCGAGTACATCTCCTTCCCAAGATAGGCGCGGCCGAGGTTGTAGTGCGGGAAGTGCCTCGGCTCATAGCGGCGCGCTTCGGTGGCGCGTTCGAGCCAGGGAATCGCTTCGTCGTAGCGTTCCTGCTCGATCAGGTAGGCCCCGATGTCGTTGTAAGGATTGCCGAAGTCGGGATCAATCTCGATTGCGCGCTTGCACTCCGCGATGGCATCGTCAATGCGCCCCTGAAAATGGTAAGTCCAGCCGAGAAAGGTGTGGGCTTCGGCGGTGGGGTGCATTTCGAGCGAAGATTGATAAAGCTCGACCGCGCGATCGTAATCGCCTTCCATTTGTGCCTGGTAGGCGTCTTGCAGGATTTCCCACGCGCGCGTGAGCGTCTCCATGCTCATGAGCCATAGTTAGCACAAGGGTTCGCAGCGGTCAAAAGTACGAAAGTCATGGACGTGCACCCAAGGAACCTGTACTTTTAGCCGGTGCCGGGTCTGTACTCGCAGCGCAGATTGGCCTGCAGTGGAAATTGGCAAGGCAAACAGAGAAAATGGGTGAGTTTGGGAACAAGGCCGGCCCGACATCCCCGGCAAATTAATTCTGCGGAGACGAAGGAGAGAAATCGTGAGGCGGAATCTTCTACTCATTGGGATCGCAACTCTGACTGTGGCGGGCGCCGTAGCGGCTCAGGACCCGCCGGCGAAAGACGCGCCGAAGAAAAGTTCGAGCCGCGCTGCGGGCGGATCGGCGGCGAAAGGCAAGCAAGTATTTGAGCAAAAATGCGCTATGTGCCATTTTGCGGACCAGGAAGAAAAGAAAATCGGCCCGGGGCTGAAAGGGATTTCCAAGCGCGGCACATTTTCCGTGAATGGAAACAAGGTCACGACGGAATCGCTAACCAAGTGGATTGAAAACGGCGACTCCCAAATGCCTGGCATGAAAGATTCACTGGAAGCCGCCCAGATCAAAGACGTGGTGGCTTACGTCAAGACGCTTTGATGGTCCGTTTTTAGTTGGTGGCCCTTCGCTATTGGTTTCAAGCAGCCCGAAAAATCCTCCGGTGGACCCTCAGCCACTCACGATAAAGAGAAAAACCCCCGTTGACCTGATGGCTCAGGCCAACCGGGGGCCAAAACTCTGAGAAGACTACGACTATTTCAGGACAGCGTCTTTCAACGCTTTCGACGGACGCAGGCGAACAACCGTCTTCGCCTTGATCTTGATCTGCTCGCCCGTCTGGGGGTTGCGGCCGATGCGCGCCTTCCGGTGCGCTTTAACCAAGCGGCCGAGGCCCGGAATCACGAACTTTCCCGCAGCACCCTTGGCTTCCTTGACGGCAAGCTTGAAGAGCTCGTCAAAAAACATGGCTGCGGTTTTCTTCGGAGTCCCGACTTTCTCGGCTATGTGCCCAACGATTTTCGTCTTGCTCAGTGGCTTGGACATCTAGTGCGTATCCTCCTGATTTTGCTTTCCATCCCGACCGGGTCGGGACGCGCCTCGATGCGATCGAAGCAGGCTCCGAGTCGGCTACCCCTCAAATTCTGCGTGAAATACTCGGGCCGGGAAGGAATATAGCCAAGGAAAACCCGGAACGCAAGGGAAAACCGCATAAAAAGCCCGAAAAAATGGGGTTTTCGAGCTGCAGGTGTGGAAATCCCCGCCAAAAATGCGGTTTCCAACAACGTTTACCATGGTTATTTCTTCAACCTGTATGGTTGTCGCCCTTCAGCGGGCGCTACTAGTACAGCTCCGCCGTGGCGAGCACAGTGGTCGTTGGCGAGTAACCCAGTGTTCCGTCAGAACCGCCAACGATGAGCACTTGGCCGTTGCCCAGAAGAGTGGCGGCGTGCGATTCGCGGATGGCGGTCATATCGG
>DATFSR010000049.1:0-54099 GCA_035262505.1 Candidatus Acidiferrum sp. | reverse complement strand
CCAGCCGTCGTCATCGTGGTTTCTTCCTGAGCCGAAGGCCAGCTCAAGAAGCGGTTGAAGATCTGGTCGAAATCCCTGCGGAAATCAAACAGGTCCTGGAAGAAATTATCGCGAGGAATAAGGTTTGTCATAACGGCCTCCTGAGGTGTGATAGGCAGGGCGGGCGGGGCTATCTGGAGCTGGGAGCAGAAGGGACGCCGCTCCAGCCGGAGATTTCTTCTTAAGGTACTGTATCGGCCGTGTCAAGGGGTTCTTCTATGAAAAATTTGCGTAGAACGCCGGGGCAGGCAAGAAGCTGGCCGATTGTTGGACTTTGTGACAGTTTTCGCACGCTCTTAGGGGCGCTATGTTTTAGGCACCCCCGGCAACCAGCAAAAGGTGCAAACATGGAGCAAATCATAAATTGGATGCAAAACAATTGGTTCGAACTGGGCACCCTCATGGGCCAATTCACGTTCTTGTTTGCAGGTTTGTGGTTTGCAGGAAAGATTCTCGACACCATGCGGGCGACCCAGCAGCAGATGGGCGCGTTGCTGCGGCTTTCGATGACCCATGGTCTGGAAGAGCGCTCTAACATCAGCGAGACGGCCCGCCAGGCCATGAGCGACGCCGCTCCTGAGCGAGCGCCAGGCGTGGTAGCAAGTTCCATTTTCAGCCCGACTCACGAGCGGCCAACCTCTTACTCCGCGCTTGAAAAGCCGGCGCGGACGGAAATGCCATCGCCATCGAACGGTTCCAATGGGCGTGCCAAGGTGAGTGCCCCGATTGCGAGCGAACCAATCACCAGCACTCCGCTCACGTCAACCGAAGAACCCACTTCTTACGTTTCGGCTCCGCTGACAGTACCGGAAGGGCACAGCGGCGAGGGGAATGGCGCTGTCCGCTGGTTGCAAGCGCCTATGACCAACAAACGAAACGGCGAGTCCTCGTTGAAGAAGGTTGTGCGCTGGCTGCAAGCCCCAGCGCGTTAGCTAACGACGAGTGTCGCTCAACTCACACTCAAGCTTTCACAAATACCCACGGCCAGAAGTCTTTGGCCTGTAACGTAGACCCACAAACTTCCTTAGGAGCTCGCGTCTTTGATGTCGTCGTGAGCTTTCCTCAAGGCGTTGTGCGACTCCGTTTTTGCGTCCAGTTTCGGTTTCAACAAGTCCAACGCCCGGTCGAGCGGCATGGCTTTTCCTCCAGCCGGTCCCGCGCAGGAATCGGCTGCGTCCTTTGGTTTCACCCCAGTCACATTCCATTTCAAACAGGTGAATTCCACCGGCAGGCTGACGCTCAGCCGAAGCACCGCAACGCAGTTGGGCAGGTCCTTGAAGTCCGAGCATACATCCTGCAATTCGCGGTCAGCTCCCAGAACCCCTTGGAGTCGCAGTTGTTTGGACAGGTTGTCCTCCAACTGTCCATCGGAGGCTAGCTGGTCATTGGCGGACTTATAGTGCTTGATGAGTCTCGCAGGATTGACTTTGTTGTACCACGGGTCGGACTTCCCGGTGGATTTGTCTTGCGTGTCTTTATCCTGGGCGCTTTGGTCCTGCTTGTCTTTCTCTTGAGTGGTTTTTTCCTGATCTTTGTCCTGAGTGCCCTGAGCTCGTACAGGAGTAGCGCACAACATCAGCAGGGCGGCGGCAGCAGCAAGATGGTTCAAATAGCCTCTCATATCTGCCTTTCGAGGGGCTTGAGGAGGACAACTATACTTACAATAATTAAACGGCTTTTGTCGAGAGTTACCTAATTCGGACAAGAGAGGGGGCAGCTCTCGGGCGTCAGGCGCTGTCCTTTTTGGGGAACACCGAGTTCAGCGCCTCTTCAAAGCTTCGAAAAACGCCAATCTCCATTTCACCCTGGGTTCCTCGAAGCGTTCCGAACATGCTTGTGCCACACCGCTCGGAACGATCAAAGCGCGGCGCGGCTGAATACTCCGTATGCCGAACTCAGCACCAAGCGGCGCCGCTTATCGATTTTATAGAACGCAGGCATTCGTTTTTCTTGTTTGCCGATCTGGAGGTGCTCGCTTAGCTTCAGTTTAGCGATTTTGACCACGGGTGAAACGATTTAACGAATTTTGACACGATACTCATATAGCGCGAGTACACTCCCCAGTACTATGCTGGCGAGGCTAACTATAAAGGTTTACTCCAAAAGATCGGAGACCTGCAATGCGCCCCGCGACTTCCCCCTCTCGAAGATTTACATCGCGTGTCCACACGACGGGAGATGTTTGGGTGTGCTGGAAGTGCCAGGGGCGCGAGGACATTTCACAAGTTCGCAACATGAGCATGGGTGGGCTTTTCATTGAGACCCCGCAGACGCGGCCTTCTGGCACGGTTACGCGGCTGGATTTTCTTGTTGCGGAGGGGCAGATCCGCGCGGACGCAGTGGTGCGGCATGGCCGGCCGGGAACAGGAATGGGGCTAAAGTTTACGGCGCTCAGTGAGCAGGACCGCCCCAAACTCGCTGCGCTGATTACTCGCCTTCGCAGGAGCCAGCATTCTTTAGGCAACGCGTAACTACACTTTTGGCGCGATGAGCTCGGCCGTTTGCTTCGAGGTGCGAACGGGCACAAACTCAAACTCCACGAGGTCTCTCCAATTGACAGCCCACTGTTCGAGTAGTTGCGCGTCTTCGCATTCCATCAGTTGAAAGCAGCGGTCGAAATTGGCTTCCACCCAGCTTTCCACGTAGTTGAGCCCGTGCGGCATCATGCGTCCTTTCTCCCGGAAGCGCCTGTATACCGGAACGGCCTCGCGATTCTTGAATCGTTCAATCACCATGTAGAGCATGAGCGTCTCCCGGAGAAGAGAGGAGAATCGTATCGCACACGAACGAGAAGGCGGTAAAATTCGGCGTGTATCTCGGATGATTGCAACAGCGCAAATTCGCCTGCGGCTTGCCGTGGCGGAAGATATTCCGGTTCTGCGCGAGTTGATCGAAGCTTCCGTGCGCGGCTTGCAGACCGAAGACTACACTCCGGCGCAAATCGAAGGCGCGCTCGAGACCGTTTTTGGCGTGGACAGCCAATTGATCGCCGATGGCACTTATATCGTTGCAGAAGCTTCGCTCGCGGCTACCAACGCAAGCGGGGAGCAGACCGATGCAAAATCGCATTGGAAAATCGTCGGCTGCGGCGGTTGGAGCAAGCGCAAAACGCTTTATGGCAGCGACCATTGGACGGGCCGCGAAGACCTTTTGCTGGATCCGCAGCGCGACGCCGCCAAGATTCGCGCCTTCTTTATTCACCCCGATTGGGCGCGACAAGGCGTCGGCAGCAAAATCCTGCAAGCTTGCGAAGACGCTGCACGAGCCGCGGGTTTTAATCGCTACGAGATGGGCGCAACGCTAACGGGAGCAAAGCTCTTTGGAGCTAAAGGCTATTTGCCGGTGAAGCCCATCTCCGTTCCTCTGAACAATGGCGAAACGCTGCCGGTCATTCATATGGAAAAGCAGCACATGGGGAAGCGCCCCTAGCTTAACCCGGTCACGAGCGTCACAAAGTTCGGTGATACTCATCCTATTACTGCGTGTGCGTGATCCGCTAAAAGCGTCCAATCGCGCCGGATGTCCCAGGCGCCCACTCCGAGGTTCTCGAACTCTATGAAATAGAAAGGCTTGTCCGGCCGCCAACTGCCGTATAAGATTTCGCTTGACTCTGACGTTACGTCAGGGTTGAGCCTGCTTCTGGTAGAGGAATTCACGTGAGCCAGCTTTATCATGTCCGGGAATTTGCCGAACTCGCGGGAGTGACCGTGCGTGCTTTGCACCATTACGACCGTCTGGGGCTGCTGAAGCCCAGCCGCACGGAAGCTGGCTACCGCCTTTATTACCTCCGCGATCTCGAGCGGCTGGAACAAATTGTGGCCCTCAAGTTCCTGGGAATTCCTCTCAAGCAGATCCGGATGATGTTCCATCGGGGCGCGAACGGAATATCCGAGTCCCTTCGCATGCAGCGGCGCGTGCTCGAAGAGAAGCGGCGGCTTCTGGATAGCGCTATTGGTGCTATCGAAGAAGCCGAAAAAGCCACGCCTTCGGGAAATCGGCCGGACTCTGCCATCTTGAGGAAAATCATCGAGGTGATCGAAATGCAGGACAACATGGATTGGTCGAAGAAGTATTACAGCGAAGAAGCGCAAGCCAAAATCGAGGAACGCAAAAAGCTTTGGTCGCCGGAGAATCAGGAGCGTTGGACGAAAGAATGGACAGATCTCTTCCGCGACGTCGAAGCGGCGCTCGGCGAAGATCCCGCTGGCGCAAAGGCGCAAGGGTTGGCCGCCCGTTGGAAAAAGCTGGGAGAAGGCTTCACCGGCGGCGATCCACAAATCATTGCAGGCCTACGCAAGATGTATCAGGATCGCCCCAACTGGCCGGCCCACATGCAACACCGCATGCAGCCGTTCAACAACAAGAACGTTTGGGAGTTTATCCAGAAAGCCTTCGCGGCCGACAAAGCCGCAGACTAAAAGGCCTGCCACCAACTGTTGAATCAGGCGGCGCACAGGAAGGGCACGATTTGTGCCCTTTCTATGGAGATCCCGCGACGGTTATGCCGGGGATGGCAACGAATCGCGGTCCGAATTTCCCCTTTCTCGCCATACGCCCCTTATATAATGCCGGCCTATGATTTCACTCGCCGGAATCGGCAAGCGGGCCTACGGCATGTTCACGCGGGTTTTCCCGCGCTGTAGCATGATTGCCCAGGCCATTGCATTTAATCTTTTCCTGGCTTTTTTCCCGGCTCTGTTGATCGCCGTGGCTCTGGCAACCACGCGCATCGGCGGCAAAACGAGCTTGCTCGAAATGGTCCAGGACCTGACGGAATTTCTTCCCCCTGGCAGCCAGGGCGTAGTCTCGGAATTTCTTGTAAAGCGCGGGCCCGACGCATGGAAAGTAGCGTTGCTTGGCTGGTCTGGTACGCTCCTGGCTGGCTCGCAGGTGATGAAACTTGTGATGGAAGGCATTCACACCATCTATGGCGATGAAGAAAAACCGGGCTTCCTACACCGCCAGCTTCGTGGCTTGCTGCTTTTGCTGATCACCATTGCTCCCTTGTTGGGCGCCTCCATTCTCGGAATTCTTGGAAAGCCGCTGCGCCACTGGATCGCGCACGAAGTCGGCAAGCACTCGGTTTTGCAAGGCTGGTGGAACGTGTTTTTTCCGCTCGCCGCTATGTTGCTGGCCATGACCGCCCTCACAATGATTTATCGCGTGGCCCGGCCCAAGGGAGACAGCCTGCGCAACGTGCTGCCTGGCGCAGCGGTGGCGACGCTGCTCTGGTGGATTGCCGACGTTGCATTTGGAGCTTATGTTCGCCGTGTGCCGTACAGTGTTGTCTATGGCGGATTGGCCGCGGTCATCGGTTTGATCATCTGGATGCAACTCTCCGCAGTCATCATTTTTCTCGGCGCCGCCTGGAACGCCGAATCGGCCGAGAGCTGCAAGCTGTCTGCGCGTCGTGCCTGAGTATGTTCATGGATGGCAGGATCGTGTCTGAACAATTGGTGCGCGTCGAATGCTATTCCGGTTTCAAAGCCGACGAGCGTCCCCTGCGCCTGCATCTTTGCGGCCGCACTCTGGACGTTGTTGCGGTAGAAGACCGCTGGTACTCCCCCGGCGAGACCTACTTCCGTGTGCTTACCGATGACGGCGACCGCTACGTTCTGCGCCACACCGAAGCGCAGGACCTCTGGACCCTCAGCGCCTACCGTTCCGAAACCCGCTAAACTGGAGACGCGTCTCAAGCATTTGGAACTTCATTCCAGCATGAAGTAGCGCTGTCAGCGGGGAGGAGTCCACATTGACCATATTCTTGAAATGGCGTCCGCCTGGTCTGCGCAAGGCTTGCTGGGCCATTCTCCTTGCCGAAATTCTTTCCGTTTCGTTTCCCGCAGGAACAAGGGCTCAGGCCGTTTCCAACTCGTCGCAAACGGGGGCGTCCCAAACTCCCCACTCTGCACCGTCTCGGGACGCCCAAAACCCGGTTTCGCAAAGTCAAGAGCAGGAAATCGCTTCTCACGACACTCCCGCAACGTTCAAAGTGCGCGTCAACCTGGTCTTCGTTCGCGTCGTGGTGCGCGATCTCAATGGCAAGGTCATTCCGAACCTGAAGAAGGAAGACTTTCAGCTGGCGGACAATCGCAAACTCCAAGTCATCTCGACTTTTGCTGTTGAGACGCCGGGTTCGCATGTCACTACCGTCAAAATGGATAAGGACTCGGGCCCAGCTCCCGCAGAAGGAACTCCCGTAAAGCCGGCGGAGCTTCCGCAACGCTTCATCACACTCTTTTTCGACGACTTGCACCTCACCACGCAGGACGCCATGCTTTCTCGCCAAGCTTCAACGAGGCTCTTCGCAGCCATGCAAGCGAGCGATCGCCTTTCGATTTATACCAGCTCCGGTCAGGTGCAGCAGGATTTCACTTCGGAACGCGGCAAACTGGAGGAGGCCCTGCAACGGATTTTACCGCGCCCGCTATCAAATCGTAATTCGTTCGATTGTCCGCCGATGACCTACTACGAGGCGTATCAAATTGTGGAGGCCAATGACCCCACGGCCTTGCAGGTGGCCACCATGGACGCGGCCGCATGCTCCGGCAACCCCCAGGGAGCAGCCCAGTTGGCGCAAATAGCGGCGCAACAGGAACTCTCCGCGGGAGATTCCGAGACGCAATTCTCGTTCCGCAATTTGGACGGGCTCATAGCGCGAATGCGGTCTCTTCCCGGCCAGCGCATCATTATCATGATGTCGCCGGGATTTTTCGTTACCCCTCAGATGTACGAATCCGGCGATATCATCGACCGCGCCACAAGAGCCAATATCGTCATCAACTCCATCGACGCCCGCGGCTTGTACGTGTCATCGATTTATGACGCTGCCAACGCTTCTAGAGGTAGCGCGGCTGCATCGGGGATGCGCGCTGCGTTTATCATGACCGAGGAGACAATCCAGGACGATATCCTTGCGGAATTGGCCGACGGCACGGGCGGAACCTTCTTCCACAATCGCAACGACATTGATCAAGGGCTTTTGCAGGCGGCGCAGGAACCGGAAGTCGCTTATGTCTTGGGCTTTACGCCTCAGAATCTCAAACTCGATGGGAAATACCACCATTTGAAGGTCACGCTGAGCGGCAAGCAAAAGTGGAATTTGCAGGCTCGCCACGGGTATTTTGCTCCTCGCGGGAACGTAGATCCTGAAACCCTGGCTAAAGAGGAGATTCGGCAGGCGGTCTATTCCCAGGAAGAGCTGCAAGACCTTCCCCTGGACTGCCAGACCCAATTCTTCAAGACGGCGAATGGCGTACGACTGGCCGTTGTCGCGCATGTCATGACCAGAGGGATAAAATTCGCCCGGGATGGGGACCGCAGCAACGACAATCTGACAGTGGCCACCGCCATCTTCGACGAAAATGGAAATCTGATTACGGGATTGGAGAAGATTATAGAAATGAAGCTGAGAGACGCGACGCTAGAGCGTTTGAACCGCTCCGGCATCGTCGTCAAATCCACATTTGATGTGCAGCCCGGAACCTTTCTAGTGCGGGTCGTCGTCCGCGACTCCGAAGGCGCCCAAATGGCCGCCGTGAATCGTGGAGTCGTGATTCCATACTGAACTCGGCAGTTCTCCCCATTGGTAAAGCCCCATTGGTAAAGCCCTGATGGTAACGCCCCTGATTGACACAAAAATTAAGCACGGCGTATAGTCATTTGACCGCCGGTTCCGTGTTGCCCGAGGGCAGTCTGCCCTGCGGCGAAGCCCAGACGTGAGGACGTGGTTTCCAGAAGGGCGTGGGATGTTTCGCTCAGTGTCATCACCGGGATCCAGATTCCTGCCCCTCGCGATTCTGGCTTGCTGCGCGTGCACTTGCTTTCCGCTCTTCGCGCAAGACCAACCTCCAGTTGCTCCGCCGCCTGCTAGCCCGCCCGCCGCGAACCCCGATTCCGCTGCCAAACCCGCACAGGAGGCCCCCGCGCGCGAGGTTCAAGAAGTTTCGAGTCAGGACACTTCTGCAACCTTCAAAGTTCGCGTAAACAATGTGCTGGTGCGCGTCGTCGTGCGAGACTCGCAAGGCAAAGTCGTGGGCAACCTGAAAAAAGAGGATTTCCAGCTCTACGACGGCCGCAAGCTGCAAGCCATCACGTCCTTTGCAGTCGAAAATCCGCGGACACATACCGTACCGAAGACTTCCTCCTCCGAACCGAACGGCAACTCTCCTGACGCCGATCCGACGGCCGTTAAAGCCGCAGCCCTCCCTCAGCGTTTTGTCTCCATGGTTTTCGATGACACACACATGTCCATGCAGGACGCCGTTTTCGTCCGCGACTCCGCGACAAGATTTTTTTCCGCTCTCGCGCCCAGCGATCGCGTTTCGATTGACACGACCTCCGGGCAGCTCACGCAGGGTTTTACGGAGGAGCATTCCCTGCTGGAAAAAGCTCTCTTGGGCATCGTCCCGCGCCCTCTAACGCATCACGATACGAGCGATTGCCCGGACATGTCCTATTACGAGGCGGACTTAATCGGCAACAAGAACGATACCCAAGCACTGGCTGTAGCCACGGACGAAACATTACAGTGCGCGTTCGGGGGGGACCCGACGATGCTGGCAACGGCGCGAATTCAGGCGCAAATAGCAGCCATGCGGGCTTTATCTGAAGGTGATAGCGAAACTCAGTTTGTTTACCGCCATCTCGAATCGATCCTCAGCCGTATGACCAGCTTGCCCGGCCAGCGCGTCATAGTTTTGGTCTCACCGGGATTTATCTTGAGCACTCTTCAATACGAGGCATCAGACTTGGTGGATCGCGCGACGCGCGCCAACATCGTCATTAATACCATCGACGCGCGCGGCCTGTACGTTCCCGACGTGGCGGGCGACATCGCCAATCCCCCCAAAGATTTCGGCCGTACCGGGGGCTTTAAATCAACTTATCGTGTCGCCGCCCAAAGCGCCCAGGAAGACGTTTTGGCGGAGTTTGCGGACGGCACGGGCGGCAGGTTCTACCACAATCGAAACGATGTCGACGAGGCCATGCGAGAAGCCGGCGCGGCCCCGGAAGTTTCTTATGTGCTTGGTTTCTCCCCGCAGAATCTGAAGTTCGATGGCCGTTTTCATACACTGAAGGTTGCTCTCACTGCGAAAGAAAAGTTCAACATTCAGACGCGCCACGGCTACTTTGCGCCGCGAACCGCAAACGATCCCGCGCAAATCACCAAAGAAGAAATCCAGGAAGCGTTATTCTCCCAGGAGGAAATCCTCGATATCCCCGTGGATTTGCAGACCCAGTATTTCAAGAACGACCAGGCAGGAGCTCGCTTGTCGGTGCTCACGCACTTGGACGTGAAGGGCGTGCGCTTCCGCAAAGCGTCGGGCCGCAGCAACGACCAACTAACGATCGTGACGGGAATTTTTGACGAGAACGGGCAGTATGTCACCGGGGTTGAGAAGATCATCGACATGAAGTTACGCGACACGACGTATGAGCGCCTCAGCCATTCCGGACTCACGGTGAAATCCAGCTTTGACGTCAAGCCCGGCACTTACCTTGTCCGGCTGGTGGTGCGCGATGCGGAAGGCGCCCAGATGGCCGCCCGGAACGGCGCCGTGGTGATTCCGAATTAATTTGCGCGGAAGAATTTGAGACGGTTTGATGGGGAGGTTTACATGATTGCACATCCTAGCGGCTTGACAGCAATTCGCCGCGCAGCAGCGATCGCAACGCTCTTGATCTTCGGGGGCGTTCAGTTGGCACAGGCGCAACAACAGCCTGCCCCGCCGCCTCCCCAGGCAGCTTCCACCGACCAGCAGCCCACTGCGGTCATCAAGAAAGAAACAAAGCTGGTCCTCGTCGACGCCGTCGTGACCGACAAGAAGGGAAATTACGTTCACGACCTCACGCAAAATAACTTCAAGGTATTCGAGGACAACAAAGAGCAGCCGATCTCGAGTTTCTCTTCTGGAGCCGAGGCGGTCACGCAACCGAACGGTCAGCGTCACTACCTGATTCTGTTTTTTGATAATTCGACCATGGCCGCGCCTGATCAAATCCAGGCGCGGGGCGCAGCCCAGAAATTCATCGAAGCGAATGCCGGTCCTGACCGCTTGATGGCCGTTGTGGATTTTGGCGGCTCGCTTCGCATCGTCCAGAACTTCACCGCGAGCTCCGTGTTGCTGCGCGCGGCCGTTTCGGGCATCAAGAGTTCCGCGGTGGATCCCAACGCGCCGCCCCCGGATGTCACGGTCGCTTCCAACTCCATGCCCAACTCCATGGCGAACTCCATGCCAACAATTGGCATGTCTTCCCTGGGAAATGCGGCGGCGGATTTTGGCGCGCGCACGATGCTGCTTTCCGTGCGTAGCCTGGCGAAAAATCTGCGCACGATTCCCGGGCGCAAGATGTTGATTCTTTTTTCCGGCGGCTTTCCGCTGACGACGGAAAATCAATCCGAACTCACAGCCACGATAGATGCCTGCAATAAGTCCAACGTGGCCATTTACGCCGTAGACTCGCGCGGCCTCCTTGCCACGGCCCCCGGCGGCACTTCGTGGAATAGACCTATCCCTGCAAAAACGAGGACCGTGGCGGTCTCCTCTCGGAAGCAACCTTCAGGAACCGCTCAATCTAGCGCCGCTTCGAATCACAGGCCAGCTCACCATCTTTCTTCGGGAGCGAGACTCGTCCTCGCCTCTTATCCGGCGATGGGCATGCCTGATCCTCAGAGACCAGGAGGCGGCGGAGGGACCGGCGGCGGGGGCGGTGGTCGGCCGGGTGGCGGAGGAACCGGAGGCGGAGGAACCGGCGGCGGTACGGGCGGCGGGGGAACTGGCGGGGGTGGCCGCGGAGGAAGTGGTGGGACGGGTGGCGGAACGGGCGGCGGTCGCGGTGGTTCGGGCGGTGGGACTGGAGGGGGCACGCGAGGTGGGGGAACCGGTGGCGGTGGAACGCGCGGCGGCGGAATGAATTCGAATCTGAACAATTCCACTTACAGCCAGCCGCGGACCATCGTGCCGACTTTTCCACCTTCTGCGTCCACGAATCAGCAAATTCTCGCTGCTTTGGCGGAAGGAACGGGCGGCTTCACCATTTTTAACACGAACGATTTGCTCGGAGGCCTCGAGAAAATCGGCCGCGAGCAAAACGAATTTTACATTCTGGGATACGCCCCACCGGACACGCCCGAAGGCAGTTGCCACACGCTGAAAGTGAAAATGAATGAAGGCGGCCTGCATGTGCGCTCGCGGAGCGGCTACTGCAACGTGAAGACCGCGAACGTGCTTGAAGGCAAGCCCCTCGAAAAGCAACTTGAGGCCCACGCGACGGGCTCGCAGGCGGGTTCGATCCACGGAGTGCTCGAAGCTCCGTTCTTCTACACCGGCCCGAACACCGCGCGCGTGAACCTGGCGATGGAGATTCCTTCCGACTCGTTCCAATTCAACAAGGAAAAAGGAAAGTATCACGCCAGTTTGAATGTGCTGGGTATCGCTTACCGCAACGATGGCAGCATCGGCGCGAAATTCAGCGATACCGTCAACGTCGACCTGGAAAAAGACGAGTGGAAAGAGTTTACGAAAGCGCCCTATGAATACGAAAACCAGTTTGACGCCGCGCCAGGGGATTACAAGCTCACGGTGGTACTGAGCGCGGGCGGCGACGCGTTTGGCAAGTTTGAATCGCCTCTCTCGATCGATGCGTATGACGGCAAACATTTCGGCCTGGGCGGCGTGGCGCTCACCAACTCCGCGCACAAACTGAGCGATATCCCCGAAAGTCTGGACTCGGTGTTGCTCGAAGACCGCACGCCGCTGGTGGTCAAGGGCATGCAGATCGTTCCTTCCGCCACGAACCGCTTCAAGCATACCGACAACGTCGTGGTGTACAGCGAGATTTATGAGCCGCTGCTGACTTCGGAAAATGCGCCGGTTGTGGCCGCGGGCTACACGGTGATCGATCGCGCGACCAACAATAAGATTTTCTCCACCGGAGCGATGCGCTGCGAGGACTTTATCCAGAAAGGGAATCCGGTAATTCCCGTCGGCTTTAAAGTGAAAGTGGATGACCTAAAGCCCGGCTCTTACCGCCTGGTGATGCAAGCGGTGGATTCCGCCAAGAACAACGCGCCAAACCGCACCGTGGATTTCGACATCACGGAATAGTCCGATACCGTTTTGGCCGTTACCGCAGGTCTTTTGCTTGGATAACATTTCCTCGGGCACAAACATCGAAAGGTGAGGCATGGCAACCCCCCAACAAGCTGCGGCCGATCGTTCGCTGAAGCGCGACGCCGAACTCGCCGCGTGGGTGCATGACGCCCGGCAAAAGACCCTGGAGGTCGTGGCGGACCTATCGGACGAGCAGTTAATGGGACCGCAGTTGCGGATTGTCAATCCGCTGTTATGGGAAATCGGGCATGTCACGTGGTTCCAGGAAAAATGGGCGCTGCGGCACGCCGGCGGCGAGTCCCCGCTGCGGGCTGACGCGGACTCGCTCTACGATTCCGCTGCCATCGCGCATGATACTCGCTGGGACCTGCCGCTTCCTTCCCGCGCGGACACCCTCGCGTACATGACGGCCGTGCGCGACCGCGTGCTGGAGCGCATCGACCAAGGAAACCTGACCGAGAACGAACGCTATTTCATTTCGCTCGGCGTGTTCCACGAAGACATGCACACGGAGGCTTTCACGTACACACGCCAGACTCACGGGTGGAGCGCGCCCGTTTTTTCCGGGCTGGAGCCAGAGAGTCCCGCCGAAACTGGACCGCTCGGCGGAGATGCGGAAATTCCGGGGGGGAGGTTTCTGCTGGGCGGATCTCACGATGAGCCTTTTGTCTTTGATAATGAAAAGTGGGCGCATCCCGTGGAAGTGCGTCCCTTCGCCATCGCTCGCGCGCCGGTGACGCAAGGCGAATTCGCCGAGTTTGTCGAAGCCAAGGGTTACAGCCGGCAAGAATTCTGGAGCGAGCCGGGATGGCTGTGGTGTCAAAGCGCACGAGCGGAACATCCCGTCTACTGGAAGCGGGAGGCTTCCGGTCGTTGGCTGCGCCGTAATTTTGATCGTTGGTTGCCGCTCGAGCCGCATTTCCCGGTCCTCCACGTCAACTGGTGGGAGGCGGAGGCGTACTGCCGTTGGGCAGGACGCCGGCTGCCATCGGAGACCGAATGGGAAGTGGCCGCATCAGCTGAACCCGCCCAACTGGGAGGGGAACTCGCCGACGAGAAGCGCCGCTTTCCTTGGGGCAACGACGCGCCCGCACGTGAGCACGCCAACCTGGGCTGGCGCGCCATGGGCGCTGTGGATGTCAACGCGTTTTCCGCCGGTGACAGTGCTTTTGGTTGTCGCCAGATGATGGGCAACGTTTGGGAATGGACGGCCAACGACTTCAGCCACTACCCGGGATTTGAGATTGATCCCTACCGTGAATACTCACAGCCGTGGTTTGGCACACACAAGGTGCTACGCGGCGGCGCGTGGCCCACGCAACCGCGATTGCTGCGCAATACCTGGCGGAACTTCTATACTCCAGACCGCCGTGACGTTTGGGCCGGATTCCGCACCTGCCGGGCGTAACATCAACGCGTGAAAATCGCTCTAATCACGCCCGCGCCAGCTCAAGTCCATACCGGAAACCGAACCACTGCAGATCGCTGGGCTGCATTGCTCACCGAACTCGGGCACGAGGTCAGCGTCGGCAAAAGCTGGGGCGACGAAGAATGTGATCTGCTAATCGCCTTGCATGCCCGGCGCAGCTCCTCAGCCATTCAAGCCTTCCGCCAAAGGCATCCTCAGGCGCCCCTCATCGTCGCTTTGACCGGCACTGACCTCTACGGGGACCTGGAAAGCAGCCCGGAAGCTATTTGCTCGGTAGAACTCGCCTCGAGGGTTGTTGTCTTGCAATCCCTCGGGCTCGAAGGGGTTCCCGAAAACGTCCGGCACAAAGTGCGCGTCATCTACCAATCCTTTGAGCTCTCCTCCTCGCCTCCGCGGCGCGAAGAGAGCTGTTTTCAGGTCTGTCAGCTTGCACATCTTCGCGGGGTCAAGGATCCCTTGCGCGTGGCATACGCGGTGCGTGAGTTGCCGGCATCTTCCAGAATCGAAGTGAAACATGCTGGCGCGGTGCTGGACCCAGACTTTGCCGGGCAAGTAGAAGCCGAACGGCGCATAAATCGGCGTTACCAATGGCTTGGGCCCCTGGCGCATGAAGCTGCCATTGATCTATTGTCTCGTTCTCACGTGCTGGTGCTCACCTCACGGGTGGAAGGCGGAGCCAACGTCGTCAGCGAAGCCATCGCGGTCGGAACGCCGGTCATTTCCTCGCTCATTCCAGGCTCGACCGGCATTTTGGGAAAGGACTATCCGGGATACTTTCCCGTAGGCGACAGCGCTGGCCTTCGGGAGCAGTTGCTGCGCGCGGAATCCGGCGACGGATTCTATCAAGGCCTCCAGCAATCCCTCGCAAGGTTACAGCCACTCGTGAGTGTGGCTCGGGAACGTGAGGCTTGGGCAACCTTGCTGAACGAGCTCGGTTCAAGCACCGCCGTGCGCTAAAATCACCGAAAGGGGAGTGGATCTCATGGCGCAATGGTTCTTCGAACCCGGGCACACCGCCGCGGAATTCTGCACGCGCCACATGATGGTCACCTACGTCCGCGGGCACTTCAAAAACGTCCATGGCCGGCTCAACTTCGATTCCGCAAATGCGAAGAACTCCTTCGTCGAGGTCGAAATCGATGCCCGCACGCTGTGGACGGGCGAGCCGGATCGCGACGCGCATCTGCGAAGCGCCGATTTCCTCGACGTTGAACATTATCCTGCCATTACGTTTCGTAGCCGGGAAGTGAAATTGCTCGGCGACCACGATTACTCGGTCCTTGGCGACCTGACGATTCGCGGCATCAGCCGCTCCTGCACGCTCCGCGTGACCTATCTGGGTCGGTGGGAAACGCCTTGGTGGGAGAACGGCGTGGATCAGGGGCCAAAGACCCGTGCTGGCTTCCTAGCCACGACTACCATCAACCGCCACGATTTCGGCGCAAGCTGGAACGCACCACTCGACCACGGCGGAATCGTCGTCGGCGATCTCGTCGAAATCACAATCGACGCGGAAGCCATCCTCGAACAGGCTTAAGCGCGCAAGGGGCCTCGAATCTCTTGGGCCTTACAGACAAAACTTTCCCGACCTTAAGCCCTTTGTACCGCGCAAAGCACCGGTTTGATGTCCACAACGGGCGTTCCATCGACGGCTTCGATCGGACCGATCCGCAGGCGGTTCTTCTCAACCCCGCGAACGATCACGGGATGAAGGCCTAGCGGATTGGGCCGGTCTGGAGATCGCGTCGCAAATACGCCCGTCAGGGGCTTGCTTCGGTCCGAGCGCGGGTGCACTTTCAGAACATCGCGGCGGGCCTGATGCAGCCAAGTCACGACGATAATCTCGTCGCCAATTGCAATGCCATCCAGGCCATCCACCGCCACCGGACTCACCTCAAGCCAGGCGTCGGGCGCCCCTTCCGAACCTTGTTTAGGGGCCTCGCTGCGCTGTCTGATGCTGGAGCGAATCAACCCGATGGGGCGAAGCTCTGCGCGTTGATCATCAGCCGGTCTTCCGTCTTCGCGGCTTCGCAATGTTCTCCGAGCTTTCTTCTTAGGCTTCATCGGCATCCCCCTTCCACCTCAACCTAGCCGTGTATTTTGCTCTCGCCCACGTCGTGGTCTCAAACGCATGCACCTTTTGCGTTCGACCATTCTGTCTGCACGGTGTAGGACTGACCGGGTGAAGGTGGAGGCGGTGGTGGCGTTTGCGCACTTGACGGAGTGAGCGTCACCGTTAGATTCACCGGCGCGGTGCCGTCAATCACTACGGTTGTGGGCGAGACCGTTGCCGTAAATGTCGTCGATGCGGCCGCGATTACGCCGGCGGTATTGATGACCTTGGTCGAGCTTTCGCAAATGTCCCCGATTTCGCCGTTCGCATCGTCGTACCAGCCGTTGCCGGGAACCGGGTCGGTAATCGCTTCGCACAATTCGTGGGAGGCAATCACCGTCATCGAATCAAATACCGCTCCTGAAAACTCACATCCTCGGCAGTCCGCGTAGGGCACAACGCCATAGAACAAACTGCCGTCGGGAGTATTGTGGTAGCCACAAAATTGCCGGCAGCTCGACGAACCTTGTAGCGTCACGGTGATGCCCGAGGGCGTGAAAACGAAATAAAGGGAGTTCGCATTCTGTGCCGGCACCGCCCCGGACGCAATCTGCTGCTGAACGAACGCGGCGATGGCCGGGTCGTCGACGGTTGCCGGCGGATTCTGCCCCACGATGAGCGAAGCAACATGCTTGCCGTGCCCGATGGTGAAGCTGGGCACGTTGTATTCGGCGAGCTGGTCAATGAGCGAGCTGGTGACGATGAAATCGAAGAAGGCATCCAGTTGTGCACGGATCGGATCGTTCTGCCACGCGCTGCCCCAATAAATCGTCGTAACTTCGACGTTCTGGATCAGCGGGCCGCCGCGGTAAGTGAGGTGCGGCGAGGCGGCGGCGCCCACGATTCTGCGCGGCTTCTTCGATGAGACGATGTTCTTAATCATTCAAGGACTCCTGATTTCTTGTTTGGCCGTGCGGATGCCTTGCGAGCATGCCGAACCCGGCTGGTGAGGTTGGCGGGGACAACAGCGTAACATAGGGTAAAACCCTATGGTGGTAGTAGAACTAGACCGGCCGCTACGTCAGGCGTACGTCGAACAGCGTGAGCCAATACTGCAACGATTGCAAAGCGAATCCGCAAAGGATGAGCCCGATGCCGAATGCTCCCAGCCGCCGTTCGGGAAGATTTTCTGCGAAGTATTCAATATAAGGAATGAAGGTAACTCCAACACCCGTGACGATGCCCGTCACCAGACCCACGCGAATCGCAAACCGCCAGGGATGCTCCAGGTGATGGATAAAGGCGCTGCAGATCAGTGCCGACGCGATGTAGCCAATCGTGCGGCGGACCGTCCCCCAGAACTGGCGGCCTGTCAAGCGTGGGCGCCGAGAGGCGGAATAATCGAGGGCCGGCCGCATACCCTGGGAATAAGCGTATATCTGGCCTCCGGTAATAAGGGCAGCGAAGGAAGCTGCAAATCCGAAGCCCACGACAGGGTACAATCCGCCTCCGACAGCGAATCCGCGGATCGCGGCACACACTCCTTCCCAAGGCCAAGAGTAATGATCCAGTCCGTGTGCTGCTCGATTGAGTTCAATCGACATGGTGACGCCGGTTGCCACGCCGGCAGCTACCCCGAAAACAAGCCCAAGGCCGAGGCCGTAGCCCACGACGAAAACCACGGAGTACGTGACTGCTCGTGTCAGCAACCGCAAAGGACCGCGCTGCCCGCCCAGCAGGTCATACGCAAGGTAAAGACTGCCCACGACATCTAGGCAAGAGCCTGCAATGCTGATCGCCGCGAGTGTGTGATGATTCATTGCCGGAAGATTATAGACACAACTCCCTCGGCGGTTTGCGCGGATCACTTGGGGATGTCCGGGGAGGTTTGAGATCCAGTCCGCATCCCAACAAACACCAGCGGCCAAAAGGCCTTCGTCAGCAATTAATGCACCTTGACGCTGGGCTCGACCGACATTCCGGGCCTCAGCAGATGCTCGGCGTCCTGCCCCTTTTCAAAGACGATTTTCACGGGGATGCGCTGCACAACTTTTACGTAATTCCCTGTGGCATTCTCCGGCGGCAACAGGCTGTAGCGCGCTCCCGAGGCTCCGGCAATGCTCAGAACGTGCCCTTCATATTTTCTGCCGTACGTGTCGACGGAGATCTTCACCGGCTGGCCCGGACGCATATGCTTTAATTGCGTTTCCTTGAAGTTGGCGGTCACCCAGATATTTTGGCTGTCCAGCGGAACGATGGTCATCATTTGCTGACCGGATACGACGTTTTGCCCTGGCTGCACTGATCTTTGGCCGACGACCCCGCTGATCGGAGCCACAACGGTCGCGTACTGGAGGTTTAATTGCGCTTGTTCGAGAACCGCGGCAGCGCGCTCGGTCTCCGCTTCTGCCGCCTCAGCGCGCGACTTCTGGGCTGATATCTGTTGAGGCTTGGTTTCGGCGTACTGCACTCCCGCTTCGGCTTGGGCAATACGGGCGCGGGCCTGAGTGACAGCCTGCTCGGAAGCGGCAGCTGAAGCTCGCGCCGCAGCGACCGCTGCTGCCGTAGCCTGCTGGTTATCCGCAGCCTGAACATATTGTTGCTGAGGGATTTCGTCTTTTTCCGCAAGCGGTTTGTATCTGTTTACGTCGTCTTGAGCTTTCAGGTCGTTCGCTTCGGCTTGGCGCAGCGACGCTTGAGCGGCTTCAAAACTACGCTGGGCGGCAACGAATCCAGCCTTGGCATTTTCCACGTCAGCCTGTGCCGTCGAGAGTTGGCTGGAGGTGTTCACGGAGGTGATGGGTACGTTGATACGCAGAGCGGCTGCGTTGGCTTGATCGTTGGCCAGCGTGGCCTTCGCATTTGCCAACGCTACGTCATAGTCTTTAGGGTCAAGCTGCACCAGCACGGTGCCCGCTTCGACGTGCTGATTATCGTCGACGAGTACGCGAGTCACGTATCCGGACACGCGGGAGCTGACAGGATAAATGTAGCCATCAATTTGCGCGTCGTCGGTGGACTCCCACGCGGCCAAGTACCGATAAAGCACGATTGATGCGGCCACCGCAACGAGCGCGATGAGCCCGATCAAGAACCGTATCCGCATCTTGGATCGACTGGAACGAGAGGCTTGTGGCGCTTCGCCTTCGCCTACGGATGGTCTTGGCGTTGCGACCTTTGGTGGCTCTGGAATTCTCGCAGGTGCAGGTGCGGTTCCCATGATTGTTCTCCTTCGAGCCTAACGCGAAGCCGCGGCCCAGCTGCGTTCTCTGGCGTAACTAGCCAGGGCATCGAGAATAATTTCAACTGCCGCTTCATTGCCCATAGCGGAATTAACCATTAGATGAAAGCGGTGCCTGTCGGGCCAGTCCACGTTGAAGTGTTTTTTGATGAAGACGGCGCGATCGCGATCCACGGTTTCGGCAAGTTCGATGGCATCCTTCTCGGTCCTTCCCGTGCCCTCGAGACGTCGGACTCTTTCCTGAAAGGGCGCGTAGATAAAAACGTGAAAAGCATCAGCCCGTTTGCTGAGATAGTATGCAGAGCCTCGGCCGACAATCACGCATGTGCCGGCATCGGCGATCTCCGGCAGGATTCGTTGAACTACATCCCGAACACAGTCCGTGTCCACCATCTTCAATCGAGGGGCGTTCAAGCTGCCTTCGAAGCTCCCACGCATAAAGGCTTTGAGCAGCCGATAATAGGCTGGATCCCTTTTCTCTTCATGCTCCGCGACCACGCCGCAGTCGCAATCCAGGCGGCGCGCGATCTCTTCCGTCAACAACTGGTCCCACAGCTTCCAACCAAGCTTGGCTGCTACCTGCGCGGCAATTTCGCCGCCTCCGCTTCCGTACTCGCGTTCGAGGGTGACTACTCGAATGGGCATAGCTTCCTCGCTTCTGGCCTACTAAGAATTGCAACTGCACAAACATCTTAGAACATTAGGGGGTGCTCGATTATCCCACCGCCACCTCACCTCCCGCTCCCGGCTGATTCTTTTTCAGCGCAAAGGAAACGAGGAACATGATGCCCGCGCCGATGCACAGGACCCAGAAGGTGTCAATGTAAGCCAAGGTAGTGGCTTGGCCAATCAACGCCTGATATACCCGCGCATAGGCTTGCGCGGCCGCCCGAGTGGCCTCTAGGCCCGACGCCGTCAGTTGAGAAGTCAGACCCTGAACCGCCTGCATAAACGTGGGATGTCCAGGATTCGTGTTTGCGGACAAATATAACTGGTGGACCTGCGCTCGCCGTGCAATCAGCGTGGTTACCATCGAAGTGCCAATGCTGCTTCCGATGTTACGCATGAAATTGATTAGGCCCGCAACGCTGTTGCTCTTGTCGGCCGGCACTCCAACGAAAGCTACGATGTTAATGGGGACGAAAAGGAAAGCGAGTCCCAAGACCTGCAGCACCCGCAGAAAGCTGGCTGTCCGGAAGCTGATGTCCAAGTCGAGATGCTGCGTCGAATAGTACATGCCCAGCGACAGCGCCAACCAGCCAAAACCAATGATATAACGCGCCTGGAATTTGGTCACGATTGTGCCGGCGACAGGCATCAGGAAGAGAAGGACAAGAGCGCCACCCGAGAGCACCAAACCTGCCGACGTCGCTGTATAGCCAACCAAAGTCTGAAGGAATTGAGGCATCATCACTAAACTCGAGAACAGCATGATGCCGAGCATGAACATCATTGCGTTCGCACCAAGAAAATTCATGTTCTTAAACAGCCGCACATCGACGATGGGTTCCTTTCGAAACCATTCCCAGATGACCAGGGAAACCAGGCCGACCGCCGCCAGGACCGCCAGAGTGAGAATGAAATGTGACCCGAACCAGTCGTCCTCCTGCCCTTTGTCGAGCATGACTTGAAGCGCGCCCACTCCTAGCGTTAGCAAGGCCACGCCGATGTAGTCGATTTTCACTGCTGCACCCATGAGGCGCTTCATCCACGGTGGGTCTTCGACCAGGCGCAGGACAAGAAACAACGTCAGAATTCCCACCGGCAAGTTGATGAAGAAAATCCAACGCCAGCTGTAATTGTCGGTGATCCATCCGCCCAGGGTTGGGCCGACCGTCGGGGCGATGATCGTTGTGATGCCGTAGAGGGCAAACGCCAGGCCGCGCTTCTGGGGAGGAAAAGTGTCGGCGAGGATGGATTGCGCCACGGGCTGCAGTCCGCCTCCGCCCGCGCCCTGGAGCACGCGAAAGAGAATAATTGCTCCCAGACTAGGCGCGATACCGCATAGCAATGAACTTACGGTGAAGATTGCCAGGCACAGCATGAAGAAGCGTTTGCGTCCAAGGACGGCTGCAAACCAGCCGCTGATGGGCAACACGATGGCGTTCGAAACCAGATAAGAAGTCAGAATCCATGTGCTTTCATCATTGCTGGCTCCAAGACTACCTGCCATGTATGGGAGCGCCACATTGGCTATGCTCGTATCGAGCACTTCCATGAACGCCGCCATCGCTACAACCAGGGCGATCAGCCATGGATTTACTTGTGGTCTCCATGGTTCGGTCGACAAGACCACAGACGCGTTGTTAGCAGAGTCATCAGCAGGTGGTTTCGGAGGAGCGTCGGATTCACTTGCCATGTGAATGCTCGGGTTCCAAGATCTGCAAATCTACCACGGCACAGCGGCTGATGTTAACAGCGCGGGCATAGCGTTGCCGTTCCCTGTCGGGTCTTGATGCAGGCAAATAGGGAGGACGCACGAATCGGACAACTGAGGGACGTTCCCCGAACCATCGGACGCTTGAGTGAATTCCCGTTGCGCTGGCTCGCTTGACATCCGGTGATTTCTTTTCTAAGTCCACTATTTTCAGTGCTTTGACTGTAGCGATTCGACACCCCGAAGACTCGCAGGGAACTTTTTGGCTTTCCGCGGGTTATTCTAAATAGAGCCAGTCGGTCTGGGGGTTTGCCTCGAATCCTCGTAGCTGCTGACGCGGCCTGAGCAGGAGATAGCGATGAGGCTTCAGATGTTTCGCGCGCCCGGCTTTCGTTTTTCATTTTCCTCGATGGCGGCCACACCTAAATCGTTTCTCGCGCTGACTCTTTCCATCGCCTGCACGATTTCTCTCGGAGACGTTTCGCCAGCCGTTGCGACGCCAGCCGCTAAAGACAAAAAGCCAAAGCCGGATCCCGCGCTGAAAGGCTTGCCGATTACGGAACTGAGCGCCGACGAAGCGATTTTGCACGCACTGAACCGGCTTGCGTACGGCCCGCGGCCCGGGGACATCGAGCGCGTCAAGCAAATGGGCCTTGCCAAGTGGATCGACCAGCAACTGAATCCAAATTCCACTGACGACAAAGCCGTCGAGGCGCGGCTGCAGGAATATCCGACGCTCCGCATGTCCACCGCGAAATTGATCGCGGAATATCCTCAGCCCAAGCCACAAGAAAAACCGCGAGTTCAGCTTGTCCAGTCGGAAGTGCGGTTGGGGCAACCCCGCGCTGGCGCAGCGGGGGACTCCGAGAAGGCTTCGAAACCGGAAATGCAGGGTTCGCAGGTGCAGAGAGGAAGTCCGGAAACGCAGAGCGCCGCCGCGAACGGCGAATCCCCAGCGCAATCAGCTGCCGAGAATCCCAGCGCGCCTGCTCCCATGAAAGAAACCGAAATGCCGGCGGAAGCCGCCGCTAAGGGCGCTCGTCGGCGCGACGCGCTCGGCGGAGGCGATCCCAACAGCGTTCCGCGCGCGGTCGCCGACGACAGCAAACGTCCACCGCGCATCGTCGCGGAACTTGCGATGGCCAAAGTGACGCGCGCGATTTACAGCGAGCGGCAACTGCAGCAGGTGATGAACGATTTCTGGTTCAATCACTTCAATGTGTTCGCCGGCAAAGGCGAAGACCGCTACTACCTGACTTCGTACGAGCGCGATGTCATCCAGCCGCACACGCTCGGGAAATTCAAGGACCTCGTCAGCGCGACCGCGAAAAGCCCCGCGATGCTTTTTTACCTGGACAATTTTTTGAGCGCCGACCCCCGCGCCGGCCAGCGCCAGGCGATGGAACGCGCCATGCGCCAGCAAGCGCGCTACGGACGGCTCGGGCGGCCGTGGCCGCCACGCCCTCCAGCGAATCCACAAGCCAAAAAAAATGAGCGCGGCCTGAACGAAAACTACGGCCGCGAGCTCATGGAACTGCATACGCTTGGCGTTGATGGCGGCTATACGCAGAAGGATGTTACCGAGGTCGCGCGCGCCTTCACCGGGTGGACGATCGAAAAGCCGCGTCAGTACGCGGAGTTCCAATTTGACGAACGCTTGCACGATCCCGATCCGAAAATCGTGCTCGGCAAAAAAATCCATGCCGGCGGCAGGAAGGATGGCGAGCAGGTGATTGATTTGCTGGTGCATCATCCAAGCACCGCAAAGTTTATTTCCATGGAACTAGCCCGCCGCTTCGTTTCGGACAATCCTCCGCCCGCACTGGTGAATCGCATGGCGGAAACTTTTCAATCGAGCGATGGCGACATTCGCGATGTGATGAAGACCATGATTTGGTCGCCGGAATTCTGGTCGCGTGAAGCGTATCGCGCAAAAATCAAGACGCCGTTTGAATTGGTGATTTCTGCGGCGCGTGCTCTTGGCACCGACGTAGACAGCCCGCAGCCGCTGGTGAATTGGGTCGCCCGCATCGGCGAACCGCTCTACCAATGTCAGCCTCCGACTGGGTATTCCGACAAATCCGAGACCTGGGTCAACACCGGCGCGCTGCTGAATCGGTTGAATTTCTCGCTGGCACTGGCGGGAAACAAGATGCGCGGCGCCCGCAGCGACGTGACTTCACTGCTGGGAGTGGATTCTTTCGCCGACGCGAAAGGCGCACTCGACCGCGCCGTGCAGGTCTTTCTCGGCGGACAAGTCGCGCCGGCTACAGTTGCGACACTCGAAAAACAACTCGACAATCCACAGGTGTTGCAGGCGAGGCTCGACGACCCGCAGGGGCAGGTGAACTTGGGAGTCGTTGCAGGTCTGGTCCTTGGCGCGCCGGAATTTCAGCGCCGCTAGATTTGAATGTAGCGCCGGGCTTTGGCCCGGCATCTTTTTTGGCTCGAGAGGTTGCCATGAGCTACGACTGTTGTGAAGGCGTGCGCGGACTGAAATGTTCGCGGCGGTATTTTCTGAAGCGGAGCGGAGTTGCCATGGTGGGACTGAGCGCGATGCCCGCGTTCCTCCAGCGCGCGGTGGCGGCGACGCCGATGCCAAATAAGAAACAGCTCGTGGTGCTTTTTCAGCGCGGCGCCGCTGACGGATTGAACATGGTCGTGCCGTTCGGCGAACAAAACTATTACCGCATGCGCCCGACGATTGCGATTCCGGAGCCCAAGCGAGGCACAACGGACGCAGCCGTCGACCTGGACGGATTTTTCGGTTTGCATCCGAGTCTTGCGCCCCTCGAGCCGCTCTTTCACAAGAATCAGCTTGCTATCGTGCACGCGGCGGGTTCGCCAGATCCTACGCGCTCGCACTTCGACGCGCAGGACTTTATGGAGTCCGGCACGCCGGGACTGAAATCCACCGAAGACGGCTGGCTGAATCGCGTGCTCGAAACGGTTCCCGAAGAAAATGCTTCGCCGTTTCGGGCCGTGGCGATGGGGCCGAATCTTCCGCGCATGCTGCATGGCGCCGCGCCCGCGATCGCTCTGCCGGACCTGAAGCAATTCAAAGTGATGGCGCAGGCTCCGGGAACCGGCGCAATGGTCGAGGGCGGCTTTGAGGCCATGTACGCGCAAACCGTGGACAAGGCGCTGCAAGGCACGGGCACGGAAACGTTTGAAGCCATCGACTTGCTGCGTAAAGCCGACCCCGCGAAATACCAGCCGGAAAACGGTGCGCAATATCCCACCAACCGCCTTGGCCAGAGTTTGCAGCAAATCGGGCAGCTCTTGAAGGCGGACATCGGCGTGGAAGTCTTGTTTCTGGACTGCGGCGGGTGGGACAATCACGTCAACGAAGGTGGGGTGCAGGGCCAGCTCTCGAATCTGCTGCGCGATCTCGGCCAGGGCCTCGCGGCGTTTCATCAGGACCTGGGCGACCGCATGCAGAACATCGTGTTCGTCACCATGAGCGAATTCGGCCGCACCGCGCGCGAAAACGGCAATCGCGGCACGGACCACGGCCACGCGAATTGCATGTTTGTGATGGGCGGCGAAGTGCGCGGCGGGCAGGTCTATGGCAGGTGGCCGGGCTTGAGCGATCATCAGCTCAACGAGGGCCGCGACCTCGCGCTCACCACGGATTTTCGCTCCGTGCTCGGCGAAATCCTGACGAAGCACGTCGGCGTCGCCGATCTAAAGCCCGTCTTCCCCGGCTTCGACAACAACCCCCACAAATTTACCGGGCTGATCCGGGCGTAGCCTGAATCTCGGTCACGCTGGAATTCAGTGAAATCTTTTGGGCAGTCGAATCAGGGGATCAGCGTCAGAAGCGGGGAGGCGGGGGGAGGCTGCCCGGTGCGCCCAGCTGACAACCTCCTGCTTTTTTGCCCGGCTTGTGGGGCATCCGTGGCGAAAGCGACTGAATAGCAGTTGTGTCGCAAGGGCTCTGACGATCCTCTCGCAATTCCTTGGCGCTAGACGAAGGGTGCTGGCGCGAGCTGTGCCCGTCTGGAGAAGGACGCACGAGAACGTCGAGGCGCTTCTGCGCGACGGCGACGCCGATAGGTTGCCTAGCAACCTGCGAGCACTCTCCTGACATCGTCTTGGGGCTAGGCGTTTACTTTGGGGAGGCGGTCGCGGAGATAACTCTTCCAGCTTTCGGGGAAGGTGGCAACCTGCAGGGCGCGGTGGACAACGACGGCGTCGGCATCGCTAAACGTGTTGCCGGTCGACGTGGATTTGGCTTCGCCAGGTGCGGCGTGAAGAGTCACGTACAGGCGAGTGATCTCCGAGATGGGGACGGCGTGGGGATCGCGAGAAAGCAACTGGATTTCGTCGCCGGCGCCGACCTCGCCTTCACGCGTAACCGCCAGGTAGAAACCGGTGCGGGCGCTCGCAAGAAAGCGCTTCACCATGTCGTCGGACTGAAAACGCAGGCCGAGTTTGTAGCAAGGCAGGCGCGGCTGTGTGGCCACCACTTCCGCGGAACCGATGGCGAAGCGGTCGCCGAGATGCACGGAATCTTCAAGCAAGCCTTCGGTGGTGAAATTCTCTCCGAATACGCCAAACGGAAGATCGCCGCCGGGAAGTTCGTTCTTCCAGTAGGCATAGTGTTCGAGAGGATAGCCGTACACCGCTTTGTATTCGCCGCCATGGGCATTGAGGTCCGCTTGACGATCGCCATCTAGATTCCGCTTGCGAAGAGCGAGCCGGCCAGAAACCGGTTGTTTGAAGATGCCCGTGGTGACCATGGTTTTGTGCCAGGGGACTTCGCGCGGGAGGCCGACGTTGAGGGAAATGAGCTTCATGGACCGAAAAAATTAGATGCGCGAGCGGGGGCAAGGATACTTCTTCCATGTAGCGCCGCGGCCCTTAGCGCGGGACATGGTCCGTTTAGCAAAGACGCCACCCTAAAGGCATGGCGCTAGACTTAAACCGCAGATGCCGACGCCGCGAAATGAGGCGATGTATCGTGCCTATAGCGGCGACTCTCGTCGCCATCTTGCATTGCGCTAGGGCGTGACTTGCTGCGGGAAAGCTTTGACGCCGGAAGGGGTGAACTCGAAGCGGATTTGCCATTCGCTGCCGACGCTGCGACCGCTCACTTCGGGAGCGTTGAATTCCCAGCGGCGAACAGCTTTCAGAGCGAGATCGGCGAAATACTTGCTGGGACCGGGATCCGTGTAATCGGCTTCGGTGACAGTGCCGGACGGACTCACATGGGCTAGCACGGTCAGGCGCACTTTGCCTGAAATGGTAGACAGAGCTTTCTGGGACACGTCAGGCAGCACCTGGTCCAGAACTTCGCCTTTGGCCGAGGCGGCGCTCGAACCAGCTGCGGAACTTTTCCCCCCATCTACGGCGGGCTTCGTCTCCGGGTGTAGGGCAGCGGGGGAGGGCGAGGCGGCCGGGACGCGAGAAACATCCTTTGCTGACGATTTTGCGGTAGCGGCGGACTTGGAGGAATCGCGGCTAGACGAAGAATGCGGCTTTGTGGCACGGGAGACTTCGGCGGCAGCGGGCTGGTCGTCCGATGGTGGCCCAGCCGCGTGCGTTTTTGCGCTTGTGGAGGCAGAAGAGGTATCAGCGCGCCAGCCGAGGATTTTAGGTAAAGCAATGATGGAGCCGACGACGACAAGCCCGACCGCAATGGGAATCACGTAGCTTGGCAACACAATCGGTTGTTTCGGGGCATTCCGCGGAGCGTTCTTTTGCGCGCTCACCGCCGCGATCGGCGGCAAGGGGAATTGCGAAGGTGGTCTGACAGGCGCCTTTGCAGCTGGCGGTGCAGTCAAGGGGGGCACCATTGGCGCTGGTTTGGGAGCCTGCGCTGGCGATGTCAGCCGACCTCTGCCTATTGCCGGAAATATTGGCGCGGGTGGCGGAGCGATTGGCGCCGGTCTCGAAGCTTGCAGCTTTGTGGCAGGCATCGCGGGAGCGGTGGACTGCAGCAGAGACACCGGAGACGCGCCCTGAGCTGCTGCAGCCGCGCGGGGATTCAAGCTGGATTCGATGTTCGCGATGGTCCAGCGAAGCCTGGAGTCCGGTTCAAGCGCGTGACGTGCGATATCGCGAAACGGCTGTGCCAGGGACTCCGCCGCAAACTGGAGCGGCGCGCGCGCCTGTGAGTCGGGCACATGCTGGGTGAGCACTTCAATGAGCAGGATGCCGACCGACCACACGTCGCTGGCGGTGGTGAGCGCGTCAGTTGCAGTTTCCGGCGCGTCGTAGGCGGTACGCTTTGCGGTGGACTTGCGAAGTTCGCCGGCGGGGAAAAGCCGGTCGGTGGAAAGTTTGACCTGATCGGCAGTGGCCAAAATGTTTGAAGGCATCAGGTGCGAATGAACCAGGCCTTGCGCGTGCAAGTCCGTTAGGGCGTCGAGCACGGGGCCGAGCATGTCGCGCGCTTCGGCGGAAGTCAGGGCGCGCTGGGGGAGAATCTGCGAAAGATCTTCCTCGGCGTATTCCATGACCACATAGAGAAGGTCCATGTCCGCGAGACGGCAGCGGCCGCCCTGATAGAGCTGAAGCAAATTCGGATGCGTGAGCTTGGAAGCGCGCCGCCAGAGTGAGAGTTGCAGATCGGCGGATGCACTCTCGGGAACGAGCTTAATCACTGCTTTGGAGGACTGCGGGCCCGCGAGTTGCGTGAGGAAAACGGCAGATTCGCTGGAGCCGCCAAGATACCGTTGGAGGGGAAACGCGTTGTTGATGACCTGGCCTTCGTATTGTTTCCAGGAAAAGCTCATCTTACACCTCAAGCAGGAGAACACCCGCCCCCGGCATATGCGGACACGCGCATTCCGGTCCGGCCGAACTTCAAGTGAGGGCGATGGCGTCTTGGACGGGACTGGATCGTCGTCGAGACTTACAATTCCGATGCGCCCGGGGCCAAGGCGCTCGCCAAATTTATTCTGGCACGAAATCGTTGGCATTGCGAGTATTCGTGTCAGAGGAAAGCATAACAGTAAAGAGACGTCAGTAAATTAGATGCCGATTCGCGCTTACGTGGAGCCTGCGCTGTGCTTGCGGCGTTTTGGCGTTCCGGAATTGAGCCCTTTAGGGCCACTGACGAAGGGGTTGCCACGCTCAAAAAAACGAAGCAGCTTATCGGCGGCGCGGGTGATGCCGATGCGCACGCTTTTGCCGATGAGGCCGGTGGGATGGTTGATTTCGCCGAGCCAGAGTTCTTTGTCTGCGCAGAGATCAACGCTATCGTGGCGGCGATCGATTTGCAGCGCTTGCGCGAGGCGTCCCGGACCGCGCGTGAGATCCAGAAGCTCGGAGGTTTTACGATGGCGCTGCATGATTTCGATTCCTTCAAGCGGCTGGAGCGCGCGAATCAAAATGGCCGCGGCGGTTTCGGGCGGCTCGCTAACGACATTGAGCATAAAGTGCGCGCCGTAGTTGAAGAAAACGTAAACGTGGCCGGGAGCAAGATACATGGATTTGATGCGCGGGGTGGGCCCGCGGAAATGATGCCCGGCGGGATCGCCCGGAGGATACGCTTCGGTCTCAACGATGCGGCCGCTGACGCGGCCGGCGGGAAGTTCGTGCACCACGACTTTGCCGATGAGGAAGCGCGAGAGTTTGACGGTGTCCTCGGGAAGTTCGGAGCGGTGAATCCGGCGAATGGGAGTCTTAGCAGCTTCCTCGTGCGGCGTCGTTTGGGAGGACATTTTCAAGCGGATTCGATAGGCAGAATTTTCTGAAGGTCGCCGGGGGAAAGCAAATCTTGATATGCGCGGTTCTTGAGCAGGAAGCTGGAAACGTAGGGACACAGAGGGACCACGCGCAAATGATTGGCGCGGGCGAAATCCAGCGCGGCGCGCGTAAGCTTCGCAGCGATCCCGTGGCCTTCCAACGGCACGGGAACTTCCGTGTGATAAAGAACCAGGCGGTCCGGGAGCCGGCGATAGGCAAGACGAGAAGGTAGCCCGTCCACGGTGGCTTCGAAGCGATGAGCTTCTTCATTGTGCGTGACCGTGACGCCGTGCAGGTCTAATTCCACAATGCCTCCCGGCCGAATAGCGAAATTCTATCAGGAATTCACGGGGACCCTAGGCAGCTGAAGTGTCAGGCGGTTCGTTGTTGAAGAGTTTGGCGAGTTCGGCGTGTTCGATGACCACGGCGGGATCGTTCTGGATAGCGTCGAAATACTTTTTCTGAAATCCGTCGCCCGATTCCGTCGGTATGAACATTTTTCGCGCAAGCGAGAAAGCCACACTGGTGTATTCGGGGGTGATGGGCTCCTTGGCGGCGAGAGATTCGTCAATTCGCACGACAAACTCAGAAATATTGTGCAACCAGGCGAATTGAGAGTGGTCTACGACAAGGCGAAACAGTTCGCCTACGTTGACTTTGCCGTGTTCGCGCTCGTAGGAGTGGCGCTCCATTTCGAGCAGCGTCTTGTGTACTCGAAGAAGTGCCAGACGCAGCGCAATGAGCTTTTCGCGCGCCGGAGAATCATGATTCGAGCCTTCCAGTTGGGGGTTTGTTGAGTCCATGTTTGTTTATAAGACCATTCTCCGCTAGGCGCGGCCATTTTCAAAGCGACCCGCCGACTTATAAACGGTCTTTTTCCGTCATCCGATGTACTATGCGGGCGCGGTTTGATGGAGAGAAAGAGATGAGAGCTCCTGGTCTGGTTGTCTTGATGCTGTGCGCAGCGCCGGTTGTTCTCGGGCAGCAAGCCAATTTGCAGGGTTTAAAGCAGGAAGCGGCCGCCGAGGTTGACAAGCTGCAAACGCTCACTCAGCAAATGGTGGACGAGATTTTCAGCTTCAGCGAACTTGGCTTCCAGGAATTCGAAACGTCGCGCTATGTGACGGGCATCTTGGAAAAAAACGGCTTCCATGTTGAACGTGAAGTCGCCGGCATCCCGACGGCCTGGGTCGCGTCTTATGGTGGCGGCAAGCCCGTGGTTGCGTTCATCACGGACATCGACTGTATTCCGCGCGCTTCTCAGAAGCCCGGAGTGGCCTATCACGATCCGTTGGTGGAAGGCGCTCCGGGACACGGGGAGGGCCACAACTCCGGCATGGCAGTAAACGTGACAGCGGCGCTCGTCCTGAAGAAGCTGATAGCGGAACATCACTTCACTGGGACCCTCAAGATTTTTCCCGGCGTCGCGGAGGAACTGCTGGGGACTAAAGCTTTTTACGTTCGTGCAGGATTGTTCAGGGATGTGGACATTGTGCTGGGCGCGCACGTGGGGTCGGAGTTCGCGACTTCTTACGCCACCGGAGATGGTGAATCGAGTGGTCTGGTCTCCGTGCAGTATTTCTTCCATGGCAAGGCAGCACACGCGGCCATGGCTCCCTGGCGTGGGCTAAGCGCGCTTGACGCAGTCGAATTGATGGACACGGGCTGGGATTTTCGCCGCGAGCACCTGCGCCCGGCGCAGCGCTCTCATCGCGTCATCATCAACGGCGGCGATCAGCCCAATGTCGTTCCTTCCGAAGCGGCCGTGTGGTATTACTTCCGCGAACTGGATTATCCGCACATTAAGGAACTCTACGATCTCGGGAACTCCATTGCTGATTCGGCAGCAAAGATGACCAGCACGGCGGTAGATCACAAGCTGGTTGGCTCGGCTTGGCCGGCTTTCTTCAACAAAACGATCGCGGAGGCGCAGCAGAAAAACATCGAGACCGTGGGCATGCCTAAGTGGAGCGACGCGGATCAGACGCTTGCAAAAGCTCTCCAGAAAGAAATCGGCGCCAAGGTAGAAGGGTTAAAGGAGAAAATTGAGCCGCTCGCCGAGCCAGCGAAAGAGCAAACGGGCGGACCATCCGATGACGTGGGCGACATCTCCTGGAATGTGCCCATGACCTATCTGATGTATCCCGCGAACATCCCGAACCTCCCGGGGCACAGTTGGCCGAACGCGGTGGCGATGGCGACACCGATCGCGCACAAGGGCTCCACGGCGGGCGCGAAAGTGCAGGCGCTTACCGCGCTCGATTTTTTGCTGCAGCCTCAACTAGTTCAACAAGCGTGGGATTATTTCCGCACTGTGCAGACCAAGGATATCCACTATTCTTCGTTCCTGGGTCCCGAAGATAAACCGGCCATTGAGATGAACCAGGAAAAGATGGAAAAGTTTCTGCCGCAGCTGAAGAAGTTCTACTACGACCCGGCGCGCTATAAGAGCTATCTCGAGCAGCTGGGAATTCAGTATCCGACGGTTAAACGCCAACCCTAATTCGGTTGCTTTTGTTGGTGGAAATTCCTGCAGGGGCGGGAGTCTATTCATTTCGATTTTCTACGTGGGGGCTGAAGCACCGCCGGCTACAGAAAAGGCCACCGAAGAGTGTAGAGCCGCGGCATGACGGAGAGCGATCAACGGAATGGGTTGGCTTCTAGTTTGACTCGTGGTAGCGCTGCTCGCCCACCGGTAAAGCAATCGGGAGACGGTTGCCGGGAGGCGGGAGCGGGCAGGTAGAGAAGGGAGTGTACGCGCACGGCGGGTTTTCTAAACGATTGAAATCGAGGACGAGTTCGCCGGGTTTTTCGAGGCCATTTGTCGGAAAGCCGGTGTAGAGAAAACGAGCGGCTGGATACGTTGTGGTGGCGCTGGTGGTGTCGCGAAGGATGAAGAAAAGTTTTGCGACGGCGGGATCTTCGAGGACCGGCTCAAGGCGCCAGGTTTTTCCAGCGAGCGTGAATTCCGCGGCTCCGGGAACGGGCTGATCGTAGTTGGTGCCAACGAGAGTGGCTAGCGTGATGGTCTTATAGGGAGCGTAGGGAGTCCATTTTGCCACCACTCGAAACGATGCGTCGGGCGCATACCATTTCAGGCCGTGAAAGCCGGTTATCGAAGGCGAGCGGGCGTCTTTGATGCGCAGGGCGAAGCGGGATTCGCGGCGGATCACGTATAGGCTGAGATCACCGATGGTCATTCGTGGAGCGAGTTTGTCTTTGTTGCCTTCGGCGCGAAGGGACTGAGACTTTGCGGGAGCGCCGGATACGAAAAAGTCTGGTGGGAAGCCGCCGGGAGGGGGATTCAGAGTTACGTTGTCACCTTCCAGGCGCAGGGTGGCGAGATGCGCGGGTCCTTTGCTGAGATGAATCTTGGTATCGGGCGCTGAACCGACAGAATTGTCGCCGGGTTCGAGCCATTCTAGCCCCACGAGGGAGAGCCAGCCATCGGCCTTCAACAAATCTGCGGTGTGTTGCGTGCGCCACGCGGCTTCCTCTTCGGAAGTGCCGTCCTGGGCGAGGAGCGAGGCAGCAAGCAAAAAACCCGCAAGAATGGCGGTGAGGCCCGGGAGTTGATGACGGGAAAGCATAGCCAAGTATAACTCGACAGTGGCGACTTCGCGGCTCTTACCGAAAGCGCGCGAAGGAGTATACTTTGAGATCGTTGGCCGAGTGGGGTGGACCTCTGATCAAGTGCGGTTGGGTGCGTCTCGTCGATAGTGCAATCCCATAAGTTGAGGGCTTTGGTCCTGGAGGAAACTTCATGATTGTGGGCGTTCCGCGAGAAAGCTTCCCGGGAGAGCGCCGCGTTGCGCTAGTGCCGGTGGTGGTGCCGAACCTCACGAAAGCTGGTTTTGAAGTTTTGGTCGAAGCCGGCGCTGGCATCGCGGCGGGTTATCCCGATGCGGAATATGTTTCGAAGGGCGCAAAGATTGTGGCGAGCCGCTCGGAAGTTTTTCGCGGGGCCGACATTGTCGTGCAAGTGCTGTGCTACGGCTCGAACGACAAGACCGGGAAAGCGGATGTTCCTTTGTACCGTGCGGGGCAGGCGCTGATTGGTTTTCTGAGGCCGCTGGGTTCGATTGAGACCATTCAAGAGATTGCTTCGAAGGGTGTGACTTCGTTTTCGGTGGAGTTGATGCCGCGAACCACTCGCGCGCAGAGCATGGACGCGCTCTCCTCGATGGCCACAATTTGCGGCTACAAAGCGGTTGTTTTGGCCGCCGACAAATTGCCACGCATTTTTCCGATGCTTACCACCGCTGCCGGAACCATCACGCCCGCCCGTGTATTCATCATCGGCGCGGGGGTTGCCGGGTTGCAGGCTATTTCCACGGCGCGGCGACTCGGCGCCGTCGCTTCCGCGTATGACATGCGACCTGCAGCGAAAGAGCAAGTGCAGAGCCTTGGCGGACGATTTGTTGAGCTTCCAATCGAAGCCAGAGACGCGCAGGATGCGCGGGGTTATGCGCGCGCGCAGGACGAAACGTTTTACCAACGGCAGCGCGAACTTCTTGGGAAAGCTGTCGCAGATAGCGACGTAGTCATCACCGCCGCGGTGATCCCCGGCAAAAAGCCGCCGACTCTGGTCACCAAAGAAATGGTTGCGGCCATGGCGCCGGGTTCAGTGATTGTGGACCTCGCGAGCGAGCGCGGCGGAAACTGCGAATTCACAAAGCCAGGCGAAGTCATTGTGGAACATGGCGTGACCATCATCGGCTATTTCAATTTGGCGACCGGAATGCCATATCACGCCAGCCAGATGTACGCGCGAAACTTGACCGCGTTTCTGCTGCATCTGGTCAAAGACGGCAAAGTCCAGCTCAACCTCGAGGACGAAATTGTGCGCGAAACGCTGCTCACCAAGGATGGGGAGGTCTTCAACGCGCGCGTGCGGGAATTCTTTTCGTTGCCTGCCCTGGTAGCTAAAGCGTAAGGAGGAATAGTGCCTGCTGATTTCATCTCAAGTCTTTTTGTGTTCATCCTCGCGGCGTTTTTGGGATTCGAATTGATCAAGCGGGTGTCTCCGCTGCTGCACACTCCGTTGATGTCCCTGACCAACGCTCTCGACGCCATCGTCGTCGTCGCAGCCATCATCATCGCGGGCCGGCATGAAACAAAGCTTTCCACTTTGCTGGGCCTGATCGCCGTGGTCGCTTCCTTCAGCAACATGGTCGGCGGCTTCCTGATCACCGACCGCATGCTGCACATGTTCCGCTCGGCCAAGGCGAAAAAGTCATGACCGCGGTCGCCACACAACAGCTGATTGATTTTTCGTATATCGCCGCGGTTATCGGATTCATCCTCGCGCTCAAATGGCTCAGTTCGCCGGCGTCCGCGATGCGTGGCGTTCTTGTCGGCGAAATTGCTTCCGGCGTGGCGGTCATCGCCACGCTTTTTGATCCGCAGGTTACGCACTACAAATGGATCATCATCACTTTGATTATCGGCGCGGCTATTGGCGTGCCCCTCGGGATGGTGAAGATGACCGCCGTTCCGCAACGAACGGCGCTGAGCCACGCATTTGGGGCCCTTTCCGCCGCGCTCATCGGCATCGCGGAGTATTACGTAGGTACTCCGCATCTCAGCAAGTTCGAAATGGTGGAGATCGGCCTCGAAGTCATCATTGGATCTCTAACTTTCACAGGCAGCTTGATTGCTGCAGGGAAACTCCAGGAAATTCTCCCGCAGCGTCCAATTACCTATAAAGGCCAGAACGTCGTCAGCCTTTCCACGCTTGGCGCGGCGATTGCTCTCATGCTCATCCTCACGGTTCATCCGGAATACACGCATCTTTTTGAGGCCATGGTCGTGGTGGCCCTGCTTTTCGGCGTAATGCTTGTCACTCCCATCGGCGGAGCGGACATGCCCACGGTAATTTCGCTGTTGAACTCCTACGCTGGTTTCTCCGCCGCGCTCTTAGGATTTGTTCTCAATAGCAAAGTTCTCGTCGTTGCCGGTGCTCTCGATGGCGCCTCCGGTTTCATTCTCTCGGTGATCATGTGCAAAGCCATGAACCGATCGTTCACGAATGTCCTGTTCGGCGCGTTCGGCCAGGTGCAGATCGCCGCCGGCAAAGTTGCCGAACAGCGCGCGGTTCGCAGCGCCAGTCCCGAGGAGGCTGCCGGCATTCTTGCTGCCGCCAACAAGGTGGTTATTGTTCCTGGCTACGGCATGGCGGTGGCGCAAGCGCAGCACAAAGTCCGCGAGCTTTTCGACGGTCTCACGAAGCGTGGGATTGATGTAAAATTCGGCATCCATCCTGTAGCGGGGCGCATGCCTGGGCATATGAACGTCCTGCTGGCTGAGGCGGACATTCCTTACGACAAGCTTCTGGACATGGACGAAATCAACGGCGAATTTGCTCAGACCGACGTGGCGTTAATTATTGGCGCGAACGACGTCACCAATCCCGCGGCGCGCACCGACAACACAAGCCCCATTTTCGGAATGCCCATTCTTGACGTCGATAAGGCGCGCACGGTGATGGTGATTAAGCGCAGCATGGGAGCGGGCTTTGCCGGCATCGACAACCCGCTGTACTACATGGACAAAACGCTGATGCTCTTCGGCGACGCCAAGAATTTCGTCGGCGCGATAGTGCGCGAACTTGCCGGCGGACACGAATAAGATCGAAGACTATGGAAGGACGCGGCTGGCAGTGGACGGGCCAGAGGTGTCAGCCGCAGTACTGGTAAACGTACCCGCCAGGCCCTTCGTTTTGGCCTGGTAGGTCCAGCTGAAAGTACCTTCGGATTCGCGCTTGGCGCCCTTTTCGATAAAGGTAGCGGTGATCTTACGGCCGCTGATACTGCCATTGACTTCGATGGGAGTGTGCGCTCCAGACGGTAAGTCCTTGCCGTCTTCGGATTCCTTTTCGCCAGTTCCGGTAATGTCTGTTCCGTGTTGGGTTAAAAATACCGTATACCCGAGCTTGAGGCCTTTATAGGGTTGGTAGGAAGTGGATACGATGGTATTCGTGATGGTCCACTGGCCTGTGAGGTCGTATCGAGAGTAACCCTGCATGAAGCTGTAAATCCCGAAGAAGCCTCCAATGACGGTGACTGCCGTAACCGTTGATCCCACGACGGACTTCCAGACTTTCTTCAAGCTGGGAGAGGATGCTTCTGCCCTCATCGAGTGCCTCCAACTCGGGGACGATTGGAGCGGACAATATCGCTCGACAAGTAGTGCGTGACAGACCGCAATCGTTTCAAATTACTTCGCGTCGTGGAAAATGATGCCGAGCGTGTAGCGCGTGCCGGTGTGGACGCGGCTCACGCCATGTTTCATGTTGACGCGGTAGTAGCCGCGTGTCCCGCGCACGGGCCGGTAGCGTGTGGCGAAAATAATCGCTTGGCCTTGATCGGCGTGTACCACTTCGGCTTTGGACTGTGCGCGCGGTTGTTGCTCGACCAGCAAAAACTCTCCGCCTTCCCAGTCACGGCCTGGCTGGCCGAGGAGAAAAACCATCTGCAGCGGGAAAGCAACCTCGCCGTAAATGTCTTGGTGCAGGCAGTTGTAACCGCCAGCTTCGTAGTGAAGCAGGAGGGGCGTCGGCTTGGCTTGCCCAGCTTTGTGGCAGGTTTTCAGGAAGGCCGCATACTCCGCTGGAAAGCGCGGGCTCTTTTCGCCGAAATTCTCGGCCCACTCATTCGCCACGACGGCAAGATGCGGGTAAGCAGCGCTTCGCAGCGAGGCGACATTTTCCGGAAGCGGGTTGTCGAAATATTTGTAGTCGCCCACGCCAAAGCGGTAACGCTCCATGACGATGCGGCTTCGGAAGCGGGTTTCATCGCCATACATGGCTGCGAGGGACGCACCCTCTTCGCGCAAGAGGATTGGCGCGGTTACCGCATAGCCGCGCTCGGAAAGGGAATCGGCTACGGCTCTCCAGTCCAGGCCGTCAACGCGTTCTGCAATCGATTGCGCTTCCGAAGTTTTTTGAGCCGCTCTTGGCATAAGGGCCCTCAATGGCCAGGAAAGCACAGCAGATCAAACTCAAAGTTTAGAGGATGCGAAGTTGTTAAATCTATCCGAATACAGCGGCCAAATTCAGTGCTATAGTGGTTGCCTGCAGCCAGAACCCGGTCGGATTCTTGTTCAGGAGGTTCGCATGAGCCCGAACCAGACGCTTCGCAGCGATTCCCGCAGAACATTTTTGAAATTCTCCGCCGTCGCCGCTGCTTCCGCGTTTCAAATTGTGAATGAGCCGATGCTCGCTGCCGCGGCGGTGGACCGTGGTGTAGACCGAGATATGCAGCACTTTCCTCCGGGCTCGGTCATCATCAACGCCAATGAAAATCCGCTGGGACCGTGCGACTTGGCGCGAAAAGCGCTCAGCGACATCATCCCGAACGGTGGCCGCTATTGCTGGTGGCTGAAGGATGAGCTGACGAAGCAGTTCGCGGAGTCGGTCGGAGTGAAACCGGAAAACGTCGCGATTTTCCCCGGCTCGAGCGAGCCGCTTCATTTTTCGGTGATGGCGTTTACTTCGCCGACCCGCAGTTACGTCACAGCGGATCCCGGCTATGAATCCGGGATGCACTCCGCCAAATTTGCGGGCGCGCGCGTGGTCACGACTGCGCTCACAAAGTCCTACGCGCACGACATTTCCGGCATGCTTGCCGCCGCACCGGACGCCGGCCTTTTCTACGTCTGCACGCCGAACAATCCTACGGGCACGCTCACGCCGCACTCCGCCATCGAAGAATTGCTGGCCAGGAAGCCGGCGGGTTCGATCGTGCTCGTGGATGAAGCCTACATCCATTTTGCGGACTTGAACAATACGGCCATCGACCTGGTCAAAGCCGGCCAGGACCTCGTTGTGCTGCGAACCTTCTCAAAGATTTACGGCATGGCCGGAATTCGCTGCGGAGCAGCCATTGCCCGACCCGATTTGATCCAGAAATTGGTCCCCCAGGGCGGCGGAAGCGCGATGCCCATTACCGCGCTGGTCGCCGCGTCCGGCAGCCTGAAACACGAGCATCTGGTTCCCGAGCGCAAGCTCATTAACACGACGATTCGGGAGAAGACGTTCGAGTGGCTGCGCAGTCAGGGGTATTCCTTCACGCCATCGCAAGCGAACTTCTTCATGCTGGATACCAAGCGGCCGGTCAAGGAAGTCATCGCTGCCATGGCGGCAGAAAAAGTGTTTATCGGGCGCCCGTGGCCCGTGTGGCCGACGCATGCGCGCATCACCGTGGGTACGCAAGCGGAAATGGACGCGTTCCAAATTGCCTTTGCCAAGGTCATGAAGAATTCGGCCTCCGTCAGCTACGCGCTGCCGACCAGCGCGCCCGGCTCGCATCGCGGTTATTCTTACGCCGACGGCACGATGTTCCCAAGCGCGTAACCGCCCTCAACCTCGGGGAGATCGGCTTTCCGACAACCGATTTGTTCTCTGATCATAGCTCAGTGATAGGGTGAGGGATCCGATTGCTTGGGCAGCCATTGCAATTCTCGCCGTAGCATTCACGGCATGCCTGGTCATGGCAGGGATCGTCTGGATGATGGTTGCGCGTATAAAAACCGTGCGTTGAAGTACTAGTGGTTCACCATCCAGGCGAACGAGCCCGAGACTTGCCTCGGCCCGACGCAACGCGGAATTGCCCCCTTAAGCGTGGGCTTCGGCGCTGTGGCTGTTTGGCGGGGATGGCAGCACTTCGCCATGGAACTGTTCCGTTTCGGTTGAGCCCGCGAGCGCGGTGGTAGACGAATTGCCGCTCGAGACGACCTGCGCGATTTCGTCGAAGTAGCCGGTGCCGACGAATTTCTGGTGCGTCACGGCGCGATAGCCGAGTTCCTGCGAGGCGAACTCTTCTTGTTGGAGCTTGGAATACGCTGTCATTCCGGACTGTGCGTAGCCACGGGCGAGGTGAAACATGGACATGTTCAGCGCGTGGAAGCCGGCGAGCGTCACGAACTGGAATTGGTAGCCCATCTTGCCCAGCTCTTGCTGGAAGTTCGCGATGGTTACGTCATCGAGTTTCTTCTTCCAGTTGAACGACGGCGAACAG
This sequence comes from Candidatus Acidiferrum sp., assembly GCA_035262505.1. GTDB lineage: Bacteria > Acidobacteriota > Terriglobia > Acidiferrales > UBA7541 > Acidiferrum. Next base: position 15,127 of record DATFSR010000049.1, on the reverse strand, counting down.
TTGTACGCCAGCAGCTTGCCGGGGAACTTCGCGTGAATAGCTTCCGCGAATTTTTTCGCTTCGGCGAGGTCCGGCGTCGAAGTCTCGCACCAAATCATGTCGGCATAGGGCGCATAGGCAAGCCCGCGGGCAATCGCCGCGTCGATCCCGCCCCGGAATTGATAGAAACCTTCCGGCGTGCGCTCGCCACAGATGAATTCGCGGTCGCGCGGATCGGCATCGGAAAGCAGCAGGCCTGCGGAATTCGCATCCGTGCGCGCGATGAGAATCGTGGGCACGCCACAAACATCCGCGGCCAGACGTGCCGCGACGAGCTTCTCCACAAATTCGCGCGTCGGCACCACGACTTTGCCGCCCAAGTGGCCACACTTCTTCGCGGAAGAAAGCTGGTCTTCGAAATGCACCGCTGCCGCGCCCGCTTCAATCATCGCTTTCATCAGTTCGTAAGCGTTCAGCGAGCCGCCAAATCCGGCTTCGCCGTCGGCCACAATGGGAGCAAACCAGTACGTGCCGGATTTTTTGCCTTCGGCGGACTCGATCTGGTCCGCGCGCATAAGAGCGCGATTGATGCGCTTCACCAGTTCCGGGGCGGAGTTGCAGGGATAAAGCGACTGGTCGGGATAGACGTCGCCCGCTGTATTGTTGTCCGCCGCCACTTGCCAGCCGCTGCCGTAGATTGCCTTCAACCCGGCCTGCACCATTTCAATGGCCTGGTTCCCGGTGATCGCACCTAGCGCTGGGACGTAAGGCTCGCTTTGCATCAAATTCCATAACCGCTCTGCGCCCAGGCGGGCCAGTGTGTACTCAATTTGAATCGAGCCGCGCAACCGTAACACGTCCGAATAAGCATACGGCCGCGTGATTCCATACCAGCGTGGATCGCTGCCCCAGTAATTGATGGAGGAATGGATTGTCCCGTTTCCGTTGGTCCCATTTGTTTTTCCATTGGCCCCGTTGCTTCCGTTTGCTGCCATGTTCCTGCTCCCTGTTTTTGAATCTCCTCAGATTGCTCGACACTCTGCGGAACCGAGCGAATTGCCGACGAGCTGCAACCGCTACCTTGGATCAAACTCTTCCTGCCGAATCATTTCCTCGCTGAGACGCCGCGCTCCGCGTAGCGTTGCGGCGGTCTGCGAGTCGTTGCCCCTCATTTCGCGGAGCAGACGATCGAGTTCTTCTTCGAAAAGCCTGGTAATCAATTCCGGCGTGTGTGGCACGGCGACGCCGTTTTCATCGAGAATTTCAACTTGTCGCGAGTGCCGCATCCGCTGCGCAATCATCAGGCGGTAGATCCGGTCTGTTGCGAGATCCTCCATATAGCCATCGAGCAAGCTCGCACCTTTTTTGTTGAACACCCCGTTGCGATAGCGAATCACGGTTCGCACAGCGGCGCGCGTCCCGGCTAATGTGTGCTTGCCCACCCCCGTTGGAATTGGCCGCAAATCCGGATGCGGATTGGCATTCGCCGGCCGCACCGGCAATTGATTTGGAACAGGAAACTGGCTGACGGCGATTTCGTTTTGGTCGGGATGCCCCGTCCACGCCCCATCCATGAGCGAATTCGCCTCGTTTTTCTTGTCTTCGGCCAGCACTTTCAGCGCTCGAGCGTTCAGTTCCGCGTCCTCACGGCTCGGGTAGAGCGCGGTCATCCCGCCAATCGCCAGCATCCCGTGCTTGTGGCAAATCTCCGGCATCAGGTTGCGGAGGTTCTGGAAAAACGCCACGTTGTGCGGAATGGTGTTGCGGTCAGGAAGAACCCATTCAGCGTTCTCCAGATTGAAATGAATCAGACTGGCCATGTAATCCCAGCGGCCCAGGTTCAACCCAACAATGTGATCGCGCAGGTTCCAAGCAAACTCTTCCATTTGAAACGCCAGGGGATGCGATTCGACTAAAGCCATGCACTTGATGGCGTCTTTCGGCTTGCCTTTCATCCGTGCGATCAGCTGGAACAAATCGCGCCACCACAACGCCTCGTCCGCCGATTCCGACTTCGGGATATAAATACACAACGGATGCTTGAGCGTGCTGAAATCCACCTGGTAGGCGACCATCGCTACGTCAAAGAGCGAAGCAGGCAGGAGTTCGTCTGGCAAGATGCCTGCCTGATGCAAGTGCAATCCGCGGGGCCGCGTGAAAAGCACCGTTGTACTGGGACTGATGCCGACGGTCTTGTTGCGCTTACGATCGAAGTACGTCAGTCGCCCTCTGAGCGCCTCCAAAATATTCTTGATGCCCTGTGCGTTGTTCTCCCAAGTGTTCGCGGTCGAGTCTTCCAGGTCCAGCATCACGCCGGGCGCACCGGAATTGAGCATTTTTACAACGAGATCGGCGTCGTCGGCCGGGCCGGTCATCTGGTTGCGCTGGTCGGCACACCATGCCGGTAGGGCGATCCTCCAGGAGCTCATGGTTGCCACCGACGCGGGCAGGTACGAGGGAACCTTGCCGGCGTGGGCTTCCGCCAACGCGTATTCGCGTCGCGCCAGGAGCGCCCTCTGCCGGAGGGTCAGCGCCGCGTGCAAGGGCGCGAGAAAATCCAGGAATCCTTCGGGAAGATCGCGCTCGGGGTCGAAATCCTTCGGAGCCGTGTTCACCGCCACAACGCGGTTCGAGAAGGGACGCGGCGTAAGGGCTGGATTCGGTCTTGCGGTGGCGGTAGCCATGATGCTTTTTCAGTCCTTTCCAAAGCGAACTCGCAGTAGGACCGGCTGGCCATTGCGAAGGGCAATTCGATTTCCAACGACAGCGAAATGCCTTCTTCTAAGCCCCATGTCCTCAACAGGATGGGAGGTCGCCAAAAGGCGTCGCCAAAGACCATGGAAAAATTGGGGCAAAGAGTTGAGAAACTTGCACATCCTTGCCCGATGTCTTCCCATCGCGATCCGCTTGTTCAATAAGCTGAACACCTGTTCAACCTCCACTCCCTTACTCTCTTGTAGAAACACGGCGGCGCGCAAGTTGTTGTTCAGTATCCTGAACGATTATTCTATACTATGAACCTTGACGCCTTTTCCGGGGGACGCCATGCCGGTCTCGGATTCCAGTCCTGCCACCGCCGTCGAGCGCGCCCTCAATATTCTGGAGGCCGCCGCGCAACGCCGCGAAGGCCTCACCAACTCCGAAATCAGCCGCAAACTGGCCATCCCAAAGAGTTCCGCGAGCTACATCCTCCGAACGCTGGAGCGCCGAGGTTACTTGCGGCGCGATGTGGAAAGCGGCCGCTACCGCCTGGGCCTAAAGATTCTCAGCCTGGGCAGCGATGCCCAGTCCAATCTTGACATCGCCGATGTCGCCCTTCCGTTCATGCGCGCTCTGGAAGAGAAAATCCACATGACGGTGCATCTGGCGGTGCTGGATCAGGGAGAGGCGGTTTACATCGAGAAGGTGGAAGCGCCCGGATTTTTCAAGGTGAACACCTGGGTGGGCCGACGCATGTTTTTGCATTCTACAAGTGTGGGAAAATGCCTTCTTGCGTGGTTGCCAAAACAAGAAGTCGAAACCATCGTGAAACAGCAGGGGCTGAAGAAGCGAACGCCGAAGACGATTACCACGATGACTCGGTTGCTTGCGGATTTGCAGCGGGTTAAAGACGAGGGTTACGCGGTGGACGATGAGGAAAACAGCTTGGGCGCGCGATGTTTGGGCGCGCCGGTTTTCGATGTCGCGGGGAATGTAGTCGCCGCGCTGGGAGCCAGCGGCACGCTGACCCAAGTGGATGAGGCCAGCTTGCCGCGACTCGCTGAATCAGTGAAAGAAACGGCGCGGCGCATTTCACGCCAGTTGCACCGAAGCGGAACTGCCGGAGCCGCGTGAAGCCCTGATCTTCACGATAATTCTTGTGAACGACGGAGCTCCGATTGGCGCCGTGGGTTTCACGCGCTCTTTTTCTCGCTTCGCGCCACGACCAGATTATTCTTCACCGAAAACACATTGGGCACCTGGTTCGCCCGCAAATTGGCGAGATTCTTGTCCATTTCATTGTCGACGACGCCTTCTAGCGTGACGTTGCCGTTTTTCACGATGATATGAATCTGGGGAATCGACCCCAGCGCATACCGCTGAAGCCCAGGCCCGCTATAAATCGCGCGGTACTCAGCTCGGCGCAATTGATCGTCCATCGGCGACAGCGGAAGAACTTCAATTTCATTCTTCACGGAGGCCACGCCTTCAATCTTTTTCACCACGCCTTCCGCGTCGGATTTCAGTGTTGGGCGGGTCACCTGGCCCATGAGCGTTACCCGATCGCCGTCCACGCGAAACGCCAGATTGTCGAACACCGAATACCAAGGCAGCATCAGCAACTGATGGCGCACTTCTTTGACAAGCTTTGCGCGGTATTTCTGTTCACTGCGCTGATGGTTGCTTTCCTGCGGCCATCCCGCCGTCTTAGCCGCGGCCGCGCTCCCCGCTATCAGCATGAGTGTTGCAAACAGGGCCCGAATTTCTCTACCCATAACCTCCTCCTCGACGAACTCCCTCAAACTTCCTGGGATCCCTGATGAGTTAGATTCAGGATGAACGCCAAATAGGTGTATGCCGAGCTCAGGAAATTGGATGCTAACATGGTGTTTGCGTAGCGGCTTTTTTCAAAAAGTTCCTTCGAAAAGGGAAACTTTTTGGGCACGATCGTGTTGCTGAGGCAGCCGCAAAGAGAACAAATTGGAATGCTGGTAATTGCACATCGCGGAGCCTCGGGGCACGCGCCCGAGAACACCATGGCCGCATTCCGCAAAGCGGTCGGGATGGGCGCGACGTTCATTGAAACCGATTTGCAGCTCTCGCGCGACGCGCACTTCGTAGCCGTCCATGATAATACGGTGAATCGCACGACCAACGGGCGCGGCTCGGTGCACGACCTGACGCTCGCGGAGCTCCGGCAACTGGACGCCGGCTCTTGGTTCGGCAGCGAATTCGCCGGCGAGCGCATTCCCACACTCGAAGAAATCCTGCAATTCTCAAAGAAAAATGATGTTGTGTTTTATCTGGAAATGAAGCCGAGCGGCTCCTGGGGCGGGGAGCACGCCATGATTGCGGCCCTGCGCGAATCGGGAGAAATTCCGCGCGCGGTGGTCATTTCTTTCGAGGCGTCGCTGGTGCTCAATGTGCACCGGATCGAGCCTACCGTGATGACGGGATTGCTCTACGACGGACAGCTGGCGAATCCGGTCGAGAAAGCCGTTGAGATTGGCGCGAGGCAACTGGCGGTTCGCGGAGATCTGGTCACGCCCGCGCTTCTGGAGCAGGCGCGGAAGAAGGATTTGCAGGTGGTCTGCTGGACCATCAATCAGCCCGCCCACATGAGGCTTCTAATAGAAGCCGGCGTTCACGGAATCATGAGCGACTACCCCGACCGGCTGGTGGCGGCGCTCAAAAAGGAAAGCGAAACGGTTTTGTGAGCGGCGCGACCCGGCGGTTTTCAGGTATTTTCCGCCCGAGTGTGAAGCGTTGCGAGTTGGGCGACCGTAAGTTGCTCGGCGCGGGCATCGTGGCGCAGGCCAAACGAGGCTAGCGCGGCGCAAAGCTTATCCGGCTGGGCAAGAGACCTCAGATTGTTCACCAGCGTTTTGCGCTTCTGCGAGAAACACAATTTCACAAAATTCAGGAAATGCCGTTCGTCCATCAGTGTGAGCTTGGAACGTTCGCCGGGCAGCCGCAAGGTCACAAGCGCCGAAGTCACTTCCGGCGGCGGCTGGAACGCCTCGCGGGGAATCTCGAAAACAAATTCAGGGCGCGTGTAGAACTGGGTGACGACAGAAAGATAGCCGTAGTCGCGCGTGCCTGGCGGCGCGGCCAGACGCTGGGCGACTTCGGTCTGAATGACGAAGTGCATTTCGTCGATGAGAGAAGCAAAGGTGAAGAGATGATGCAGGATCGGCGAAGTGATGTAGTAAGGAAGATTTCCGTAAACGCGGATGCGACGGCCGGAAGCGAGGGCGGAAAGGTCGGCAGCTAGGATGTCGCCCGAGACGACTCTCAGGCGGGAGAACTCTTTCGCGAGACGGCCAAGGCCGCCGGTGAGTCCGGGATCCAATTCGATGGCCGTGACGGGGCCGCCAGCCGCAAGCAGATGGCGGGTCATTTCGCCGTGCCCGGCGCCAATTTCAATCCAGCAGTGTTGATCGTCTCTTGGCAAGGGAACGGTGGAATGGGGGGAGACGCGGATGGCGCGAGCGATCTGTTCGCGCCAGTCGAGGTCCGCAAGAAAGTGTTGGCCGAGCCGTTGGCGAGGCATGGGAAAAACAGTGTAGCAGCGGAAACGGATGGTTTCCTGACTCGGGTTCGAGAGGGCCTTCCTGTTCGTAAAAATCTTCAATACCTTTGAAACAAAAATGCCCCCTCATCCGTTTAGGGGTATAGAATGAGTGCCCTAAGAGGTTTATGGGTGAGGCCGAGGGAGTAGGTTCAACCGGGGAGTGGGGAGCATGGAAAAAGACGGCGACCTGATGCAAGGAACTCTGGACATGTTGGTGCTAAAGGCCCTGGCGCGCGGCGCGAAGCACGGATACGGCGTCGCCGAATGGATCCATGACAGCTCGAACGACGTGTTGCATGTGGAAGAGGGTGCGCTCTACCCGGCGCTTCACCGCTTGGAGCTGAAGGGATTGCTGGCTGCGGAATGGGGCACGTCGGAGAACAACCGGCGAGCCAAGTATTACTCGCTGACTGCCGTGGGCCGCAAGAAACTGGCGGAGGAAACCGAGTATTGGCGGCGGATGTCGGGGGCGATCGCCAGGGTGATGCAAACCGCGTAAGGAACCGGAGATTAGGGGTTCGAGATTAGGAGCTTTAGGGGAACCACTCCGGGGGGAATGGGGAATGGAGAAATGGTATGAGCTACTGGATGCGAGTGAAGGCGCTATTCAAGAGGAAGCAACTGGACCACGACTTGGAGGAGGAGTTGGCGTTTCACCTGGCGATGCGTGAAGCGAAGAATCGCGAGCGAGGGCAAGGCAGAGACGAGGCTCGCTACGCGGCACGGAGGCAATTTGGAAATGTAATGCGCATCAAAGAAGCCTGCAGGGAAGCTTGGAGCTTCGTTTCACTGGAAACCACGTGGCGCGATCTTCGCTACGGAGCGCGGGCGCTGGCAAGAAATCCGGGTTTCACCGCGGTGGCGGTTTTGGCCACGGCCCTGGGAATTGGCGTGAATACCGGGATTTTTTCGGTTATGAACGGAGTTGCCCTAAAACTGCTGCCGGTTCCTAGCGCGCAACAAATTGTGAGCGTGGACCAAATCTTCCATGGAAACGTGCGGCGCAACGTTGAGGGGGAACCGGGCTTATTTTCTTACACCGAGTACAAGAATTATCAGGCGAACAATCATGTGTTTTCCGGTTTGCTGGCGTACGCGCCCTTTCTGGAAGCGACGCTGGGAGGAGAAGACCCCAAGCAACTGATGGGCGCGGAAACGTCCTGCAACTTTTTCGACCTTCTGGGGGAACGACCGGCGCTAGGGCGGGTGTTCGTGGAAGAAGACTGCCGAGCGCCTGAGGCGAGCGCGGTTGTGGTTTTAAGCGAAGATCTCTGGAGAACACGATTTGGTGCGGATCGTTTGATTGTAGGAAAAAGTGTTTCGTTGAATCGCGCGAAGTTCTTAGTGATTGGCGTGGCTGCGGCGGGCTTTCACGGGCTCGACCCCTGGCCCAGCGCGTTTTGGGCGCCGGTGACCATGCAGAAGGCGCTGGAGCCTCAGCGCGATGTTCTTGCGGAGGACAATACCGGTTGGCTGGCGATGCTGGGACGCATGCGGCCGGGCGCTTCGCTCGAAGAGGTACGCGCAGACTTGGGAGTCATTGCGGGGAGGATTGACCAGCAACATCCCGGGAGAGCGACCACCCTGGTGATTCATCGCGCGACATTTATGGGGCGGCCAGAGGAGCGGTCCATAGCGTTTGGAGTCGGCGCCGTCGTACTGGCGGCGGTGGGATTGGTGCTGCTGATTGCTTGCGCGAACGTGGCGAACCTGCTCCTCGCGCGGGCGTCGGCAAGGCAGAAGGAGATTGCCATCCGGCTCTCGATTGGAGGGAGCCGCTGGCGCATCGCCCGGCAACTGCTGACCGAGAGCCTGTTGGTTGCGTTTCTTGGGGGAACGCTCGGATCACTCCTGGCGTTCTGGTCGCTCGAAGGTATCGCGCGTTATGTGCTGACGCACTTGCCGCACGGCGCACCCGAGCTGATTTGGAATGTAAGTCCGGACCTGCACGTTTGGGCGTATTCGATGGCATTGACCGCGCTGACCGGCATTGTGTTTGGCCTGGCGCCAGCGCTTCATGCCACGCGGCAGGACTTGAGCACCGCGGCGAAAGGCGAGGGCGTTGGACTTATGAGGAAGGCCGCGGGCGGAGGAATGCTGCGTAATACTCTGGTTGGGATGCAGGTTGCCGTGTGCATGGTGTTGTTAATCGGCGCGGGATTGCTAATGCGCGGGTTGTATTACGCGCAGACTGCGGATCCCGGCTTCGAGATGAAGGGAATTACACAAGCGCGATTTGACCTGCCTTCGCAAGGCTACAACTTGGAAAAGGCGCGAGCGTTTCAGCGTGACTTGATGGCGCGCGTGGCCGCGTTACCGGGCGTCGATGAAGTAGAGCAAGCGCGTGTAACGCCGCTAGGTCATCAATGGGAGGGGACCGGGCTGACGCTGGCCGGAGAGACGCAAGAGCGTGGGTTCGAATTCAATGTGGTTACGCCGGGATTCTTTGCGATGTTGGGAATGCCAATCGTGCGCGGACGAACGTTCACGGAGTCGGAAACGCGCTCAGATGCTCCGGTATTGGTAGTCACGGAGTCCACGGCTAGACGTCTGTGGCCGGGACAGGAGGCAATTGGAAAAACGCTGCGCAACGACGAGAAGACGCAGTGTCCGGTGGTGGGAGTCGTAAGGGATTCCCAGGCTTCCCACCTCGGAAAGACCGATGGACTGTTTTTCTACACGCCAGCTGGGCCGGCAGCGCAAGACCGATTGCAATTGCTGGTGCACAGTAAGGGCGGCGACGCCGCGACGGCGAATGGGATTCGCGAAGCGGCGCGGGCGCTGGATGCGGACTTAATCGTGGACGTCACGAAGTTGGAAGACAATTTGGAAGCCTGGCGGACGCCGTCGCGGATTGTGGCGGCACTCTCCGGCGTACTCGGCGCGCTGGCGTTGCTGCTTGCTTCCATTGGCGTGCACGGCGTGGTGTCCTATGGAGTGAGCCAGCGAATTCGCGAAGTCGGCATACGCATGGCCCTCGGTGCGGACGGACGCGACGTGATGAAGCTCGTGCTGCGGCAGGCGCTGAGGCCAGTGGTGATTGGCGCCATTGTTGGCGTAATCGGCTGTGCGGCCGTGTCCCAGGTTCTTTCCAACATTCTGTATGGCATGGGCTCGCACGATCCTGTTGCGTTCGTCGGCGTGCCGCTCTTTTTACTAGGCATTGCGTTTCTTGCAAGCTACATTCCGGCCCGCCGAGCCGTTCGCGTAGACCCGGTCGTTGCCTTGCGCTACGAATGAGGCCCGATAGGAAGCCGTTTGCTCCAGAGAGACAGAGGAATTAGGATGGGCAACGGTGCCAAGGGATTTCTTATCGCGACGCGAGTTTCTGCGAGTGACCGCAACCACCGGCGCTGCAGCCGCCGGGGCTGGAATCCTCGGGGCCAGCTCTCCGCTCGACTGGGTGCGGCAAACACAAGCGCAAAGTCCTGCTCCTGACTACCGCTTGCATATCGCCGCCACTGCCATCGAGATTGCCCCCAAGCACATCGTTTCAACCATCACCTATAACGGCCAGGTTCCCGGTCCGCTGCTGCGATTCAAAGAAGGTCAAGAAGTAACCGTCGAAGTTCACAACGGCACCGACACACCCGAGCAATTACACTGGCACGGACAGATGGTTTCGGCGGACGTGGACGGCGCGGCGGAAGAAGGCACGCCATACATTCCGGCTCACGGGATGCGGCGCGTCACGTTCACGCCGCGGCCTGCAGGCCTGCGCTTCTATCATACGCACAATCGCGCCGGAGCGGACTTGCACGCAGGGCAGTACAGCGGGCAAGTCGGAGCGGTATACATCGAACCGAAAGACGAGCCGGGGCGTCACGACCGTGAAATTTTTCTGGTGCTCAAGGAGTTTGAAGGCTCGTTCAGCAAAGGCGGCGACATGCCGCAGGATTTTCTTTCGCCCGCAACAAAGGTGAAGGAACTGGAACAGGCCGGCGAATCGGAAATGAAAGCGTCGCTAGCGGTCGGCACGCCGCACGGCTATGAAGTGGGCTATCAGTTCTTCACCATCAACGGGCGAATGCTGGGCCACGGTGAGCCAGTGCGCGTCAAGAAGGGTGAACGTGCGCTCTTTCACGTAGTGAACGGCAGCGCAACGGAAATTCGCAGCCTGGCGTTGCCCGGGCATTCGTTTCGAGTTGTGGCGTTAGATGGCAATCCCGTGCCGAAGCCTGCGGAAGTGCCGGTGCTGTGGCTTGGCCCGGGGGAGAGAATCTCGGCCTTCGTCGAAATGAAGCAGCCTGGCGTCTGGATTCTGGGCGATCTGGCTGACGATGACCGGCATCACGGCATGGGCATTGTGGTGGAGTACGCCGGGCAAAAAAGCAAACCCGTGTGGACGCCGCCGAAACCGTTTCGCTGGAGCTATGCGCGCTTCGGAGAACGGAATGGCGTGGGACGAGGGCCAGACGAAGTCATCGAGATGAGGTTTACAAAGCGGAACGCCGCCGAAAACGGATTCAATCAGTGGGCCATCAATGACGAAGTGTTTTCTCCAGAAGTAAAAGTTCCCGCTTTTCGCCTGCAGAAAGGGCGACGCTACGGTCTGCGCATGCGCAACGCCAGCGACGATGTGCACCCCATTCATCTGCACCGCCACAGCTTTGAATTGACGAAGCTCGCGGGCGAGGCAACGAGCGGCGTGATAAAAGATGTCCTAATGGTGGGCGGTTACCAGGAGGCGGAAGTGGACTTTACGGCGGACAACCCGGGTCTTACGCTTTTTCACTGCCACCAGCAAGTTCACATGGATTTCGGATTCATGACGCTCTTTGGCTATTCCTAAGCGGTGCGAGAGGCTTCGCCGCCTGGCGAATTGGACGAGCCCTCCCGGAGCACTCGAAATAGCAAGAAGGAGGTGAGAGTTTCGCCTGCCGAGGAGACCTTCGTTAGCGTAAAATGGAATACGAAATCTTTTAACGGACCATCCATGAGAATTCTGTTTGTGGCATCGGAAGGGCTGCCGTTTTCAAAGACCGGCGGCCTGGCGGACGTCGTCGAAGCCCTGCCCAAAGCACTCGCGGCGCAGGGCCACGAAGTCGCTGTGGTGTTGCCGCGCTATCGTGGCACGGAACCCGCGTCCCTGGTACTGCCGAGCCTGACGATTCCTATGGGAGGCGGGCGGCTGCGCTTTCCCGCGATTGTGAACGGCGCACTCGTCGGTGGCGTGCGTTATTTCTTCGTGGATGATCCCGGATATTTTGACCGCGAGGGGCTCTACGCGAGCGGCGGTCGAGACTATCCTGACAATGCGGAGCGCTACTCGGAATTTTGCCGCGCTTCAATCGAACTCGCCAAACATATTTGGTTGCCTGACGTGTTTCACTGCCACGACTGGCAGACCGCGCTCGTGCCAGTGCTGCTGCGGACTTCGTATAGCGACGATCCTTTGGTGAAGAATATTCCGGTAGTATTCACGATTCACAATATGGGATATCACGGGCAGTTTCCGAGAGAAGTGCTCGACCGCGTAGGAATCCCGGCCACCGCTTTTCATCTCGAAGGACTCGAGTTTTATGGCGGCGTGAACCTGTTGAAAGGTGGGCTGGTCTATTCCGATTATTTGACCACCGTAAGCCGGAAGTACGCACAGGAGATTCAGACCAGAGAATTCGGCTACGGATTGGATGGTGTAGCGAGGAAAAGGGCAGACCGTTTGGTAGGAATTTTAAACGGCGTAGACTACGGCGCTTGGGATCCGGCGAAGGATGCGCTGATTGCAGCCAATTATTCCGCCAAGGATTTGACCGGGAAGCAAACGTGCAAACAAGACTTGCTTCAAACGTTCGGACTGCCGCAGGAGCACCTGGAGCGCCCGGTGATCGGAATTGTGTCGCGTTTCGCGGACCAAAAGGGGTTCGATTTGATCGCGGAAAAAGCCCACGAGCTGATGAAGGAGGATTTGGTATTGGTTGTGCTGGGAACCGGTGACAAGAAATATGAGAGATTGTTCGGCGCTTTGGCGGTGACGTATCCGGACCGCGTGGGATTGAAAATCGCGTACGACAATACACTGGCGCACAAAGTGGAGGCGGGAGCGGACATGTTTCTAATGCCGTCGCGCTACGAGCCTTCGGGATTGAATCAGATGTACAGCTTGAAATATGGTACCGTGCCGATAGTCCGAGCCACGGGGGGGCTGGACGACAGCATCCAGACGTTTGACGTCGAGCATGGCACGGGGACGGGGTTCAAGTTTAAGGAATACTCCGGAGAAGCGCTCTTGTCCGCGGTGCGCCAGGCATTGCATCATTACATGGACGAGCGCATCTGGAAGCGCATTCAGTTGAACGGCATGGCGAAAGATTTCTCCTGGAAGGGCCCGGCCCGGGAATTCGCGAATCTGTACGAGGCCGCGCGTGTCTCCCGCGGATTCGCGCCGACGGTGCAAAAGCGCGAGAAGCCCGAGAAGGCGGTTAAGGCGGAAGCAGAAGGCCAAGAGAAGATCGCGGGAGCGGAAAAGGAACTGAAGAGCGAAGCTCCCGCGCGGCGGGGAGCCAGGAAAGCGGCCCAAGCGGCGCAGATTTCTCAGGAAACCAGAGAAGCTTCTCAGTCGCCGCCAAAGTCGGAACAAGGAAAAGGGCAGAAGTCTCAAGAGCCGGCACAAGAAGCTCCAGATTCGGTGAAGGAATCACAGAGTTCGGGTCCGCAAGCTCTTGAAGGATCAGGTCAGGCCCCTCGGGTTTCGGCGGAGGGCCCCAATACCTCAGGGCAAGCCCCTCAGGGATCGGGGCAGGCAGGGAGAAACCAAAAACCTGCTACCACATCTAATTAAATTGAAAAAGGAGAGATCGGCGGCGAGCCGAGTGGCAAGCCGCTGAAAACAAAGGTTATGGCAGACAATTCAATTCCCGCGGCAACCGACGGAAATTTTGAGGCGGAAGTGCTGGCCGCCAGCAATTCAACGCCGGTGATGGTGGATTTCTGGGCCGAGTGGTGCCGGCCGTGTCACATGCTGGCCCCTACGGTTGCGGAAATCGCCCACGACTACGAAGGCAAACTGAAAGTGATGAAGCTGAACGTGGATGAAGCGATGAATTCCGCGGGGCGCTATGGCATCCGCGGCATCCCCACGCTGCTCGTGTTCAAGAATGGGCAGGTCGTGGAACAGATTGTGGGAGCTGTGCCGAAGGAGCAGATCACCAAGGCGCTGGATCGCCACGTCGCGTAGATAAAAAGAAATCGGTGGCGTCATGCGAAGTGACGCCACCTTTTTTGTTTTTGCTGACCTCGGTGCGTTTGAGTATCATGGCACCCTGAAAGTGCCGGCAGCCTCCTTGCCAGATCCATTGAAAAACCATGATTCCGACTGACGAACCGGTGAAGACGCGTCTGCGCGTGTTCTTTTGGTGCCTGGCTATCGTCCTGGGGGCGCTGCACGTGTGGGCGCACCGGAATGACCTAAATCCCGATAGTGTTTCCTACATCGAGATGGCGGAAGCAGCCCTGCGAAGCGGCTGGCACGCGCTGGCAAACGCTTATTGGAGCCCGCTGTATCCGGCGTTTTTGAGCGCAGGCTTTCGGATTCTTCACCCTTCCATGTATTGGGAATTTACCGTCGTTCACCTAGTGAACTTCGTCGTGTATCTGGCCGACCTGCTGTGTTTTGAATTTTTTCTAAGAGAGCTGCTGGCAGCGCGGGGAACCCAAGTTGCATCGAAAGATGACTTACAGCCTGTGCCGGAAAAGATTCTTTGGCTCTGGGGATACCTGCTTTTCATTTGGAGCAACCAGTATTGGCTGAGGCCCGAGCAGGTTAATCCGGACATTATCGTCGCGGGGCTCGTCTACGTGGCGACGGCGCTGCTATTGCGGATTTACAGGGGACGGGGAGACTGGCTTGCATTTGTGGGGTTGGGGGCTGCGTTGGGAGTTGCTTACCTTGCAAAAGCAGCGATGTTTCCTTTGTCCCTCCTGTTTTTCGCATGCGCATTTTTGCTTTTTGGAACGGTGCGAGGATCCTATTCGCGGGCCGTGGCAAGGTCTGCCCTAGGGCTCGCGCTCTTTGCGATAATTGCTGCGACGCTCATTGTGACGCTTTCGAAAGAAAAACATCGCGTTACATTCGGCGACAGCGGAAAAATCAATTATGCGATGCACGTGGACGGGGCTCCGTTCTTGACGCATTGGCAGGGCCCGCCGACCGGCACGGGCATTCCCGCGCATCCGACGCGAAAGGTTTCCGTCGATCCTCCCATTTATGAATTCGCCCAGCCAATTGCCGGAAGCTATCCGCCTTGGTACGACCCTTCTTATTGGTATGAAGGGATCCGTCCGCATTTTTCGTTGCGAGGCCAATTGTGGGTCATTTACAAAGGCTTAAATACCTATTTTAAGCTGTTTTCCAGGAGCGGCGCGCTCTATGTCCTCTTTTTAGCGCTCATTGTCTTAGTGAGGAAGAAGGGAAAATGGGAGTGGGGAGATAGACGATTCTGGCTGGTCTGGCTTCCATCTCTGAGCGCAATGGGGATGTACGGGATTGTGCTCGTCAAACAGAGATACGTGAGCGGGTTTGCCCTGATGCTAGTGTTTTGGATTCTCTCGAGCGCCCGAATCTCGTTTGCGAGTGAAGAAGTTTTCAGGAAACGAGCTATCGGGGTGACCATTCTCGTCCTGGCGCTGGCAATGACGTGGTCTTCGTCGCTGAATTTGCGCGACATCATTCGGAACCGTCCTTATGATCAGCAGGTGGTGGCAGAGGGATTACGCGATATGGGGATTTCTCCCGGGACCCAAGTGGCCTCGATCGGGTCCGGATTGGACGCGTATTGGGCGCACCTGGCGGAAGTAAGAATCATTTCCGAAATTCCTGAGAAGGGAGTGAGCTTTTTGGCCGTCGATCCGCCTAGGAGAAGGGAAGTCCTCAAC
>DATFSR010000048.1:0-90945 GCA_035262505.1 Candidatus Acidiferrum sp. | reverse complement strand
CGAAGGGTGGCTATGTCGGCATTTATCTCATGAACTTCCTGTCCGTCGGACGCCGTTTCACCGGCGACGACGTCGTCGCACACGTCGATCACGCCATTAAGGTTTGCGGCGAGGATCACGTCGGGATCGGCACGGACGGTGGTACGACCGGAATCGATGATATCGAAGCGTTCATGGAAGGCTACGCCAAGTTCGTGGAAAAACGTCGCGCCTTGGGCATAGCCGCGCCCGGCGAAGACCCAAAAATTCCCCGTTTTGCCGCGGACCTCAATGGTCCGCACCAATTTGCGGTGATTGCTGAGAAAATGGCGAAGAAAGGTTACAAGAGTGCCGTCATCGAGAAGGTGATGAGCGGCAATTATCTACGCTTCGCCAGTGAGATTTGGCAGCACAAAGGTGCGCCGGTGAGTTTGGGGCCTGAATCAAGGTAGTTGTACGACCGCGCGCTCGTCCATCGGATGAGTTCGCACCAATCCGCGCTGGCCGCCGATGTGGATGAGTGACGGGCTATGCGGAAGTTATCCAGTGAACCCAACCGAAACACTACTTCCGGCTTGCCGACCACTTAGACGCAATCGCGAACGAAGTTACAGCTGTCCACCGAACCGTCGGCTGGTATGCGCAAGACACTAGTGGGTAGTGCTCCTGCGCTACCCACTAGGTGAGAGGATTCTCTCCGGAAAAAGACCTCAGTCTTCCGTCAGTGCACCCACGGGCTTGCTAACCGCTGTTATGACCGCACCAGGATCTGTAACCACGACGAACCCTTCTTTTGCCGTAATCACGAACGCACTATGTACGACCTGCCCGCCGGGCAGGTTGAGAGTCTGTGTCCCTGTACAGTCTGCGTTGACGCTATACGTGCCGCTTCCCGGCCGCCATGCGCTTCCGAAACCATTGACGTTCACGTTGTCCGTCTGTGTGAAATTGCCAGCACCATCATAGGTCACCACAGCCACGCCCGCGATGGGCCCAAAACCAATGATGTTTCCGTTGATTTGAGAGCCGTAGCTCCCGTGAAGGGAACTATTGGAACAGCCACCCGCCGCATGCACGACGGGCAGGATTCCACGAGCACGCTTACGATGAAACTGTGTTCCGGCCATCAAGAGCCCTGCTGCAACGACAGCAACCAAGGCGAGTCTTATCGTTCTCACGTTATTTCTCCTTATCTTCAATCGGTTTTTTGAAACGGACGACGCCAATCGGCTCAGCGTCCCCCCAATCAGGCGCACACAACACTTATGCAACTCAGCCGCAGGGAATGGCAGGCCCGCCGGGATAGTTGCCCTGATTGCGTCACTCTTCTCAGGAAGCCGCGGCGGAATCAATGCACGGAATCGCACATTTCGGTAACCGCAGGGGTAACACGACAACCCTCTGAAACTGTTCAGGTTACGAGGGTGGAAACCCTTTCCACTCATTAGTTGTGATAGCATCTGCCCAGTCCCCTCCGCCATGCCAGGCACTGCTCAGCCGCGCGTACGCTTAGGTGATTTCGAACTCAATCTCCAATCTGGGGAATTGTGGAGCAACGGGCACCGGCTGCGTCTCCCCCAACAATCGTTCCGTATCCTTACAATCCTCTTGAAGACGCCGGGCGAAGTGGTGACCCGCGAGGAGTTGCGAAAGGAGCTTTGGCCGGACAACACCTTCGTTGATTTCGAGCACGGTGTGAACAGCGCGGTAAGGCGCCTGCGGGAAGCCCTGAATGATTCGGCCGAGGAGCCTAAGTTCATCGAGACACTGCCGCGACTGGGTTATCGCTATCTTGGACCGCCCGTAACGAACGGGGCGCGACACGCTGAGCAAGGACGGCGGGCAGGCATAATCGACGAACTGACAGAGCCGCGTGCAAACAATAGTCTTCCCGAGGGTCTCAGCGACACTCTCGGCGACCCTACAGAGAGTCCCGCTGGGGTCGAAGCGATTCGCAAAGATTACAAATTGACCTGGCTCGTACTTGCCGGCGCCTGCGCGGCACTCACACTTCTTGCGGTAATCATATGGGCGCGCCAGCCTCGCGAGCCCAGGGTTACGCGTGTGGTCCGGCTCACAAATGACGCGAGAGTCAGATCCCCGATCAGACTGCCCGTGACCGATGGTCTTCGCCTGTATTTCGTGGAAGGGGCAACCACGTTTAGCGGCTCGGGAATTGTGCAAGTCTCAGCTCTTGGGGGAGAGACCACTCAACTTGTGACCTCCCTTAAGGAACCTTCCGCCATCTACGCCATTTCTCCTGATTTCTCGGAACTATTGGTCGCCAATGGCGTCGGCGGGAGGCCCGATCCTGCCATCATCTGGTCGCAGCCGCTGCCAGCTGGTACTCCTCATCGCGTGGGGAACATCCACGCCTCCGCCGCCTGTTATACCCCGGATGGAACTCAGATCCTCTATGCAGATGGGGACTCGTTGCTCACGATCAATCGAGACGGCAGCAATCCTCGCGAGCTGGCGAAAGTCCCCAGCGAGATGAGCAAGGTCCACGGAGTCGCTTTGCGTGGGCTTCGTTACTCGCCCGATGGTAAACGGATCCGCTTTCACATCGGCGGCTGGCCCTCCGATACCAGCTCCCTGTGGGAAATGGAGGCAAACGGCAGGAATCTTCACGCGCTCCTTCCGAATTGGAAAGAGGCGTCGTCTCAGTGTTGTGGAAACTGGTCCCCGGATGGGCATTACTACTTCTTTCAGGGACGCCAGGGAAACGATCAGGCTATCTGGATCATGCCCGAGCACCGCTACACTTTTGCGGGGGGTCCCGGAAAGCCTTCACGCCTCGTTTCCGGACCACTTCGCGTCGGTTCGCCCGTCCCTAGTATTGACGGGAAAAAGCTCTTTGTGGTGGGAGAGGAACGCCGGGTGGAGCCGGTCCGCTACGACTCGAAAACGCACCGGTTCGAGTCTTACCTCAATAGTATTTCCACGACTGCGTTCGAGTTTTCGCCTGATCGCAAGTGGATTGCTTACGTCTCCTATCCTGATATGAGCCTGTGGCGAAGCCGGGTGGATGGAACCGATAAAACGCAACTCAGTTTGCCGCCCGTTCGAGCCTTTCTCCCGCACTGGTCTCCCGATGGCTCTAAGATCGCTTTCATGGATGTGCAGTTGGGGCGCCCCTGGACGGTCTCGTTGATCTCTTCGTCCGGGGAACCACTGCGGTCGTTTCCCGGCGCGGACCCAAACTGGACGCCGGATGGAAGGTCAATCGTTTGGACTTTGTCCAACCTTTACGCCAAGGTGCCCTACGCTGGAATATTTCGTCTGGATGTTGATAGCGGTAAAACCAACCCCATCCCAAATTCTGAAGGGCGGCAATCCTCTCGACTGTCGCCGGACGGACGATACATAGCCGCGTTTTCTGAGGCGGCAACGGAATTGCTGTTATTTGACTCGAAGACCCAACAGTGGTCCATCTTGGCGAAGAGCGAACTGCTTGCTTTTAACTTGTGGTCGCCTGACGGCAAGTATGTCTATATGCGGGACAACCCTGGTTCTCCAAGAATCGTTCGAGTCCATATTCCGGACGGTAGAATGGAGGAAGTTGTGAGCCTCAAAGGTTTCCCTCAGGCCGCCGGCGACCCGTCTGTCGGCTGGTTTGGGCTCACTCCAGACAATGAGCCAATCCTGATTCGCGACCGAGGCATCCAGGAAATCTATGCGCTCGACTTGGATTTGCCCTAAAGTCTGGCCCGGTGTTATGCCATTTGCGTTGCTTCTGCCTGAGTTCCTTCAGACTCTCTTAACAGCCAGCGATGGCAGACGGATGACGGGCTACTCTTCCATACTCGGATAAGGTAAGAGTTGCCGACCACTCGGACTGAACTGCCGGAAGAGCTGGAGCGACGCGTGCCTCTCGCCATACGAACGCTCCGACTCCTCGGCGTAGAAAAGGAAGACAGTATCGGGACGGTGGTTCATGTGAGTCGAGGTCAAATCTCTTGGGCCGTTATGGGCCCCGGTGGAATAGAGCGTTCCCAGGTGGTTACCAGCCCGTTTTAAGCCCTTACCAAAATAGTGTGGACAGTTGACAGCAGCCTGCCGTTGATCGCTACTGACAAGGATGCTTCAACACAACAGCAGATGCTGACGAGGCAGGCAGGGCCATAACTCTTGCGAACCTCCAGGTCCCGTCGGCCTGCCTTCTCATGACCCTCAACAGCTTGCCATACTGAATCGATTCTTTGTCGCCCTTTGCGATTTTGTACGAACCATATCCCCATTCGAATGCCCAGTCTCCTGCAATCTGGATGTCCTGAATCTCCAAGTCGTAACACAGAGAGCGTTCTCTCCCGCTGCTCTTCTCCCACTGCTTGTCGTCTGCGTAGATCACCGCCGCGCCAATTTCCGCCGGACGATCCGCCGAAAATCGAATGGCCTCTTTGTCCCACAGTTTGGCCAGTTGGTCGGCACTGTCCGACAGCGTTGCTTCCTTATCTTGCTCATGCAGTCGTTCGATGCCGATCATGTCCTGTTTGAGAGAGGAATGGCTCGCCGAGAGTGCAATGCCCGTGCCGGCCACCAACATCGTGACGAACAAGAATTTGCCGCCCAATCGCGTAGCTTGCATTATTCCTCCTCCTCTTAGTTCATCCTTCCCCCACGATTGCGCGCTTAGACGGCAAAGAACCGAAAAGGTTACTCGGCAGCCAAGCCTGATCGAAGAGTGTGGCGCACACGTTCTCAGCATTCGATCGAGCTGGCGCGCGCACGCGCGCCAGCTCGATCCAATCTCCAAGCAGCACTTGGCTAGATGCTGCGTCCGAGACATTGCGGTTCCACAAAGGAGGCGCCAGACTCTCGTAACTGCAATGCCGGTGTATGCGGTCTGGCCCCTCGAATTGAGCCGCCTGAATGGGAATCTAAGACCACTCCCCCATAAACTCAGAGGCTCCTAGAATCGGAAAACGTAAGGAGAAATTTTGGTACCAGCACTTTTTTTGACGAATTGCGCCGTAGCCGGTTAGACATCCAACTGAGCTTTGCGTTCGAACGACGGGATATCGAGCCTACCTGATGTAAAGAAATTAGGATAGAATCAGGAGACTTTAAGGCTCCTGAGTCCTCGGGGAATTTCGTGTCGGCAGGTACCTGCGTGGAGCCCACCCTATCTTCACTCATCGACGCCGCCGAGCGGGGCGACCTGCTAGCCCCGGATGCCCTGTTTAGCGCTCTCTATTCGGACTTACATCGACTGGCGAAGCGGCAACTAGCGAGGCGGGGTTTCGCTGTGAGTCTGGGAGCCACGACGCTGCTGCATCAAGCCTACATTGAGATGGCCGCAAGAGATGGAGCCTCCTTTCCCGACCGTGGCAGATTCATGGCATACGCGGCGCGCGTCATGCGCGGGCTGATCATCGACTACGCCCGAAGCCGCCAGGCGCAGAAGCGCGGCGGCCAATTCGAGATTACGTCAGTAGCAACGGATCTTGAGAATGCCGCCGATGACCGCGAGTTGCTTCGCATCAGCGATGCGCTCAACGAGCTCAGCAAGGTCGAGCCGTCGCTTGCGGAAATTGTGGACTTGAAATTCTTCTGCGGATTCACATTTGCGGAAATTGCTGCGATGAAGGAAATCTCAGAGCGTACCGTACAACGGCAATGGGAAAAGGCGCGCATTTATCTGCACCGCACGATTCGCTCGGATTTGAAGATCTGAAGGCCTGATGTCCACACTGAATCCAGAACGGTGGCGGGAGATCAGTCCGCTCTTGGACCGCGCGCTTTCCCTATCCGAGATCGAGCGATCAGCGTGGGTGGAGTCTTTCCGGTCGGAAAGACCCGAATTAGCCGACGTTCTGGAGATTCTGCTGGAAGAGCACCGCGCTCTAGCGGAGGAACGCTTTCTGGAACGCCTGCCAGCGCCGACGGCGATTGAATCTTCCCAGGCCGGCCAGACCGTTGGCGCCTATCGGCTGATGTCTCCGATTGGGCAGGGCGGAATGGGCAGCGTGTGGCTGGCAGAGCGCAGCGACGGGCGATTCGAGCGTCGAGTTGCCGTCAAATTTTTGCATTTCACGCTGGCGGCTTCAGGCAGCGCAGAACGGTTCAAGCGCGAGGGGAAGATTCTTGGGCAGCTCCAACACCCTCACATTGCCGAACTAATCGATGCTGGCGTGACGCCAAGCGGAGAGCCGTACCTGGTTCTCGAGCACGTAGACGGAGAGGCCATTGATCAATATTGCGACCAACGTGAGCTCACCGTCGAGGCGCGAATCTCTCTCTTTCTGGATGTGATTAACGCAGTGGCCCATGCGCATGCCAATCTGGTTGTGCACCGCGACATCAAGCCTTCGAATTTGCTGGTCAGAAAGGATGGCCAAGCAAAACTTCTGGACTTCGGAATCGCCAAACTGCTGGCTAGCGACGGAAACGCCGGATCGGCCACCCTATCACTGGAAGGCGGAGGTGCGCTGACGCCCCTCTTCGCGGCTCCGGAACAAGTCACCGATGGTGGGATTACGACTGCCACGGACGTCTATGCGCTCGGGGTTCTGCTGTACGTTTTGCTCACCGGGCAACACCCAGCGGGCCCCGGTCCGCATTCTCCGGCGGACCTGGTCAAAGCCATCACGGAAACAGAGCCCCCTCTAGCGTCGCAAGCCGCAGCGTCAGCGGGGGACATCGCCTCGGCGGCAAAGCGAGGCGCCACGCCCGAAAAGCTTTCCCGTCGGCTTCGCGGCGATCTCGACACGATTGTTGCTAAGGCTCTTAAGAAAAAAACTCAGGAACGCTACGCTTCTGCGACGGCTTTTGGCGACGATCTGCGCCGTTATCTTAGTCACGAGCCGATTGCCGCTCGCCGGGATACGGTGGCCTATCGAGCGCTGAAATTCGCACGGCGCAATCGTCTGAGCACCAGCGCAACAGCGTTTGCCTTGGCCGCAATTTTTGCGGTTTCTGGTATTGCGATTTATCAGGCAAGGGTTTCCCAGCGACGGTTCCAGGACGTTCGGAAGCTCGCTCATACGTTCGTTTTCGATTTGCACGATGAAGTCGCAAAACTAGAGGGCTCGACTAAATCACGCGAGATGATGGTGCAAACAGGTCTCCAGTATCTGGACGACCTTGCGCAGAATGCCGGGAGCGATCTGGACTTGCAAAGGGAAATCGCCGGAGGGTACGCGAAAATCGGCGATGCACAGGGCTATCCGACAAAAGCCAACCTCGGCCGGATTGCGGATGCGCTGGCGAGCTATCGGAAGGCAGATGAGATCTACGAGCGCATCGCGTCAAGAAACACAGCATACTTGCCCGATTTGGCGCAGTTTTACCTGAATTACGCAGGGTTAGTGCGGTTTACGGATGATCGAACACGAGCGAGGGCGCTGTCCGAATTAGCGGTCAAAACGTTTGATCGCATCCACTCACAGCACGCATTATCTGGAAAGTTGGAGATTCCCTACACGCAGGCTTGGTGCACCTTGGGCGACTTGGACGAGGATGCCGGGCACTACACGCAAGCGTGGAAGGAATTCTCGCGATGCGGCGAACTCGCCCGTGCGCGGCTGGACGGAACAAAGGACCAGGAAACAACGTCCTGGTTGTCACAAGCGGATGAGCGTATCGCCACTGCCGCCCAAGAGCTTGGTCTTTTAGAGCAGGCGCTTAGGTTACTGGATGAAGACGAATCGTTGCTCAACGAACTGCTGGTTGGCGAACCACATAATCCGCAGCTTCACCGACGGCTGGCGTTGGTGTACGACTACCGCGCCGAGGTGTATTACTCAGACCTGTCCCCAAGTCTCGGTGATCCGTTTCACGCACTAAAGAATGCTCAGCTGTATCTGCAGGCCGCCGAAGCCAGAGTGCGCAATGATCCATCCAATACTTCGGCGCACTTTAGCAGGGCCGTTGCGACCTACTGGGTTTCGTTTTCCCTTCGGGAATCTGATGCAAATGCCGCCATCAAACTCGCCCGTGATTCTGTGCGCATGTTCGATCAGATGATTGCTCAGGGGAAGCCTAATTATCTTCTTACTTCGCGTCGCGTTCGCGCTTTCATCAGGTTAGGTGAGGCCCAACTGAGAGCCCATCGGTTGGAAGAAGCAGCCAGCACGGCTGAGGTGGCCCTCTCCGCGGAACGCCCAATTGCGGCAGGATTCGGGGCCGAGGGGGATGACGAGCGTTCCGAGCTCGTCCAAGTCCTCATCCTCGCCGGCAGAACCGAGTCAGCTATGGGTCGATATGAACGTGCCGAAGGCTTCCTGCAGGAAGCGCTGACCAAGGCGAAGCAGATCGCCCAATCCGAGGAGCTCATGAACGCGATCCCGCTCGCCAACGCAAACCAGGCTCTCGGGACCTTTTACGCTAGCCGCCATCAGACCAGGCAAGCGCGGGAACATTACGAAGAGCTGTCGCGGCTCTGGCAGCGCTTTCCGTCATCAAATCAGTACGTCAAGCTTCAGCAATCAGTTAGCGAACACCTCTTGGCTTCGCTCCACTGAAGAACCCGGCATCGCAACCTTCAACGAGCAGCGGTCCCACGCATTCTATTAGACCCAAACCTCGACGCGGACCTACTTGGAACGATTCCTGCGACTGGGCAGATTGGGCTGACAAAAATACCAGGTTTTTTCCACACTCCCTGTCGTTTTTGTCTTTTGCCCTCAGTTTTCGATTTGTTGGGTAGAGCTCTTCGATTCTCCCGCTGCGCGCCAGCTCGCAGAGACTACGGCCCAGCAGAATTCTTCTCGGCTGTCGTCTTTTGCCTGCGAATTCCGATTTATCTAGTAGCAGTCAAGAAATATCCCTCGCCGATGGGCTTGTCCGCCCAGAAGAGAGGAACTTTTCCCTGAATTGAGGCTAGAAGCTGATTTAGGAGGCTAACGCTATGCGAAGCGGGAAACGCATGCTGATTGAGCTTTCATTCTTTGCGTGTGCAATCGTCTTGGTGCTGCAGCCGTTCGGCGCGCGAGTCGTGCAGACGGCCGACGCGGCGGCCCAAGGCACCGACAATGGAATCCTGGATGATATGTTGGCAAGTGTGCTCGCCAATGCAGGATTCACCGGCAACATCCAGCAAATCTTCCAACAACGGCTGGAAACCAATCTAGGGCGGCCGATCGATACCAAGCTTGCCAATCTTGGACGACTGTTGTGGTTCGACAAGATTCACTCCCTGCATCACGACAACACCTGCGGCGGATGCCACTCGCCAACAAACGGATTTGGCGATTCGCAGCCCATGGCCATCGGCGTTCAAAACAACAACTTCGTGGGACCGGATCGCGGGGGGCCGCGAAATCAGCGGCGGTCGCCGCTGGTCGTGAACACCGCGCTCTACCCTGCGCTGATGTGGAATGGACGGTTCAATTCCTTGTCTGGTGACCCGTTCGACAATTCACTGGGCTTCCGTTTTCCGTTTCCTGAAGACGATACCCGCTTCTCTTTTGCCAACGACGTCGCAAATCATGTGACCCAACTGCTGCAGGCTCAGGGCCACATGCCCCCGACCGAGCTGATTGAAGTGGCAGGCTTCAACGGAACGTGCCCGAATGGCGTTCCCGATCCCACGCTGGGGCCGGCATTTTGCCAATTTGACGATGGGAAAGGCGAAATCGTGCCGCTGCCGGACAGCACTGGCTCGCGGAACGAACCCATCCGGCAGAAGGGGCTGACCATTCTGAACGCAAGCCCTGCGTACCGCCAACTCTTTGGTGAAGTGTTTCCCGAGGTCGCGGCAGGCGCACCAATCGATTTCTTCATGTTCGGCAAGGCCATTGCCGAGTTCGAGTTCACGCTGGTGTTTGCCGATGCCCCGATCGACCAGTTCGCGCGAGGCAATCACAGCGCCATGACGGCGGCGGAAAAACGCGGGGCGCTTCTCTTTTTCGGCAAGGCGAATTGCGTTCAGTGTCACGCTGTGTCCGGCCGCTCGGCGGCGGGCCAATCGAACGAAATGTTTACAGACTTTCAGGAGCGCGTCATCGGCGTCCCGCAAATCGCGCCTTTCTTTGGTGTTGGGCAGGGCAACGTGATCTTTGATGGGCCGGGTCAAGATGAGGACTTCGGCTTGGAACAGATCAGTGGCAACGAAGTAGATCGCTACAAGTTTCGCACGGCGCCGCTGCGAAATCTGGCCTTGGCGCCCGGATTCTTCCACAACGGGGCTTTCACCCGTCTGGAAGACGCCATCGGTCATCACTTGAACGTTTATAAATCGGCACAGACCTACGATCCGGTAGAAGCGGGGCTGCCCGCAGATCTCACTCACCGCGTCGGACCGATCGAGCCGGTCCTGAAACGCCTCGACCCCTTGCTTAAGAATCCGATTCACTTGACGGACGGCGAGTTCAGCGATTTGGTGTCGTTTGTCCGGGATGGTCTGCTGGACCAACGGGCAAAAACTGAAAATCTTTGCAAGCTCGTGCCGGCCGAAGTGCCGAGCGGCCTACCAGTCCTCGACTTCGAGGCATGTCACTAAACGATTGGCTGGCAACATCCTAACCACATCGGTCACCAGCAACCTCGACATGACTCCGCCCACTATCACTGGTTTCATCAGTCCGCCGCCAGCGGCTACAACAGCGGTCCGGTTACCGTGACCTTCAACTGCGCCGGCGCGCTGAGCGGAGTGGGCCTCAGGCTCCCTACCCGTACCGTTACATGGCAGCCCCCCGCAACCATTTTGGAGTTACGGCCGGAGGCCAGGACTCCGGCCTTTGCCTTGTTGTGGCGGGTTCAAGCACTGCAGGAGCTGATGATGAGCGCAGCGCGAGCCGAGGGCGGCACTTAGACTACCATTCGTTGTAGGGAGTACCGTCGAGGGCCGTCTTGCTGGAATTCGAATGGACATCCACCATGCCCGTAGTGGTCTGGTCGGGGCTAAGCACCACACTGTCGAACTGTGGCACCCAATCCTTGGCGTTGGTCATGGGATCTTTCGGCACAGAGCGGAGGTAGCCCGCCTGCTCCAGGTCATCAACCGATTGCGGAGCAGCTTGCTTGTCCAGCGTGTAATTGTCGATGGCGTCGCGTATCGTGCGAAGGTCGGTTTTTAAGACGGCTTCCTTGGAATGTTGCATTACGTGGTCGTAGCGAATCACGGCGATGCCGATGAGAATCAGTATGATGCTCATAACGATCATCAACTCGATCAGTGTGAAACCGCGATTGCTCCGTCTGCCGGGATCGTTCCGCCGTTGCCGCGCCGCGATTTGATGGTGCTGTTGCGTGTCCACGGTAAGTTCAACCTCCTATCACCAGTCCGAGTACTTCGTGCCATTCATGGCCGTTCCGGTGGATTGGGAATACACATCAAAGACGTCCTTTCCGCTCCACTGCGTCGAGTCTGGATCGTCCTGAACCGCTCGCAACCCCCAATCGGCTCGCCCGGTCATTGGATCGATCGGGATCTTCCGCAGAAAAACAATCTTCTTATCGCCGCTGTTTCCGATGCCGCTTCCCAGCTTCACGCCGGTGACAAGCGTCTGAAGATCCGGCGGGTAACCTTCCGTTCCGGGATCGACGCGGATGGCTTGATGGTCCGCGGCGTCCTTGTAACGGTCAATCGCGTCGCGGATTTCGTCGAGATTGTGGCGAAGGACCGCTTCTTTCTCGCGAACCACTGCGTATCTTGCGATCGGCAGAGCCACAGAAGACAGAATCAGCAGGATGCCACAGGTCAGGATGAGCTCAAGAAGAGTCAGGCCTGCTTGCATGTGGGCCTGCAGCCCGCGAATGCGCTTTCGAGTTGGAAATTCAGACAGCATCTCTCTAGCGTAGACCAGACGATTCAGAATAGGGCTCCTCTAGACTGGACTACGGCTGAACTTGTAAAGCTGCTTCGCTCGTGACCAGCTGGACGGCCTTTTGCTGCGAGTCCTTGGCGTTCACCTGGACGATAGACAAGTTCGTGGAGCCGGGCGCCAATGCTTTCACCACGATGCCGATCAGAGTGCCGCTGCCGCTGACTCCCGGAGTGCTGGGTGGGCGAGTGGCGGAAATAATGGCCTGGCCTTTGTCCTTGAGAACTTGCCAGGGAATGGCAATCACCTGGGAGCCGCCACCCGAGAGGAACCCGCCATGCTGCACTTCTTCGACACTGATGACTTTGGGGTCGTACTGCAAAAGCATCGGGATGGAGTAAAGATCGTTCACGTTTTCAACGACCACGCCCAGAGTAGCCGTCTGCCCTGCCTTAAGAGTGAGAGTTTGCGGCTCGAAACGAATCTTGGCGACGCCTGACTGTGCCTGTGGAGCCGGTGAAGAAGGCAAGCCCGCGTTCGGCGTCGTTGGTGTCGTTACCGGCGGTTGTTGCTGCGGCTGTTGAGGTTGTGTGGCAGGCGACGAAGGCTGCTGCGTTTCCGGTTGCGGCGCGCGGAGTTCGCTCTCGCGCCTGGTTTGGGGGTTCTGATCCGGACCCGACAGCATCGGCTGCAAATTGCCTTTCGTCAAGAAAGGCATGCGTACGATGTGAGGTGTCAAAACGATCAGCGTTTCATCTTCCTGATGTTCCACCTTGTTGTCCGAAAAAAAGCGGCCGAGAATTGGAATTCTCGCAAGGCCAGGCCATCCGCTTATCGTTTTCGTGTCGGTGCGCTCAATCAAGCCGCCAAGAATATTGGTCTCGCCTTCTTTGAGCCGTATGTCGTGCTCGATGGTTTTCGAGCCGATGACGGGCTGTGAAATGCCGCCGATGTTGGTGGTGGTTAGCTCGGAGGAGATTTCGATCCGCAGTTTCAAGGTGACTTCGTGGTTTGGGTGCACGCGCGGCGTCACGTCGACATTCACTCCGACGTCTAAGTAGGTGAACTGGGTGTTGACGAGGGGGTTCACAAAACCCGTGCCGGCTGTGCCACCCACGCCGACGCCCGCCTGAAAGCTGCCGGTTGCTATCGGAATGCGCTGACCAATCTTCAGTTTGGCCGTTTGACCGTCTACGGAGCGAATTTCCGGGTTCTGAATAATCTTTGTGTCCGAATCACTTTCTACCAGGTTGAGGGTGAGGCTCGGTAGCGTAACGCTGAAGCTGCCGGGGTTGAGGTGGCGAAAGGTGTCGAAAGTGATCGGATTGGTTGCGGGGGTACTGCCACTGCTCCCGCTCGAAGAGCTGCTGGTTGTGCTGCCGGTAACCGCGACAGTGGCTTGCGAACCGGGTTGAATTCCAAGTTCGCGGAGGCGGTCTTTGCTGACTTGCAGAACTTCCACTTGAACGACGACTTCCGGCTTCTCCTTGTCAATGTCGTCAAGCATTTTCTGGACGAGCATTAGTCTGTCTGGCGTGTCCCGGATGATGATGGCGTTTTGCGCATTGACCTGCTGGATGCGCTTCAGATCGAATAATTGCCTCAACCCCGTCATGATTTCGGTGATGTCCTGTGGCTGGCTCACGTTGGAAAGATAGAAAGTCTTGACGACCTCTTCTTCATTCTCGCGGCGCTTCTGCGGCTGGTCCGGATACACGAAAAGCGTGTTTTCCGTCACTGGCTTGAAAGCGGCCTTGCTTTCGAGCGATGCGATTTCCAGGGCCTGCTCGAGCGTGACATTGTTGACTTCAAAATTGATTTTGCGGGCAGGGAAGTCGGGGTCGTAGATCATTGTCACACCCGCCCATTTGCCAATGGTGTCGAAAACGATCTTGGCGTCGTTCGACATCTTCATGCTGAGGGCGCCCCGATTCAGCGGCTTGAGCTCCGGCGGCATGGAAGCCAGCGGCTGCTGGTTGTGATCGGTGGGGCCCTCGGGCTGGTTTGGGTGGGCCCTTTCCTCAATCATATCCGCGGTGCGCTTCAATTCCTGCTCGGCGATGGAGCTGGAAGGGTCGGCCACAAATGCCTTCTGGAATTCAACAGCGGCGCCGTCCAGTTCGCCCCTCTTTCGCATCTCCAGGCCGCGCTTTAGGTGGTATTCGCAGGCGTCAAATCGCGCTTGGTGCAGTCTGATTTTATAAGTGGCGTTCTGGGGATCCTCTTTGACGGCCTTTTCGTAGTACGCGACAGCGGCGTCGTAGTCTTGGAGGTTTTCTGCCTTCAAGCCGTGGGTATACTCGCCGCCGCCCTTGGGGCATCCTGCAGCGATCAGCCCGAAACACACACAAGTCACACAAAGGATTAGGGTTCCCCGCTTTTGCTGCATGCTCTCTCCGAGGCTTGCGAAGCTCTTGCCTTTGCAGTCTAACACTCGCATTAGACGTGCGGCAAGGCAAGAGAGGTTGACTGTCCTACAGCAAACAATAGCGGTTAGAAACGGATTTCACCGGAGAGTGACAACTTTTTCTACTGCGGCTATGATGGACGGTCGTGGCCAAGCCTGCAAAGAAAACAGCGAAGGGCGCGAAGCCCGGCGAGCTCATCGTGGCGCAGAACCGCGCCGCGTCATACAACTATCATATTATCGAGAAACATGAGGCAGGTTTGGTTCTCCACGGTACCGAAGTGAAGGCCCTCCGCGAAGGGAAAGCCAATATCCGGGACGCTTACGTGGACTTCCGCCCGAACGGTCCCTGGCTGGTTAACGCACACATTGCACAGTACTTACCGGGCGGCCCCTGGAACCATGAGCCGCTCGGAGCCCGAAAGCTGCTGCTCCACAAAAACGAAATTCACAAACTTTCCGGGCGCGCCGAGTCTAAAGGGTTGACGGTGATTCCCCTGCGGATCTACTTCCGGAACAGCATCGCCAAGGTGGAAATCGCACTGGTGCAGGGCAAGAAGGCCTGGGACCGCCGCGCGGACGAGCGCGCGAAGGAAGCTCGCAGGGAAGTGGAAGAATCCATGTATCGCAATCGGAGGCGATAGAGCAGCCATGCAAATCACGCTAGAGAGTAAGCCGTTCGCAGGGATCGAAGCCGAGGCCCTGGTTTCGTACGTGTTTGAAGAGAGCGACCCGGTCCAGGGGCGCCTTGCAGAAATTGACAAGCTCGCGGGCGGGTTGCTCGGGAAGCTGGCAAAGAGCGGCGAACTGACGGGGAAGACGCTGGAGTTCACGTTGATTCACGCGCCTTCGGGTCTGAAGGCGGCGAGATTGCTCCTGGTTGGCGCGGGGAAAAAGGAACAATTCAATTCAGCTACGCTCCGGAAAGTGGCTGGAGCGGCACTACGCTATCTGAAATTACGCTCGGTAAAAAATCTCGCGCTGCTCGTGTGCCAAGCCCAGGTCACAGAGGAAGCCGCGCAGGCTATCGTCGAAGGAGTACTAACGGCTGACTTCGAGTCCGACAAGTATAAGACCGACAAAAAGAACGACAAGAGGATCGAATCCGTTTCGATCGCCGGCTACGCTGACGCGGAGCGTGGGGCCGGCGAGAAGGGGCTGGCGAAGGGCCGCATCATTGCGGATTCGCAGAATTTTGCCAGGGATTTGATCAACGAGCCTTCAAACAAAATGACGCCGACGATCCTGGCGCAAAAGGCCGAAGTCATGGCCAGGGCGGCTGGCCTGTCGGTTGAAATCCTCGATGAAAAGAGGATCGCGGAATTGAAAATGGGAGCGCTGCTCAGTGTCGCGCAAGGCAGCGTGGAACCGCCGCGCATGATGGTCATCACCTACAATCCGCCGACGGCCAAGCCCGGCGCGCCAGTGATTGGGTTGATTGGCAAAGCGGTGACGTTTGACACCGGCGGAATTTCCATCAAGCCGGCCGATGGCATGGAGAAGATGAAGTACGACATGGCGGGCGGCGCGACGATGATTGGCGTGATGCGCGCTCTGGCGGCGCTGAAGCCCAACGTCAAAGTGATCTGCGTTGTGCCTTCCACAGAAAACATGCCGGGGGGGCGGGCGCAAAAGCCGGGAGATATCCAGACGGCTATGTCCGGGAAAACGATTGAAGTGCTCAACACCGATGCCGAGGGCCGGCTGATTCTTGCTGACGGCGTGTATTATGCGAAGCAGCTTGGCGCCACACATTTGATTGATGCAGCTACTTTGACGGGGGCCATCGTGGTGGCTCTGGCGGGCATCAACGTGGGCGTTTTTGGCTCGGACCAGGCGTTCACCGACAAATTCCTGTCGAGCGCGAAAGCGGCGGGCGAAAAGATGTGGCAGATGCCAATCGATGAGGAATATCGCGAATTCATCAAGGGCACCGTCGCGGATATTCAGAATATCAGCAGCGGAAAAGGGGCCGGTGCCACCATTGGCGCCCTGTTCATCAAGGAATTTACCGGCGACTCGCCGTGGATTCACCTCGACATTGCGGGGACGGCGTGGAACGACGACGCCAAGCCGTGGATGGCCAAAGGCCCGACGGGCGTGACCCTGCGCACGCTCGTACATCTGGTCATGTCGTACTAAATTTACGGCCTGGTTCCGCCCCCGTTGGGCGGCATTTCTACATTTTTTCCGGGGCTTCGATTCCCAGCAAACTTAGTGCGCGAACCAGCTGCGTCTCTACAAATTCAGTGAGTTGCAGAAGAAATGCGCGCTTTTGCTCGTCGGTTTCCGAAAGAATGTGATGCTTGTGGTAAAAATTGTTGAACGACTGCGCGAGTTGAAAAGCATACTTGGCAACGAACGCGGGCTCTTCGGT
The DNA here is from genome assembly GCA_035262505.1 of Candidatus Acidiferrum sp. Lineage (GTDB taxonomy): Bacteria > Acidobacteriota > Terriglobia > Acidiferrales > UBA7541 > Acidiferrum. The sequence goes on along the minus strand of DATFSR010000048.1, from coordinate 74,474 downwards.
GGCGATGGCCGCATCCGCGGAATAGTCGAGCGAGCCGGCGCCAAGCAGCAACTCCCACAAATCCGCCGCATCGGCTTCGGAAAGGAATCGCTTTGCCGCATCCGCATTCAGCCTTGGCAAGTGAGCCGCCGTTTCCGCGCCTTTGCGTCGAATCCCGCGAATGCGTACTACGGCGTATTGGCAATACGGCCCGGTTTCGCCTTCGAAGCTGAGCGCGTCCTTGAAATCGAAAGCGATGATCGAATTGCGCGTCACCTTCAGCAGGAAGAACCGCAACGCGCCCACCGCAATAGCGTGCGCGGTGCGCTTCTGCTCCTTCTCGCCCATTTCAGAGTGCCGTTGCTGGACTTCGCTTAGAGTTGCCTCCTCCAGTTTGTCCATCAAATCGTCGGCTTTGACGCCGAATCCCTTGCGGCCGCTCATGTCCACAAACGGGCGCTTGGCGTCCTCCAGAGAAAGTTGGTAACCCAATTCCGCAGCGCACCGCGGAGTCAGCACGACAAAGGAGTAGGACAAGTGGATCGAATTCTCGGCTGCCTTCAAGTGACCGAGGCGGCGTAAACCTTCCGCGACAACATCCTGTGGATAAGCCTGACGCGCGTCAATCACGTTATAAACGGTTGCGGCGGCCTCGCCAAAGTGTGGTGCGTCCGGTTCGCTTTTTCTGCCGGTTGTGGCCCACACGGTTTGCTTGCCGGGTGCGTCTGGCCACTTCCGGTAGCAAAAGTCCTTTCCCAGCAGCCCGAATTTCCAAAGTTGGTACGCTATGTCTTTTCCGACGTACGTTACCGTTCCATTCGAACGCACGATAATTTTGTCCTGCTCGTTCTCCTCCTCCGCTTCTGGATCCGTTTTCTTCTCTGTGTTCCCGGCGGCCTCCGTGTTCATGCCTTTCTTTTCTTCCCACGGCAGGACCCAGCAGCCTTTCATTTTCCCGGTTTCTGCAAAGTGAATTGCGCCCGATTTCCTCAGCATCTCGAACGCGGTGTCCCAGAACTTCAAATGTAGGATTTCGCTCTCGCGCGCCAGAAGGTCGTAATGAATGTCCAGGCGCGCCATGGTGTTCAGATGACAGGTCACGATGGCATCCGCCACCACTTGAGCCACTTCGGCATCTTCGCCACGATTCTCTTCGATGGCCTTTAGAGTTTCGCCGCGTAACTTGGCGGCTCGCGCTAGGTCCTCTGCGAAAAACTGCGTGGACTTTGCGTACAAATCCCAGCAGTAGTAATCAAACTTCGGCTGGCGCGCTAACACCATCACGTTGGTGGCAGTTCGCTCTTCGATTCGCAGGAGGCCGATGACCACGTCAGCCACTTGCACGCCGGTGTTGTCGATATAGTTTTGAATCTGCACGCGCATCCCCGCATGCCGCAGGATGCGAACCATGGTGTCGCCAAGCACCGCGTTGCGTACATGGCCGATGTGCGCCGCTTTGTTGGGATTGATGCTGGTGTGCTCAACGATGATTTTTTGCTGCGTGGCATCGGCAGCTCCACGCGGCTCATTCGATTCCTTCTCGGCGCTCTCCCAGAACGCGCCGCGATCGAAATAGGCATTCAAGTAACCGCCGCCGGCGACCTCTACGCGCGCAATGCCCTCGACCTTGCCAAGATTGGTCACAATCTCTTGCGCAATCTGCCGCGGAGCCTTCTTCAACCGCTTTGCCAGTTCAAAGCACACTGGTGATGCCGCCTCGCCCATATCGAGCTGGGGCGGACGATTCAGCACAATCTCAAGTTCCACACCATGCTTTTCGCGTATGTGCGTCGAAAGCGCTCGGCTTAATCTTTTTGCTAGTGTTTGATACACGCGTCCTCTAGGTGAGTTAGCAGCGAATCGGAATCATGCCAGTATAGGAGATGACGTTGAAAAGCGTCAAAGAGGGCGGAACCTGGGCGCCTCGCAGGTTCGCGCCAAACGCCGGCCGCGGTCCGGCGCGTGGAATGTTTTTCTCTCGGCCGTCCTTGCTGAGCGACCGCCTTAGCAGAGGTTTGACAGGCCCCCGAGCCGCCGATAGTATCGGCGTTTCTCGAGGAGCGCTCATGCGTGTATCAAATCGCATTTCCATAAGGCGTGGCCTGTTGTGTTTTGCCGCGCTATGCTTTTTCGGGAACACTCCTGTCTTCGCGGCAGAGAAGATGGACGCGACCCAACTCATCGCGCTGGCCAAGTCGGCTAGTCCGGCGCTCCACGAGGCAATCACTTCCACTTTCAGCGCCAAGGAGCTGCAGGAAGGAACGGCGTGGGTTGGCCATGGCCCTGATTTTTTCTTTGCGGTCGAGGCTTCCTCCCGGCCTGAGCTTCTGATCGATGATGCTCCCGGCCCTCCGATGCAGCCCTTGGCGGGGTCAGACGCGTGGTACGCAGCTGCTCGCATCGAGAACCTGGGCAAGCTTCATTCGTTTTACTACCGGGTTGGCGGAAGCCGATTTGGCGGCAGCCTGGACGTTCCTGCTTTCGGACCCCTATCGTATTCTCAGCCTGGAGTACCCGCGGGGACGTTGTCCGAAAAAATCACGCACACGAGCAAAATCTACGACGGGATGAAAAGCGACTATTGGATTTACGTGCCGGCGCAATACAAACCCGACACCCCCGCGGCGGTGATGGTTTTTCAGGACGGGGGATGGTATACCGATCGCCACGGTAATAATCCGGCGTTGAATGTCATTGATAACCTGATCGCCCAGAAAAAGATTCCCGTGATGATAGGCATTTTCATTTTCCCTGGCGAGATCAGCGATTCGCCGGGCACACCTACGTATGATTTCGTAAAGGCCTATTCCGAGAAGTGGAATCGCACCCTCAAAGACTCGATGCGCAGCACGCTTTACGATACCGTGAGTGACCGCTACGCCCGCTTTCTTCGCGACGAAATGCTTCCGGAGGTAGCGGCCAAGTACAACCTCCGCAAAGACGCTTACAGCCGCGCCATCACCGGGCTTTCCTCCGGCGGCATCTGCGCCTTTAATGCCGCGTGGCAGATGCCTGATCAATTCAGCCGCGTTATCTCTTGGATCGGCAGTTTTGCGGACATCCAGTGGAAAGAAGACCCGGCGGTGCCGGATGGGGCCCAGGACTATCCCGACAAAGTGCTCCGTGAACCGAAACGAAATATTCGCGTGTGGCTGCAGGATGGCAATGAAGATCTCGATCTTCGCTACGGAAATTGGCCGCTGGCGAACTTGCGCATGGCCAATGCGCTGAAGTCCCGCGAGTACGACTTCCACTTCAGCTTTGGAAAAGGCGCGCACAATTCCGCGCACGGTGCCGCGGAATTCCCGGCGGAAATGATCTGGCTTTGGCGCGACTACGATCCTGCCAGGACGTCGCAAACCTACGAACTGGAGCCGTCCGAAAAGTCCAAGCCGGTATTTCGAGTGACCGTGACGAATCGCGAGGCGGAATAGAAGCGGTTCCCAAGTCGCGAGGAAAACGCAGTGTCTCGGGTTCTTCGTTATTTGACAGCGTATCGCACCGCCGATAGTATCAATTTGAATCCGACGGAGTGACAATTCCGACTTGAAGTCCCACCGTTCGGCGGTTTTCCATGAAACTGGCTTACTTTGACTGCTTTTCCGGCATTAGCGGCGACATGACCCTCGGGGCCTTGGTGGATGCGGGCTGCCCGGTCGAGCATTTGCGCTCGGAGCTTTGCGGACTGCAGGTTCCGGGCTGGGAACTGTCTGCCGAAAAGGTGTGGAAGGGCGGCATGGCCGCAACTTATGTCAAGGTGAAGACCGAAGACCAGCAAAAGCATCGGTCACTCAGCGCAATTCTGGAACTTTTGCAGGCCTCAAGGCTTTCAGCGGTTGTTCGCGAGCGCGCGGCCGCGATTTTCAAGAAGCTTGGCGAAGCCGAAGCCCGCGTGCACGACGTCCCGCTCGAGAAAATTCATTTTCATGAAGTGGGCGCCGTGGACGCGATCGTGGACATCGTTGGAGCTTGCGCCGGCTTCCACTTTCTCGGAATTGAGAAGTTTGCGTGCTCGGCCCTGAATGTGGGCGCCGGAACCGCAAAAATGGCTCACGGCGTTTTGCCGGTTCCCGCGCCGGCCACGGCCAACCTGCTGCAAGGCAGGCCGACGTATTCCAACGGCGTTCAGAAAGAGCTCGTGACGCCTACCGGCGCGGCGATCGTCACAACTGTTTGCGATTCCTTTGGCCCTCAGCCGCCGATGAGCGTTAGCGCGATTGGCTACGGCGCGGGCACGGCCGATCTGGAAGGGCAGCCCAATGTCGTGCGGCTCATGATTGGCGAAGCCGCCGAAAAAGCGGTTCCCGGTTTCGATGAGGAGATTGCCGTGATTGAAGCCAATCTCGATGACATGAATCCGCAGATTTACGGCTATTTTCTCGAGAAGGCGCTGGCGGCGGGCGCGCTCGACGTTTACGCCACACCAGTGCAAATGAAGAAGAACCGTCCCGGCACTTTGGTCACGGTCTTGTGCCAACCACAGGATACGCAAGCGCTGATGTCGCTCATTTTTGCCGAGACCACGACGTTTGGCGCGCGCACTTATCGGGCGCAACGTCGAACTCTTCCCCGTGAATTCGTCAGCGTATCGACCGATTTTGGCAGCGTGCGCATCAAGATTTCCCGTGTGAACGGCCGCATCCTGCATGTCGCGCCTGAATACGACGACTGCCGCAAGCTGGCGGTCGAAAAAAACGTGCCGCTCCAGCGCGTCATCGGCGAAGCTTTGCGCGCCTATGAAACGGCAGGCAAAACAAACTGAACATGTCACCCGGAAAGCCCAAATTCTATCTGACCACGCCGATCTACTACACGAACGGCCTGCCGCACATCGGCCACACCTACACGACCGTGGTGGCCGACACCATTCGCCGCTACAAGCGCATGCGCGGCTACGATGTGGTGATGACCACGGGCACCGACGAGCACGGCGTGAACGTCGAGCGCGCGGCGAAGAAAGCCGGCATCTCGGAAACCGAATTCGTTGCCAAGATGGCGGCGGAGTGGCGCGTGTTGTGGGATGAGCTTGGGCTCACCGCGGATGAATTTGTCCGCACCACGGACCTGCGCCACGTTCGAACGGTTCAATGGTTGTTTCGTCTTTGCCGAGAGAATGGCTACGTCTATAAAGGCCAATACACGGGCCAATACTGCATTTACGACAATGCCTTTGTGAATGACGCAAAGCCGGGCGATAACTGCCCCGATTGCGGCCGCCCCACGGAAACGATCACCGAGGAAAACTATTTTTTCAAGCTTTCCGCGTTTCAGAAGCCGCTGCTCGACTTTTACAAAAAGAATCCGGATTTTATCCAGCCGGAGACGCGCCGAAACGAGATCGTGAGTTTCGTGGAAGGGGGCCTCAAGGACCTCAGCATCACGCGCACCACGATTCGCTGGGGCATTCCCGTTCCGGGAGAAGAGCCGCACGTTTTTTATGTCTGGTTCGATGCCCTGACGTCCTACCTCACCGCCGTCGGCGGCCCGGAATTTGAGAGGCGTGGCTTCTGGCCTGCTGATTTGCATCTCGTCGGCAAAGACATCATTCGTTTCCACACCGTGTATTGGCCCGCGTTTTTGATGGCGGCGATGCAGCCGGTGCCGAAACAAGTGTGGGCACACGGCTGGTTTTTGATGGACGCGGCCAAAATGAGCAAGTCCAAAGGCAACGTGGTCTTGCCGCGGCCCATCGCCAACATGCTCGGGATGGACGCGCTGCGCTATTTTCTTCTGCGGGAAGTTGTCTTTGGGCAGGACGGAAATTTCAGTTACGACGCGCTGGTCACGCGTTACAACAGCGACCTGGCCAATGGGCTCGGCAATCTCGCCAGCCGGACCGCCGCGCTCATCGAGAAAAATTTCGGGGGCAAAATTCCCAAAGCCACGGAGCGGAAGTCGCCGGACGAGGCGTTGGCAAAGGAAGTTCAGAGCGCAATCGGCGAAGTGCTCGAGAACTACGAGAATCTGAGTTTTGCGCGGGCCCTCGAGACGATTTGGAGTGTGATTGGGGCCGCCGACAAGTATTTGACCAGCGAGCAGCCCTGGGCCCTGGGGAATTCCGAGCAAGAGCAATCGCGCAAGGCTACGGTTCTGTGGAGTACGGCAGAGCTGCTGCGGATTGTCACCGTACTCGCGCATCCGGTTTTGCCGGCAAGCACGGAAAAAGTTTGGTCTCTGCTGGGCCTTTCCAGTTCCGTCTCGACCGTTGAGTTGGACGGGCTACGCTGGGGCCAACTGGCTCCCGGCAAGCAACTGGGGCCCGCACAAACGCTGTTTCCCCGTGTGGACAAAAGCGAAGCGATAGAAAGGATCGAAGCGATGGCAAACGAAGAATTGAATCCGGCACCGGCCGCGCCGCCCGCGAAGCCGGTGGGGAGTACGACTCCGGCGGGAGCCGCCACGGCTCCGCAAGCCGCGCCCGAGAGAATCGGGATCGAGGATTTTGCGAAGGTCGAGATGCGCGTTGGGCAAATCAAGACGGCGGAGCGCATTGTCGGCGCGGACAAGTTGCTGAAGCTCACCGTGGACATCGGCACGGAAATTCGGCAGATTTGCGCGGGCATCGCTCAATACTACGAACCGGAAAAGCTCATTGGGCGCAAAGTCGCGGTGGTCGTGAATCTCGCCCCGCGCAAGCTCCGGGGCGTCGAATCGAACGGCATGGTCATCGCGGCAGCCGTCGGTCCAGAGGGTCGGCCGGTGCTGGCGGGTTTTCCCGACGAAGACGTGGAGGTCGGGGCGCGTCTTAAATAGGACCGGCACGCTGGCCGGTGCCGCGGGTTTTGCCGCGAGACGCACAGACAAGAGTGCCTGTGCCGCCAAATCAAATGGAGCTAACCGATTCGCACGCGCATATTGATTTTCCGCAATTTGCGGAAGATCGTGGCGCCATGCTCGAACGCGCCCGCGTCTCGGGCATAACGACTCTTCTGGCGATCGGCACGGGCCCCGGGCCCGAAAAGCTCGACTCCGCCATCCCCTTTGCCGAACAGCATGATTGGATTTACGCGACCGTCGGCATTCATCCTCACGAGGCAAAGGAAGTTACTCCAGAGCACCTCCAAGAGCTTTCCGATTTCGCGAAGCACCCCAAGGTGATTGCCTGGGGCGAAATTGGCCTCGATTATTTCTACGATCACTCACCGCGCGAAACACAGCACAAAGTTTTCCGTGATCAAATGGCTCTTGCGCAGCAAGCAAAGCTCCCCATCGTCGTTCATTGCCGGGACGCCTGGGCGGATTGCATGGATATGCTTGAAGAGCACTGGAAACCGACGGGCATTGGCGGCATCCTGCACTGCTTTAGCAGCACGCTCGAAGACGCGCGGCGCGGGATCGACATGGGCTTGCTGATTTCTTTTGCGGGGAATTCGACTTATCCGAAAGCGCAGAACCTTCGCGAGGTTGCGAAAGCTTTGCCGCTCGAGAAGATTTTGATCGAGACGGACTCTCCGTATCTGGCGCCGCAAGCCTTCCGCGGAAAGCGCAACGAGCCAGCTTATGTTGCCGAAGTAGCGCGCATGCTTGCGAGTGTGAGAGACTTGTCGCCGGATGAAATTGCCGCCGCGACTTCGGAGAATTTCAGGCGGCTGTTCCGTTTGGCCCGGCCCCAGGGGACGACGGCTGCCAAAAACAGGAACTAGATAGAGGCCAGGAGGAAGGCCATCGCACTGCTCACGGTGAAAGAGGTTTTCGATCTCGTTCGCGACGACCTCGCTCTGGTGGAAGACGAGCTTGCCCGTCAAAGTGGTACGGCGTTTCCCGCCGTGTCGGAAGTTGCCGCATATTTGCTGGGAGGCGGGGGAAAACGCCTGCGTCCCGCGATCCTGCTTCTTTCAGCAAATTACGCCGGGCACAAAGACCGCAGCGCCATTCGCCTCGCGGCGGTGGTCGAATTGCTCCACAGCGCCACGTTGATTCACGACGACGTAATTGACAGCGCGGGCACGCGCCGCGGACGCCCTTCGGCGAACGCGCGGTGGGGCAATCATCGGAGTGTGCTGACGGGCGACTGGTTGTACATGCAGTCGTTTCAGATGGCGCTCGAAGAGCGCAACTTTCACATCCTCGATATCCTCATCGACCTGACACAGAAAATGGTGGAAGGCGAGCTGATTCAACTCGAGAAAATCGGCCGCATCGATGTGACCGAAGAGGATGCGCTGCGTCTGGCGGCATACAAGACCGCCTGTTTGTTCAGTGGTTGCGCGCGATTGGGCGCAGTGCTCGGGCGGCTGGACGACGAAGAAGAACAAGCCCTAGCGGAGTACGGAAGAAACGCGGGCTTGGCCTTCCAGTTGGTCGACGATTTGCTGGACTTCACCGCGTCGGCCGAACAGCTGGGCAAGCCGGTATTGAGTGACTTAAAGGAAGGCAAAGTGACGCTGCCTTTGATTTACGCCATGGAAAACGGGCATCGCGAAGCGCGGGAACTCGTCGCGCGGGTGCTGGCGGAGAAGGAATTCGATTCCGTTCGGCCGGAAACGGTCGTTTCGCTGGTGCAGGACTCCGGCGCGCTCGATCGGGCGCGCTGCCTCGCGCAAGACTACGCCCAGCGGGCTAAGGCCTGCCTGAATGGACATCGTGATTCCGAATATGCGCGCGCTCTGGCAACGCTTCCCGATTTCATCCTCGAGCGAGAGAATTAACGCCGGGAACGGAGATCGGAGATCCGAGATCCGAATTCCGGAAAACGAACGCTGCTGATTTCATCCGATGAAGGGCTCCCTTCCATTCAAACTTGTCTATCATGACCGGTACGACTTGCATCTGGGCGCACACGTATTCCCCTCGCAAAAATTCCGGCTGATTTACGAGATGCTTTTGCGGGAGAGTCTGGCCAAGGAAGAGGACTTCCTGCGCCCCGAGCAAGCAAGCGACGAGGACATTTTGCGCGTGCACACGGCCGATTGGGTGCGCAAGCTGAAAGTCGGCACACTCACTGCCAGCGATGTGATGCGTCTGGAAGTCCCGTACTCCCCGGAACTGGTGGAAGCGGTTTGGCTGGCGGCCGGCGGAACGATACTCGCGGGCCAAACGGCCATGCTCGACGGATTTGCTTCGAATCTCAGCGGCGGATTTCACCATGCCTATCCGAACCATGGCGAAGGCTTTTGCGCGATTCACGACGTGGCCGTGGCGATCCGAAAGCTGCAAGCCGACGGCGCCATCAAGAAAGCCATTGTCGTGGACACGGACGTGCACCACGGCAACGGGACGGCAGCCATCTTTCAAAACGATCCGACGGTGTTCACGCTTTCGATCCATCAGTTGAACAATTATCCCGGGCACAAGCCGCCTTCGACCGTGGACTTAAACATGGAGGACCGCGTCGAAGACGAAGAATATCTCGGCGCGCTGATTCCGGCCGTGCAACAAGCGCTGAACAATTTCCAGCCAGAGATTCTTTTTTATGTGGGTGGCGCCGATCCCTACTGCGAAGATCAGCTTGGCGGGCTTTCGCTCACGAAAGAAGGATTAAAAAGACGCGATCGCAGGGTGTTCGAAGAAGCGCGCCGGCGGCGAATCCCCGTCGCGACAACCTTGGCCGGCGGCTACGCGCGCCGCGTGGAAGATACGGTTCGCATTCATGTGAATACGATTCTCGCCGCGAGGGAAGTGGCGGTCGCTTTTCCTTCGGGCTCGGCTGCCCGAAGCTGATACACTCCCGTTCGTTGATTCCCTGATTTCAGAATGATCAGAGGTGTGTTTATGACTATTTTGCATCGCGCGAGCCGCGTGTTTTTTGTTGCAGGAGCTCTTGCGGGCTTCTTGTGCCCTGCCGCTAAGACACAAAGCTCCGCGGTCAAGAAACTCAAGATTTACATTTCGGTGGATATGGAAGGCGTCGCAGGTGTGGTTACTGCGGACCAATTGGGCCCGGGCGGATTCGAGTACGAGCGCTTTCGTCGCTTCATGACGAGCGAAACACTCGCAGCGGTAAACGCCGCCCGAGGGGCCGGTGCGACTGAATTCGTGGTAAGCGACTCGCACGGGAACGGCGAAAGCCTCCTGATCGAAGAGTTTCCCAAAGACGTTCGCCTGGTGCGCTCCTGGCCGCGCCACGGAGGCATGATGGCGGGTCTCGATTCGAGCTTCGACGCGGCCCTTTTCGTTGGCTACCATGCGTCCACCACCAACCTACGTGGAGTGCGCGCCCATACTTTTTCGAGCGCCCATCTCACGCGCGTTTCGCTGAATGGCCACCCCGTGACGGAAGGCGAATTCAACGCCGCTTTTGCCGGAGCTTTGGGCGTGCCAGTCGTTTTTGCTTCCGGGGATGATGCCGCGTTGGAGGAGCTAAGATCGCGGCTGGGAAACATCGAAACAGCGGAAACGAAAACGAACCTGAGCTTTCATTCCGCGGAAACCCTGACTCCCGAGGCATCCTGCGAAAAGATCGGGGCGGGAGTGAAGGCGGCGCTCGCGCGCCTGCACGAGTTCAAGCCGTACGTGATCAAGACGCCAGTCACTCTGGAGATCAGCTTTAAAAACTATACCCCGGCGCAGATGATTAGCTATCTGAGGTCGGTAGAGCGGGTGGACTCGCATACGATTCGATTCGTCGGAAAAGACATGGCGGAAGTGTCGGACTTCGTGGACGTCGTAGACGGGTACAGCCCGGATTTGACGCCCTAGAAAGAACTTCACAGCCGCTACCTGTCATTGGCCTCAGGCGCCGGATTGGCTTTGCCGAGAGCGCGGCTTACCGCCGAAGAGAGATCGCGCTCGAAAGTGTCCGGCTGGAACCCATCGGAACGAAAAGCGATCTTCCCCTGGCGGTCAATGACGATGACCGTAGGAAAGGAATTGACAGAAAAGAGCCGGTCGAGACCATCGGCAAAGACAACTTCGGTCGTGATTTTGTCCTTCTCCAGGTAGGGCGCGACGAGAGTCTCGTCTTCATCGCAGTTGGCGGACAGAAATAGCGCTTCCGGCAGATCGCGGAAGTCTGAGGCCACGTGCGCGAAGTGCGGTTCGAGCGCATGGCAAGGACCGCACCAAGTGGCCCAGAAATTCAGCACCACAACTTTTCCCTTTGCCCCTTTCAAGAGATACGGTGCGCCGTTCGATGCCTTACGAAGCGTGAATTCAGAGAATTCCTTGACGCCGTCGTTGCGCGCGGTCTTTTTCAGTGCCGGCCGCGTCACGGCGTCAAAGCTCGTTAGCAAATACTCGCCCAACCCATTTTCCGAACCGTGAGCTAACCGCCAGACATTGCCGATTTTCTTGCGAATTTCTTCCCGGCTGACGCTTCCGCTCTTGCCCTCCGCGAGAGCGAAAGCCCGCCCGTATTCCTGAATCGCGGTATTCAAGTCTTTTTGCAGTTCGGCGGTTTCTCCCAGGCGTTGCGCCGCGCTGGCGCTAGGGAAGGTCTCATAGCTCATTTGCAAATCTTTTCGAGCGGCCTCGTAATCCTTCAGCTTGAAGTAGAGGTCCCCCCGCACAAAGTGCGTGTTGGCCAGGTCGCTCTTTCTTTGCTGCTCCCATTGCTCGAGAGAAACCCGCGAAGAACGCTCCGCAGGAGACATCCGCTCAACAAGGTCCAGAATGCGCGTGGAGTAGCTGACGGCTCGCCGGAACCCGGCCTGGTCCTCCTGCCGCTGAAGAAGTTCAATGGCCAGCAGCAGCATGGAAATGTCGTTGGGATTGAGCGACACCATGCGCTCGGCGTAATCGGCGGCGCGGGCGGTGTCTCTTAATTGGAGACTGGCTTCCACAAGGGCGCGGTAGATGCTGGTGCGGTTGGGATCGTCTGGATACTTCAGGAGGAAGCCTTCGAGATTACGGACCAACGCTGCGCGATCGCCCCCAGCGTCGCTGAGGGCCCGTTGCAACTCCTCGTCAGAGCTCGGTGGCGTGGCCGAGGACTTGCCTTTGACGCTGCCGGCATTCGAGGCCTGCGGGGAGGTTCGCTGAGTCGCGCCGGGCTGCGAACCGAGGGCGCAGAGCAGGAGCGCCGCCAAGGCGGCAAAGAAGGACGGAGAGGGCATACCGCGATTCTAAACACTCAGAGAAAAATTGTCGCTAGCGAGACAAGTTGTTTCCCGGCGCGAAGCGTCTGCACGGCCGTCAGTCCTATGGGGTCATGGGGACGTCCGACCCAGGCTCAAGAACTACTTTGAACCGGAGACGCGGATTTCGCCGGAAGCCGTTCGCACTTCGATGCGGCCCCCGCCATTTCCCATGCGCGCGCGGAGGGAATGTTTTCCTTGCTCCTCGACGACGATGGGGATGTCCGTTCGAATTTCCCCTGAAACTGCTTCAGCGGAAAGATGGAAGTTTGCCGAAGGAGGAACGCTGATTTGCACGCCGCCAGAAGCGGTTTTTAAATTCCAATAGCCTTGCGCCCCGGGATTTCCCTGTACGGAAACGCGCCCGGAAGCGGCATGCGCGGTTACGTCGTTGGCGGCACCTTGGATCTCCACCTCGCCGCTCGCGGTATTTCCTTCGACGCGGCCGCCGGGATGCGAAACGCGAATGACCCCGGAGATGGCTTTAACACGGACATCGCCCTTTACGTTTGAAACGGTCACGTTGCCGGAAGCGCTGGAGACCTGAACATCGTTGCCCACGTCATTGGCCGTCACCGAGCCACTGGCTGTGGAAATATCGGCGTCGCGGTCGATTTTTTCCACGCGAATCGTGCCGGAAGCAGCGTGGACTTTCACCGGGCCCCGCAGATCGCTGATGTTTTGAGCCCCAGAAGCGACATGGGCATCTACCTCAGTGGCATGGGGAACCTGAATTGTATAAGCGATGCTAACGTTGCGGAGGTGCGAAAAGTCCTCGCCGACACGGATGGTGTCGCCTCGCTGCTCGACCGGAGGGTTGGAAACGGTGTCGTCAATGCGCTTTTGCGGATTTTCAAATCCGAAGCCGGAGGCTCGCACCTCGCCGCGAACATGCACTTTGTCATCGGAACTGCGGGTGATGTTCACGTCGCCCGAGGCATTTGTGAGTTCCAGGCGAATGGGACCGCTGACGTTGAAGCTGCGGTCAAAGGTGCCGTTTGCCGCTGCTCCGGCATTGCAACCCCCGAAAGCAGCCAAGGCAAAAATAGCGGGGAAGAGCAGCAGGCAGTTCCCCAGTCTGCGATAGCAAGCCATTCCTTCTCCAGGAAAACCCTAACTAACGATCAGGATGTTCCACTAATAGCTACGCAAAAACAATAAATTATGTTCCAGAAAACCGGATTCAAGCTCCGGAAACCGTTTTGCCGGAAAGTGCCGCCGAGCGCCGCAAAGTTTCGTTCAAAGAACCCTGGCGATAACCCTGTAAATCCAGCGCGACGTAGGCAAAGCCGGCGGTCTTGAGGCGCTCGGAAATTGCCGTAGCCATTTCAGGCGACATCGCCCGCGGCATTTCGCCCGGCGAGATTTCGACGCGCGCAAGATTGTCGTGGATGCGCACACGAAATTGGCGAAAGCCCAGGTCTCGGAGGGCCGCTTCGCTGCGCTCGATGAGCGCGAGCCGCTCCGGAGTGACTTCCGTGCCGTACGGAACCCGCGAGGCGAGGCAGGCCGAGGCCGGGCGGTCCCACGTGGGCAGGCCGGCACGCTGTGAGAGGGCACGAATCTCTGATTTGCTGAGACCGGCATCCAGAAGCGGCGCAAGAACTTTGTACTCGCTAGCGGCTCGATGGCCGGGACGAAGATCGAGCGTGTCGTCGGCATTCACGCCGTAGGCGACAGCGGCGAATCCGCGAGAGCGCGCCAGATGATCGAGTACGGAAAACAGTTCGTCCTTACAGAAGTAGCAGCGGTCGGGCTGGTTCGCGCGGTAAGCGGGGTTTTCCATTTCGTGCGTTTCGATGAACTCGTGATTCAGGGTCAGTTTGTTCACAAGCTGCTCGACAATCTCCCTGTCGTGTGCGGCGAAACTTGGGGATAGAGCCGTGACCGATAGCGCGCGGCTGCCCAAGGCTCGATGGGCGGCCCAGGCCAAGTACGCCGAATCCGCGCCGCCGGAGAGTGCAACGATAATGGAAGGAATTTCCGCGAGCCGCGACAGCAGGAGACTTTCTTTTTCATCCGGCGAGAGGGCCGGCTGCTCGCCATTACGAATCTGAACCAGCGTTTTCATGCTCATGCTGAGTATAGCGCAGCCCTGGCCTCGCCGCGCGAACTCCGCCAGGGGCCGATTCATCGCCGGGGCGCAGCAGGCCAGGTTCCTGCCGGCAACCCCATGCTCCAGGCGCAGCACGTCTCGGTCCTACGTTTACTTGAAGTCCAGAAGGACGTCCACGGTGCCGGCGTTCGCATCGGCTTGCAACCAGTGGCCCACGGTTTCGTAATGCAGCGGCAGCTCGCCAAAAATCTGCTCTTGGTGCAGTTGGAGTTTCGTTAACACCTCTTCGTACTTGATTTTATCGAAGATTTCTCCTTGCGGAATGGGCCAGGCCGCGTGCAATTTCTTTTCCGCCGCTGGCGACAGGCCGGTGAGCACCATTTTGCCGAAGCGATACTGCTTTCCTTCCTGAATGGTCACGGAATAGGAAACCGTGTGCGCCGATTCGTCGTACGCCGCAGCGGGATCGACTCTCGCGTCCAGATAGCCGTGGTGGGCAAGCTCTTCCCGAATGCGGTCCCAGCCTGCTTCGATCCTCATGCCGTCCGCGACTTCGCCGGGCTTCAATCCTACGTCGCCACCCAAAGTGAACTCCGAGACGGTGGCGTTCCCGGTCCAATGAACTTCTTTCCAGTGATAAACCGGGCCGGGATCAATGGGCACAAAAACGGGAACCCGTTCGGGCAATTTTTGATTGGGATCGCCCGTCAGGCGAATTTCAGGCGGGCCCAGCTTCGGATGCAGGCAGCCTTTGGCAAGATAAACGGGCCGGATCGCTTCGGTGAGAAAGAGATCGATGGCCATTCTGGAATACGGCTTGCCAACGATTTCCTCGAGATGTTGCTGCACGGCCTTAGAAGTCAGCAGCCCAGCGTCACCGAACTCCAGCTTTTCAATTCGCAGAGACGGGCCTTCCACTCGGAACATCTGAATCTTCCCGTCTCCGTCCGGATTGCCAGTGACCTCGTGCTGGAGCGTGACTTGCAACCCATGCGAAGCGACCAATTCTTTGATCGCGTCCGCAGCCTGGTCCACGGCGCCGCCGTCCTCCGGAAGGGTTCCATCGAAGTAGGGAAGCTTCTTGCGAATGGCGTCGGCAAGCTCGGAATCGGCAAACCAGGGAATGTTGTCAAAATACGCCGGAATTCTCGGAGATTCTTCGACATGGTAAGTGACAATCACTCCCACGCGAGTTTCAAAGCGATAGCTGATTTTATCGAAGAGGCCGGTTTGTGTGAGTTTGTCGGCAGCAGCTTGCAAGTCGGCCCGGCCAATCTCCGAGCCGACCGTGAGGCCCGTGATGGCCACGATTTGCGCTTCGGAAAGATGCTTTTGCCCCTCAATGTGAACCTCGCGCAGGGATGCGGTCACGTTGCCGGCCGTTTGCGCCAGTGACGGGCAAACTGCCCCTGTCAGCAGAAACAGCAGCCCGGCGCCGGTGATCGGGAAGTTGCCCCTCATAGACCTATTTTAGCCAAACTGTGCGGCCTCGTGCAGGTTCTCGACCGTCTCACGGCGACTACTCAACGGTGACCGACTTCGCCAGGTTGCGCGGCTGATCCACGTCGCAGCCCCGGCGCACGGCGATGTGATATGCGAGCAACTGCAACGGAATGATTTCCAGTAGCGGCGCGAGCAATTCCGGGGCGGGCGGCAATTCAATAATGTGGTCGGAAGCTTCGCGGGCCAGCTGGTCGTTCTTGGTGACCACAGAAATCACGATGCCGTCGCGCGCTTTGACCTCTTTGATGTTCGAGACGCTTTTTTCGTAGCGGGTCATGGCTTCGGGATCGTCTTCATCGCGAGTGGCCAGCACGACAACGGGAAGGTTTTCGTCAATGAGCGCGTTTGGTCCGTGCTTCATCTCGCCGGCGGGATAGCCCTCGGCATGGATATAGGAAATCTCCTTGAGCTTCAGCGCTCCTTCAAGCGCGATGGGATAGTGGATGCCGCGGCCAAGATAGAGAAAATCCGTGTTGCGGAAGAATTGCCGCGCGAGGCTTTCGTAAAAGCCGGAGGCATCCGCTTGCAGGATGGTTTCCATCTTGTGGGGGATCCGCAGGGATTCCTGCATGAGGTTTCTAGCCGAAGCGTCGCTCATTTTCCCGCGGACCTGCCCGAGATAAGACGCGAGAAGGAGAAGCGCAGCGAGTTGCGACGTAAATGCTTTGGTGGAGGCGACGCCGATTTCCGGGCCGGCGTGCGTTGGAATGGTGCCGCCAGCTTCGCGCGTGATCATCGAGCCGATCACGTTGCAAATCGCGAGCGTCGGGGAGCCTTTGAGTTTTGCCTCGCGCTGGGCGGCGAGGGTATCGGCGGTTTCGCCGGACTGGCTGATGCACACGGTCAAGGTGCTTGAATCAATGATGGGATCGCGGTAGCGGAACTCGCTGCCGTAATCCACTTCAACCGGAAGACGGGCGAGGCGCTCGATCATGAATTTTCCAGCCAGCCCTGCGTGCCAGCTGGTTCCGCAAGCCACGATTCGCACGTGCTGAAATCCGCGGAACTGCTTCTCCGTAAGTTCCATCTCATCGAGGAAGACTTTACCGGTGTTCTGCGAAATGCGCCCCAGGAGGGTGTCGCGCACCGCACGAGGCTGCTCGAAAATTTCCTTTTGCATGAAGTGCTTGTAGCCGCCCTTTTCCGCCATGATGGGGTCCCAAGCGACGTGCTGCGGGGGGCGCTCGACGGGATGGCCATCATGATCCATGACCCGGACGCCGTCTTTGGTGAGCACGGCGATGTCGCCGTCAGCAAGGAAAAAGATTTTTCGCGTATGTTCGAGCAACGCAGGAATATCGCTGGCGACGAAATATTCGTGATCCCCCAGCCCGACGACCGAGGGAGGGCCCAGCCGCGCGGCAACGATTTTTTGCGGGTCATTTGCGGAAAGAAAAACCA
Source organism: Candidatus Acidiferrum sp. (assembly GCA_035262505.1). Classification (GTDB taxonomy): domain Bacteria; phylum Acidobacteriota; class Terriglobia; order Acidiferrales; family UBA7541; genus Acidiferrum. Next base: position 57,521 of record DATFSR010000048.1, on the reverse strand, counting down.
GCGCGTAAATGCCGCGCAGCTCTTGGAGCGACCGCCGAACGGCTTCTTCAAGGGGAACTTCGCCTTGCGAATTCTTCTCGACCAGGTGCGCGACGATTTCTGTATCCGTTTCCGTGACGAACTTGTGGCCTTCCTTCTGAAGTTTCTCTTTGAGTTCGAGGTAGTTTTCGATGATGCCGTTGTGCACCACGACGATCCGGCCAGTGCAATCGCGGTGCGGGTGAGCGTTTTCTTCCGTTGGGCGTCCATGGGTGGCCCAGCGAGTATGGCCAATGCCGTAGGTGCCCTCGATGGGGGATTTCACAATCGCGTCTTCGAGGTTGCGCAGCTTCCCCGGCGCCCGGCGAATTTCCAGTTTGCCCGTGCCGTTGACTACGGCAATGCCCGCAGAATCGTAGCCGCGGTACTCCAGCTTGCGAAGCCCTTCGATGACTACGGGAACGACTTTCTTGGGACCAATGTAACCGAGAATGCCGCACATAAAAGGTTTGACCTCAATTGGCTATATCAGCCTAACACGCTCGAAGCCATCGGGTAATTCCTCGCAAAGCGAACGGAGATTTGCTTTTCAATTCGGCAATTCACGTTAATCTCTTAGGATGGTCTCGGTTCCTGTTTCCCGTCAAATCGATTCGCTTCCCAAAGCCGAACTTCACCTGCATCTGGAAGGTTCGATCCAGCCTGCTACGGCGTGCACGCTTATGGCGCGTCACGGTGTCAATGCAACCGAACAAGAGGCGCGCGAGCGTTACGCCTTCCGTAATTTTTCGGAGTTCCTTGAAACCTTCAAGTGGCTCACTTCCTTCTTGCGCGAACCACAGGATTACGCTCTTGTCGCGAGCGACCTCGGCGAACAATTGCTCGCGCAAAATGTCGTTTATGCCGAGGTGACCCTGTCCGTTGGCGTTATGCTGCTCAGGAAACAGCAGCCGGAAGCAAACTTTGAAGCTCTGCTTCGCGCGATCGAGCCATTCGAACAGCGCGGGCTGAGCGTTCGCTGGGTGTTTGACGCGGTCCGTCAATTTGGAGCCGAAGCTGCAATGGGCGTCGTAGAAGCCGCCAGGAATTGCGGCTCGAAAGAGATTTTGGCCTTTGGCATCGGCGGAGACGAATTGCAGGTACCCACCGCAGCCTTTCACGCCGTTTACGACCGTGCAGCGGATATCGGCTTACATCGGCTCATTCATGCAGGAGAGGTCGGCGGTCCCGAAAAAATCCGCGAGGCGGTCGAATTGCTGGGAGTCGAACGCATTGGGCATGGAATCGCCGCGATCAAAGATCCAGCCCTGATGGACCTCCTCGCCGAACGCAAAATCCCGCTCGAGATCTGTCCGCAAAGCAACATCCGAACCGGCGCTCTGGCCCGCCAGCTGGCCCGGGACAACGCAGAAATCGAGGATCATCCTCTGCCTGAGTTCTTCCACCATGGAATCCCCGTCGTCCTATCTACCGACGACCCTGCCTTGTTCGGGACCACGCTGGACGCCGAATACGCCAACGCAGCCCGTATGGGCCTCGAGCAAAGCGAACTCGAACAAATCTCCCAAATGGGTTTCCAATACACCTTTCAGTCTCCCGCCAGAAACCGCATGGCATGACGCGGCGCGCGGCAATGCTATACTGACGCTATGAAAGCACACGTCTGGGTGATGCCCAAGCGCACGGTTCTCGATCCCCAAGGCCAAACCATCCATCACGCTCTCTCCGGCCTCGGTTACGCCGCCGTGAAAGGTGTCCGCCAGGGAAAATTCTTCGTCTTGAATCTTGATGGCTGGAACCACGAAGAAGCCCAAAAGCAACTCGAGCGCATCTCCAAAGAAGTCCTGACCAATCCCGTCATCGAGGAATACCGGTTCGAGATCGTAGACTGAACCGGCCCGAGCGATTCGCAAGGCCTCCGGGTTGTGACCCACTCCCGATAACATCCTTCCAGAACGAACTTGATCGGGGCCTTCCCCTAAGTGGTTTTCTTTGCGAGCAAACCACCTCCCAGAGCCCGTCCGCCCTACGGTTCATCCTCGTGGCAACACATGTCAATGACTACCGTGCTGGCCAGAAGTAGAACGGTGCTCTCATTATCGGTTACGTCCACGCCGTAGGTATTGGAGATGGTGAACCACTGTTTGGATATCTGGGCTACCGTTTCGCCCTGCCGGGTGACAGAGTATTCATGGTCAGAGAGGTCCCCTCGGGCTTCCAAATCGCCTCGATTGTCGGTGTGAATGGCAAAAGTGCACGCGAAGAAGGTGAACACTTCCTTCTGAATCGTAGCGAGGTGCTGTTCGCCTTGATAGAGCTCGTAGGTCGGCGCCAACGAGAGAAGCTTCTGGCTGATGTAAAGCAATTCATTGTCATGCGGATCCAGGAAAGACAGCTTATGGCCCAGACTAAAGACTTCCCCATTGACGAAAAAAACTTCCTCTCCGTTTTCGTTGCAGATGGCAAATCGGTCTCCGAAGGAGAGGAGATTTTTTCTCATGATATAGCGCATGCCATCATTTCTCCTTTCGCGCGGCCTCTGGGCGGTGAATTCGGCATCAGGTTGCGGCTACCGTGGCGGCGATGACCGCTGCAGAATCGTCGGCGGCGAGAATCATTAAGTACCAACCAAGGGCGACCAAGAGCGGGAAGTCGGGAAGCGCTACGCTGGGCGCCTCGAATTGGAGTTGCGCCGAAGCCTTGAAAAGGCCTTCATGATGACGGAAGCCTACGACGACGTGGTTATCGCTGCCGAGGAAAGCCCATTGCGATCCCCAGAAGTTGGTGCACCGCCACTGAGCATGATGACCGTCAGCAAAATGAAGGGTGCCGCCACCGCTCCAGTGCGGACGGAAGACGGCAATCTCGGCCTCCGGATTTGCGGAACGCACCGTAACTCTTGGTGCCAAAAACCCCGCTCGTTTGAAGGTCCATTTGCGGGAAGCAACCTCAGCGGTGGCTAGGGAACCGCACGGTTTTTCAAAGCGTAGATAGCCCACGGGCGAGTCAGGGCTTCGCAATTCATAAGCGCGGGACATGGCCTTAGGTTGCGCCCAAACCAGCGGGCTCGAACGAAAAGGAAGTTCACTCTTCAAAGGGCACCTCCTAGTTCGATCTTAGAGAAAGGATTGTTAAGGAATTGTGACAGTGTGGTGTTGCCCATACGATTTGCATGGTTTCCCACACGTCCAGCTCACCCCGCGTCAACATGGGTTAGGGCGGAATTAATGAGGGACGGCGGGCCGGCCGGCGTTGTTCCAGGCCGTTAGCCAGAACGAGCCAACATCGGTGGCGGCGTCGGAGAGCTGGCGAATGAGGATGGCTCCGGCTTCATTGTAAAAGCGATCGTAGTATTCGTCGGTATATGAATTTTGTCCGCGGAGGGCGTTGCCGTCGGCAAAAAGAATGGATTCGAGCCAGCGATGCGCGCTGAGGCAGGCATCGAACGCGTGGTCGGTAGGATCGCTGATGAAAACGGCGTCGTTCGGACGCATGGGGAAAAAAGAAGAATAGCGATCAATCAGCGTGCTGCCGAAACGTTCATGAATGCCCGTTTGTCCGCTTAAGCGGCCGTCGAAATTATCGGTGGTGTTGAAGGGATCATGCGCTTCGGCGACATAGTGCGCGAGGATGGCCGCATCGAGCCTGGCTTCGTCCCATTTTCCGGCTTTGAAGGCTTCGGTAAGTCTTTGACTGTAGACGCCGATTTGCCACGGCAGGAGGCCATTCGTTTCCAGTTTCAGTTTGCCGAATTTCGTGACCGCGGCTTTGTAGCTGCGCGGCAAACCTTCAAACGGGAAACGGCCGTATTTGTCCAGCGCGATGAAGCCATTGCGCTTCTCAGCGGGATTCTTCGCGAGCGCGTCGAGCGGATCGGTCACATGTTGCAGGAGCGAGCCGCGGCTGGCCTCAAAAAAAGAGCGAACATCAGAGGGGAGCGTGTCCACGGCTTTGTTGAGGATGAGCCGGTGCGCATTTCTGCCCCACGCCTCGGCGCAACTGGGAAACGCCCCCAACGCAGCTGCCGCCACGAACAGCACCATGAAGAATGTCCTCAAGTTTTTAGCTACTCTCCTCCGCATTTTGCTACTTCCTCATTGTGGCGTGGGCAGACACAAGGTGCTCCGCTTGCGGCTATAAAGGAAGTAGATGACCATGCCGATTGCCAGCCACACGAAAAAGCGAATCCAATTTTCCAGCGTCAGGCTGGCCATGAGCAAGAGGCACGTGAGAATGGCAAGAATCGGAACCCAGGGCACCAGAGGCACACGAAAACCACGCGGACGATCCGGCTGGGATTTCCTCAGAATCAGGACGGCGATGGCGACCAGGAGGAAGGCAAACAAGGTGCCGATGTTGGAAAGGTCCGCGAGCGTCCCGATATCGAAAATTCCCGCGGGGATGCCGACAAAGATTCCCGCGACCCAGGTGGCAACGTGGGGCGTACGGAACCGCCGGTGCACCTTCGAGAAAGCGCCGGGTAGGAGACCATCGCGCGACATGGCGAACCACACGCGGGCTTGACCTAGTTGATAGACGAGCAGGGAAGAAATCATTCCCATGAGCGCGCCGACCGTAACCCATTGTTGGAGGCGGTCCAACCCGATGTTGTGCAGCGCCGTGGCTACCGGCGCCGCATCGCCTTTGAAAATGTGGAATGGCTGAATCCCTGTTAGAACTACGGCGACCCCAACGTAGAGAGCAGCGCAAACCAACAGGGAAGCCAAGATGCCCAACGGGAGGTCGCGCTTGGGATTCTTGCATTCCTCGGCGGCGGTCGAGACGGAGTCGAAGCCAATGTAGCTGAAGAAAACGATGGCGCCACCGGTCAAAACGCCTTGCCAGCCGTTGGGCATGAACGGATGCCAATTCACCGGCTTGATGTATTTCGACGCGAACACGATAAAAAGGAAAATGGCGATGAGCTTGATGCCGACCATGACGCTGTTCGCGCCGGCAGATTCACGAATGCCCACAACCAAAAGAACTGTGAGCACCATGACAATGAGGAAGCCGACGAGGTTGAAATGAAGGGCCCAGCCCATCGCAGGCGAATAGGCCGGGGTGCTTAACGCCACCGGGAGGTGAACGCCAAACGTTTCGAGCAGGCTGTCAATGTACGCGGAGAAGCCGACGGCAACGGCCATGTTGGAGACGGCGTATTCGAGGATCAAGTCCCAGCCGATGATCCAGGCGACTAGTTCGCCGAGAGTCGCGTAGGTATAGGTGTACGCGCTGCCGGCGATCGGAATCATCGAAGCCAATTCGGCGTAGCAGAGCCCCGCGAACCCGCAGACAACCGCGACAAGGAAAAAGGAGAGAGCAATCGCCGGGCCGGCGCCGGGGCGCCCGCTGATTCCTGCGGCATGAGCTCCATGAAACAAAACGTCCAAAACGGGGGCCTTCAGAATCGAGGGGTACTCTACCGATTCGCCGGCGGCCGCCGTACCCGTCAATACGAAAATACCTGTTCCAATGATCGCGCCGATGCCAAGCGCGGTAAGCGTGATCCACCCAAGTGTTTTCTTCAGGCGCTTTTCTGGATTTTCGGAATCGGAAATGAGTTGGTCAATGTCTTTGCAACGGAAGAGTTGTGAAGCCACTCATCTTCTCCGATCGCGCCCCTGAAGCCGGCGGAGTTGAGTCGAGATACGGAATTGGGGAACAAAGACGAGCCTCAATTTACCCTGAGATGGTTCGCCGCGCAACCTGTAGGGATGGATTTTGCTGCGGAATACCAGAGAGAGATGCCGTTCTGGCGACCGGCAATCCGGAATTGCGCTGGTTTAGGCTTGTTCAAGCTGGGCATAGCGCTCGATGAACTTCTTTGTGCCGCGTCCGGGAAAGCTGACGGAAACGCGGCGATCTTCGTCGTCTCCCTCGACGCCGACAATCGTGCCAACGCCGTAGCTTGGATGGCGGACTCTGCGGCCGAGCATGGGATTCGCGTCCCCTCCGCGTTTTGCGGACGCCCGGGTGAACGAGTTGGAACCAACGGTAGTTGGTCGCCGAGTTGGAGCAGCGGGCTTTTGTTCGCGGCGGACGCGACGGAGAAATTCCTCGGAAGAATAGGAGTATTCGGGATCCGGTTCGTAGCGGCGGGTTTCGCCAATTTCCGCAAGTGAGCCGCGGACGGTGTCCACGAGTTCGCCCGGAATCTCCGCGAGGAAACGCGAGGGCAGGGAAGCGCGCAACTGCTGCTCGTTGCCGAAAATGCGGCGGTACACGGCGCGGGTGAGCGTCAGAGACTTTCGCGCCCGCGTCATGCCCACGTAAACGAGCCGGCGTTCTTCTTCAATCCCTTTCTCTTCGTTGGTGGAGCGGCTGTGGGGGCAGATGCCCTCCTCCATCCCGGTGAGGAAAACATGATCGAACTCGAGTCCCTTGGTGCTGTGTAGCGTGATCAAGGTTATGCCGGGCTTCCCTTCGTACTGATCGGCGTCGCTGACCAGCGACGCGGCGTCCAGGAAGTCGGTGAAAGTTTCTCCGGCTTCCATGCTCTCGGCTACCGCTCGCGTGAGCTCTTCCAAGTTTTCCATACGAGCGACGTCTTCGGCGGTGTTGCGGTCTTTCAGCATGTCCAGGTAGCCGGACTCTTCCAGGACGACGTGCAAAAAACCTGCCGGTTCTTTGGTGGAAAGGGCTTCCTGGAGTTTACCGATAAGTTCCTGGAACGCCCGCAGCGGAGCAACCGCGCGGCCCGTGGCGCCACCGGCAATGGTTTTCTCAATCGCATTCCAAAAAGGAGTTTTGTCGGTACGCGCGGTCTCGCGCAGCGCATCAATGGTGGTCTTGCCAATGCCGCGCGGGGGCACGTTGAGGACGCGCAAAAGGGAAATATCGTCTTCCGGATGCATCGCAAGCCGAACATAGGCGAGCGCGTCTTTTACTTCCGCGCGGTGGTAAAAGCTGAATCCGCCTACGAGTTTGTAACGGAGGCCTTGCCGCCGGAAAACTTCTTCGAAAGCACGCGATTGAGAATTGGTGCGGTACTCGACGGCGCAGGTTTGGTCGGAGTCTTCGCCGAGAATGCGGTCTAGCTCGCCGCCGACGTACTCCGCCTCGGCTTGCGGATCACGCCCTTCGAAGTACTTCAGGTTGGCTCCGGCGCTTTTCTCCGCTTTCAGCGACTTGCCCAGGCGCTCCGGGTTGTTGGCGACGACCGCGCCAGCGGCATCCAGAATATTTTGCGTCGAGCGGTAGTTGCGGTCGAGTGTGACGACCCGGGCGGCAGGGAAGTCGCGGGAGAAACTCAGCAGGATGGAAACGTCGGCTCCGCGCCAGGCGTAGATGGACTGATCTTCATCGCCGACGACGCAAATATTCTGCTGGGGGCCGGTCAGCAGACGCATGACGTCGTACTGCACCCGGTTGGTGTCCTGATACTCGTCCAGGTGAATGTATTGAAAGCGAGCTTGCCACTTTCCGCGCGTAGGCTGGGATTCACGCAACAAGCGCGCGGACCGCAAAAGCAAATCGTCGAAGTCCAGGGCCTTGCTGTCGTGAAGAGTTTTTTCGTAAGCGGTAAAAATATCGGCGGTTTGGCGACCATCTTGCGTGAATGATTCGGCGCGAAGCTGCTCGGGGCTTTTGCCGTGATTCTTTGCGTAGCTGATGCGGCTCAGCACGTTTCGAGGAGTTAGGTCGTCCGCATCAATGTGCAGCTTGGCCATGACCAGCTTCACGGCGGCGACTTGATCATCGTCGTCGTAAATGGCAAAGTCGCGCGGCAAGCCGGCGGCTGGCGCCTCGCGGCGCAGAAGCCTCGCGCACAGTGAGTGAAACGTCGACACCCACGGTTGCCCAGGAGGAACGCCCGCGCGGAGAAGCAGATCCGTCACGCGATTGCGCATTTCTTCCGCGGCTTTGTTGGTGAAGGTCACTGCCAGGATCGATTCGGCTGGAACGCCCTTGGCGATCAGATTCGCCATGCGGTAGGTGATTGCGCGGGTCTTGCCCGTTCCCGCGCCAGCGAGAATCAATACCGGGCCATCCTGTGTTTCGACAGCCTGGCGCTGTTCTGGATTCAATTCGTCGAAAAGTTTCAGCATTGGGTCCGTGGCATTCGAAAAAGTGGCACCAGTCATGTTAGCCGACGGTGTCGACGCGCGCAAACGGGTCCTGTGAATAACCATTGCCGTGGTGGAAAAACCCTAAAGGTGAGCGGAGTTCGCGGAGCGGCCTACTGTCCCCCGGCTTGGCTCAGGTCAATCTCGAAAAACATCAAACCGTGGTTCTTTTCGAGGGCTATGATGTCGGGAACGTACAGGTGGGCGTTGCTCAGCAGATCGAATTGGTGCTGCAGGTCGAAATAGAGCAGTCCCTCTGCGGAGCTGTGTGGTGCGACGACGCTGGCTTTTACTCCTGCTTCCCGCAGTTCCTGCTCGAGTTCCACCCATTTTTTGTCGCGCCCAACTTTCGGGCCCCCGATGGGGATGGGAAACCTGCTGCGGCCCAAATTTTTGACGCTGGGCTGCAGGATCACGTCCGCGGCTTGTTCGGAGGTGAGGGCGTCCAGGGCCTGATGATCCTCTTCCGATAGCGTGACGTTCAGCCGGATGCGTTCGAGGTTCACTTTCATGCTGTCATCGGAGTCATTGCGAAACACCACTTGCACGGCGACAATTCCGGCGGCATAGGGCGATTTTTTCTTGAATTTCTCCTTGTAAAGAGCCGGGTTCGTCCAGGGCAGGGCAGAAATGGTCAGCCCTTCGTGGGATTCGAGAGCCGAAGTCTTTAGCGGAGCTTGCTGGGGAGCAGAGCTTTTGGCGGCCGATAAATGCAGGACCCCAAAAAATAGCGCAAAGAGAGTTAGCTTTCCGGCCAGGTTATAATAAACTTTTCTCATATTGACGCCTTCGATTCCCGGGGATTGCGCAGGGTTGCCCTGCCTCCGACGCCCGTTTGCTGCCGACGGGTACGAACTAACCGGAGCCACGCATAGTGTATTTCATTTATAGCCTGCTGATGGGCCTTGCGGCTCTTCTGCTCACGCCCTACTGGGTGGTGCAGGGCCTGCGCCACGGCAAATATTTTTCCAATCTGACGGAGCGGCTGGGCTTTTCTTTTCCAACGCTCGACAAGCTTCCGCCAGATCGCGCCGGAGCCATCTGGATCCACGCCGTCAGTGTGGGCGAAGTGTTATCCGGCGTTACCCTGGCGCGACAGTTGAAAGTGGCGTATCCGGACCGCTCGCTGATTGTTTCTACGACCACCATTACCGGACAGGCTGTGGCGCGCGAGAGGCTGTCTTTTGCCGATGCGATCGTTTACTTTCCGCTGGATTGGAGTTTTTGTGTCAGGCGCGCGTTTGAGGCCATCCGCCCATCTTTGGTTCTGGTGTTGGAAACGGAGATCTGGCCGAATTTTCTGCGCGAAGCGGGCAGATGCAAAGTTCCCATTGTCTTTGTAAGTGGACGGATTTCGGACCGCTCCTTTGCGAGATATCAGAAGTTTTTTGGCGCGTTTGGCTTTCTTCTGCGTCCGCTCCTGAAAGATGCGCTCTCTCACGGAAGTGCTTTCCTGATGCAAAGTGAAAAGGACGCGGAGCGGATTCGGGCGCTTGGAGCGCCGACCGGCCGCGTTGCGGTCAGTGGCAACTTGAAATACGATTCGGAACTGCCTTCGCCAACGCCTCTCGCGAATTGGCTTGAGGCGGAAGTCCATCGCAGTGGCCGCTCGCCGGTTATTGTGGCTGGGAGCGTTGTGGCCACCGAAGAGCCGCTGGCCCTGATTGCCTTTGGGACGCTCGAAGGCGAGTATCGCGATGCCTTGCTGGTCCTTGCGCCGCGGAAGCCGGAGCAATTCTCTGCGGCCGCAGAATACATCGAAGAATCGCATCGCAAGTTCATCCGGCGTTCGCAATTGCCAATCCCCAGTCCCGCTCAAGCCGCTGTCGGAGCGAACGCTGATCCGGGCCATGTCGGCATACCAAGCGATGTAACCGTTTTTCTTTTGGATAGCATCGGCGAACTGGCCTCACTTTATCGTTTGGCGGACGGCGCCTTTGTCGGCGGCTCGTTGGTTCCGTCGGGCGGCCATAACATTTTGGAACCAGCGGCTTTCGGCAAGGTTCCGATTTTTGGTCCTTCGATGGAGAATTTTGCGGAGATCGCCTCGAGGTTTGTTTCGGCCGGGGCCGCCATTCAGGTCGAGAGTCCGGAAGACGTGGGCGTGGCGTGGATTGAATTGTTTCGCAATCCGCAGCGCATGAAGGAAATGAGCGAAAAGGCACGCCATCTAGTCGAAAGCAGCCGCGGAGCGACAAGCCGCGCCTTGGCGAAAATCGCGGTCCACTTGAATGGTGCGGGGCGATGAGCCTTCACCCCTTGATGCGCACTCTGCTTTGGCCATTTTCTTTGCTTTATGGCGCCGCCGTGCGAACGCGCGTCTGGACGTACCAAAAAGGATGGCTTAAGCAAAAGCACTTGAAAGGCGCAGTCATTAGTGTCGGGAACCTCACCGTCGGAGGCACCGGCAAAACTCCCATGGTGATCTGGCTCGCGGAAAAGTTTCTTGCGGAGGGGAAGCGCGTTGCCATTCTCAGCCGCGGCTATCGGGGCTCGCACGGCACCAGCGACGAAGTTGAACTGATGAAATTCCGGTTGCAAGGCCGTGCGGCCTTTGGCGTCGGCAAAGATCGCTTTGCCGAAGGCGAGCGGCTGGAATCCCAGCACCCGGTGGATATTTTTATTCTCGACGATGGTTTTCAGCATCTGCAGCTTGCCCGCGACTTGAATATTCTCCTGCTCGATGCGTCGCGGCCCCTGCACGAGGAACGCTTGCTTCCTGCGGGGTTGCTTCGCGAACCGCTTTCGGCCATGGCCCGCGCCAATCTGGTTGTGTTCACGCGTGCAGAAACAGTTCCGGGAGCCCCGGAATCCATTGAGAAGCTGACTCCGTTGCCCATTTTTTCGACGGCCACCCGATTACTGGGATTCCGGCGTTGCGGAAGCGGGATTGAACTGCAATCCATTCCGGAGATCGGCGCAGGACCCTTCTTCGTTTTTTCCGGGATTGGTAATCCTCATGCATTTTTGCGGGATCTGCAAACGTGGAGTTTGCCGATTTGTGGCTGGACTTTCTTTGCGGACCATCACCGTTACCGTCAGCGCGACGTCCTCACCATCCAAAAGGAAGGGAAGAAGGCCGGGGCCAAGGCCTTTGTGACTACCGAGAAAGACGCGCAGAATCTCGCTGGACTGAAGTTTCAAGCACCCGTGTTCATCTCCGTGATCGATTTGCAGGTGCGTCCGGAATCCCAGTTTCACGAGATCGTTCACCGCCTGCTCGCAGCCAAGATCGGGGCCGCGGCATGAAAATCCTGATTCGCGCGACGAACTGGGTGGGGGACGCCATCATGGCGTTGCCGGCGCTGCGAGCGGTGCGGAGCGGCTTTCCCGAAGCGGAAATTGCAATTCTTGCGCGCCCGTATGTAGCTGATATTTATCGCGAGCAGGAAATATGCAATCAGCTCATCGCCTATGATTCGCAAGCGAAACACGCGGGAATGGTTGGCCGCGAGCGATTGGCGGCGGAGTTGCAGGCTCAGAAATTCGATGTGGCTCTGCTGCTGCAGAATGCCTTCGATGCGGCGTGGCTGGCTTGGCGCTCGGGCATTCCGGAGAGGATCGGTTATGCCCGCGATGGGCGCGGCTTTCTCTTGACGAAACCGATTCGTGTTCCGAAGACCGGCGAAATCCCGCTGCACGAAAAGTTTTATTACCTGGAGCTGCTTCGTCGCGCCGGTTGGATTCATGCGCTCCCCGAAGAATCTTTCGTTCCTTTGAACGTTTCAGAATCCGCCCGCCGGCGGGCCGAGGAGCTTCTTGCGCAGTTCGGCGCGCGTGCCGGATCTCTGCGCATTGCTATTGCCGCAGGAGCCTCCTACGGCTCGGCGAAATGCTGGCCACCGGCACGATTTGCAGAGCTTGCGAATCGGTTGCAGTCAGAGAGTGGCGCTGAGGTCATTCTCTTCGCTACCGCTCGAGAGGCAGTCGTCACACGAGCAATCGCAGCGGAACTCGACAGGCCTCCAGTGGATCTCACGGAAAAAACTTCAATTGCGGATCTTCCCGCGTTGCTCTCGCAATGTCATCTTTTCATAGGCAACGATTCCGGAGCCATGCACGTGGCGGCCGGTGTAGGTTTGGCGGTCGTGGCGGTGTTCGGCCCTACCGATCCGTTCGGCACCGCGCCCATGACCCCGCGGTGCACGATTGTGCAGCAGAAACCGTATTGCAGTCCGTGTTTTCTTCGCCACTGCCCGACCGACCATCGCTGCATGCTTGCCGTCACGGCGGAGATGGCGGAGGCGGCGGCGAGACCATGGCTTTCGACGCTCGGGGCGCAGCGTGCCTGAGTCCCCTCGCTTGCGACCGGCCGTGTTTCTCGACAGGGACGGCACAATTTGCGAAGAAGTCGGCTACTTGAATCATGTCCGTCGTTTTCGTATGTTCCCGTTTGCGGCGGAGGCGTTGCGGCGGCTCAACGCTTCAGGCTACGCCGTGATTGTCGTGAGTAATCAGTCTGGGGTTGCACGCGGATACTTTCCGGAGTCTTTGGTGCAACAGGTAAATCAAGTTATGGTGCAACAACTCTCCGAGGCCGGGGCAAGAGTCGATGCGGTTTACTACTGCCCGCACGCGTCTTCCGACAACTGTAGCTGTCGTAAGCCCAAAACTGGAATGCTGGAGCGAGCGGTCAGAGACCACGGCATCGATTTGCGACGGTCTTTTGTGGTCGGGGATCGTCACGGGGACGTCGAGCTGGCGCGGAATGCGCAGGCTCGCGGAATTCTTGTGCGCACCGGCTACGGCGAAGGAGAAATTTCATGGCATTCCGCAGGGTGGTCTTCGCCGCCTGATTTCATTGCCGACGACTTGACCGCAGCGGTCGACTGGATTCTAAGGCAAGCAACATGAAACGGTCCCCAGCCACCAAGGCGGCCTCTGCATCGGTAGATCTTCGCGATCTTGCCGAGTGTGTCGAGAAATTCCCCGGGAAGACGATTGCCCTCCTCGGTGATTTCGTTGCCGACGAATTTCGATACGGCGACATCTCTCGTGTCTCGCGCGAAGCCCCGGTCCTGATCCTGAAGCATCGCGAAACACAGATGGTCCCCGGAGGGGGAGCCAACGCCGCGAACAATATCGCTGCTCTCGGCGCAAAGGTGCTGCCCTTTAGTGTGGTTGGTGATGATGCTGCCGGCGACGCCGTTTTCCAATATTTCCGCGATAGAGGCTTGAATACGAGTGGCGTTTTTCGCGCGAAAGGCCGAGCAACTCCCACCAAGAGCCGCTTTCTTGCTGGCTGGGCTCATACCGTAGCGCAACAAGTTCTGCGGTTCGACTACGAGCCGCAAGCGCCTTTGCCTGACGCTGTTCACAAGAAAATTCAACAAAGACTCTCAGCGAGCTTGCGCCATGCGGATGCTTTGGCCGTTTCGGACTACGGTTTTGGCGTGGTCACACCCAAACTCATTCGCGAAGTCACCGGGAAGCTTCCGAAGCCCATGCCCATCACTCTTGATGCTCGCTATGGACTGCACAGCTATGCAAGATCGGGTATCACGTCTGCGACTCCGAATGAGGCTGAGCTGGAGGCGGAGCATCACACAAGCATCGGGTCCAATGCCGAGGAGCTTGTCAGAGCTGGGCGGGCCACCATCTCTTCCATGAAATTGCAGGCGCTTCTCGTGACTCGGGGGCGGCACGGCGTGGCCCTGTTTGAATCCGGCGATCGGGTCACGCACATCCCGGTGCACGGCTCGGACCAGGCGGTGGACGTCACCGGCGCTGGCGACACGGTCCTCGCTGCGTACACTTTGGCGCTGGCCTGCGGCGCGTCGCCCTTGGAAGCTGCTCAGATTGCCAACATCGCCGGCGGCTTGGTGGTCATGAAGCGTGGCACGGCCACGGTCTCGCGCCAGGAACTGCTCGATGCCATTCGCGGGGAGATTTCCGGAGCCGCCTCCTGAGTCATGCGATATACCGTTCCCAAAATTGTTACGCGCGATTTCTTGCAGGGGGAAGTTGCCGGGCAAAAGAGGCGCGGCCGGTGCGTGGTGTTTGCTAACGGCTGCTTCGACACACTGCACGTAGGCCACACTCGTTACCTTGAGGGTGCCCGGCGCGAGGGCGATATCCTCATTGTGGGCGTAAATGATGACTCGAGCGTGCGCGGGTTAAAGGGCCCAGGCCGTCCCGTGCTCGATGAGAACGCGCGGGCGCAGCTGGTTGCCGCGCTACGCTGTGTGGATTACGTTGTGCTTTTCTGCGAACCGAACGTGGAAGCGCTTCTCGAAGAATTGCGGCCGGATGTTCACGCAAAAGGCACCGACTATACGGCAGAAACGGTTCCGGAGCGCGCAACGGCTGCAAGACTTGGCATTCGCGTGGCCATTGTGGGGGACGCGAAAGATCACTCGACGAGGACCCTTTTCGATACCATCCGCAAGGCACGGCATGAGTGAGCCGCGCTTTCTTGTCGTGCGCCTGGGTTCGCTCGGAGACATTGTCCATACTTTTCCCGCCGTTGCCGCACTTCGCGAGTCTTTTCCGAAAGCAGAGATGGTTTGGCTGACGCATCCCCGCTGGAGGACTCTGGTCGATAGCAGTGAACTGGCCAGCGAGATTTGGGAGGTGGACCCGCGGTCTTATAGCTCGGTGCGCGGCATTCTCGGACACATTAGAAAGAGGCGATTCACTGCGGCAATCGATTATCAAGGACTTTGGAAGTCTGCGGCGTTGCCATTTCTTGGGAATGTGCCGAGGCGCATCGGATTTTCCTCCTATTCAGTCCGCGAGTTTGGCGTGCCGCTGCTTTACACGGATCGAGTCCGTTGTACCGAGGGGCACATCGCCCAACAAAACGGCGAGCTATCGCAGGGTGCGGGTGCCCGAAACGGCGTTGCCACTTTCCAACTTTCCGTTCCGTCACTCCAAGAAGCTTTTGCTTTGCGGCTCTTGCACAGTTTCGGTGTAGACCGCTATGTAGTTCTCAGTCCTACCGGCGGATGGCGTTCGAAATGCTGGCCCCCGGAGCGTTACGGCGCACTCTGCCGGCAAATTTATGCAAACCTTGGACTGCGCTGCATCTTGAATCAAGGCCCGGGCGATGACCAAGGCATCGCGGCCGTGAAAGCGGCAAGCGGCGACGCCGCTCCGATTGCGTGCAACAGTTCGCTTTACCAGCTTATGGTTTTGTTGCGCAACGCGCTTTGCGTTGTCGCCGGCGACACCGGTCCTTTGCACCTCGCCGTGGCGCTGGGAGCGGCGGTCGTTGGGCTGTTTGGTCCCACCGATCCCGCTCGCAACGGTCCTTACCGGGTCGGCGGCGATTCCGCGAAGGACATTGTCTTGCGCAGCTCGCATGCGGTGACCAGCTACAAGCGTCGAGATCAACCCGATCCTTCTTTGCTTGCATTGGACGTCGCGACGGTTTTCAACGCCGTACGCCGGCAAGTGGAGGCTCCGCGGTGAGACTCCCGGGAGCCTTCTTCATGCGCTGGCGGGTGCGCCTCGGCTACCCGCTGGCTGTCGCCGTTCTTTGGTTTTCTCGCCCTGCGCCACGGAGCATTGTGCTGGGAGGGCTTGTTGGGGCCGTTGGCTTATCGATTCGTGCCTACGCGGCCGGATACCTGCACAAGCAAGAGGTTCTCACGGTCACTGGTCCGTATGCCTACACCCGCAATCCGCTCTATCTTGGAAGCGCCGTGCTAGCTCTCGGAGCCGCAATCGCCGCGCGGTCCTGGGCTTCTGCTCTTCTCCTTCTCTTCTACTTCGCTGTTTTCTATTCGATGGTGATGCGCCGTGAAGAAAAAGAATTGCGCGAGCGCCATGCGGCAGCCTTTGAAGAATATGCCAGCGCCGTCCCTCTGTTTTTTCCGCGGTTGCTGCCGGCGAAGGTTCGAGGAGAATCCGCGGGATCGTTTTCCTTCGGGCAGTACAGGAAAAACCATGAATGGCAGGCGCCCGTCGGTTTCTTATTGCTTCTCGGCGCTCTGGTTTTGATTTGGTATTTTCGCGAGCGTTGACGTTGCATTTGCCGCTCCCGTGCAAGGAACAGAGCATCTCCAGATACAACTTTTGTCCACCCGTCAGCACTTCGACGGCCCCATCGTGATCCGTGCGAAGCACTGGTAGATCGGCATTGGCGGCAGCGGGAAAAGACACGCGATTCTTGCGAGGTGATGCCGCTCGCAAAGGCGGGGGCCATCGCGACGGCCGGCAGTTTCATGACGTTCTTTGCAACCTCACCAGCGTTTCGATGTGATAGGTTTGCGGAAACAAGTCGAACAAATGCATTTCGGTAATTTCGTAGCGATTTTCCGGTGCTGCGATTTCTTTCGGCTTCCGCGGCGAATGGGTCAAGACTGCCAGGTCGCGCGCCAAAGTGGACGGATCGCAAGAAAGATAGACAATCTCCTTCGCGCCAAGCTCCGCCAGATCTTTCGCCGCTCGAGCGCCCAAGCCCGCGCGTGGAGGATCCAACACGACAAACTCCGGCTTTTCCTCCGTCTTCATCAAGAACTCTTCCGCATGTTCGTTGTGCGACGCAACCGCGACTTTTGCGAATTCTGCATTGGCGAGCAGGTCTCTTGTCGCTGCGAGATTCGCATCTACACTGACCACTCTTCGGAAGGTCTTTGCCAGCGGCAGGGTGAAGAAGCCCACTCCAGCGTACAAATCGAGCGCCAACCCGCCCTGGGCATTTGCCACCACGGTTTCGAGCAAATCCTCAATCAAGAAGCGATTCACCTGAAAGAATGACAAATGGCTGACGCGATAGTGATATCCGCCCGCTTCCTGCGTCAGGTAACCTGCGCCGCTCAGTTCAAACTTGTTTTTCTTCTGATCCAGCAGCAGCACGCTCTCCATTTGCGGCAGGGCGGTGCGAAAAGTGGACGTCAACTCTTCGGCTGGCTTGGGGAATTTGTCAAAAGCGACGTTGAGAGCGACTGTTTTATCCCGCGAATCGGTGAACGCTTCAATCTCTTGTGCGCCGGCAGGCAGCGAGCCTGATCGCGCCATGTCCTGCAATTTCAAGAATGTTTGCGCGAGCAGCGGCGAAAGGACGGGACAGTCATCAATCGGCAGAATGACGGAACTCTCCGGCAAAAAGTATCCTAGAGCCCGCGGCATCCCGCCCCGCACGGCCCATTGCGCGCGGTTCCGGTAACCGTATGGTTCGGCTGCATGCTCGGTTATCGCTCGATCCCACGAAATTCCGCCCAGCCGCGAGAGCGTTTCCCGCAGGATTTCTTTTTTTAATCTCAACTGCTCCGAGCCCGAGATATGCTGGTAATGGCAGCCGCCGCATTTCTGGAAATGGGGACATTTCGGCTGGCTGCGTTCCTTTGCCGGGCAGGTGATTTCCAGCAGGTCGGCCCACAGCAACTTCTTTTGCCTCTTCTTGGTGGCGGCGCGCACTTCTTCCCCGGGCAAAACGTAAGGCACAAAAACCGTGGTTCCGTCGGCGTGCGCCAAGCCGTCTCCACCGTACACCAGCTTCTCGATTGATAATCGCAACTCATCAGCCATCAGAAGTCCTCATATTGCGTCCTAGTCTCGCGGTTCCAAAAAGCCGATCCCTCCGCCGGGATGACCGGTCCGGCGCGAATCAGGTTCGCTCAAGACAAGTAAAAAAGGCTCAGCCGCGGCAGCCGGAACTCTTCCAACAAGCGCTTCTGGGCGTATTGTTTTTCAACCAGCGCGAGTTGTTCGGCCTTCATTTTGCGCCGATAGGTTGCCAGTTGGCTGTCGAGTTCGCGCCGGATCCCCACGAGCAACCCTTCTGAGGCGTGAGTTGTCAGCGCGGAATGCAGCTTCTCGTCCAGAACCGTCAACCGGCGCTCCAAATCTTCCAAATCGATTGCTGCCGGCGTTTCAAGCAAACCGCTGCACGATTCAGCCGATTTGGCGATTTCCAGAAGTGTGGCTGCCAGCGCCCCACGCGCCGCGTGATTCTTTTCTGCTACCTGCTTGAGTTGCGCGACGTTCCTTTCAAAGTATCTTTTCAACTCTTCGCGCGAAAACGGCTCTCTCTGGGGCGCTTGTTGGGAAGCCGGTGCCTTGCCCGCCGCCGCTTCCAACTGTTCTTCCGCTGCTTGGAGCACTGCGTCAGTGCAGTACGCCAGGCTCTTCAGCGGTTTGCCGGCGCTGCGCCGCGATCGTCGGTAGCTTTCGAACGCGCGGTCGATCCCTTTCAGCGCCGCTTCCAGAGGCACGCCCGCTTTTCGCCAGGCTTCCATGATGGCCCAGTCGAGTGGCGATACCAGCAGGTGCGCTCCTCGCTTTCTCCAAAAATATTCTTCAATTTCCGTGAAGTAGTTGAAATAGTTCCAGCCTTCCATGGTGTTGGTTGGAAACGTCGCGTAGCTGAATCATGGTTCTCAGCAGCCGCGGCTCGAGCGATTACCTCTGCGCTTTTTTCGCCGGAATCACGCTTCGCGCTCCCCGCGCATCCGCAGCTGCGCGGTTTCCCCGGTCTGCCGGCTGATTTTTCTCCCAGATCAATCGTAAACCCGTCAGCGTCAGAAACTCGTCCGTATGTTCGATGTGCTTCGACCCTTTTGCAACCAGCTTCGCCTGTCCCCCGGTTGCCACCACTTTCACGCCCGGAGCGAGCTCCTTTTTCATGCGCGCGAGCATGCCGTCCACCATGTCAACCGCTCCGTAGTACAAGCCCGCTTGCATGTTGCTGATGGTGTTCGTCCCGATCACCCTCCCGGGATCTTTGATCTCCACGCGAGGCAATTTGGCGGTTCGCGCAAACAACGCCTCGGACGAAATTCCGAGACCCGGCGCGATTACGCCGCCCAAATATTCGCACTTCGCGGAAATCACATCGAAGGTGATGGCTGTTCCGAAATCCACAACGATGCACGGCCCGCCGTACAAGTGAAATGCCGCCACGCCGTTGACGATGCGATCGGCGCCCACTTCGGAGGGATGGTCAACGAGCACGGCCATGCCCGTCTTCACTCCCATTTCCACAAACAAAGCTTGTTTCCCTAAATAGACGCGCGACATTTCTCCCAGCGTCCAGTTCACCGGCGGCACCACCGAACTGATGACCACGCCGGTGATGTCATTGCGGTCCAGTTCCGCCAGCATGAAGAGATTGCGTGTCAACACGCCGTACTCGTCCACGGTCTGCTCGCGCGCCGTCGTTAACCTCCAGTTCGCGATTAGCTCCGTGCCGCGAAACACGCCAAGCACGGTGTTCGTGTTCCCCACGTCAATTGTCAGCAGCATCTAGCGCGCCTCCGCCACGTCGCCGGCAATCACCGTAACCACGCGCCCGTCCTCGCGTTCCACTTGCAGCAGGCCTTCCGGCCCTAAACCCGCCGTGGTGCCTACGTAGCTCTCCGTCCCGTTGCTTACGCGTACTTTCTTCCCATGCGCGTAACTCGAAACCACTTCGAAGCGCTGAATCACGCCGGCAACTCCTTCGCGCAAAAACCGATTGTAGTCGGTCTCGAATTCGCGCAGCAACCGCAATAGCAATTCCATCCGCGATTGTGTTTTTCCAGTCTCCTGGCGCAAGGAGGTCGCGAGGCCGGCCAGTTCGCCGGGGAATCGATCTTGGTTCACGTTCAAGCCAATTCCCACGACCACAAAACGCACCATTCCCGGCTCCGCATGCATTTCGGTCAGGATGCCGCCGGCTTTTTTCCCCCGAATCATCAAATCATTCGGCCACTTCAGGTCCACCGCAAGCCCGGTGACGGTTTCGACCGCGGTGTGCGCCGAGAGCCCCGCCATCATCGTCAAAATGGGCGCCTGCACCGGCGCCAGCTTCGGCCGCAGCAGGAGGGTCACGTAAATTCCCACGCCGCGCTCGGAATGCCAGGCGCGGCCGGCGCGGCCTCGTCCCGCGCTTTGCTCCTCGGCCAGAACGATCGCGCCTTCGGGCTCACCGGCATGCCCCAATTCCAACGCCAACCGATTTGTCGAATCCGTCCTGAAGAAATGGTAAATGTGCTTCCCGAACAGCGTCCCTTTCAATTGTCGCTTGAGCAAGTCGGGAGTCAGAACATCAGGAACTTTCTCGAGGAAATACCCGGTAGCGGCCTGGCCCTTCACCTTGACGCCCAATTCGCGCAGACGCTCGACCCAGCGCCACACGGTCGAGCGCGACACGCCGATTTCCCGCGCAATACGCGCACCGCTGATGACGATGGTGGCGTTTTCCGCCAACAATCTCAGCAGCCCTGCCACTCTCCGGTCGGTCGTTCCGGGCAAGGTTTCTGGATTCATGGGGGGTATCTCGCGCCGCAGCGCCGCCTAAGCTTACGTGTCCTCGACGCCATCTACAAGCAGGCTCAGGTTCGCGGCGGGGGAAGAATGCGTCAGCATGCCGGAAGAAAGAAAGTCCGCGCCCGCCTTGGCGTAAGTGTGGACGTTTTCTAGAGTAATTCCGCCGGAGATTTCGATCACGCAGTGCGGCCGCAGGCCGCGGACGATCTTCACGGACTTCGCGGCTTGCTCCGGCGTCATGTTGTCGAGCAAGACGGCTTGGGCCCCCGCTCCGAGCGCTTCCATCAATTCGCGGTCATCTCGCACTTCAACCTCGACCGTCAGCGGACCGGGGCCGACGACTTCCGGATCCAACCCGGCCGCGTCGTAAGCGCTTGCGGTTCGCGGAGGCGGCGATTTGGGCGCCACATAAGTATGCGCCTTGTCGAGCGCCGCCCGGATCCCGCCGGCCAGGGCGAGGTGATTCTCCTTCAGCAGAATGGCGTCGTAGAGGCCGAAGCGATGATTCGTGCCGCCTCCCATTTTCACCGCGTATTTTTCCAGAACGCGCAAACCGGGCGTGGTTTTACGTGTATCGCGAATTCGCGTCTTGGTGGCCGCGAGTTGCTCGACGAAACGCCGCGTGTACGTTGCGATTCCGCACAGGCGGGAGAGAAAGTTCAGCGCCGTTCGCTCGCCGGTAAGAATTGCCGCCGCGCTTCCGCGTAGTTGCACCAGCTTGGTTCCGGGGTCCACAAAGGAACCGTCGGCGTGCAGGCAATTTATTTCCATTTCCGGGTCGAGCGCGCGAAAGACATTTTCCGCCAGGGGCAATCCCGCGCAAACGAGTGTTTGTCGGGCCAGAATTTGCGCTCGCGCTACGGCATTTGGCCCAATCGTCGCGGCGGTGCTGGCATCTCCCGCGCCGATATCCTCGGCCAAGGCCTTTCGAACAATTCTCTCGATTTCTTCGGAATGCCAGTCCACGGGCGTTAGGTCCCGGCGGCTTGGCTGCTGTCGCCATCGAGGTCTCCCAGCCGCCTCTGGAGTTTCTCGAGCTCAATCTTCTGTTGCGCCAGCATCGCTTCCAGCCCCTTGATGATCTTTTCCGGCGCGCGGCTCCGGAACGTTTTATCTCCAAGCTGTCTTTCTTTCGAAGCAATGGCTTTCTGCAGACCTTCGCTCTCTCTCCGCAATCGCGTCTTCTCTGCGCCGGCGTCCACGGTTTCGGCATAAACCACGCGCACGTCAAACGCCGCTGTCGAGCGCACGGCTCCGCTCTGGGCATCGAAATTGTCCTTCGAAACAATACGAAGTTCAGACAACACCGCAAACCGTTCCAGGGCTTCGCGGTTCGCCCGGATCAATCCTTCCGTGGCACGATCCGCGGTCGAAAATGCTGCCTCCACCTTTTTCCTGGCGTCAAGTTGTCGGAACTCGGCCCGGATGGCACGCAAAGCCGTCACCACTTCCTGAATCTGCGCCACGTCACGCAACGCGTCGGCGTTTTTCCAACGCGACTCCGCTTCCGGAAAGGGTCCTAGCGCAATCGAATTCGCCCCCGCCGCTTGTGGCAACTGATGCCAAAGTTCTTCGGTCAAAAAAGGCATGAACGGATGCAGAAGCCGCAAGGCCGCATCCAACGCCGCGAACAAGTTCTTCCATGCCGCCGTCGCCCGCTCGCGGTCCGCACTCTGCAGTTCCGGCTTGACCCACTCGATATACCAGTCGCAGAAATCGCCCCAGAAAAACTGGTACACGCCTTGCGCCGCTTCATGAAAGCGGTAGTTGGCGAGCGCATCGTTCACCATGTCGATGGTTGCCGCCAGCCGTGCGAAGAGCCACGCATCCACAAGCGGAATCTTTCCACCAGCTGCGCAAGGCGCCTTCGCGCGCACCTCCGGCGACGCCAATTCTTCGAGCCTCGCGCCGCTTTGCTCAAACTTGTCCAGATTCACAAATAGAAACCGCGCCGCATTCCAAATCTTGTTTGCAAAATTCCGGGCGCTGGCCAGCTTGTCGTCGGACAGGATGATGTCCGTGCCGGGCGCGGCCATGGACGCCAGGCAGAACCGCATCGCATCGGTTCCGTATTGCTGATTCAACGCGACTGGATCGCGTCCTGTGCCTTTGGACTTCGACATTTTCTCGCCGGTTCCCGTGCGCACCAGCGCGTGCAAGTACACCGTGGCGAAGGGCACTTGGCCCGTGAAATGAATTCCCATCATGATCATCCGCGCGGCCCAGAAAAACAGGATGTCGTAACCGGTGATCAGCAGCGTGGTTGGATAGTAGGTCCTGTAATCCACCGTCTTCTCGGGCCAGCCGAGCGTCGAAAACGGCCACAATCCCGAGCTGAACCAGGTGTCCAGGACGTCGGGATCCTGCTCGAGAGTCGTCGAGCCGCACGTTCCGCACTTCGCCGGCGTTTCGCGCGCCACGGTAATGTGCTGGTGTTCCTTGCAGTACCATGCCGGAAGGCGGTGGCCCCACCACAGTTGCCGCGAAATCGTCCAATCGCGGATGTTGTGCATCCAGTTGAGATATTCGGTCCTTCGGTTATCGGGGACGATTAGGATGGTATTCGCCTTGCCCGGTTCGTATTCCTCGACCGCCTTGATGGCGGGCGCGGCAAGTTCTTTCATTTTGCAAAACCATTGCGTAGAAACGCGAGGCTCCACGATGGTCTTGCTGCGTTCACACAATCCAATGGCGCTCGTGTGGTCGGCAATCTTTAGGAGCAGTCCTTGCGCCTGCAGGTCCTCAACAATCTTTTTCCGCGCCTCGAAGCGGTCCAGTCCGGCGTACTCTCCCGCGTTGGCGTTCATGTGCGCGTCGTCGGTCATCACGTCAATTTCAGCAAGCTGGTGCCGCTTTCCCGTCTCGAAATCGTTCGGATCATGCGCGGGCGTGATCTTCACGGCGCCGGTCCCGAATTCCCGGTCCACCATTTCATCCGCAATAATGGGGATTTCCCGTTTCATCAGCGGCAGCAGCGCCTTTTTGCCAACCAGGTGCTTGTACCGTTCGTCTTCCGGGTGCACCGCAACGGCGGTGTCGCCAAGCATCGTTTCTGGGCGGGTCGTGGCGACCGTCAGGCACTCCTTGGTCCCAACAACCGGATACTGGATGTGCCACAAGTGCCCTTGCCGTTCTTCATGCGCCACTTCCAGATCGCTCAGAACCGTCAGGCAGACCGGGCACCAGTTGACCAGTCCTGTCGCTCGGTAGATGAATTTCTCTTCATACAGGCGCACAAAAACTTCGCGCACCGTGCGGGACATTTCCGGCGATAGCGTGAACCTTTCCCGCGACCAGTCACAGCTCTCCCCGATTCCCTTCATTTGCTGAGTGATCTGTCCGCCTGCTTCTTCCTTCCATTTCCACACCCGCTTTTCAAATTCTTCACGCCCCAGTTTGTGGTAATCGATTCCCTGGTCGGCAAGGTATTTCACCACGACGCGTTGGGTCGAGATGCCCGCGTGGTCCGTACCCGGTAAATAGAGCGTGTTAAATCCCCTCATGCGGTGCCAACGCGTCAGAATGTCGATCTCGGTGTGCTCCAGCATGTGGCCGATGTGCAGAGAGCCGGTAACGTTGGGCGGGGGGATCACGATGGAAAACACCGGTCCGGGCGCGTTGGGGTCGGCCTTGAACAGGGCTTGTTTCACCCAGAATTCCGCCCAGTGCGGCTCAATCTGCTGCGGTTGGTAGGCTTTGGCAATCTCGCGAGCCATCTCGGTTCGGTTTCTCCAATTCAGCCGCGGACACGTGTGTCGGTGTCCCTGCTGCAATCAGTCCTTCAGAATAATCTTTGACTATACGGGGCGAAAAGTGGCCCCGTCAAATTCACTGTACAAAGGCAAAAAACATCTTGGATTTTGAAGGATGGGGGTCAGGAGCGATCGCGGAATTCGTGAGGGCAGGGAACTAGGACTTCTTCGACTTCAGCTCTTCCTTGACCATCGCTTCCACGACGGGCTTCAGAATCTCTCGCGTCACGGCTTGCAGCACATCGGGATTCATCTTGGCCAGAACCTTTGCGACGAGATCGTCCAGGTTGGGAGACGGTGCCGCCGGCGGCGCGGGCGCCTGAGCCTGTACGGGCGGGCTGTTAGGCTCGAGCACCCCGTCTTCTTCCCGCGCGTAAAAACTGTCCCCGTTGGATGATCCGGTTTCTGGAGTCTCCAGGATGAAAGTGGCGTCCTCGGCAACCTGGGCTGCTTCTTCTCGAATTGCCTCGACGGTTGCCGGAGGAAGTGCGGCTTCCTCAATGACCGCGGCTGTTTCTGCGCGGGCCTCGCTCGCTTTTTCATTCCCGTTCTTCGGGGCGGGAACCGTTGGCGCATCCCAGGTGGAAGCCAGCTGGCTGGCCTTTTGAATCTCGCTCTCCCAAGGGCTGGACGAAACGGAAAACCACGAATCCTTTCCGTCTTTTTTCTCTAAGGCGGGCGTCGTTTCGGTTTCTGTTTTCGTCTTGATGTCCTCGACGACCGCCGTTGCCGTCTCCCTCACACGCGTTTCGCTCGCGGCAGGAGGCGCCACCGGAGTTGCGGGCGGCGCAAAAGCTTCGGTTACAAACGGCTTGCTCGCGACCGGCGCCGCTTCTCGTATCGGTTCCGCCGGCTTTACAGGGGCCGGGGGAGGAGTTGCAGGCATTTCCGGAACGCGACTCTTCGCCGCCGGCGCGACGGTTTCCGTCGGCGCTGGTGTTACTGGGACGCGAGGACTTGCCGCTGGGGCCACGGTCTCCGCGGGCGCTGGAGTTTCTTCCTCCGGTTCCCACCCCGTGTTTCGCGACTTGTTTGTAACTTCGAATCCGCCCATGCGCCAATCGTTCGCGCTGCCCTTCGGTTTCTTGGTCTTGGCCGAGGGAACTTCTTGTTCATCCGCGGTGCCCTCAGGCCGCCAAGCCGCGGGCTCTTCGTCTTCCTCTTCTGCATCCACTTGTTCTTCGTCGCGGTCTCGCCAATCGTGCTCCATGGCGAATTCCGGCGAGCTCGCGGTCGTGAAACTTGAATCATCCTCTGCCGCTTCCGCCGTTTCCCCTGGCGTTTCGAGCAGGCTGCCGAACGCTAGCGGCTCCGCGCCGGAGTCAATCTGGAAAGGTTCCGGGCGGGCTGGCACGTCTTCCACGAAGCTTTCGCCGAGGTCTTGTGGGCTGCTTCCGAGGGTGAACTCCGGTACCGGCGTCGCTTCGACCGTCGGCAGGTTGGCATTCGCTGGCCGCAGCATTTCCTTGGCGCCAAAGGGCGTTGCATCTTTTGCAGCACTTGCTGCAGGCGCAGCCGGGGCGCTTACTGGATTTGATCCAGAGCGCTGTAATGCGGACTTCACCATCGAGATCAGTGGGTCGGGCGGAATAAACGGCTTCTTCAAGACTCCGTCCGCACCGACTCTCTGCGCTTCTTGTTCATCAAGGGGATCAAACGCGCCCACCAGCAGAATCACCGGGATATGCGACAGCGAGGAATCCATTTTCACAAACTGGCAGACTTCATAGCCGTTTCGCACCGGCATGAACACGTCGGCGAGCACCAGGTCCGGCCGCACGTCTGCGATCTTTCGCACCGCCGCCTCGCCGTTTCCAACGGCGACCACGTCAATGCCCTGATCTTTCAGTGCAAGACCGACCATCTTCTGGATGTTGCTGTTGTCGTCCGCAACCAGAATCTTCGGCACACGCCCTCCGGCGATACTCCACCGCGCAAGCCACCCCGGCCGCACCGCAGCCACAAGGGTGCCTGCTTTCATTTTATTGGAGCATTCGCGGGGATGCGCGTCAATCACCCCGCAGTAGGGTTGTGTCGCAAATCAACACTGTCCAATTGCACACCAGTACAGGCTTCCAAAACAAGAAGGGTGCGGACCTGTTTACCGCACCCCTCGTTTTCCCTCAGAACTGTTACCGGCAGCCGAAAGTGATTACCAAAGTGATTACCAAGGGACGATTTTCTTTAATCCCTTTTTCTTCTTGCTGCTGGACTCTTTCTTGCCGTCCTTTTGGTTGGCTTGGCTGTTATCGGAAGACCCACTCTGCGCCGCGGCATCCGCCTTTGCGGAATCGCCGGATGGGCCAGCAGCGGCCGCCCCGCTATCGTCCTTGGCCGCGGTCTCGGCGCCTCCATCCGTTTTTTGGGCCGTCTCGCTAGCGCCTGTGGCAGCTGAGCCATTGGCCGCGTCATTCGCCGCTGGAGGAGTCGCCTGATCCGTCTTTTGGGCGTCTGGCTTTGCTTCAGTTCCATCCGCTGGCGGCGTTACGTTTTCCGCGCCGCTCGTAGTTCCCCCCGTGCCTCCAGCGGCCACGGTGGCCACAATCGATGTGCCGGACCCGCCAATTCGCTGCTGAGTTCCTCCGGACAGAATGTCCACCCCTTCCTCACTGCTCGACTCGGGGGTCATGGTCGGCGTGCCCGTCTTCGCTGCCGTGTACAATTCCGCCTTCGGCTTCGTTTCCACTAACTTCAAGGGCTTGCCGATGAGCGATTCATGCTGCCGAGGCGCATTTTTCTCGGCCGTCATCCAGGCAACGGCCTTTGGGTCCGCCTGAGGTATCGGGGCTTTCAACTCTTTCAGCTTGTCTTTCGCTTGCGGGACCAGCGGCGAAAGCGGGTACTCCCGCACAAGTCGGGCGTAATACGGTACGGCCAGATCCTTCTTTTCCGTGCCTTCCCAGATGTTCCCCAGCATCCACAACGCGCGGTCCGCCTTGCTGTACAAGGGATAGCGATTTACCAACGTGGCCAGTCTCGAAGCCGCAGCCCGTTTGTCGCCCCGCGTTGTGTAATAGAAATAGCCAATCCGGAAGTCGCCTTCCGCCAAAACTTCCTGCACTTCTCGAAGGTGCTGTGCTGCCTTGTCGGCCAGCGGATCCTTTGGATATTTCTGCAAAAATGTCTGGAAGGCGTCCTCGGCCTCGAGCGCTTGGGTGCGGTCGCGGTCCGGCTTTTCCATCTGGCGGAAGTGCGCCATGGCTACCTGGAGTTGTGCGTAGGCGGCCTCGGGCAGCATGGGGAAGAAAACTCCGAAGTCCATGTACGCTTGAACGGCCTGGGTGGTGTTTGCGGTCCCGCCTTCTTTGTAAAATGAATCCGCAATCGCCAGCTTCGCCTTCGCCAGGTACTCGCTGTCGGGGTAGGTGTTGATCAGCGTTTGCAGGCTCAGGCGACCCACTTCATGGCGGCCGTGCTTGATGTCATCGATCGCCCGGTCGTAAAGAAGCTTATCCGGCTCCGCGTTATTGTCCGCGCTGGTGGACTTATTGACCTTTTTCTTCTTGTGTATCAGGGGGATTTGCCCGTTGCTAGGCGTGGCGCTCAGCACGAAGAGCCCCGCCGCCAGGGTTACCACCGTCAGCCACTTCGCGCCGTTGCCAAAAAAAGGAATGCGCACTCCGCACCTCTCTTGCGAATCCAGGATTACCCGACTACCCACGACAGACTCGAAAAGCCCTGCGTGCCCACAGGACTCCCAGTTTAACTACCCAATTATACCTGAACGAAGGGTCAGGTTGAGCCACAACTTTCTTGGTCCCTGGATTGGGATAGGGATCGGGATAGGCGTCGCCCTTATCCGCCGCCCCAATTGATTCAGATGCCAGATCCGCCTGCTGGGGGTTGCCTCGCCCCTTGTCCGTCTTTCTCCTACTCCTTGAACTTCTTGCTCGGCGTCGCCTGTTTGGCCTTTTGGAGTTCCATGACGTCCGCGGCCGTATCCGAGCTTCCCAGCAGCCATTTGCTGAAGAAGTCCCCCCGCGCCACAATCACATAGCTGTTGATCGGCATGTAGCTGTGCCGCATTCCGGGGAACACCAGCATCTCGAAACGCTTGTTCGCTTTAATGAGGGTGTCCGCCAGGCGCATGGTGTTGACCATGCTTACGTTATCGTCCATGTCCCCGGTGGTCAGCATGAGATGTCCCTTCAGGTTTTTCGCCAATTCGGAGTTCTTGTCGATTTCGTAGAAGAACTTTTCCGTTCCGTCTTTTTGCGTCTCTTCGCGCACGCCGTGGTATTTCTCGCTCCAGGTGTTGTTGTACACGTTGTTGTCGTGGTTGCCGGATTCCGACCATCCGGCTTTGTACAGATCCGGATACTGCAGCATCGCCGCCGCGGTCATGAATCCTCCGCCGGAATGGCCCCACATTCCCACGCGGCTCAAATCCATGTACGGGTGCGCGGCAGCCAGCCGCTCCAGGGCCGCCTTTTTGTCCGCCAGACCGTAGTCCCGCAGATTCCCGTAACCGTAACTGTCATACCATTTGTCACGCTGTGGGCTTCCGCCGCGGTTGCCGACTTCGATCACCAAAAACCCCAGCTGTGCCAGGGGCACGTTAGGGCTTTTCGGCGAAAACGCCTTGCTCACCTGTTCCACCTGCGGCACCGGATAGACAAACTCGATCACCGGATACTTGCGGCTCGGGTCGAAATCAAACGGCTTGTAAATCACGCCATAAAGATCCGTTACGCCGTCATCGGCCTTCACTTTGAACATCTCGGGATACTGGAACCCTGCGGCGATCAATTGCGAAACGTCCGTTGTCTCTAACTCATGGAGTGGCGTCCCCTGCCCATCGAGCAGCACGGACTTCGGTGCCGTATCGACCCGTGAAAAGGTGTCAACGAAATACCTGCCGGAATCCGGCCAGCTCACGGCGTGCGTAAAGTTCCCCGGCGTCAGCAGTTTCAGCCCATTACCATCCAGACCGACGCGGTATAAGTGGGTGTAATATGGATCTTCCCCGGTCTCGCGCCCGTTTGCCGTGAAGAACAGCGTCCGCGTTTTCTCGTCGACCGATGCGATTTGATCCGTCACGTATTCGCCCGAGGTGATCTGGTTCTTCGGCTGGCCCTGCCCGTCATACAAATGGAAGTGGCCCCAACCGTCCCGTTCAGACCACCATACAAGTTCTTTCCCGTTGTCCACCAAGCGCAGCGGTTTTTGCGACATCCAGACGTTCGAACGCTCTTCAAACAGTTTCCGCACTTTGCCGGTCGTCGAGTCCGCAAGGTCCACCTCGACTTGCCGGAAATCCCGGCTCCGGCTGGTGAAGTAGAGCTTGTCCGATGTATCCGCCACCCACTTCGGACTCAGCCGCGAGAGCGGAGCCGGGTTCAGCCGGTTCTCCTCCTGCTCCTCGCGGAGCTCTTCGCGGTCGCGCTCAGTTTGTGCCGCGTCGGAAATGCTTAGCACTTCATCGGCAAAGCTCTTTGGCTGCACAACCACACGCTGTTTGCCGGTCACGTCAAAGATGTTGATTTCTCCAATCGGAACGTTCGTTTCTCCGGGCAACGGATAGCTGCGGGACTCCAGGACCGGACGCGGATTCGTCAGCGAATGAATCACCCAATAATCCCCGACTTTGCGGTTGTCTTCGCGTTCGAGCGCAAACTTCTTTGAATCTTTCGACCAGTGGATGGTCACCGAAGGGGTCCGTTGCCCCGCTTTGTTGGTATCGCCCTTGTTTTGTTTCTTTAGCTGCTCTTCTTGTTCCGGCAGCAGCACGCGCGCATAGCTGTATTTTTCCACCCCGTCGGTCGTCAGTTGCGTTTCGACTACGCTCGTGTCACCCGGCTTTTTTAGAGCCTTTGCGTAATTCTCCGCGTCCATTTCATAAAGGTTGTGTCCCCGCGCGAAGACCACGGTTTTCTCATCCGGAGAGACGGCGGCCCACATCGGCTTTTTCTTCGGGGCTTCAAAGTTGTCCAACCGCGTCACTTTGCCCGTCGCCAGGTCATATTCGAAATATATCGTGCGCGTTTCTTCGGGCTTTTCTCCTGCCGCTCCCGTCGCGGCCTGCCCTTGTTGCTCTCCCTGTTTCATCTCTCCTTCTTTGCCTTGCTCTTCTATGTCCTCCTGGCTCTTTTCTTTCTTCGGCTCGTTCGGCACAACTGCGTCCTTGCGAATCTCCACTTCAAATCGCACTTTTGCGTCTTTGTCCACAAGCTTCAGGCGCTTGATCGGAAGATGCTGCGCGTCATACGGAAAATTTGTCAGTCTCGAGAGTTCCGCAGCCACTTTGGCGTTGTCCCACAGCGGGTTCTTCGCTCTCCTCACCGGGTCCACGACGTAGTAGCGCGTGCCTTCGGTGGTCTGGTAGGCGTACCAAAATTTGTCAGATTCACTGAACCAATGCGGCGTCACCGCCAGATCAAAGACCAATTTGTTGACGGCATCCGGCAGGAACCGTTCTTCGAGCGCATAGTTTGGCGCCACACGCGCCGTCACATCCGCGGAAGCGCCTTCCGCCTTCGCTCCCGTCGAGGCACCGTCAGGACCAGCCCAAACCTGCGCCACCAGCAAAGCTCCTCCAGCCAAGGCCGCAAACCGGGCAAACCATGGCGCACGATTCCCCTTGCGAGACACCCGATGTTCCAAATTCGTAAAGCTCATCGTGAATTTCCTTTCCACTCGCAACACATCCCTTGTCCCACTTCCAGTTCCAAAGGCCGCACATTATAGACCTAATCCACCCTCCCGCAGAGTTCCTGCCCCCGTAGGCAGTGACCACTGCCTACGCGGGGAATAATTTGGCGCCTTCCCTGGTCTCTAGGAAAAGGCCGAGTGTGGTTAGTCCGTGAAGGAGGGTCCCAGGATCTTCCGAAGAGTCTTTATGATGAAACGCGCGTTGATGGTTGGCTTGCTTCTCGCTGCCGCAGTGGCAGCCCCTCCACTCGCCCATCAGGTGCACCGGGCTCGCGGCGTGGCCCGCATGTCTCTTAAGGTTGGCGATGCCGCGCCCGATTTCACTCTTCTCACCAACGAGTGGAAGACGGTCAAGCTCAGCGACTATCGCGGCAAAAAGAACGTCTTCCTTGCCGTATACGTTCTCGCGTTCTCAGAGGGATGCACCCAGCAAATGCGCGCCGTCCAAGCGGGCATCGACTCCGGTCGGATTCCCACCGAAGATACGGTCGTCTTCGGCGTCAGCCTCGACAGTCCGGCAGCCAACGCCGCCTTTGCCGAGCAGAACGGCCTCCACTTTCCTCTGCTGAGCGACATGAACCACAAGATGCTCACTTCCTACGGCATCCTGAAAACCTACAGCATCGAAAACGAAGACTATCAGTGGGCTCTTCGGGCGAACATTGTCATCGACAAGCAAGGCGCCATCCGCCTAATCGACGAAGGCGACAACGCCGTCGATCCCAACACCGCCCTAACCCTGTGCACCACCCTCCATAAGAAGCCTACCTCCGACTAGCTTTTGGCATCCGTGCTATCATTTCGCGCCAAGGCTGCCCATGAAGCGTCTGTTCGCCCTGCTCTTCGTTGTTTTCTTGGCTCACCCTTCTCCTCGGCAACCCAAGACTTTTCGCGACCTCCAATGGAAATTCCCGCGTGTTCGCACGGCATCGGCAGAAAAGGACGACCTTCTGCGCCAGCGATTCCAGGAAAAAGGTCTCCCTTATCCCCCCCACGCCATTCTGCTTCGCGCCTTCAAAAAGGAAACTTCCCTCGAACTTTGGGCCACCGCCGCCGCCGACGAGCCTTACGTGCTCATCCACGACTACCGCATCTGCGCCTCCTCCGGGGTCCTCGGCCCGAAGCGCCGGTTCGGCGACGAGCAGGTTCCCGAAGGTTTTTATGAACTCGACTGGTTCAATCCACAAAGCAATTTCTTTCTGAGCCTGCACATCAGCTATCCGAACGCTGCCGACCGTATTCTTGGCTATCGGCCAAATCTCGGTGGCGACATTTTCCTTCATGGGAACTGTGCGTCCATCGGTTGCATTCCCATAACGGACGACGGCATCAAAGAAGTCTATTGGCTTGCTGTTCTCGTCCATAACCAGGGGCAGCAACATCTCCCGATCGAGATTTTTCCCGCACGCCTCACCGATGATGGCCTGCGATCTCTCGCGGCCACGCGTCGCTATCAAGCGGAACTCATTTCGTTCTGGAGCAATCTCAAGGAGGGCTACGACTTCTTCGAGAAAGGGCACCGCGCTCCGCGTGTCACGACGCGCACCGATGGTTCTTATGTTTTTGGTGAGAAATAAGCGCCCGAGGAAGTGCCGCTAGTTCGAGGTGCCGGTGGCGGCGTAGCTATCCTTCGCGGCGTCTCCGTAGAGGTGTAGAAGCTGCGAAGCGCGCTTCAGCAGGTCGGAGGGCATGTCTCCTGGCTGGTAATCCACCCAACCCGTGGTGTACGCCAGCGAAATTCTCTTTCCGGCGCATTCCAGGTTCATCGAGCCCATGCGGTTCAGCACCTGGGTTACTTCGCCGACGTTGCACTTCGGCAGCACCAGCACGAAGTCTTCGTTGGCCAGCCGCACCGCGTAATCCGAGCCGCGGCTTACTTCCTTCAGCCGCCTGGCAAATTCCTTCAGCGCCTGATCCACGGCGGTCTTGCCGTACTGCTGCGTAAGGTCGGCCAAATCTTCCAGGTGAATCGTGGCTAGGCTCAGCGCCGAGTTCTGCCTTTTCGCGCGGGCGATTTCTCTGCCCAGATGCAGTAACGCCGAAGTGCGCGTGTACAGGCCTGTCACGGGATCTATGGCCGCCAAATCGTCCACCGCCGCCGCGTTGTCCTCGGATCCAGCGCTTGGCGCCGTGGCTTCTTTGCGCAGCTTTCGCAACGACCGTTGGCGGTATAGCATCCATCCATTGAACAGAACGAGCAAACACAAGATTCCCCAGCGCGCCTGCTCGGGGGTCAGTTCGTAGAAGTGATCTTTGTGTAGGAACAGCCGGGAGAACTGACTGAGCAATAATCCCGCGCCGGAGAGCATCGTCACTGCCAGCGCGGAAAACCAGAGCCACCATTCGCGCCGGCCCAGCTTCTTCAGATCGATTGCGGCGGACTGCCCGTAATAGCTCGCGGGTCCCTCGAGCGGTGACGGCTTGGCACGCATGCTTAGGCGGTTTCGCAGTAATGGCATGATTTATCAGACGGCAAGCCGGGACAACATAGCCTCACTCTAGGCTCTGGCGCTTGGCGAGGCAATCGCTAAAAGGTACAGGAACTTCCTTTTAGGAACCTGCACCAAAGTACTGTTTCTTAAAATATAGTTTGCGGGCACTTCTCGGATCCCCGCGAGCGGCCCGCTTGCCCCGAGCTTCGAAGGGAGGCTGTACGCACGAACCCAGATTCTCAATCGTCGCTCTTCAGCCGTTTTGCAACGGCGCTTGGAAGCTTGCCAGATCGCGTCCAATCCTCGGTGGGCGGATACAGCTCGAGCCCAATTTCGTACGAGCCATCCTTGCGTGTCTCGCAATGCGCCACCCGACCACGCGAGGGCAGGCTGCCCCGGATCGGTTGGAGAAAGAGGTCGTGGTTCGTTTCCCAAAGGTTCTTGCTGACGACGCGCGCGCCGTGGCAGCTCACATCAATCGTGGAGGTAATTTCAAATGCGCCCGTCATGGGGTCCGACAACTTCACGAACATCTTGAAGAAGATGCGGTGCTCGGCGCGGCGCAGAAGGGGAGCGTCCACAAATGTGATCCTGCACACCTGTATTTTTAGGGAAAAATGAAGGCGGGGCCGCTTTCACCGTCATTTATCCGCCGGTTATCTCCGCGGGTCAATAGTACTCGGGTACTCTTTCGACGTTTTTTGCCAAGGTCCGGCGCGCCGCTGGCTTGCTATTCGAGGCCGAAACTCTCGCCGGGGGTATACGCGTAGAGGGCCGCATACCGACTCAGCTTTCGACGAGGCGGAAACGCTGGCCGGGCGCGAAGCGGTAGCCTTGAAAATATTCGTAGGCCACGCTCCACACCGCGCCTCCGGTCGTCGCGAACATCAGCTCTTCGATGGGAACGCCGCCGAGACGGATGCCAGAGATGTTCTGAAGATGGTAGTAGCGTTCAATGAAATCGGGGTACAGAGCCAGGAAATACACGAAGAGCAGGAAATACAAAATGGTGAAAACGATTGCGCCGGTGAACATCGTCGGAATCAAGTCGCTGCGAAGAATTGCAACCACCATGGCGCAGGCCGCGAAAGCGATCGCGGTGCTGTAAATGTTTTTGTTGGGGTACAAGAAATGCAGAATCAGGAAAACCGCCAGCATCACGAGGAAAGGCGCATAGTGCTTCTTGCGATGTTCCTTTCGGTGCGCCGCAAGCCTTTGTTTTAGGACGATTTCGCCCACCACCGAGGCGATGCCGCCGACGGCCCCGGCCCAGAGAAAGTCCTCGATCCCCACGCGAAGGTGAGTGTCCAGGTCAAATAGCGACGGCGGAGTCCAGTATTGTGGGACGAAGAGGAAACTCGTGAGCGCCAGGGGAGCGGTAACCACAGTGCCCCAAATGATTTGCGGGCGGTACCTCTTTCCGATGATGTAGCAGGCCAGCCAAGCGGCGTCGAACAGGAGCGCCCCGGTCAGGTAGGCTAGGTGGTCGTTCATTGCTGGTTTCCCTCCCTTAGTTGTGTCTTTGCGGGCATTTCCGTTGCAGCCAGCGGATGTTTCGATCGATGTCAAGACTTACAAAAGGCAAATAGTTATTGAGCACTGGCACATGTCGTTAGCAGTTTAAGGAGAACAGGCACAAAACACGCTGATTGAATCCAAACATGTGTTGGTCATGATATAGAATGCCCGGCAACCCCCGCGGCCACACGACCGATCAACGAGAGGATCATTCTTGTGCAATCTGAGCGTCCACGCGCACGCCGCTATCGCTTCGTAGCCAGCATCGAGATGACCGATGTGGAGTCAGAGGCGCAGATGGTCGAACAAACCAGCGACTTGAGCCTGTTTGGATGCGGCGTGACGACGCAGAAGCCGTTGCCGGCGGGAGTGCGGATTCTCATCCGGATTCAGCATGCCGGGGCGAGTTTTGCGGCTCTCGGCAAAGTGGCTCACGCCGGTCATGGGACGCGCATGGGAGTTGTATTTACGAAGATTGAGCCGCCCCAACAATTGGTTTTGGAAAAGTGGGTCGCAGAACTAAGAGAAGCGCACGGTGTTCGGCCGGTGAAAGCGTAGATCGCGGTACCGCCGTTGACGGCTGCGATCAGTTGGCGACGGTGAGTTCGATGGTGGCGGAAACGGGAACTTTCGCCCCGGCCAAGGGAGTCTGATCAATCACCGACCCGTGGGGCCACTGGGGGGCGGAAACGTAGTTCACTTTGCGGCGCATCTGCGCCTGATCCAGGCGGCGCTGCGCGTCAACTTCACCTAATCCCACGAGATGAGGCATCACGTAAGAAGCTTCTTTCGGGCCCTGGGAGATGAGCACGTCCACTCGGGGCGTCGCGGCGCCGGCGCCGGGCTTGGGATTCTGGAGCACAATATCATCGGCGGGTTTCGCCGGCATGGTTACGCCTGAGACTTCGCCGACTTGCAGGCCCTGGCGGAGCAATTCGACCCGCGAAGCTCGCAGGGAATTGCCTTCCAGTAGCGGAATCTGGAGTTGGCGCTGGCCGAGCGAAAGCACGACGTGGGCCTGCTGCGAAACTTTCATCAGCAAGCCGGCCGTCGGCGTTTGACGAAGAACAACATTCATGGGCTGGTCGCTGTAGATGCGGTCGGCGACGCGCAGCACCAGGCCGCGCGACTGCAACATCCCGCTCGCCTCGGAGACATTTTTGCCGACAAGATTAGGCATGGTGACTTCGCGGCCGTGAATCGCGATGCGCATAGCGGTTATCGCGCTGAGGAACGCCGCAGACGCCAGGATGAAGACCAGAAACGTCATGCGGGTGAGCCATTCGAGCCGTTCTTTGAGAGTCATGGTGAACAGGAATTAGAGAATAGAAATTGGAAAATGGAAAGGGCAAAGAACAGATTGCCCTTCACGGTACCCGGCTGTCGGCGTCGGTCCACTATTTCTTCGACGGCGGCGGTGGCGGGTACTCCGGCAATTTGTCCTTGCTCGTGTCGGCGCGCTTCACTTCCAATTCGTCAAAGAGCAACGAGGGGCTAATAACCGTGGTGGGCACGCCGCCGGGGCGATTGCTGACCAGCGGATCATTGCCCGCACCAATCACGGCGGTTCGGAGCGCGCGTGTGTCCAGTTCGCTGAACACCGCTCCCCGCACCAGTTCTTCGTGGCCGTCGCTTGGGTAAACACGATAGAGGAGCCGCGGCGTGTTTCCCGGCTGTCCGAGCGTTTCAACGCGATAGCCGTACGGTTTGCCCTGTTCCTTCACCATATCGATGACTTTCTTTTTCAAGTCGCCGGGTGATTGTGCCTCGGAGCTTTTCAGGAGCAACACCCCGAGGTTCGGGCCGGCAGCCATTCCGGCGCCAGCCCGGCCATGGCCGTTCGAGGCCGGGAAGTCGCGCAGCGGCTGCCGCCCGATTAGATAATTGGTGAGCATGCCGTTTTCAATGGTATTGACAGGCTGCGCCTTCACGCCTTCGCTGTCGAACACGTAGCTGCCGATGAGACTCTTGCCCTGAAAATCTTTCAACGTGGGATCGTCGACAACGGAAAGAAAATTCGGAAGCACACGCGCCTTGTAGCTCGTGGCGAACGCGCCGGTGGTGCGGTTCGGGCGGCCAAGAGCGGGCTTGCGGCCGACAACGTTTTGACCAATTAAAGAAGCGACCACATCGTCGGCGGCGTCGGCGGAAAACAAAACCGGCCCGCGATACTCTTCTTCGACGATCGGCGCCTTGCGCAGGGCTACGATCGTGTCGAGCATGACTTTGCTGTCAGTCACCAGCGCGTCATGTGAAGGCAGTTCTTCCATGCGCGCGACGACGAAGGCTGGACTGCGGCTGAGTCGCATGCCGTCCTCGGCTTGCGCGGTGCCGTTCAACTGGAGGCTGTAAGTCGTTTTGCCGCAGCGCGTAACCGTGCCTTCGGTATTGACGAGGTACTCGTTGATGGCCGTGAAGCGCGCGGAGGCAGTCACCGATTGCACGTCGGGATACGGGTGATAAAGATTGGTGACATCCTCAAGCGTTTTCTTCCAGGAAGCTTCGTCGACCTTGAGCGAAATGGTGGGTTCGACCGCGATGAGCGGGGCGGATTTGGCGAAGTCGTCGATGGGATTCGCGTCGGTGGTGAAGCGCTTGAGTTCCGCTTGTTTTTCGGCGAGGGCCTGTCCGGCGGCCTTGTAAGCATCATCGGTGGCGAGCCAGATCTGATGTCGAAGGGCGATCGGATCATTGTCGAGTGGGAGAATCGTGGATTCGCCTTCGCCGCGCGCGTAGAAGCTGTCTTGTTTGTAATCGCCGATACGCACGACGACGCGCAGGACGCGATAGTGCCCGCGCTGGCTTTCGCGCAACGCACCGAAGGCGGCTTCCGCTGAAAAATCGTCCACATCATTGACGCGATACTCGATGAAATACGGTGGCTGGACCTGGTCCATCTTGAGCTGGGCCTTCGAGCGATCGAGTTCGGTTAGCAGCGCCTCGAGCAAGCCATCGCCTTTGGCTGCGGCGTGGGCGGCAGCCATAGCGGGGTCCGCCGAGGGTTTTGAATCATTGGAATCGGCGCGAGGCGAAGGAGCCATCAGCGCAATGGCTAAGGCCAGCAGGAATGCAGATTTGCGGCGAAGGGCTTGGGCGCTCACGGCTGCACCTCGGTTTTAACTTTCGAGGCGGTCTTTGACGGGGCTGCATGGTCTTCGAAGCCGGGCGGGGGTAACAGCGGCGGACGCTCGTGCTGATGCGCGCGTTTTTGCACTTCCATTTCAGAGAAAAGCATCGAAGGAGCGACGGCCGCGACGGGCACCTGGCCGCTTTCCGCCCCGCAGACGCCGTTAAACACGTGCGGCTGGTCGCCGGTGGTGAGAATGCGGGTGAGCGCCGCGAGGGGCGTGCCGACAATGTCCACGCCGCGCACGAGTTCGTCGGGGCGGCCGTCAGGGTAAACCTTGTACACCATCACCGGAAGCACCTGAAACGCTTGCGGCAACTGGCGGGTGGTGATGGTGAAGCCCCCTTGGATGTCATCGAAATACAAGCCATACGGCTTTCCCTGCTTTTTTACCTCGTCGATAAGTCTTTGGCGCATCTGGCTGTCCGGCACGGTTTGCGTTGAGGTGACAATTAGATTTCCCTGACGGCCGGTGGGCATCAGGCCCGGTTGATTGCGGCCGTGGCCGTTCGAAACGCTGAAATTCTTTATGGGCATCCGCGACATAAGGAAATTCCTAAGGATGCCGTCTTTGATAACGTCGACGTGCTGGCCAGGGGAGCCTTCGTTATCGTAGTCGTAGGCGCCTGCGAGTTTCACACCCGCAATTTCGTGAACCGTGGGATCGTCCACGACGCTGAGGAATTTTGGCAAAACTTCCTGGCCAATTTTCTTGGTGAAAGTCTGGCCTTCTTCTTCGTCTCGCTGGCGGTGGCCTTCGAGGCGGTGACCGAGGACTTCGTGGAAGAAAACGGCTGCGGCGCGCCCGCTCAGAAGCGCGGGGCCGTCGTAGGGCTCGGCCACGGGGGCTTTGCGGAGGTCGCTGAGATCACGGGCCATTGTTTCGATTTTGGCATTGAGTTCGGCTTCAGCGGGCAGCCCCTTTGCGTTGGGAGCCTGAAAAGTTTCAACACGCAGGAGATCCATGCCATCGTCGGCGCGGGTTTGCGCTTCCATGATGAGGCGCGTCGAGGAACTGGGCGAAACCAGCGTGGTGCCTTCACTGGTAACCATGCGCGAATTGGAATTCGCGACCTGCAGCACGACGCTGGCGAAGTAAACGTCCGGGTATTTGCGGAAAGCCGAGGACAGGCGCTTGATTTCGCTTTCCCAGGCCGCACGATCAAAGGGCGCGGCGGAGGCCTCGCCGATGTGTGTTTCGGGCTTCTCCTTGGAAAAATCCGGGGACTTGTCTTCCTCTTCGGCGCGCACGGCCGTGTCGGTGCGAACATTCATCAGAGCGGGGACGGCGCGCTTATATTCGCGGTCGGTCAGCTCCCACAAAACGCGGGCAATGGCGTCTGAGTCATTGCCAATAGGAAGGGTGCCGGAACTAACGCCGCTCGAACGGCTTTGCCCGTGAGTGTTGTCCATGTCGGGGGACCCGACGCGCATGGTCACATCGGCAAAACGCCGGTGCACGTTGTTGCTGCCAAGCAGGCTGCCGTAGGCACCGGCAAGCACGACGAAATCCTGGTCGTAAACGGTGTAGCCAAGGTAGTAGGGAGCCTGCTCACTCTTGCCGAGCTCGGTGACGGCGCGGGCGAGCTCCGTTTGCATTGCTTTTAGGACGGGATCATCGGTTGAAACGGGGGTTGGCACGGTGGCCGACGAGGAGGTCAGCTTGTCAGCCGCGGTGGCCATGGGGAGGAGCGCAAGTTGCGCTGCCAGGCAGCAGGCAGCTGTAGTGCGCAAGACCTTCGAGTTGCGGCCGTTTGCTAAACCGCGATGCTTCAAAGATTCAGAGATCAGCATGAAAGATAGGCTCCCCGCGCGATTGGCGAATCCGAACCGTCAACCAATCTGTGTCATTCATCGGAAACAGCGCAGAATTCGAGTATGCCTTAGTGTTTTGGCGCGCGCAATTTGAGTGTGTCTCAGCGATGCACTGGCAGCCACGCCCTGCTTCCAGAAGCTCTCCGGGACTGTTTGGCCGGCGAGAAGTCTCTACAGGACCGGTGACGGGAACGGGGTGGGTCGGCGGCCGACTGCGGGGACCACCGAAGTCGAGAAGGGTCTTCCTGCCGAAAAAGAGCAAAACGATGATCGCCAGCACGATCAGCCAGTGAAAAATACTGAATTCGCCCACAGCAACCTCCCCCGGCTGAACCGACCCGCCTTAAAACCGACTCGCTCAAGAACAAACCAGGATCATCCGATTTGGTGCGCCGGACTCGCTTCACTTGTCAAGGATCAGCGAGCCGTTCGCCGGGCTTGAGGCGAGCGCCGTTGGCGAATTCGGAAACGCTGATTTGTTTGCGGCCTTCCACTTTGACGGATTGCAGGCGCAGAAGGGTTGCGTTGCCGCAGGAGACGAACCAGTCGCTCTTGGCGCGAAGGATGGTCCCGGGAAGGGAGCGGGCGGCAGCGAACGACGTGTCGCCCAGCAAGGGGGCGAGCGAATCAGGCTCGACGACGGCTTCCGCCGAGAGATGGCAGGTTTGGCCGCGGAACGTGGTGAAAGCGCCGGGCCAAGGGGCGAAGCCCCGCATGCGGTTGTAAATTTCCTGGGCGGGGCGGTTCCAATCGATGTGGCCGTCTTCCTTTTTTAGAAGGGGAGCCACGGTAGCTGCGCCGTGATTCTGAGCCCGCGGAACAAGGATGCCCGCGGTAAGCCCCCGTAGCGTTTCTTCCATGAGCGGCGCACCAGCTTCGGACATTCGCGCGGCTAGTTCAGGAGCGGTTTCTTTATGGCCGATTTCCATTTCGCGTTGAAGAAGAATGTCTCCGGTGTCCATGCCGGCGTCAATGCGCATGGTGGTGAAGCCCGTACGAAGTTCTCCATTCGCAATTGCCCAGTTGATAGGGGCAGCGCCGCGGTATTTGGGAAGCAGAGAAGCGTGGAGATTGATCCAGCCATGTTTGGGAATCGAAAGAAGCCGCGCGGGAATAATTTGGCCGTAGGCAATGATGACGATTACTTCGGGGGCGAGTTTTTCCAAGAGTTCCTGAGATTCGGGAGCGCGAATTTTCTCCGGCTGGTGCACTGGAACATTTAGGCCCAGCGCGACGCCCTTCACGGGAGAAACGGAAACCTGCTGACCACGGCCACGGGGTCGGTCCGGCTGCGAAATGACCGCGAGCACCTCGAAATCAGATTTAGCGAGCAGATGCTTCAGCGTGGGAACAGCAAATTGAGGCGTACCACAGAAAATTAAGCGCATGCGGGCACCGTCGGGTGCTCCCGATTACCATTCGCCTTGCTTGCGCAGCTTTTTGATTTTGCGCTTGATCATGTCGCGTTTCAGCATGCCCAAGTGTTGCAAGAATAGAATTCCGTTGAGGTGGTCGATTTCGTGGCAAAACGCGCGTGCCAAAAGGTTTTCGCCGCGGATCTCAAAAGGCTCTCCTTTCACGTTTTGTGCTTTGACAGTAACAAATTGTGGTCGCACGACGTAGCCGCGGAAACCCGGAATGGAGAGGCAACCTTCCTCTTCCCGAACTTCGCCTTCAGCGTGCGTCACCTCGGGATTCGCTAAAACGATTTTCGCCTCCGGATTCTTTCCGCCGGTGACATCGACCACCGCAAAGCGCAGGCTTTTCCCGATTTGCGGCGCGGCCAGCCCCACGCCCTGCGCCGCGTACATGGAAGCGAACATGTCTTCGGCAAGCTCTTCAAGTTCGGCGTCAAATAGGTTTACCGGCGCGCCAGGCTTTTCGAGAACCGCATCGCCGTACTTGATGATGGGATAAATCTTGCGCGGCGGC
The DNA here is from genome assembly GCA_035262505.1 of Candidatus Acidiferrum sp. Classification (GTDB taxonomy): domain Bacteria; phylum Acidobacteriota; class Terriglobia; order Acidiferrales; family UBA7541; genus Acidiferrum. Next base: position 16,051 of record DATFSR010000048.1, on the reverse strand, counting down.
GAAGACGCTTGTGGCGTTTCAGTTGCAGTAGCCGCGGGCGTCTTAGAACTCATCGATTTGTCGGACATAGTTGTCGAAATTCCGCCGCATCTCGGCGAGAGAATCTCCCCCAAATTTTTGCAGAAAAGTGTCGGCTAATACAAGAGCAACCATGGCTTCGCCCGCGACCGCGCCGGCGGGGACCACGCACCAGTCGGAACGCTCATAGGCGGCCTGCACTGGCTCTTTGGTGACCAGGTTGGCGGTGTGCAGAGGCTTGCGCAATGTGGAAATGGGCTTTAAGTACCCGCGAATCACGATGTCTTCGCCGTTGGTGATGCCGCCTTCGAGTCCCCCCGCGCGATTGCTGAAGCGGCGAAAACGACGCGCCGCCTTGTCGTAGGAGATTTCGTCCTGCACATCGCTTCCGGGAGAGCCGGCGATGGATACGCCGTCGCCGATTTCGACCGCTTTCACGGCTTGCACGCTCATCAGCGCCTGCGCCAGGCGGCCGTCGAGTTTTTCGTCCCACTGCGCGTGGCTGCCAAGTCCGGGCGGAACCTGGTGCACCACAATTTCGAAAATGCCGCCAACGGTGTCGTTCGCCTTGAGCGCCGCATCCACTTCTTCTTTCATTTTTTCCTGAAGAGCGGCGTCCGCGCAGCGCAGCGGCGAATCCAGGTCGGCGCTGACGGCGCGAATTTTCTTCCAGAGAACGGGGTGTTCCATGCGAATGCCGCCCACCTGAACCGTGTGGCTCGCGATTTCCGTGCCAAATTCCTTCAGAAGGATTTTGGCAAATGCGCCCGCGGCAACCCGCGCGGCAGTCTCACGCGCCGAAGCGCGCTCGAGGATGTAGCGCGCGTCGTGATAATTGAATTTTAGCGAGCCGGCCAGGTCGGCGTGGCCGGGGCGCGGGGCGACGAGTTTCTTAGCGCCGGGATCGTCCTCGGCGGGCTCGACGGGAAGAATCTTTTCCCAGTTCGCCCAATCGCGATTCTCGATGCGCAGCGCAATGGGAGCGCCAATGGTCTTGCCGTGGCGCACTCCGGCAAAAATCTCAGCCTGGTCTTTTTCAATCTTCTGGCGGCCACCGCGCCCGTAGCCAAGCTGGCGGCGGTGCAGTTCCTGGTTGATGAACTTGAGATCGACGGGGAGCTGTGCCGGAAGCCCGGAAACGTAGGCGAAAAGAGCTTGGCCGTGCGATTCACCGGCGGTGTAGAACTTCAGCATCCGCGCCTCTATCCTCGCGTGTCCTTCGGTAACTCAGTCGGGAGGAAAAGACAGTGTAGCGACAGCGGCCTCTGGCGTCCAGCCAGCCGCCGCTTGCACCTTGTAGCCTGGCCCGCCTGAGCTTATATTTCGTGGCCAACAAGTAGTCGCAGAGCGTACCTCCATGACCATCGATGACATTCGGCTGCTCTTTGAGTACGACCGCTGGGCGAACAACCGAGTCTTTTTGGCGGCCGGCGCGCTGAGCGCTGAACAGTTCACGCGAGATCTGGGCGGCAGCTTTCGTTCCGTGCGGGACACCCTGCTTCACATCCTAGGTGGCGAATGGGGTTGGCTTACCTATTGGAAAGCGCCAACCCAGGACTCTCGATTCCTAACTGAGTTGTGGGACCGACACGACACGCTGTTCCATCCGGACGCCTTTCCGAGCATCGATGCGGTGCGATTGAAGTGGGCAGAAATTGAAACAGAACAGACCGAGTTTCTCAATCGCCTTACCGATGATTCCTTGAGAAGAATGCTTTCTGTTCGCAAGACGCAACTCAGCTTGGCATACTTGATGCAGCACCTCGTGAACCATTCCACTTACCACCGAGGTCAAGTCGCGACCATGATGCGACAGCTGGGCGCGCAGCCAGTGGCCACGGACTTCCACGCGTTTCTGTTGGACGGCAGCCGCCGAAGCCGAGAATAGCTCAGCATGCGGTTTGCTTGCCGTCGACGTCGAGGGGCATAAGGATTTCGATGGCAACGCCGCGGCGGCCCTCCCGCGGACAGAAAACCCGTGAAGGTCTGTTTGAGAAACGCAGATTTAGCGCAGCAGGCCCTCAAAAAAGACAATGTCGGCGTCGCCTTCGCCGACCGCCGCAAAGATGAACTTGTTGTCAGGAGACCATGCCACGTGGCGGGCGATGAACGTCCGGCGGTCTCCAAAATCGGTCACCGGATGCATTTTGCCATCGCTAGTAGACAGGAGCCAAAGATTCGTGCCGAAGGTGTCGTTCAAGGTGAGCGCGAGCCACTTTCCATCTGGAGATAGGACGGGGTGAAACCCTTGCCAAGCGGGAATGCGATGGCCGGAGATGGGGGCCAGCAACCGCGACGGAGCTGAGTCCGGTTGCGCCGCACGAATCTCGTAATCCCAAAGGCCATTGACGGGCTCCAAGAGCTTGGCGTAGTAAAGCGTGGAGCTATCGGGCGAGACGGCCGGGCCGTTCGTAACTTCCTGACGCACTTCCACGGGAGCAGAGCCCGAGGCGGACACCTTCAAGATGCGGCCAGTCAAACCACTAGCGCTGTCGGCGAGCGCGACATAGTAGACCCAACGGCGGTCGGGCGACCACGTCAGCCAGGAAGCCTTCGCGAGAAACTCATGATTGTCGCCGCCGTCCGGTCGCACCGTCCAATATGCAACGGAAGTCGTGCCCTGCCCAAAGATTTGGCGGGCGTACGCGATTTTCCCTCCGTCGGGGGACCAAACCGGCACGCCCATGATCACGTTCGGGTCTTTTTCGAAGGTAATTTGCCGGTTCGTGCCGGAAGCCAAATCAAGAACCCAAAGATTCCCATGACCGCCGGTGTCGGAGAGATAGACAAGTTGACGACCGTCAGGGCTCAAGCTGGGAGTTTGCACTTGAGCGGTCTGATGAGAGACGCGCCCCGCCCGAAGGACATTCTCCGCCGGTCGGAAATCAACCGGGAACTTCCAGATATCAAAATTAAGGTGGATTCGGCTTGAAACCAGACGTCCTCGAGAATCGATGTCCGGAGAGGTGTCGCTCTCATCTCCGAAGGTGAGCTGGTGTGGTTCGCCGCTGTCGCGGGCAATTTGCCAAAGGTGCATGGTGGGCAGGTAGAGAAACGTGGAACCGCGGGAACTGCTGAAGACGAAGCCGGAGCCACCGGGGAGCCAGGAGAATCCTGACAGCAGCGAAGCGTCGAACGTGGATCGTCGGGGAGTGCCTCCCGAAGCAGACACATAGTAAAGGTCGTCCGCCCAGCGATCCGTGGCCAGCATGAAGGCGACCGAGGAGTCATCAGGAGACCAACGAGGCTGCTGGCAAGCCGTTTTTGACGGAAACTGCGCCAGAACCCGCGGATGCGAAGCGTCACGGTCGGTGCGCACGAGCTCGATCTGGTTGGCTCGCAGGCGGAAAAAAGCCAAAGACTTCCCATCGTGGCTGGGATCCACTTCACTCACACTCTCGATCAGACGGCGGGGGGTCCCGCCAAGAGCGGAGATTTCCCAGACCACGGCCTCGTGCGATCCCTCAGCAGGCGGGGTGTAGTAATAAAGAGAAGCCGAATCGGGCGACCATCGCGGAGAAAGGTGATCGCCAGCATCATGAGTCAGCTGAAAGGGAACGCCGCCAGCGAACAGGCGAATCCATATTTGCCGCGAACCCGTGGAATCGCTCACGAATGCGACGGATTTACCGTCCGGCGAAATCGCCGGTGCCTCCTCCATCCCCGAAAAGTCAGTCAAACGCTCAAACTCCACCCGGGGCGGATGAGCGGTTTGAAGTTGCCATCCCCGGAACCACCAAGCCAGTGTCGCCGTTGACACCACCATTGCTGGAATTGCGACCCATGGAAAAACTCGGGAAAGCCGAAGAGCGTTCGTCGGCTCAACAGCAATGCCGGGCAGCAGCAGATCGCTGCTTGACTCGATGCTGGTGGCGAAGGAATCGAGTTGAAAGGCAAGATCGCGTGCCGATTGGAAGCGCTCCCCGGGTGACTTTTCCAGGCAGCGGCGAACGATGCGCTCGAGCGCTGGAAGAATCTTTCGTTCTGAAGGAATTGGCGCGGCGTCTTGGCGAAGAATGGCAGAAATCAGGTCGGCGTACGTGCTGCCCGAAAAGGGCCGCTGGCCTGAGAGCATTTCGTAAAGGACACACCCGAGGCTGAAAAGGTCAGAACGGGAGTCTACCGTTTGTCCTCGAGCCTGCTCGGGGGACATGTAGGCGGCCGTGCCAAGAATCACTCCGGAAGCCGTTTTCAGTGTGATCGTGGCATCCGGGTGGGGCGATTCTTGAGCGGAAACACTCGCCAGCCCAAAGTCGAGAATCTTCACATGGCCGTCGCCGCCGATGAAAATATTTTCCGGCTTGATGTCACGATGAACGATGCCTCTTTCGTGGGCGGCGCCGAGTCCCTTTGCAATTTGGGAAGCAATCTCTACGGCCTTGCGCTGGGGAAGTGGCCCGGGTTGCAGGCGTTCCCTCAGGGTCTCGCCTTCCAAAAGTTCGGTAACGATAAATGGCAGGCTGTCATAAGCGCCGATATCCAAAATGGCCAGAATATTTGGATGGTGAATCTGTCCGGCCGCTCGCGCCTCGCGTTCGAAGCGGGCTCGGCGGTCGGAATCGGGAGCAAAATCACGCGGCAGAATCTTCAGAGCCACTGGGCGTTCGAGACGGGTATCACGCGCCCGGTAGACCTCTCCCATTCCGCCTACGCCGAGTGGGGCAAGGATTTCATAGGGGCCAATCAGCGTGCCTGAAGACAAGGGCATAAGTGCGCGATTATAGCTCCAGAACGGTTTTTCTTGCGTTCCTGAGGCGCACGTAGGTTGGCATGGCGGAAGTCAATTTAGCGGACTGTTTCTTTGCCGCCGACGTAGAGGGGCATAAGGATTTGGATGGCGATGCCGCGGCGCCCCTGACCCAAATCGTCGACTCGAAGGACTCGTCCCAGCGATTCGCGATTGAGGGAGCCGGGCGCGTCGGAATACGGGAAAGTGATGAACACGCGCATACCTTCGGCGTACGAAACGTTTTTGGATGCGAAGTAGACACTGTCCCGAGTTGCGTTGAGCGTGGGGAGAATCTCGTCGAAGTGGAGATGAGCGTCGGAAGGCCGCACGCGAACCACTTGCGGAAGCTTTAGCCGCGCCCGGCGCCGACGCTCTGGTGGATAAGCCATAAGGTGTCTGATAGAAAGATTAGCGGAACGGAGCGCATGGAAAGCGGCCGCTGTGGCTTAAGTTGCTCAATTGACTAAGGTTCCCGGCAGCCTCCAGAGTGTCGCCGTTCGGAGCTGAACCGGGTTCGCGATCGGTCTGCCTGGAACCTCGTCGACCGGCGAAGTTTTAGAAACCAGCGCCAAATCGCTTACTTGACGCACGGTGAGGCTGAAGTTACGCTTTTCCAATATGCTGTTTCGTCGAGAAGTCGGATGTAGATGACGGGTGTGAACAGGTACTTGTGGCCGATACTCCGCTCCAGGTAACAGGCAACCGTACGAAACAGGAAGAAGCCCCTTCGGTCGCGGAAGTGCTCCAGGACGCGACGAAACGGGCCGTAGCCGCCGTTCAGGATTACTCGCTGCTTTCCTTTCGGTCTCTGAGCAACCTTGCCACTGCACCACACTATTTCCAAGACACGCTGGATCAAATGGATGATGTAGGGGTTGGCTCGCTGCCGATCATTCTGCTCTCGGGGTTTTTTATCGGCGGCGTCATGGTATTGCAGACCGGAGCGCAGTTCGTGCGCTTTGGACAGACTTCGCTGACAGGGGATGTCGTCTCGCTCGCCCTGGTGCGCGAACTTGGCCCGGCGATTACGGGGCTCCTCACTGCCGGGCGCTGCTCCTCGGGAATGGCGTCCGAGCTGGGCTCGATGCTGGTGACCGAGCAAGTGGACGCAATGCGCGCCATGGGCACCGACCCGAGCCGCAAGCTGGTGACCCCGCGGGTGCTGGCAAGCATGCTGATGGTTCCGCTGCTCACGGCGTTGATGGTGTTTGTCGGTTTGCTTGGCGGATGCGTTGCTTCCGTGTTTTCCTTGCAACTCAGCGCGGTTGAATTTTGGCGGCGCGCCGTCGATATCCTGGAGTTTCCGGACCTGATGCAAGGCTTCACAAAGTCGCTGGCGTTTGCCTTCATTCTTGCGACGGTCGGTTGCTACAAAGGGTTGACGGTGCGAGGCGGCACGCAAGGCGTCGGCCGCGCCACGACGCAAGCGGTCGTGATTTCCTCGGTGATGATTATCGTGGCCGACCTCTTCTTAACCAAGCTCAGTCTGTACCTTGCCAATAAAGTCTTCTGATCGCAACCCGTCTAAAGGAGACTAACGCTTGTCGGATTTCGACTAGTTCCCACTCGGGATCGATTCGCCTTTCACAAGAACGCGGTCGAAGAATGCTGCGGTCGCTTTATACCCATGCACCCACGAGCGCCACAAGAGAAAATCGTGGATCTCATCGGGAAAAACCATCTGCTCAAACGGGACTTTTTGTTCGCGAAGCCGCTGGACGAGATCCACCATCTGGCTGAAATCCACGTTGCGGTCGTCGTCGCCTTGAATCAACAACACAGGTGATTTCCACGATTTGATCGAGGCATTCGGCGAGGATTCAAATGCAATTCGCATGGCCTCGGCGCGGTCGGGTGGACCGCCACCCTCCTGCCCACCTGACCCGCCACGGAAAATGCTGCGCGCGGACCAATCATGCACGCCATGAAAATCCACGCCCGCCGCGAAAATGTCCGAATTGCGTGCAAGCCCCATGGCCGTCAGGAATCCGCCATAAGAACCGCCCCAAAGCCCGATTCTCTTGGAGTCCACGATGGGAAGCGTTTGAAGGTATTTTGCTGCGGCCACGATGTCCTGATACTCCTCCGCGCCGCGCGGCCCGCCCTTTTCGCGCTCACGGAAAGCGCGCCCATACATAATGCCGGTGCGGTAATTGACCGAGAGGACGACGTAGCCCCGCGAAGCGAGGTACTGATTTTCTGCATAGGCATTGTGGTAGTACTGCATGTAGTGGAAGCCCAGCATCATCTGGCGTCGCGAGCCGCCGTGCATGAAGAGCAATGCGGGGCCAGCGGATGTGCGTCCGCGCGGGACGAAAAGCTGCCCGTGAATCTGCAACCCGTCTGCTGCGGGGAAAATAACTTGCTTCGGAGCGACCAGCTGAAAAGACGGAAAGTCCGCCGGAAGCTGCGAACTCGCAATCATCTCGCGTCCGGTCCCGGTGAGCCGGTAGGGCATGGCTGGAGAAGTCGCGGTTGAGCCAAGGCAAACGATGGTGCGGCCGTCGGCGAGTTCCGCGGGAGTCCACTCCATGGTTTCGCCCTGGCTGAGTGGTTCGGGCTTCCCGCCATCAACACGAACGCGCCAAAGATGGCGCCGGTCTATATCGTCCTGGTTCGAAGAGTAAATGATCGAGCGACTATCGCGCGAAACCGCGACGTCTTCGACTTCGAATTCACCGGGAGTAAGAAGCGTAGCCGTACCGCCAGCCGCGGGAATGGAATAGAGATGGTTCCAGCCGTCCTGTTCAGAAGCAAAGACAATGCGGTTTCCTACAAAGTGGAAGGATTTGTTTTCGGTGAGATTTGGAAGCGAACTGACGGGTTCTTCGGCGCTATGCCAGATGACATGCCCTTCGCCGGTGGCGGCATCGGCGACATAAATGGCCCAAGGATTGGGCCGAGTCTGCAGCAGGGGCAGACGCTCTTCGAGACCATGGATGCGGACGAACGCGAGCTGCTTGCCGTCCGCGGACCAGCGGGGCATGGAGTCGCGGTCCACGGACGGAGCGAGGTAGCGAACGGTTTCGCGGCCAAGACTGTAAACACCGACAAAACTGTGATCGCCGCGATGCGACACGAAGGCGATCTCCGTGCCGTCGGGAGACCACTGCGGCGAATCATTTTCTCCCCGCACAAAGGCGAGTGGATGTGCGGGCACGGCGCCCGACACCGGGGCGGCCCAGAGTTGTCCGCGTGCGGCCCAAACAGCCATCGTTCCGTCCGATGAAAGCTCAATGTCTTCGCAGCCTTCCCGCGTGCAATTCAATTCGCCCAGCAGGCGCGGTTCCCCCTTGTCCACGTCCACGGCCCACACTTGCTGGTTTGGGCGCGTGACATTGCTCGTCGGATCCGCAGCTTCGCCCACCGCGTTGAGCTCGCTGCCGCGCGAATAAAGCACGGTATGCCCGTCAGGTGTAAGCCTGAGGCTCGCAAGCGCCATGCCGTCGTCATCGGAATAATGAGTCACCTGCCGGGCAGTAAAGTTTGGCGCGTCGGCAATCCAAACATTGCGCACTCCCTTGGCGTCAAAGGCCCAGGCGACGCGTGGCGCATGAGTGGCGGCGGTCAAACTCTCGGGAAACGGCGAACCCATCACCTGTTCGACCGTGAAACCCTGTGCTTTGACAAAGCCCGGAGCCAAAAGCGTACCAGCGGCACAAATAGAGCAAACACCAAGTCGCGCAAGGATTCGCAGCCCTGACAAGCGGGAAATCGTTTTCACCGATAGTCTCCTTTTGACTTCAAAAGCGGCAGTATTGTACGCCCATCTTGCCTGCTCGCGGTCCCGGAGAAGCGATTGCGTTTTTGGGCGCTCTTTCCGAAAGCCAGCAGCGAATTGCCGCTATAATTGCAGATATGGCAGAACACGGGTCTTTCGCTCCCTGGGAAGCGAGGTCTGCTATCGCGTTTGAGGACGTGCGCATAGGTTTCGACGAGGGACAAATTCTGCGTGGCGTGTCCTTTCAGGTGCGCGAACAGGAAACCGTGGTTCTGCTGGGCGAAACGGGCACGGGAAAAACGCTGACGCTCAAGATGGCGGCGGGGTTGTTGCGGCCGGATAGCGGCCGCATCGACGTGTTGGGACAGAAGGTTTCAGAAATGCCGGAGAAAGATCTCCTGACGTTCCGGCGGAAGATTGGTTTCATGTTTCAGGAAGGAGCGCTGTTCGACTCGATGACCGTGGCAGACAACGTAGCCTACCGGTTGCACGAGGACGGCGTTGCGGAGGAAGAAATCGAGCCGCGCGTGAGAGAGGTGCTCCGCTTTGTTGAGCTGGAGCACACGATCGATCAGGTTCCTTCCGAATTGTCGGGTGGCATGCGGCGGCGCGTTTCCATCGCGCGGGCGTTGGTCAATCGTCCGCCTATCGTTTTGTATGACTCGCCGACAGCCGGTTTGGATCCAATAACGTCGCAGACGATTATCACGCTGATTTTGCGTCTTCGCGATGTTTATGGGGTGACCGCCCTGCTGGCCACTCATCGTCTCCAAGATGGATTTGCGCTGGCCAATTTTCATTTCGACCCGCAGGAAGGGCGAGTCGCAGCGAATCCCGGGAATGGAAGCGGCGCATCAAATATGGCAGAGACGCGCTTCCTGGTGTACCGGGACGGTGAGATTTATTTCGACGGGAAGCCGGACGAGATCGCGAATTCGAAGGATCCTTATTTGAAGCGTTTTCTGGTTTGAATTGCCGTATCGTTTTTTCACGGATATAGGGGAGGGCTGAAGAAATGCCACAACGAAGACAACTGACTTGGACAGAGTTGCGCGTGGGCGTGTTTGTGCTGGTTGGACTGTCCGTGTTAGCCGCCGGAATCTTTTACGTCACCGGGGCAGGGCCGCTGGCCCCGAAATACCGGCTGAAAACCTATCTGCCGGAAGTCTCGGGTTTGGCGAACGGCGCACCGGTGCGAGTCGACGGCGTTGAAGTTGGAAATGTGGAGTCCATCAAGCTTCTGCCGCACTCCGGGAAAGTAGTGGACAAGAACAGAAATATCGAAGTGGTGATGCGCGTGGACCGGCGATACAAAGACTATATCCTGACGGACTCGGTTGCGAGTCTTGTGACGGAAGGGTTGCTCGGCAACCGCTACGTGAATATCACGCGGGGAATCACCGGCACGCCCATCGCCGATTCCGGCGAGATCCGGGGCGCCGAAGAGGAAGCCATGAAGGAAGTTGTGGCACGAAGCGCCGAGGTGCTGGGCAACCTTTCGGCCTTGTCGGTGGACGTGCGTGAGCTGATTGCCGGTGTCCAGCAAGGCCGCGGAACCTTGGGAAAACTGCTTACCGACGAGCAAGCCTATCGCCATTTAAACGGAATCCTTGCCAGGAGCGAGGCCATGGTTACCAACATTCAGGACGGGCAGGGCACGCTTGGGAAACTGGTTGCATCGGATGAAATGTACAACAAAGTGGACAAAGGGCTGGACAATGTAAATGTCATGCTGGCGGATATGCGCGCCGGCAAGGGCACGCTGGGTAAACTGATCTACGATCCGACGCTCTACGACCAGACGAAAGAAACCATGACCAACGCCAACTCAATGTTGCGCGACGCGCGCGCCGGAAAAGGTTCGCTGGGCAAGTTCGTAACCGACGACACGCTGTACGATAAGTTGCGCGAAACCAGCGCCAACTTTGCCTCCGCTTCCGCGAAGCTAAACGAGAACACCACCACCGTTGGGAAGATGTTCAGCGACCCGAAGCTCTACGACAACCTGGCGGCTCTAACCGGGGACATGCGCTTGCTGGTCGGCGATTTCCGCCAAAACCCCAAGAAATTCCTGCACATCAAGGTCACGATTTTCTAGGGTGTCATTTTTGAGGTTGCGTCGCTTGGCCCGGAAGCCCGCATTGTGTTGTAATGCGGCTGTAACAGCCGTTGCATAGTCTTGCCGATCCAATAACTTCTCGTTTGAGGCCCATGGAAACTCAGGATGCAGTACAAAAACCGGCCCGGACCGAGCCGGTAAAATCTACGCTGCCGCAGCCGGGCCGGCCAATTCCCAGCCGCTCTTATCCCGGCGCATTGATTGTGGTCGAGGGCACGGACGGCTCGGGAAAAAGCACGCAATTGTATCTGCTCAAGCGCTGGCTGGAAATTGGCGGGTATCGCTTGCATTTCACGGAATGGAACTCTTCGCCGCTTGTGAAATCGGCGACTCGTCGCGGCAAGCAGCGGCGGCTGCTTACGCCAACCACTTTTTCTCTCCTTCACGCCGCTGATTTTGCCGACCGCTGCGAGCGGCAGATCATGCCCTTGCTCCAGGGCGATTATCTGGTCCTTGCCGACCGTTACGTTTACACCGCTTTTGCCCGCGACACTGCCCGCGGATGTTCGCCTCGCTGGCTGAGAAATCTCTACCGCTTCGCGCCGATTCCGGATATCACATTTTATTTCCGCGCGCCGCTCGACGTGGCGGTGAACCGCATACTAAGCGGGCGGCCAAAGCTGAAATACTACGAAGCAGGTATGGACCTGGGTATGTCCTACGACCGCGCCGAGAGTTTCCGTCTGTTTCAGGCGCGCATTCTCGAGGAATACGACAAGATGGTGGAGACTGACAGTTTTGTTGTGCTTGACGGGACGATGCCGGTCAACAAATTGCAAAAACAGATGCGCGACATCGTTGCTTCCAAAATCGATCTCAAGCGCTTCGCTCCTCGCGCGGAGGTTGCGGAGTGAGCATGCCCGATCAGGAAAAAGAGAAGCCTGCGACAACTCTTGCGGCGGAAGCTCCCGCCGCTCCTGCGCCGCCCAAGCCGGGTTCGCCCTCCGAAGATCACAGTCAGCAACCTTTTTTTGGCGAGCCTCTGGTCGGATTCGATCCCAGCGAGATCACCGGCAGCCTCATTGTCATTGAAGGGATGGACGGTTCGGGCCGCTCCACGCAAATCGCTCTGCTCCAGGAGTGGCTCGAATCGGAAGGCTTCGCCGTCCAAACCAGCGGCTTGCGCCGTTCGAACCTAGTGGGGCGCGACATCGATGAGCTTCTCGCCAAAAACGCCGTCACGCGCCTCACCCTGGCCCTGATGTACGCCACCGATTTCTTTGACCAGATCGAACATCGGATTCTTCCCGCGCTGCGTTCCGGCACCATCGTGCTGGCCGACCGCTACATTTTTACTCTGATCGGCCGCGGTGTCGTGCGAGGCATCAACCGCGATTACATGGGCGGTCTTTACGCCATGGCGCTTCGGCCGCATCTCACCTTCTGGCTGAACGTTCGCCCGGAAACAGCGTTCGGCCGTGAGTTTCGCAAGGCGCAGGCGATCAGCTACTGGGAAGCGGGGCGCGACATGTCGCTTTCGCACGATCTTTATTGGTCCTTCATCCGTTATCAGACTATGATTAAGCGCGAATTCGAGGTTATGGCAAAGAAACACAACTTCATTGAATTGGACGGCGAAGCCAGCGTTTCCGCCGTCAACAAGTTGCTGCGCCAGCGTATCGCCGAGCAACTCGGAATTCGTTCGACCAAGTACACTCCCTCCTCGGCCTTGTCTCACCTTTGGCGGTAGAATTCGCCGATGCCAATGCCGGAGCCGGTCCATATCGCCGCCATCGACGCCGGCTCCAATGCCGTGCGCCTCTCGGTGGCCCGCGCCTATTCCGCGCTGGACATCGAACCGCTGCAAACCGAGCGCTACCCGCTGCGCCTGGGCGAAAACGTTTTTTTGCGGCCGCGTTTCACTGAAGACGTCTTCAAGAAAGCCGTAAAGGCCTTCCGCTATTTTCGCGAAGTGATGGACGATTATGGCGTAGCGCGTTATCGCGCGGTGGCCACGAGTGCCACCCGCGAAGCGGAAAACCGCGACGCCTTCGTGCGTACGATAAAAAGAAAATCCGGCATCGCTTTGGAGGTAATCGGTGCTGCGGAAGAGTCACGCCTTGGCCGGGAAGCCGTGCTCGCGGCGCTGGGGCCCGAAGCAGTCCCTCGCTGCATCGCAGATCTGGGCGGCGGCAGCCTGGAGGTCAGCATCCTTCGCGATCATGCCGTGGAGCAAACCGCGCAACTGCCCGTCGGCACCGTTCGCCTCATGACCACTCTGCATCTTCCGGGCGTCATCAAACCTGCGGAAGGCGAGCAAGTGCGCAAGTACGTGCGCGCCCTTCTGGAATCGAAACTCTCGCCGCGGCCTAACTTAAACAGCGGTATTGCCGTGGCCCTAGGCGGAAACGCGGAAACGCTTGCCGAAATCGCCCCGGGTCCGCGCGAACATGGCCTTGAAACCATCGAGCTTTCGCTTTTACGCGAGCGCCTGCCGGACATCCTCGAGCGCGATGTGCGCGAGCGCATGAAGAGCTACGGCGTGCGCCGCGACCGCGCCGACGTCATAGGCATTGCCGCAATTACGTTTGTCACCCTGGGGCGCTATTTGAATCTGCGAGTCTTTGCCGTCCCGGGCGTAGGCATTCGCGAAGGTCTTCTCCAGGGAATCGCGCACGAAACCTTTTCGAGCAAGGAACCGCATCGCTACAATGGCGCCGCGCGGCAATTGCTTGTGGGAACGCGTACTTTCGCGCGCCGGCTCGAATACGATCAGCAGCATGCGGAACACGTCCGCGAATTGAGCCTCCAGCTATTTGATCAGCTGCAGCCCGTGCATCGTTTGCCGCCGCAAACTCGCGTGCTCCTCGAAGCCGGCGCTTTGTTGCACGATACGGGGAATGTGATTAGCCAACGCGGCCATCATAAACATGGAGAATATCTGGTGATGAACGGCGACATTTCCGGCCTCGAAGGACGCGAGCGCGCCATCGTCGCGGGCCTGGTGCGCTACCACAATCGCAAGTCGGAACCCGCAGCCCATCACCCCGCCTATTCCGCCCTCGACGACGCGGACAAGCCGACCTTGCGGAGGCTCGCTGCGATTTTACGCATTGCTGAAAGCCTCGACCACTCGCACCGTCAGCGTATTGTCAAGATTCGCGCTACGTTTCAGCGCGGCGCTGTTGGCTTGGAGGTGGACGCTCGTGGCGACGCCAGCGAAGACCTCCGTGATGCGGGCCGCAGCGCGGAATGGTTTGAAAAAGAGTGTCATGTAAAAGTGTATTCCCGGCAGTCTCCCGGCATTATGAGTCGAATCCGCCGGTTACTGCGGCCTTCGTCGTCCTTGGAGAATTCATAAACAAGATCGGAAGTCAGTGCCCAATTAGGAGAAGAAGATGCAGGTTTATATCGTCCGGCACGGCATCGCGATTGATCGCGAAGATCCCAAGTGCCCTCCCGAGGCCGAGCGTTATCTCACCGCAGAAGGCGTCGAAAAGACAAAGCAGGTGGCGAAAGGCTTGGCGGCCCTGGGCGTAACCGGAGACTTGTTGATCACCAGCCCGTACGTTCGTGCGGTGCAAACGGCAGAGATTTTTGCGGACGCCTTGGATTACTCCCGGCAGAGAATCCGCCGAAACGAAATCCTTTTGCCAGGATCGGAACCGACCCTCCTGTTCCGAGAGCTCGCCCGCGAGAAGCAGGCCTCTTCCATTTTTGTGTTCGGACACGCGCCGCATCTCGACGGCGCAATCGCTGCGGCCCTCGGTTCGAAGAAGCACCTGACGTCTCTGAAAAAGGCCGGGGTCGCCCTCATCGAGCTGAAACGCATTTCTCCGCCCATGGGTGTTCTTGCTTGGCTTGCTACTCCAAAAATGCTACGCCGGGCAGGGAAATAGCTTGCTGAGGTCCAGGATCATGAACGGGCTTGATGAACGGGCCTAATCGGACGCGATAGAGAATGGTGGTGCTGGCGGCGTCGGCAGCGCGACCAGTTTCCCCTTCTTGAGCGCCGGCTTCAAAATCAGCGGTATTCCTAAATATTCTTCGAGCAAATGTTTGCCCGCGGCCAGGCGAGCTGCGGTTTCGAGGTCATCGATGAGTCCGCGTACGCGTAGCACAATGGTTTCCGCCGATTTTTCCGCGCGGAGCCCGGCTCCGCTCTCGGCGCCGCATTTCCGTAGCGCCAGCGCCAATCGCAAAACCCCACTGAGCGCCCGAACACGGTTCTGCTGTTCGGCTGACAGTTTGGCAAAAGAACTCTTCTTCTTCGATGGCTCCGCTCCGCGATAATAACGCACCGTTGTTGCGAGCAGTTCCCACTCCTGGTTGGTCCAACCGGGGGGAAGCGGCAGCCCTAGAATGAATTTCCTCGCAGCCTTTTGCGCGGACTTCTCGGTGTTGCCCGCGCTCACTCCATGCAATCGCACCGCGGCCAGTAAAATGCGCCGCAACGGTATGTCGAGGAATACTGCCCCAGCGTCCGCGCGTTTCAATGCCTCATACAACGCCACTGCGATTCGCGAAATCTGCGATGTCCGGCTCGCGTTTGGATCGGCCGCCCGTGCCGTTGCCCGGAGGCGCGCTTCCGCTGCGGCTTCCACCCGTCCGTTGGTCGGCAGCCCGGCGCGCCAGGTGTTCCACAGGCTCGTTTTCCCCAGCGTCAGTTGACGGTACGTTCGAATGCATTCTTGCCGCTCGCGTCCGATAATTTCAGCCCAGAGGTTCAGCGAATCTTCCGTTTCCACGAACTCCGATTTCCTGACCAACTCCGACAGGACGTCAAGGTCGTGAATTCCTCCCAGCAAGTCCTGAACGCGCTTTAAATCCTCACTCCAAACCGCATATCGCGCGGGAAGCAGGCTCTCCGCCGTATAGCGGAAGCGTTTCAGCCCAATGCGCAAGGCGTGCCAAGGTTTCGGCCTTTCCGTGCTCAAAGCTTTCGCGTGCAGCTCTTTCACGCTTTCGAATCGCTCTAGCGCCAGACACTCTGACGCCAAGCTGCCCGCTGGTACGAGTCGGCTGCGCTTCCTAAGCGTGCGCGCGAACTGCTTCCACGCTCTCTGGTCGAACTTGGCCGCGGCACGCAGCGCTTCCTCACGGAGCTGCGGCTCTTTGGCCTCAAAGGCGGCTTGCAAATGTGCACCCACCGGATCGCTTTGCGGCCCCAGCTTCTTCACCCACTCGTCCATCACTTGCGCATCGCGCAAAGCGCCCAGCGCCCGGAAGAGTTTGCGCGCGGCCTTGCGCATTCTGCGCCACGAGGGATCCGGATCAATCTCTTCGACCGCCGCCGCCACCGAACGGCAGCGCCGAATGGCTACGCGAAGATCATGCACTGCGTCCATGCTGGCGGAAGCGCGGACAGACTCCAACTCCTTCAGGACTTGGTCCATCCAAAAAGACAAATCGCGGTGCTCAACGTGAGCTCCCGCTGCTAGGGGAGTTACCGTCGACACAAACTGCCTCGTGGGTACCCGCCCGGATGTTTCCTGGTTGGTAAGGAAACCCCTGCCGAGCGGGG
>DATFSR010000047.1:0-29696 GCA_035262505.1 Candidatus Acidiferrum sp. | reverse complement strand
TAACCGCAAGGAGGCAGACGCCCAAGGTATGACTCATGATTGGGGTGAAGTCGTAACAAGGTAGCCGTAGGAGAACCTGCGGCTGGATCACCTCCTTTCTAAAGATAATGCTGGTGGAACCCGCTAAGGTGTGCGGGCGATATCAGCCCCTCGATTTGTCCTGAAGCTTGCTTCAGGACCCGATCGGGGAACGCATCCAAGGTTTCACGGCCTTGTTTGCAGCTTTGAATTACTCTTGACCCTGAGGGCTTTGCTCGAAGGGGCGGACAGGTTCTGGCAGATCGCGATCGGTTGGCATAAGAGCAAAATGATGAGTGAAGAGGTCGGGTTTTAACCCGGCCTCTTTTTTTTTTGAGGAGCTTCCCTATCGCCGTGGCCTTCGTGCGCCGGTGCGCTAAAAGAAATCAGGTTGAGTTGAGTCTTGATCCGGCCCGCGTGTAGAATAGCCGCTCATTTCTCTCGAAAAGGTGAACCTCCATGCCCTCGGATTATCTGCTCAAGACGGAACCTTCCGCATACTCGTTCGCTGATCTGCAGCGCGATAAAGCGACCGTCTGGGATGGCGTGCACAATCCCGTGGCCCTGCGGAATCTCGGGGAGATGAAGCCCGGCACTCGCCTCGTCATTTATCACACGGGCGACGAGAAGGCTGCCGTCGGTACTGCCACCGTTCTTTCCGTCGACATTTCCGAGCCCAAGAATCCTGCCGTCAAAATCCAGGCTGGGAAGGCGCTCGCTAAGCCTGTGACTTTGGCGCAAGTCAAATCCAACAAGCTTTTCTCCGATTCGCCGCTGGTGCGCCAAGGCCGCCTCTCCGTCGTTCCTCTCACCGCAGCCCAATACAAAGCCCTGACCGGCGACTGAAAGCGCAAACCCGCGTATGATGCGGAGCGGCCCAGGAGGCCCGTTCCGATGAAACACGCTCTCATCGTTTTGGCGCTCTTGCTCGTCACGCCCGCGCTTGCCCAACAGCAGCCGCCCGAAATCCGCTTCCAGTCCGTTCCGGATTTTCTGAAGCTTCCGCCCGATCTCTATCTCGGCGAAGCCACCGGAGTCGCGGTCAATTCCAAAGGGCACGTTTTTGTCTTTTCTCGCGGCAGCACCACGGGACCGGCGTACGCCGCAGCCTCTGCGCAACTGCTCGAGTTTGCCCCTGACGGAAAATTTATCCGCGAGATCGGACATCATCTTTATGCCTGGTCCTTTGCGCACACCGTGAAAGTGGATCGGGACGACAACATTTGGGTGACGGACAAAGGCTCCGACATGGTCATCAAGTTCAATCCCGAAGGTCGCGTCGCGCTCGTCTTTGGCCGGAGGCAGGAAGCTTCCGACGAAGGCACCGAGCCCCTGAAGCACGTGAAGCCGCCGCTGCCACCGGTCGACGGCATGTTTCGCCAGGTCACCGACGTGGCCTGGGACTCAGCCGGGAGCACCTACATCAGCGACGGCTATATCAATTCGCGTGTCGCCAAAGCGGATAAGGACGGCAACTGGCTCATGTCCTGGGGCGAGCCCGGCGCGCAGCCCGGCCAATTCAACACGCCGCACAGCATTGCGGTCGACGCGCACGACAACATTTTCGTCGCCGACCGCGGCAACCGCCGCATCCAGGTTTTCGACACCGCGGGAAGATTTCTCCGCCAGTTCACCGTTGACGTGCCCGCTCCTTCTGATGCCCGCGCCGCCATCGGCAACAAGCCGACGTCCACCGCGGGAACAATGGCCCCAGGCTCGCCCTGGGCCATCTGCATCACGCCGGGTCCGAAGCAGGTCCTCTACGCTTCCGATGCTTTCCCCGGACGCATCTACAAGCTCACGCTCGAAGGAAAAGTGCTCGGCATGCTCGGCAAGTCCGGCAAACAGCTTGGGCAGTTTGGCTGGATCCACGAAATCGCCTGCCCCAGCGAAAACGAGTTGTATGTCGCCGAACTCCTCAACTGGCGCATCCAGAAGCTGAACTTGGAGTCCAGTCAATAAACGCCAGCGATTCATAGCGCCTGGCGGATCAGTCGCGTTCGCGCTTGGGCCGTGGATTGTGATAACCTTTTCTCCCGCGCTCGTTTTCTTTTGCGCCCAGCAGTCCGCAACTTTCATGTCCAACAAACTTCTTGCGATTCGCGAAGTAGCACGCAAACTTGAAATCCCCGATCAATACTTCGAGCCCATTGGCTCGGAAAGCGGCAAAGTTCACCTCGAACTTCTTTGCGATCCCGCTTTCAAGCGCCGCGGCAAGCTGATTATCATCACGGCAACGACCCCTACCGCCGCCGGCGAGGGCAAAACGGTCACGGCGATCAGCCTCACGCAAGGCCTGGCGCATATCGGCAAAAAAGTGGTCATCACTTCTCGCGAGCCGTCGCTCGGCCCCGTGTTCGGGATGAAAGGCGGCGCGGCGGGCGGCGGACTTTCGCAAATCGAGCCTAGCTCCAAGATCAATCTCCACTTTAACGGCGATTTTCACGCCATTTCTGCTGCGCACAATCTGCTTGCCGCGCTGGTCGACGCGCATCTCTTCCACGGCAACGATTTACGTCTCGATCCCGCGCAAATCACCTGGCCGCGCGCCATGGACATGAACGACCGTGCGTTGCGCCACATCCGCCTCTCGCTCGACAGCAAGAAAGAAGACGCCAACCGCCAATCCGGCTTCATCATCACGGCCGCTTCGGAAATCATGGCCATCATCGCCCTTGCGCGTGACCGCAAGGATTTGCGCAAGCGGCTGGACGGTATCGTGATAGGCGTCACGCGCGACGGAAAGCCGGTTTGCGCAAAAGATTTGTCCGGGACTGGCGGCATGATGGCGGTACTGAGCGAAGCGATTCTCCCTAATCTCGCGCAAACCACCGACGGCACTCCCGCGTTTGTCCACGCCGGGCCGTTCGGAAACATCGCGCATGGCACTAGCAGCGTCCTTTGCCAGGAGATGGGATTGCGTCTTGCGGACTACGTCGTGAATGAGTGCGGCTTCGCCGCTGATCTGGGCGCGGAAAAGTATTTCGACATTGTCATGCAGCAATCCGGCAATGCGCCTTCCGCCGCAGTGCTTGTCACCACCGTGCGCAGCATGAAGAACCAGGGCGAAGGCGACTTCGAGCGCGGCCTGCCCAATCTGGGCAGACATATCGAAATCCTGAAAGGTTTTGGCGTCCCCATCGTCGCCGCCATCAATCGCTTTCCCGACGATTCCGAGTCCGAATTAAGGCGGCTGGCCGCATATTGTTCCGCGCGCGGCGTGGAAAGCGCGCTCTCTGAAGGTTTTGTGAAAGGCGGCCCCGGCGCAAAAACGCTCGCCGAAAAAGTGGTAGAGACCATCGAGAAGGATCCATCTCCCGGCGTTCATCCGTTGTATCCGTTGGAAGAGCCACTTGCGGACAAGATCAAGAAAGTAGCGCAGAGAGTTTACGGCGCGAGCGGCGTACAATTCTCCGACCAAGCCGCCGCCAAGCTGAAACAATTCTCCGATTGGGGCTACGCGAAGCTCCCGGTTTGCATGGCCAAAACCCAGTACTCCCTCTCCGACGATCCGAAACGCCTGGGCGCGCCCACCGCCTGGACTCTCAACGTCACCAACGCTTCGCTTTCCGCCGGCGCCGGTTTCGTAGTCGTAATCTCCGGCAACATGATGCTCATGCCCGGCCTGCCAAAGGTTTCTCGCGCTTCTTCAATCGACGTCGACGACTCCGGTAAAATCATCGGTATCTAGGATGTTATCTCCATGGAAGAGAGTCGAGATCATGACTGCAGCTTCGCCGAAGATAAGTGAAGCGAGCGGCGAGCCGGCCCGTTTCATCGAGCCAGTGGCGGTTTGTATCCCCGCACAACGGTTCTGGATGGGATGCGAATCTGGCCGCGATGACGAAAAGCCGGTCCACCGCGTGTCGGTCGATTCCTTCGAATTGGCCGCCCACCAACTCACGAACGCCGAGTACGGATGCTTTCTCGCTGCTACCGGTGTTGCAGCGCCTCCGTGTTGGAGTGACCCAAATTTAAACGACCCCCAAATGCCAGTCGTGGCAGTTTCCTGGCACGAAGCCGCGGCTTATTGCGGCTGGCTCAGCAAAATGGCCAACAAGCCTTATCGCCTGCCGACCGAAGCAGAATGGGAGTGCGCCGCCCAGGGCGGAGCGGAAAAGTCTCTGTATCCCTGGGGCGACGCTCCGCCCGAGTCGTTGCCCAATTACGCCAATCGCTGGAAAAGCGGTCCCGAGCCCGTGGGCTTGTATGCGCCAAACGCCTACGGTCTTTACAACATAGGCGACAACGTCCACGAATGGTGCGCGGATTGGTACGACGCGGCTTATTACAAGGATTCCCCGGAGGGAAATCCCAAAGGTCCCGCACATGGGACTCGCAAGGCCTCCCGAGGCGGCTCCTGGCGCCACCACATCAAAGTGAGCCGCAATGCCGCGCGATCGAGCATCCCGCCCGAATTCCAGTACGCCGACTACGGCTTCCGTGTCGCGCGTTCCTTAGAAGCTTAAGCGTTCGGCCTCAATGGGGAACCATGGAGGCAAGCATCGGAAGTCCCATTAACTCGTCAATTCACCAAATCCTTATATTTTCACGTAGGCTGATTGCGCACCCGGTACGTTGGTACCATGGCAACCAAGCCGCCCCGAAAGGGTAATATGGTTAGCTGGGCCGCCCAAGGTGTGGGCGTCCTCGAATTGACCTGGATGCTTAATTTCCGGGGCATTATTCGCGCGCCCTGGCATGCAAAGGACAACGAATTTGTCTTCCGCCGAGGACAAAACTTCTTCGACAGCCTTGGCTTCTCAGGGATCCTCGAACTCCGCTCCGGAAGAGGTTCCGGTAGATTCCCGCCAAGAGCATGTCCCAGAACATGGCAAGGAGCACAATTCTTCCGCGCCGCCTGTCGCGGAGCCGAGCCAGGTCGGATTGAAAGCAGAGGCCTCGCCTGAGAAGCCCCCCGAAGATCCGGGGGATGACGCCGGAATCCCTCTCAAAACCAAACCGCTTCCTGGAGGCAACGCCATAGCTCAGGAAGTGCCAATCCGGGTCACCGGCGCGAAGGCTGGGAGTGCCTCGGAAGAGCGCGATCTGTTCTCTGAATTGACCAGCACCGTGCTGGTGTTTGAAAAGGGAGGGGTGATCCGGTTGACGGCTGCCGTAACGCCCGGACAGCTCCTTTTCTTGAGCAACGAAGAATCCAAGCGCGAAGTGGTCACGCAAGTGATTCGAAAGCGCGCTCACCGGCCGACCGAGTGCTACATAGAGCTGGAATTTACCGAGCCGGCTCCCGGGTTTTGGGGTACGGAATTTTCCGCCGCTTCGGCTTTGCTGCCTAGGGATGCTAAGCTCATCGCCGCCGCTGAAATGATTTCCTCTTCGGAGACGACCGAAGACGAATCGGATGAAGCCGCTCCCCCGCCAAGCGCCGAGGAAGTGGAAGCTCTCAAGCGAGAAGTCGAAGCCTTGCGCCGTCAAGTGAATGTGCTTCAAACGCAAACCGAGCCCGCGCAGGCTGAACCGGCGGGCACGATTCCGAGCCCGCCTCCGGTATCTTCTCCGGATACGCTGGCGTCCCAACCCCTCAAAGCCGAGGCGCCAAGCTACCAAAGCGAGAAAGCGCCTTGGACTGAACTCAGCGCCGATGTGACTCCCGTGGAAGGCGAGCCAAAGCCTGCTCGTGAGCATTCGCTCGATCAGCGGTTGAAGGACTTGCTGCCCAAGCCGGCGCAACCAGCTTTGGATTTTCGTGTTCCGGTTCCAAAACGCGGTCGCTCTTTCCGCGCGCGCGGGCAATTTACTCCCGGCTTTCGTTCCGGAATGCTGCGTCTGGTGATACTGAGTATGGTTCTGGCCGCTTTGATTGGCTTTGTTTGGTATAAGCGCTGGCTTCCCGGGATGCACCAGCCGACCAAATTTTCCGTCTCCACTTTTGCCGCCGGAGTCACTACCAAGATGGCGACGGGAACGTCCGCTGCTGCGCCGATTTCTTCAACAGAAGCCACCAAGACCAGTACGGGGGCAAGTGAGCCGCTCTCTGCAAAAGGACCGACCTCCGCAACCGGCTCCTCGAGCGAAACTTCCGCGGTAGCCGCGGCGGGCAATGAAAAGGAAAGGGCTCCCTACGAAGTCGTCGCGAAGCCGGCAACCCCAGAGAGAAGCAAACTGGCCGCTTCCATAGCGAATGCGAAGCCTTCGGCAGTTCATCCCTTGCCAACAAAAATGGCCACCCCGGTTCAGGGTGCGGCAGGGAATTCCAACATCACGCCGCCAAAGCTGATTAAATCGCAGCGCGCCGTTGCCACCCTCGAGGATTTACATGACTTCGAGACCGGGAGCGTAGTGATCGACGCCATTGTCGACACGGACGGCAACGTAACCTCGCCAACCGTGCTGTCGGGGCCGCCTTCCTTGCGCAAGCCAGCTTTGGATGCGGTAAAGTATTACCGATACCAGCCTGCGACGCAGAATGGCCGGCCAGTCCTTGCGCACGTCACCGTCAAAATCCAGTTTCACTTTGAATGATTTGTTCTCCTTTGCCGCGAGCATGGTGAAAAGCGGCTTTCTCGACCCCTGCTTGTGAGAGCGTTTGCAAGGGCTGTACAATGGTTTGTTCCTGCCAATGGTTTGTGATTGATGGAGGAGGATTCCGCCGTGGCCACCGCCGAACAAAAACTGCACATTTCCGAATTTACCAACGAGCCGTTCATCGATTTCTCCAACTCCGAAAACCGCAAGCGCATGGAAGACGCGCTCAAAAAGGTGAAGTCGGAATTTGGCCACGAATATCCCATGTGGGTTGGCGGGCAAAAGGTGACCACCCCAGAGAAGCGCAATTCCACGAATCCTTCACGGCCCTCGGAAGTGATCGGCGTCTTCCAAAACGCCAACGCCGATCTGGCCAGACAAGCCATCGAGTCAGCTCACAAGTATTTCGACATCTGGAAACAAGTGCCCGCGCAAGACCGAGTGAAATATATTTTCCGCGCGGCGCAGATCTGCCGCGAACGCAAGTTTGAGCTGAACGCTTTGGTCTGTTACGAAGTCGGAAAGACCTGGGTGGAAGCCGACGCCGACATCGCCGAGACGATCGACTTCTGCGAATTTTATGGCCGCGAAATGCTGCGCCTGGCGGAGCCGCAAAAGCTCACGCCCATGCGCGGCGAGCGCAACTATCTCACCTACATCCCTCTCGGCGTCGGCGTGGTCGTCCCGCCGTGGAATTTCCCCTGCGCCATCATGGCCGGCCTTGTCGCTGCGTCGCTTGTCACTGGCAACACCGTGGTGCTGAAGCCCGCCAGCGATTCACCCACGATCGCCGCGAAATTTATTGACATTCTTTTTGAAGCAGGCGTTCCCAAACAAGCCGTGAACTTCATTACCGGACCGGGCGGTGCCGTTGGCGATACGCTCGTCACCCATCCCAAGACGCGCTACGTCGGATTTACGGGGTCGAAGGAAGTCGGCCTGCGCATCAGCGAGCTGGCCGCCAAACCAACAGCGGGACAAATCTGGATCAAGCGCACCGTGCTCGAAATGGGCGGCAAGGACGCCATTGTCGTGGACGAGGAAGCGGACATTGACGCCGCCGTGGAGGGAACCGCGCAAGCCGCGTTCGGGTATCAAGGGCAGAAGTGCTCGGCCTGCTCGCGCGCGATTGTTTCTGAAAAAGTTTACGATTCGTTCCTGCAGAAGCTGGTCGACCGCGCCAGGAAAATCACCGTCGGCCCGAGCGACGACCCCAACAATTACATGGGGCCGGTCATCAACCAGTCGGCCATGAAGTCCATTCTGGATTATATCGAGGTCGGGAAGAAGGAAGGTCGCCTGGTCGCTGGCGGAAAGCGCGCGGCGGGCGACGGCTACTTTATCGAGCCCACCATCATTGCCGACGTGCCCCCGAAGGCGCGGCTAGCCCAGGAAGAAGTCTTTGGCCCCGTGCTCGCGGTCATCAAGGCGAAGAATTACGATGAAGCGCTGGAAATCGCCAACAATACCGAGTTTGGCCTGACCGGCGCGGTGTACTCGAAGAATCCGGAAAAAATCCGCAAGGCCGAAGAGATGTTCCACGTCGGCAATCTGTATTTGAACCGCAAGTGCACCGGCGCAATGGTCGGCGCGCACCCCTTCGGCGGATTTAACATGTCGGGCACCGACTCCAAGACCGGCGGCAGAGACTATCTGCTGCTGTTCCTGCAAGCCAAATCCGTCGCCGAAAAAATAAACTAACGCATACTGTTCTTTCCTTGGGTAGGGCACGACATCGGGCCCTAGCATGTCGCGGCACCGGCATGGTTCGGGCTCGCTCGCTTAACTTTTCCACAGATTTCCACAGACCGCGCATCATCCTCGGCTCCAAATATACGTTGACACGTATATGCGTTGTTGAGTATATAAAGAGCATGGAGTCCGTCTTCGAAATCATTGCGGAGCCGAACCGCCGCGCGATTTTGAGCCTGCTGGTTCGGTCACAACAGTCGGTCGGGGAGATCGAGCGCCGGCTTGGTATGCCTCAGCCGACCGTGTCCAAGCACCTGCGAGTGCTGCGCGAGGCCGGTTTCGTGGAATCCACGGTGGACGCCCAGCGCCGTCTCTACCGGCTGAAACCGGAGCCTTTCGAGGAGTTCGATGCGTGGCTCGCGCAGTTCCGCCGGTTCTGGTCGGCGCAAGTAGATGCTCTCGAACGCCACCTCGACCGCATGGAGCAAGTCACGGATAGGGCTTCGGATCCGGCCAAGGATCGGGCAACACCCGCGAAAAGGAAGACCAACAGAAAGGGACGCGGCCCAAACCGCGAACTCGACAAAGGAGAAACGAAATGAAAATCAAAGTGACCACCGTGTACGTGGACGATCAGGACAAAGCCTTGCGCTTCTATACCGAAGTGCTCGGCTTTACAAAGAAGACCGATTTCAGTCAGGGCCCCTATCGCTGGCTGACGATCGCCTCACCCGAGGAGCCGAACGGCACGGAGCTCCAGCTGGCGCTCAACAACAACCCCGCCGCCAAAACGTATCAGCAGGCGATCTTTCAACAGAGCCAGCCCGCGATCATGTTCTTCACTGAGGACATCAAAGGCGACCATGAGCGGATCCAGGCTCGCGGCGCCGAGTTCACCATGCCGCCTACCGAGGTGACCGGCTCGACCATTGCGATGCTGAAAGACACCTGCGGCAACCTGATTCAGCTTACCCAATTGGCACGCTGGTAAGGGCGGCAGTTCAGTATGATGTCAGCCCGGAGGGCAGGGTTCCGGCGTCGGTTCTGGTCCGCTCAGGTCGATGTTCTCGAACGTTACCTCGAGCGCACGGAGCCGTCGACTCTCAGCACCAGCAAAAAGGAAGACGAGGAGAAGAAAATGACCGAGCGCGCGCAGTACGCACCGGGGCCCGCCAGCGGTGCGAGGGTGGGAAAAAAGGACGGAGAGAAGTGGACGCTGATTCTCGTCAGAGAACTGCGCCATTCGCCCGAAAAAGTCTGGGAGGCGCTGACCGACCCGGCGCATCTGCGCCAGTGGGCGCCGTTTGACGTTGACGCGAGCCTGAGTACGGTCGGAACGGTGAAGCTCACCTGGATTGGAAACCCCACGCCGATCGAGACAAAAGTGACGCGAGCAGAAGCTCCCAGAGTGCTGGAGTACGGCGATAACCGTTGGGAGCTCGAAGCCATTGATGGCGGCACGCGCCTGACGCTGTGGTCCAACATCGACCGCCGCTTCATCGCATGGGGCGCCGCGGGCTGGCACATTTCCTTCGACGTGCTCGATGGGCTCCTCGCCGGTCAGCCCATCGGTCGCATCGCGGGTGCCGACGCAATGATGATGGGCGCGTGGCAGCGTCTGGTCGCGGAGTACGCCGAGCAATTTGGCGCTCATGCGCCCAACTGGCCGCCGAAGGCGGTGCCAAAGTCGCGCGTCGAGGAGGATCTATGACCAAGACAAACAAAATTATCTATTGGATTTCGACCCTCTGGCTTGCTTTAGGAATGCTGTCGACTGGAACGTTGCAATTGCTCAGGGTGAAAGCGCCGGGAGCCGTGGCGCCGCCCGGGGTAGAGGGCATTCTCCATTTGGGCTACCCCGTCTATTTTCTGACCATACTCGGTGTTTGGAAAATCTTGGGAGTTGTCGCATTGCTTATTCCCAAATTTCCTCTACTGAAGGAATGGGCTTATGCGGGCTTTTTCTTTGCCATGTCGGGAGCAGTATTTTCGCATATCGCAGTGAGCGATCCCGCAAAAGAATTGATTCCCTCTCTGTTATTGCTCCTCCTGACTGGTGTCTCGTGGTATTTGCGACCTGCGAATAGAAAAATCCCCGCACAACGCGTAGCCGAGACCGCCGGGGCCATGGTGCAGCATGGGACATCCGTTCAACAGGGATAACGCAAATCCATGGCTGACAATCTGAAAAAAAAGACATTGTCATCAGAACAGCGTAAAGACCAGCTTGGAACATTGAAAGCGCGCTTTGAGAAAAACATGAACCGCCATAAAGGCGCTGAATGGGCTGAAGTACAAGCAAGACTGGAAGCAAGAAGTGAAAAACTGTGGTCTCTCCATGAAATGGAAAGAACTGGCGGCGAACCGGATGTTGTGGGTCATGATAAAAAGACGGGTGAATGCATTTTTTATGATTGTTCGGAAGAAAGTCCTAAGGGCCGCAGAAGCTTCTGCTACGACCGTGAAGCGCTGGAGTCAAGGAAAGAAGCCAAGCCAAAAAATAACGCGATGGATATGGCCGCTGCCATGGGCGTCGAACTCTTGACGGAAGAGCAATATCGAGAGTTGCAGAACCTTGGAAATTTCGATACGAAAACATCGAGCTGGGTAAAAACACCGGCTGGAATCAGAAAACTCGGCGGCGCCCTGTTTTGCGATCGCCGCTTCGACACGGTTTTCGTGTATCACAACGGTGCGGAATCCTACTACGCGGCCAGGGGATTCCGTGGCTCGCTAAGGGTCTGAATTTTTTGCGGACGGCTCTCCGGGAGTTGTCATGAAGATTGTGCCTGTGATCAAGTCCAGCGACTTGCGACGATCCCTGCATTTTTACACCGAAATTCTCGACTTCGAGCGCAAATGGCCCGGGCACGAAGACCGCGAGATGGCCAACGGAGTCATTGACCTGGTTCGGGATGGGGCTGAGCTCCAGCTTTCCCGTCATTCCGGAGACGGCGTCTTCGGTTCCGTCAACCGAGTGTTTGTCGACGACGTCGATGAGCGTTATTTGACGTTTCGCGCCCGCGGCCTGAATATGTCTCAGCGTCCTGAATCTCCCATTCACACCGCTCCCGTGGACCAGACCTGGGGTTTACGCGAGTTTGCGGTGACCGACCCGGACGGCAACAATCTTTGTTTCTGCGCGCCCAAGAAATAAACAATGGAGAAGGCAAGACGTTCAAGTTCTCGGAAATCAGGGAAACTGCGTATTTCTCAACTCGCGGACGCGGGATGTACGGCGGTAGAAAAGTGGTCATTGCTCACCAACACGGCTGGTTTTGTTCAAGTGTGAGTTCCCATCAAGAAGTACGACATAATAGCCAAGCAGTTCGCCAAGAGGGCGAAGGGAAAATACGCAAAAAAGTTGCTTCGACAAAGGCTGGCTCCTCTCGGTGTCGACGCCGGTTGCGTAGGTTCGTGCAGCGGCGGGGCCCTCTGCGCGTGGATCTTGATTGGCGAAAACGGCGCCAAGCTCTATGTTTGTGACTGCTGGTATAACGCCTAAGCCAGGTGGCCCGAGTGCAAGTAGAGCGCTCCGGCTTTGAAGATTGTGTGTAGATTCTTTCCGCAACCTGCAGATTAACTGCGAGCATTGGAGCTGAACATGAAAAGGTCCGCCGACTCGGCCTTCATCGATGAGAGAATCAAGGAACTTGGCGACTGGCGCGGGAAGACGCTCGCGAAAGTACGTGAAATCATCCACCAGGCCGACCCGGAGATCGTCGAAGAGCGGAAGTGGGTCAAGCCGTCATCCCCAGGGACTCCCGTCTTTTCCCACGCCGGCATCGTCTGCACCGGAGAGACGCACAAGAGCGTCGTTAAGATGACCTTTGCCCGGGGAGCTGCGTTGAACGATTCTGGCCGGCTGTTCAACTCCAGCCTCGACGGAAATGTCCGCCGCGCCATCGACATCCACGAAGGCGAAACGATTAATGAGGCGGCCCTCAAGGATCTCATCCGCGCCGCCGTTGCCCTCAACCTCCACCTCAAGAGCAAGAGCCTGCCGAGGCCAAAAACCAAAACCAAGCCGAATCCCCGGCGAAATCCGCCGCGGAAAACGTGAACGAGAGCGTGTCACTACGTTGCGGCTGAGGTACCCCACGACCTTCCCATCCGTCGGCAGGTTCCAGGGGTTGGCTTTACGTGCGGTCTTTAACGGTCTTCGTCGATCATTACTCCTTTAGAATGCGCAGTTCCAAAAAAGGGTGGGGGTGGGCGATTTTTCACCTGATACGGGTCATGGATTCCTGTCCACGTCCCCGCGCGAGGCGAACTTCATCAGGCGGTAGACGGGGTAGCTAAGGGTCAGGATGGCGAGAGCCCAGGGGGCATTTTCGCGATCGGTGAGGATGGAGCCAATCAGGAAGAGCACCGAGCCGCCGAGGGCGATGGCCGTGGTCCAAGGATAGCCCCAAGCGCGGTAAGGGCGGTTCATCTCTGGCTCGTGCCTACGCAACACAAAAAGCGACGTGTAGGTGAGCGTGTAATTCGCGACAAAGAAAAACGAAAGCATGGCAATCACTCGCTCGAACGAGCCGATCACAAAAGCGATGCCGGCAATGGTGCTGAGCAGCAGGGCAACCGTGGGCGTGCCGCCTTTGTTGACCTTGGCCGCCTGGCGAAAGAACAAGCCGTCCGCGCTCATGGCGTAAAGAGTGCGCGAGCAAAAAAGCTGATTGGCGTTGAGGCAGCTCAGCATGGAAATTACCATGATGGAGCGAATGATGGGATCACCCAGGCTGCCGAAAATGCGGCCGGCGACGGTTCCTAAGACAAAAGTGTTTCCGGCGATTTCATTCATAGGAAGCAGGTAGAGCGGGAGGAGATTGAGCAGGAGATAGATTCCCATGATGGAGAAAACGCTGCCGAAGATAGCGCGCGGCACGTCGCGGCCGGGCTCGCGAACTTCTTCACCAAAATAGATGACGCCGTCCCAGCCATCAATGCTGTACAAGACAGCTTGAAGGCCGAGCATGAAAGCGACGGCGAGCGACCATCCCGAAGCGAGGGGGTGAACCGGAGCTGTGGATTGCAGAGCAGCTTGATGGGTTGCGCCTCCCTTGAAGAAGCAGGCGAGAACGAGGATTAGGAAGCCGACGGTTTTGATGGCGGCGGTGAAAAGTTGCGTGGTGCCGCCCCAGCGGACACCGCGCCACTGCAAAACTCCGAATCCGAGAATGATGGACACGGAGATGATTTTGACTTTTCCCGGCCCTGCCAAAGACGAAAAAAGATGCCCGCTGTACTCGCTGATGACGATGGCGACGGCAGCGGCCGTGCCACAAGTGGAGAGCCAGTCGCTCCAGCCGACAACGAATCCGGCGTACTCGCCCATGGCGCGGCGCGAAAAATTGTACTGGCCGCCGCTGCGGGGAATCGCTGCCCCAAGTTCGGCCATCGCGGGCGCGCTGAAAAGCGCATACAGGCCGCCAACAATCCAAACGCCGATAAAGAGCCAAGCGTTGGGAAGCCAGTTCGCGATGTCGCCAGGCGTGCGGGCAATTCCGGCAGAGATGGTGTTGCCAATTGCGGCAGCAATCCCGAACCACATGCCGAGGACTTTCAGCAGCCGCCCGCGGCCGTAGGGTTGCGCAGACGCCACCGGACTGGTCGTCAAATCTCCCCGCTAGGGCTAAGTGGATGTGAGAGCAACAGGCGGCCATCATAACTGGCAGAGGGGAAATTGCAAGCTGGCATGGGAGTTCGAGTGGAATACGGCGAATCGCGACGAGATGAGGTAGCTCAGCGCGGTGTGCCTACGAAATTCCATTTGCCCCAGGCGAAAGACTCATGCACGGGAACAAAATGCGCTCGCGCGACCTTCTTGATGACCTCCGGCTGGCCGAGCCATTGCGTGTAGGTACGAATCTCATGCTCGGTCATGGTGGCGAACGCATCCATCTTGTTCGAAAGTCGTCGGACGATGGGAATCTCCGAAACGAAGTGGACAAAAGTTAAGAACGGCGTGCGCCAGGGCTCGACGAACATCACGCGGCCATCTTTTCGCAGGACGCGCTGCATCTCCGAAAAAGTTTGGTCCAGGTCCGCGGGCAAATTCGGCAAGTGGTGCAGGCCGCCCTGCACGATGAGCACGTCTTTGCTGCGATCGCCGAAGGGAAGCTTGCGGCAATCTGCGACGATGCAGTTTGCGGACCCTTTGTACTGGGCAGTCAATCGCGGAGAGAGATCCACGCCTTCGAGGCGCGTGAATCCCAGGCGTTGCAGGGCGACCAAGCCGTTTCCGCGTCCGCAAAAGAGTTCGACAATTTCGGCTTCGCGAGGCCATTGGCGCGAGCCCAAGCGGTTCAGGCGGCCGATGAATTTGCTTATTTCCTCTTCCGGAGTCTCAAATCGCAAATACGCCGCTTCCCACGGATCGGGTGTCAGTGCCTGCACCTCGGTCTTTATTTGCGTTTCAGCCACTTTCGTGTGAGAAGTCCGCTTTCTTCAATGAACAAAAACAGCCACCGAAGATTCCCATACAAACATTCGCAATTCAAGGCCGCGGAAGTGTGCTCCAGACGAGATGCGGTTTGCTCAAGCGATGCGGAGCTTGCCCAAGGTGATGGAGATGACTTGACGCGATTTTCAGCAGGATTTGCGCGGCGCCGCCGCCGTGAAATGTCCCGCCGGCCGCGATATGATGTTGCGCGTATGGGAGCTATCTTGACGTCAGAGAAGTCACAGCCGGGGCGCGCTGACAGGGCACTGCCCGTGGAAGTGTCCGTCGTGATTCCTTGCCTGAATGAGGCGAATTCGCTGGCGTTCTGCGTAGATAAGGCCGTGAACGCCTTTCGGGATTCGGGGCTGACGGGCGAAGTGATCGTCGCGGACAACGGCTCGACCGACGGCTCGATCCAAATCGCGGAAGAGCATGGTGCGCGTGTCGTGCACGTGCCCGAGCGCGGCTACGGCTCCGCGCTGCGTGCAGGAATTTCCGCTGCTCGCGGCCCCCTCATCATCATGGGCGACGCGGATGACAGCTACGATTTCACCGACGTTCCGCGCTTCGTCGAGAAGCTGCGCGAAGGCTACGATATCGTCATGGGAAACCGCTTCCGCGGAGGAATCAAGCCGGGAGCGATGCCGCCTTCTCACAAATATCTGGGCAATCCCGGTCTAACCGCGCTGCTAAACACTTTGTTCCATGCGCGCATCGGCGACAGCTATTGCGGGATGCGTGGATTTACGCGAGTTCTTTACGACCGACTGGACGTGCGCAGCGCGGGCATGGAATTTGCGCTCGAAATGATTATCAAGGCGGCGCAAATCGGCGCGCGCATCGCGGAGATCCCCATCATTTTGTGGCCGGACAAGCGGGGACGCCCGCCCCATCTTCGAAGCTTTCGCGACGGCTGGCGCAGCTTGCGGTTCATGCTGCTGTACGCGCCAAACTGGCTGTTTCTTTTTCCGGGGGCGGCGCTGGTTGTCGTGGGGCTTTCCTTGGTCTTTTGGCTGCTCCCGGGACCGCGGAAGATTTCAACGCGCGTAACTCTCGACGTTCACACCATGATTTTTGGTGTGATTTTTGCGTTGCTTGGCGTACAAACGCTTTCGATCGGCGCGTTTGCAAAGCTGTTTAGCTACGCCGAGCGCTTTGACCGCGGCTCGATTTCGCTAAAGCGCTGGTTAAAGCGAATTACACTGGAGTCGGGTCTGCTGCTGGGCGGAGCGCTGTTTCTCGTGGGTTTTATCGGCTGCGCGTGGATCACGTGGCGGTGGGCCGCGAGCGGATTTGGCGAGCTGCATCAAGTGCGCCAGGTGCTTTTCTGGGCGATGTGGCTTTTTATCGGCATTCAAGTGATCTTCGCTTCGTTGTTCCTTAGCATGCTGGGCATCAGCCGCGGTACGTACATCGGCGATTACGATTTGAAGTAGCACGTCCTTCGGTCAAGTCCTGCTTCAAAATTTTCTCTGAAATTGAAACGCGTCACTGCTGGTCTTTGGTTTGCGGCGGAGCTTGATACGCAATCAGCTCCGTATTGTCTTTGTCGGGCTCGACGAGCCAAACGTGGCGGTCCTTGAAGTACGCAAGCAGCTTGGCATTCTGTCCCGGATCTAGCTCGCGGGCCCAGAGAACTTTGGCGGAATCGATTTCGGCGCCGTTGTAGACCCACTCGTCGTGAATGTTGTGATCTTCTTCATATCGCACGAGGATGAGATGCTTGCCCGGTGTATGAGAGAGTTTTTCCTGGATGACGGCGCGGCTCGGGTCTCCTTGGCAGGTCCATTCGAGTGCATCGCAGTCATGCCTCGAAACGCGCAGGCCGATTTCGCCCGCCAACAGAAACACCGCGGCGCAGGAAAGCGCAAGGCCGATGGGACGCCCCGCGAGGCGCATCGTGCGCATGTGACGGATGGCTTGAACGAGCAGGACAGAAATTACGCAAGTGACCGGCGCGGCGTAGTGCGGGAAAGACCAAATCGAAGCAAAGAATCCGGCGGAGACCAGGAGCAGGGAAAACAGAGGCACGCGAAGCTTCCGTTTGAAAAAAACAAATGGCAGCCCGGGCAATAACAGCAAAGCGCCCCACCAGAAGTAGGTGGTGGCGCTGCGTGTCAGTTTTTCTTCCGTCACTCGCCAGACGTCGGCCCAGGTCTTTTGATAGTCCTCGCGTTCCCAGCCATTGTAGAAATCCTCGAACTGTTGATTGTGGTAGCGCAGCGGCGGCTTGGGATGCTCCCACAGAAACAGACCCATCGAGCGGTACGTGCGTGAGTTCAGGACGTGAGGAAAAAGCAGGGCGTTTCCGGTGAGACGCCAGTTGTAATAGCCCATGAACGCGACAGTCAACAGCAAAATGGCCGACAACGGAACGAGCACGCGAACCGTCCGGGCTTGCGTTGGTGCGCTTGCGGCGACGGGCGCGTTCGCTGGTCGACTGGACTTTGCTTTCCTTGTAAGCCGCCAAAGCAGCCAAACCGCGACGGGAATGGAAAAGAGCAATCCTTCGTACGGCCGGCTGTCGGCAAGAATCGCGAGCCCCAGGCCGAGCAGCAGCGCGTCGCGCGTCTTTCCATAGCGAATGATTCGCGGCACAGTACCTAGGACCAGCGCGCCCCCGGCACCTGCCACTGCTCCGCCCCAATAGCTGTTCATCCAATAGCTGGTAATGCCAAACTTCAGCGCCACAACCACGCCGCCCAATAGCGCCCATCTCGGAGGAAGCCAGGCTTGAAGCATCCACAGGACTGCCGCGCACATCGCCGCAACGCTCAGAACCACACCGATCCAAGGCTTCCCAAGCAGTTCGCCGAGCGCGAGGACCGCGCCCTGGGCCGGCGGGTACTTTGAGCAATAGGTGGGGAACCAGTTGATGTGAAACGACTCGAAGCTCATCCACATCGGGTGAGTGGGATTGGTGAGCCTTCCATGAGCCAGCGTGTCTCCGAGCAACAGGTAGCTGTACTCGTCATGGATGCCGGGAACGGGAACGCGAAGCAGCGGCAGGACGGCGAGGCGAACGCCTATCACGGAGAAGAAAAGAAGACCGATAGCTAGGCTCTTTCGTGAGGCCAGCCTTTCGATTAGCCGCGACATCGCGCGCATTGTTTTTTCAAACCGTCGAGGCGCAAAAGTTGCCAGCAATATAAAAGCGAGCGCGGCACCGGCGAGCGGCCAAAATATGCCCGGAAACTCCAGCCGTGTGCTGTCGCTCAAGAGACTCATTTCAAGGAGAAGTCTGATCTAGAGATCCAGCGCGAGGCTGGCGTGCGTTACAGGATAACTGATTTTGCGATACCCGGGCCGGGCTTCATTGGTTCCAAGAAGCGGATCGAGAGTACGGTTCCAGACTACCGGAGAGGGATTCCCCGAGCGAAAACTGCTCGATAAGAGGATGGCGCGGTTAGAGCAGCACCATTTCCTTAAGGCCAAAGCCCAGTCTTTGCTGGCATTTCATGTCGCAGCTAAAGCTCCGACCCCCCACCACCATTGTGAGACCGTGTTCAGCGTTCGATTTCGATTTCTGCTCCGCTGGAGGTCGTGGGCGGAGCGGCGTTGCGGCGTTCGTCGATGTAATCCGCCATTTCCAGCCGCAAGTTCCCCGCATTGGTCGCATAAGACATGCCGGTCTCGAATTCCACGATGCCGGAGCGAATCATTCTTTCAATTTCTCCGTCGAAATGCTGCATGCCGTCCATGGTTCCGTCGCGCATCGCGTCCAAGAGAGTTTTGCCTTCGCCTTCCCCTTTTTCGACGTATTCGCGCGTGCGCATGGTGGACTTCAGGATTTCCACCGCCGCGATACGGCCGCCCGTTTTCTTGGGAAGCAGGCGCTGCGAGACGATGAAGCGAAATGACTTCGCGAGGCGCGTGCGGATGCCTTGCTGATCGCTGAGCGGAAAGACTCCGACAACGCGCTCGATGGTCTTGGAGGCGTCAATGGTGTGCAGAGTGGACATGACGAGGTGGCCCGTTTCGGAAGCTTCGAGCGCAATTTCGATGGTCTCGCGGTCGCGCATCTCGCCGACAAGAATCACTTTAGGAGCCTGGCGCAAGGCTGCGCGGAGCGCCAGAGCAAAACTTGGCGTGTCGGCATGCAATTCGCGCTGGTGAATCGTCGCCTTCTTGTGGTGGTGCAGGAATTCAATGGGATCCTCGATGGTGAGAATGTGATAAGCCTTCTCCGAGTTCATCTTGTCGAGAATGGCCGCGAGCGTTGAGGATTTGCCGGAGCCGGTCGGGCCGGTGACGAGCACGATCCCGTTCCGCAGGTCCACGATTTCCTGCAGGGCGACCGGCAGATTCAGTTGCTCGAACCCTGGGATTCGGTCCGGGATGACGCGCATGACGATGGCGCAGCTGCCGCGCTGTCTGAAGATATTCACGCGAAAACGCGCAACACCCGTGAGCCCGTAAGAGAGGTCCGCCGCGCCGTCTTGCTCCAGCTTGCGGATGGGCGTCTCGTTTTTGCCCATGATGTCATTGGCGATGGAGAAAGTGTCCTGCGAACTAAGGCACTCAAGCCCTTTGTATTTCAATTCGACAAGCTGACCGCTGACCTCGATTTGCGGAGCCCGTCCCGGAGAAAAAATCAAATCGCTGACGTGCGGGCTAGCCTTGAGCATGGCTGTCACGAGTTGCGCGGTGGCAATTTTTCTCTGCGGCGCAGTCGCGGCTGCTTGCTCTGCCGGAGACGGGATCGTTTGTGTAGGTGCACCCATGTGGTGTGGTCCTTCTGAGGCCCGATGAGAGGAGGCGAGCCGTCGTTCCGAAAGCCAGGCACGTTTTCCCGGCTTCTATATTTTAGACGTTAGGCCAAGGGCAACTTATCGAGTTCGTTTTGAAAGTGCCTGACAGTAACGGTCCTACCCTGCCGGTCCGCCAGCCGCGGGCAGGCAGCAGTCAAACAGGGGCGGGCAGCCCCTATTGTATGGAAGCAGTGTCAATGAAACTGGCTACGTTCTTCTTGAGCTTGGCCAGGTCTTCATCGTGGAGGTACATCATGTGACCGGCTTCGTAATACTTGTGCCAGGCGTTTTTGCGGATGTTCTCCGGCAAGCCCATGTGATCCACGGTGTATTCCGCTTCCATGAAGGGAGTGGCCAGGTCATAGAAACCGTCTTCGAATTCCACTTTCAGGCGGGGATTGGTGATCATGGCTTGCACGAGGTCGAGCACCACGCTCGGCGAGCCGGGAAAGAACCCGAAATCGCTGCCATCGTGCTTCCAGTCCCAACGATTGGGCCCGAAATCGGCGGCAGGTTTGTAGTTTTTGTCCTGGCCGAATTTCAATTCTTCGCGGACGTAGGAATTGAACGCGCCGACGAACGCGCCACTGATGGCGGTGTCCTGCGGGTCGTAGTCCGCAGCTTCGCCAATTAGATTGTAGGTCGGCCCGGCAAAGCGCGCGTCGAGGCGGCCCGTGGTCAGCCCGCGGTTGCGCTGAAGTTCCTGCATGAACTGAAACAGGCGCACGCGCAGGTTGGCTTTGTCGAGGTAGTCTTCACTCAGTCCCGTGAATCGCGCCACTTTCTTGGCGATTTCCGCTTTATCCGCCTTGCTGAGCGCGTCGCCTTTCATAAGCGTGTCCGCATATTCGCCGCGTGCGAATTTCCTCGCTTCATCGAGGAAGGCATTCAAGTTGTCCGGACGGTCTTTCAGCGTTTTGTGAAACCAAGCTGTGGCGGCATAGCTTGGCAGGTAGAGAACATAAGCGAGGTCCTGGCCCGGATAAAAAGAGATGGTGCCGAGATCGAGGACCGAAGAAATCATGACGATGCCATTCAGGTACATGTTGTCATGGCTCTGCAGATAGTTGGCGAGCGCGGCGTTTCGAAACGTGCCATAGCTTTCGCCAATCAGGAACTTGGGAGAATTCCACCGGTTGTTTCTGCTGGTGTAGGTGGACACAAATTGCGCCAGGGATTTCACATCCGGGTCCACGCCCCAGAAATCCTTGTCTTGCGCTTTGCCGACGGCGTGGCTGAAGCCGGTCCCGACGGGATCGATGAATACGAGATCGGATTTGTCTAGCAGGCAATCGGGATTGTCGATCAGCTTGTAGGGAGCGGGAGGCGTCACGCCGGCGTTGATGGTCACGACGCGGCGCGGGCCCATCGACCCCATATGCAGCCACACCGAAGCCGAGCCCGGGCCTCCATTGTAGAGAAAAGACACCGGGCGTTGGCTCATGTCCTTCACGTCGCTTCGTGTGTAGGCGGTGTAATAGATCAGCGCGGTCGGTTCGTCCTTTTCGTTCTTGATGAGAATGGTTGCCGCCGTCGCTTTGTAGGGAATCGTTTGGCCACTGATTTTGATCGAATGATCGGTAACCGAAGACTCTTCTTTAGGCGGCGCGGCGGGAGCTTCGGCTGGTTTCTCCGCCGCCTTGTTTTCCTGCGCTTGCAGAGCTGCCAGTGGCACGCTCATTACCGCAAGGACAAGAAGCAGCACACCGGGACCGGGATTCTTGACACGGACCCTTTTCACGCGACTCTTTTTCATGCACATGATGGGGCGCTCTCCTCGAGGCAAATTGGGTTTCTGATTCAGTAAGACTTGAGATTCTAACTGTTTCTGCGAAGCAAGAAGCTATTTTGTTCGACGTCGCAGAAGCAAAAACGCTTCATTGTCGTTTGGCGGATCCAGAGAGAGCCCGGCACAGTCATCCACGATCCAGTCGGCGCCCGCTTTGCGGAGCTCTTCGTCACCTGCGGTGGTGCGCACGGCGACAACGTGTGCTCCCGCGGCCTTGCCCGCGCGGATTCCGGCAGGAGCGTCTTCGATAACCACGCAGTCCGTTCCAGTCGCACCTAGAATCTGTGCTCCCTTCAAATACGGCTCGGGATTGGGTTTGCCGTGCCTTATGTCGTTGGAGGTGATCATCTGTTTCGGCTTTGGCAGGCCTGCAGCGGCGATTCGGACTTCGGCGAGCAGCCGCGTACAGGACGTCACAATCGCCCACTTCTGAGGCGGAATCGCTTGGAGCAACTCCACCGCGCCGGGCAGGGGAATTACGTCTTCGACGTCTTCGATTTCGCGGCGCTCGAGCTCTTTATTCTCGACTTCATGGTTGACGTTGGGCAGCAGCTCGCGAATCGTGCTGATGCTGGGCCGCCCATGAGCTTGGCGAACAGTCTCATCTGGATCGAATCCGTGTTGGCGCGCCCACCACGCCCATACCCGCGCCACCGCCGGAGTTGAGTCCACCAGCACGCCATCCAGATCAAACAGCAAACCGCGGAAGCGAACTGAGTTCATCCTGGAAGTTTACCGGAACGCGCAAGCGTTTTGAGGGATTGACCTCGCCTCGGTGAGATAACTCGGCAGAGTATCAAATTCATGAAGCAGGTGAACATCCGCGAGGCTAAAAACAAGCGCTCTCGTCTGCTTCGTCGGGTCTCGCTCGGCGAAGAGATAGCCATCACCAAGCAGGCGTTCCCGTGGCCCGGCTCGTGGCGGTAAAGTCGCCAGCAACACCCGGCCGGAAATTGGGGATGGATCGTGGAAAGAGTAAAATTGCGGGCGATTTGACGCGCCGCAACCAGAGAATCTTGGATGCCTTTGAGGGCCGAGAAAAACGGACTTACATGGTTGGACTGGCCGTCGCAGTCAGCTCAGGGAAAAGGCACGCGTGGCACGTTTTCCCACGGAGTACTAAAGACCACTCTTCCGATAACCGACAATTCGCGCGGTAGCCGCTTGATCGTCATAGAATCGGCATTCACCGGACTTCTCGGGAGTTATACGTCGAAGGAGAGGACAATCCACGCTGTTTATCAACCCGCAGCACGTCCCCAAAGTATTCCGCTGCCACCTGCTCGCCTCCCTTATCCTGTTTGTACTTGGACGTTCGCGCGTGGAGCGTCCCGCACTCCCTAAATAAAGCATAGAGGCGGTCTTATGAGCCAACTCCTCTTGATAGCATCGCTGGTCGGGGTTCTCGTCGCTCTCCTCGTTGTTCGGCATCGGAAAACGGCTTACCCGAAGAAGCGCTGGATGCCCGACATCCGCCGGGTCTGTTAATTCCCAGCCGGCACGGTCCTTAGAGCGGGGAGAAGCATCGCTCTTGATTGCGGACACCACCGCTCTGAGCCAATCAATAGGGAGCACCTGCCCGCCGGGATTGCCATAATGAGAACTTTTCCGGTTTCCCCGAACAAATCAGGCGTGTTGAATTGAAGCCCATGAGGGCTGACTCGTTAATGCGTCCCAAATCGACCGTAAGCTCCAGTTGCATCTTTTGACGATTGGTTTCAGCGGAGTTTGCCGTGAGTACCGGCCCTCGACACTTCCTACAAGCTTAACGATTGGATTAGGATAAGACCCTCCTCGCACGCCCCTAAAAAGAGAAAATGCACAGACAACAGTGCGGCGGGAAGTCTGGGAAAGGACCATACTGATGAGATTCTTCACCCACCTGAGATATGCCTCAGCCTCATGGCTTCTTGCTGCCGTGGTTGCCCCCAACGGCATGGCCCAGAACATCGGCGAAACGCCGAAAGTGGCATTGCAGCCGCTGGCGCAGCACGTTCGGCAGGTGGAAGAGGCGTTGAGCTTTTTGGGGCAGCCGTTGCTCGCCGCGGACTCGCAGCGAATTAATGCGGCGATGGGGCTTGCGGATGAATCCGCAGCGGTGAGCGAACTGGAGCGCGTGCTGGACCAGCATGCACTGGCGATTGTGACGATCAATGCCGAGAGCCGCGTGAAGGTAGAGGTTGGGGAGGCGAAACCGGAATTGGAGCAAGACGGGACGCGGCTTTTTCTAGTTAAGGTGATCAACGGAGCAGGCGTCACGGCGAAGCTGCAGGTGCAAAGCGAAAACAGCGGGGCGGTGTACGCGGGGTCGAACGGCAGCGCGGAGCCAGTCATGAAGCTGACGCCGGAAGACGAGAAGCAGCGATGGGCGGACATTTCTTTCTATGACAAGAACCCCATGTCGGAGCGCCTTTCCGGGCTTGGCTTGGAATACCGGATCCTTTCGATTTACAGCCGGGATGCGGGCGAGCGCTCCGCTAAATTGAGCTTTAACGTGGGTCAGGGCACGCAAGACGCCGGCTTCCGAAACGAAGCGACGGTGCTGTTCAAGATTCTCCCGGCGAACAAACTGCGACTCAGCGTTGTAGACGAAAACAAGTTGCCGACGATTGCGGCATTTACGATTCACGATGAGCAGGGCCGGGTTTATCCGAATCCGTCGAAGCGGCTTGCGCCGGATTTTTTCTTTCAGCCACAGGTTTACCGGCACAACGGCGAATCCATCGCGCTGGCCAAGGGGAGTTACGCGGTGAAGTGCACGCTCGGCCCGGAATATCTGCCGCAAACCAAGCAGGTGGAAATGACGGAGCGGGACGGCAACCGCGTCGAGTTCCAAATGCGGCGATGGATCGATCCCTCGAAGTATGGATGGTATTCCGGAGACCATCACGTGCATGCAGCGGGGTGTTCGCACTACCAGGACCCGACACAAGGCGTGCGTCCGGAAGATATGGCGAGGCAAGTACAAGGCGAACGATTAAACGTGAGCTGCGTGTTGACGTGGGGCCCTTGCTACTACTATCAAAAGAAATTCTTCACCGGCAAGGACGATCCTCATTCCAAACCGGATGAGCTGATGCATTACGACCTGGAGGTTTCAGGATTTCCCTCGAGCCATGCCGGACATCTGGTGCTGCTTGGCTTAACCGAGCAGGATTATCCGGGGACGAAGCGCATCGAGGATTGGCCGACGTGGGACCTGCCGATACTTCGCTGGGGAAAATCTCAGAAAGCTGTGGTGGGATTTGCGCATTCGGGCTGGGGCCTGGAAGTGAAATCTTCCGAGTTGCCGAATTACGAGATGCCGGGGTTCGATGGAATCGGAGCGAACGAATACATCGTGGACGTGACCTACCCCGATACCGTGGACTTCATTTCCACGATGGATACGCCGTCGGTGTGGGAGCTGAACATCTGGTATCACACGCTGAATGTGGGTTTCCGGACGCGCGTATCGGGCGAGACGGATTTCCCGTGCATTACGGACAGCCGCGTTGGGCAGGGGAGAGTGTACGCGAAGGTGGATGGCGAGCTTACGTACGCAAAGTGGCTCGAGGCCGTGCGTGAAGGACGCAGCTATGTTTCGGACGGCCGCAGTCATTTGATGGATTTCCGCGCGAACGGCATCGAAGTGGGAACACATAACAGTGAAGTTCACCTTCCGGCAAGCGGGTCGGTTCATGTCGCGCTAAAGGCCGCGGCTTACCTTACTCCCGCGGCCGATTTGATCCCGCATGAAAGTGCCGGCGATCAGCCATCGTGGATCTTGAAGACCGTGCCGAACGATCCGGATGACGCGCTTTTCGGAACGCCGGGCGGCCTGATTCGGGATCGGCCGTACTCGCAGAGACCTTATTGGCACATTGAGCGGGCTCGGATCGGCAACATGAGAGAAGTGGCGGTTGAGATTGTGGTGGATGGGAAAACCGTGGCGCGCAAAAACATTGTGGCCGACGGCCAGGTGCGCGATTTGGAATTTGACGTTCCCGTGGAGAGAAGCAGTTGGATTGTGGCGCGGATTCTGCCGTCGTCGCACACCAACCCGATCTTTGTGACAGTGAATGGCAAGCCGATGCGGCCCTTGCGGGCGAGCGCGGAATGGTGCCTGGCGGCGGTGGACCAATGCTGGACGCAAAAGGCCCCTAAGATCTCGGCGCAGGAATTGCCGGATGCTCGTCAAGCCTACGATCACGCACGCGAGGTGTATCGGAAGCTGATCGCCGAGTCCACCAAACAATAGGAGAGGGACAAAGGTGGGCTGCAAGCTGTGGCAAGCGGGTCGAGCAACGAGGTGACCTTTTTAAACAACAGGAATGCGATCCGCAGAACCGGACACATAGTGTTACGAGTGAGTGGTCCGCGACCCGGAAATTACCGCGATTCGGCTAGCAACGGTCGGTAAGGCACGCTTTTGACGATGGGTCGGGTTTAAAGTTGGAAACCAGATCGCCCAGCAGAAATTATGGCCAAGATCCTGATAAACAAGCCATCGTGGAAGTACGTA
Source organism: Candidatus Acidiferrum sp. (assembly GCA_035262505.1). Lineage (GTDB taxonomy): Bacteria > Acidobacteriota > Terriglobia > Acidiferrales > UBA7541 > Acidiferrum. The sequence continues at coordinate 4,014 of DATFSR010000047.1, read as the reverse complement.
CCAGTTTCCCATGGATGGTGGAAGCTCAAGCCTCGCCGGATTGCAGACAAGTAGTTGCTCCCGGACAACGACCATTCAATCCGCCTCAACACACCATAGAACAACGAATTATAAGGAGGTGTGAGCGTGCCTAAATTCCTGCTAGCTCTCTGTGTGCTTCTACTGACTACGGAACCCGCAGGGAGGCCGACTGACGTGGGTGGCTGGAATGGAGCAAAGTGGGGTATGACCGTGACTCAGGTTAAATCGGCAATTCGTTATCCAATCGAACGGAATAGCAAGCTGGATTCCACTAGCGATGTTCAGTCGTGGATAATCCCGCAAATAATCAAAGTAGGGTCTACTCCTCTTAGGGTGAGTTTTGAGTTTCACGACAACAAACTGACGGATATAGACCTAGGTTTGGAAGATGATGATCTCCCGCGTAGCTTGGCCTTTGACGACTTGAAGCAAGCACTCATTGAGAAATACGGTCGGCCTTCAGACGAGTCGAGAACAGAAGCTCCGGATCCCTTTCCCGCCGTCAAACACAAAGTACTTTGGACGTTTCCATCCACCTCCATTACTCTAAATTTCACGGAGTTCGGAGAGGGCAATGAAACTAAAGTCATCTTTGTCAATTACCGTCCTGTTGACAAGGGTGCAAGTAGTAGTCCGAACCTTTCCGGTAGTCCGGACAAACCAGAGTTGACGCGTCCTCACTTGGATTGATTCAGGAAATCGCATACGATGCGGTGTGCCTCCGCAACATTTGCTTACGCTTGTGAGATTCATAACCATGTATCGATACGCATGTCTGTTGCGCATCCTCGCATTTCTTCTTCTGGCGTTCCGGTGCGAATTATCCCTAGCGCAAGGCGTCGCAATCCCTGGTGGGGTGTGCAAACCGGTGAGCCAGCGGACGCAAGACGTGGGATGCTGGATCATGGCCGACGACCTAGTCGGCCGACTTACGAAGTCAGAAGTTTTTTGGCATCTTGACTTGTATTCGACTAGGGTTGCAGCCCAGGCTGACAAGGGACCGCAAAGCATAGTCATTGAGGCCATGGGCAAGGTGTGGTTGATGACCATCGAAGATGAAAAGTGGAGACCCGCTCACGGAACCCGCATCACCGAAATCGGACCGATTCCAATCATTGCGGGCGAAAATTACTCGGCACAATACATGGAAGCAATTTTCACGCCGGGGATGATTGCGCCTGTACATCTTCATTCTGGTCCTGAGGCGTGGTACACAATCTCCGGAGAAACTTGTCTGGAAACCTCAGACGGTCGCGTACAAGTCGGTCGTGCAGGCGGACCGCCAGTGATCGTTCCCAAGGGATTATCCATGCATCTAACAGCCACAGGCACGGAACAACGCCGAGCCTTAGTGCTCATCCTTCACCAGTCATCCATGCCCCCAACCACGTTGGTTCACGATTGGACTCCAAGAGGCCTGTGCAAGAGCAAGGAAGGCTTGACCCACGGTCCGCCTGCCTTGCACTTCCGGGAATCTATTGCTTGCTATGGTTCAGTTCCTCAAGCTGCTTTTTGGCGAACGCGTCCTGAGGATTCAGCTGCAGAATTTTCTGGTAATCCGCTTTGGCCTTCTCAGTTTCCTTGTTGGCCACGTGGGACATCGCTAGAAGGTTGTAGCTCCAGAGCGAGGGCGGGATGTTGACCTCGACGTTCAGCTCCATGATCGCCGCCGCCTCTCTGCCCTTGCCTTGGTGGAGCAAACTCTCCGTCAGAATATTCAAGGACGTTTCCCCAAAATCGTACTGGCCGTCGCCGAGAGCCTTTGTCCGCAGATCGCGATAGAGCGCAACCGCTGCCTCCACGTCTTTCTTCTCAATTGTCTCTGCCAGAAGCGCGTTCATGGTTTTGGGAATTACCAGCCTGCGATGGCACGTCACGCACTCCACGCGTATCGGCGCCGTTCGGCCCATCTTCGCAATGTATTCCTGGTTGATTGCATCCACCATCTTTAACATCGCCCGCGCCGTTTTCTTCTCCTGCTTGTCGTCGGCGGCGAAATCCAAATCGTGTGAGCCCGGCGTTTTTTCCACGTGGCAATGTTCGCAGCGCGTCCCCAGCGCGAACGAGAATCCTCGCATGGTTTGAATGAGCGCCTGCCGCGTGGTGTCTTTCGGAAAATATTGCAGATTCTTCGGTTTCTCGTCGGCCTGCTGTCCGGCTCCCTTCACCGCGAAGCTTAGGGTCAGAAGAGTCGCGCTCACCATGACGCCGATATTGTGAATTCTGCGATGCATCTCTCCTCCGCCTATCCTGGGTCTGGACAAGGACGGACACTCTAACCCATCGCGAGAACCCTTTGGCAGTCAACCGGTCATTTCTTTGTCAGGAATCCGTCAGGCCTTTGTTCGCGGTCTGCAAACTCCCTCGGGTGGCCTATCAGAGAAATCTGCCGGTGCTATACTCGGCCCAGCATGGCAGGTCTTTCCTTTTGGCGCTCCCGAAGTTCCCGCACGGCTCTGATTGTCGTGCTGCTCCTGGTCAGCCTAGCCACCGCTGGCTTAATCGTAATCCAGGCACAGTATTCTGCCTCCGCGCAGAGGGCCGCCGCTGAGGGGGTCTTGCGCGACTACTCCGGTCTCGTAGCCGACGAGGTCATCCGCCGTTCTGCTGTCGAAGTGGGGTACTACGGCTATTCCACATTGAGCGCCGCGCTTGTCAGCGAATTCCAAAAGACCCGCCATCTTTCACCGCACATTTCCGCCAACCTTCTCTCTACGGAAGACGTGCGCGTAAAGCGTGCCGCCACTCTGGCGAAGAACTATTTTCAGTGGGATGCCACAAGGCATCTTCTTGCATTTGTCGGCGATGCCGATTCGAAGGAAACGCCGACTTGGCTCCGAGAAAAGCTCGCAGAGGTGTCTGCGCAACGCAACGATGCACCTTTTCAGGTCATCCATTCGCAACCCGGTAAGCCTGCAAGGATCTTCGTTACTGCCCTTGCGCGTAGCGCCCAGATGGGCGGGTCCATCGTTGGATTCGAAGTGGACTTCGCAAAACTCGGCCCTTGGATTGGCGCCTCGCTCAATCGCCAACCGCTTGTCCCCGCGTCCCTCGGCCACGGCAAGGTCACCAACGAATTTGTTCACGTCATCATCCGCGATCAAAGTGGCGCGTCACTCTATAGTTTGGGCAATACGCCTCGCGCGGGCTTCGCCGTCACGAAACCCTTTGGCGATACCTATCAGGGAGTCCTGTCCGGTTTTGAAGTGGAAGCTTCGATAGATCCGCAAGTTGCGCGGCAAATCGTTGTCGGCGGTCTCCCACGTTCTAGGCTCTGGCTGTTTCTCGCCTTGCTCGCCTTGAACACCGCCCTCATCGTTATGGCCATTCTGCAGCTTCGCCGCGAAATGGTGTTCCAAAGACTTCGTGACGAATTTGTCTCCAGCGTCTCGCACGAGCTTCGCACGCCGCTAACGCAAATCCGCATGTTTGCCGAAACACTTCTTCTCGAACGCGTTCGCTCCACCGAGGAACAGCAGCGCTCTCTCGAAATCATCGATCGCGAGGCCCGCCGACTCAGTCAGTTAGTCGAGAATGTCTTGCAGTTCTCCCGCATGGAAAAGAAACTGGACACGCTTGCGAAAGAAAATCGCGAAATTGCCCCCCTCCTCCAGGAAACTGTTGAAGACTTCATTTCCATGATGAACGGCGGCCAAAGCCGCATCGAAACACGTCTGCAGCCGCGCCTCTTCGCAGACGTCGATCCCGGCAGTCTGCGGCAAATCCTTATCAATCTTCTGGACAACGCCATGAAGTACGGAAGGAAGCCTCAACAAATTATTGTCGGCCTCGAGTCTCGCGGCGCAGCTGCCTGTTTGTATGTCGAGGACGAAGGCCCCGGTGTTCCTCCCACGGACCGCAAGCGCATCTTCCAGCGCTTTCAGCGCTTGGACCGTGATCGGCAGTCCTCCATCGCCGGCACGGGCATCGGCCTATCGGTCGTCCGCGATCTGGTCACTAGGCATGGCGGCACCTGTTCCGTCACGAGCGGTG
>DATFSR010000046.1:0-54656 GCA_035262505.1 Candidatus Acidiferrum sp. | reverse complement strand
CCTAGCGGACATCCCGCAAGAGATTCTCTCCAGTCTCACGATCCATTTTGTCGAGACCATGGATGAAGTGCTGCAGATTGCGCTGGAGCGGCCCGTCGTGCCGCTTGAGCATGCCGCGGTAGCGCCCGTTGCGGAAACGTTCGCCACCGGCGCCGAGAAAGACAAGAGTTTGACCAACTAAGCAAAGATATCCGGGAAAGGCTCATCTCTCGAATTTGCCCGCAAAAGCACGCGCGGGAGGCGGGAGTGTGGGCTTCGAAGTGGCCCGGGAGCTTCTGCGCGTTGGGGGAAAGTCCGGTCTACTCATCTGGGCTGGTTTCGCGTCCCGAGTCGAACTCGGGATGGGTTCAACCGGCAGTTTGGTGAATCACCTCAAGCACATTCCGGATTCTCAGGGTCAATTCACAATCACATTAGGAAACTATGCCAAAAGAAACACACGTTGAAGGAAACAAAGAAATGAGCATCAGCCTTGCCGAGCTAAAGGAAAAGAACATCACCGACCTCGCCAAGATTGCCAAGGAATTGAACATTCCTGGCGCGAGCGGGATGCGCAAGCAGGAACTGATCTTCCAGATTCTGCGCGCGCAAACCGAAAAGAACGGTTTGATCTTTTCCGAAGGCGTTTTGGAATGCCTCCCCGACGGATTCGGATTCCTCCGCGCGCCGGAATACAACTACCTCCCCGGCCCGGACGACATCTACGTTTCTCCGTCGCAAATCCGCAAATTCGATCTCCGCACCGGTGACACCGTCTCCGGTCAAGTCCGGCCGCCCAAAGACGGCGAACGTTACTTCGCGCTGATTAAAGTGGAAGCGGTCAATTTTGAAGATCCGGAAGTGGCGCGAAACAAGATTTTCTTCGATAACCTGACGCCGCTTTATCCGCAGGGCCGTTTGAAGATGGAAACGGTGAAGGAAAATATGACCGGGCGCGTGCTGGATCTGCTCTGCCCGGTCGGCAAAGGCCAGCGCGGATTGATCAACGCTCCACCACGCACTGGAAAAACCATGATGCTGCAGGCCATCGCCAACGCGATCGCTGCGAATCACCCGGAAGTGGCATTGATCGTGCTGCTGATTGACGAACGTCCGGAAGAAGTCACGGACATGCAGCGCACGGTGAAAGGCGAAGTCATCAGCTCGACGTTTGATGAGCCTCCGCAACGACACATCCAGGTGGCGGAAATGGTTTTGGAAAAGGCCAAGCGCCTGGTGGAGCACAAGCGGGATGTCGTGGTGTTGCTCGATTCCATCACACGTCTGGCGCGCGCTTACAACGCGGTGACTCCGCCTTCCGGCAAAGTGCTTTCCGGCGGTATTGACGCCAATGCTTTGCAGCGGCCTCGGCGGTTCTTTGCCGCCGCCCGCAACGTCGAAGAAGGCGGCTCTCTCACCATCGTGGCAACCGCGCTGATTGATACCGGCAGCCGCATGGACGACGTCATTTTCGAAGAGTTCAAGGGCACCGGCAACATGGAAATTTACCTCGACCGGCGCCTGGCCGATAAGCGCGTGTTTCCGGCGATCGACATTCAGCGGTCCGGTACGCGCAAGGACGAATTGCTGCTTCCGCCCGAAGAGCTCAGCCGCGTGTGGGTGTTGCGCAAGGTGCTGAGCCCCCTCTCGACCGTCGAAGCGATGGAGTTGCTGCTTAGCCGCTTGACGAAGAGCAAGTCGAACACGGAATTCCTGAGCTCCATGTCCTCGCCCGCATAGAGTAAAGGCGTAATCCTGTCCGGTTCGTATCTTTCGCGCGGAGATGCGCCGAACTGTCCGTCGTGTTGAAGGGGAACCATGGGCCCGACGATGCGGCAGGAGCTGCTTAAGATTCTCGCGCCTGCCGTTCCCTGCGGGCCAGGCAGCCTCCGATACTACGAGGCTCGAGCGTGTTCTCAACGAGAATCTTCTAGACAAACTCCTGCGGCGCATCCTTCGGATTCGCGTGGCAGAGGAACCTTATTTCGGATAGTCACACCTCCTTTTCGGGAACACTTCTCCCACAACGAAAACTGTAATTGGGTAGCCCGCCGCAGGAAAAAACACCACTTCACATGCGTGCTGTAAGGAATCGAAACGATTTGGGCGGTGGACTTAGAGTCGCGCGAACAAGCAGACCACGAGACTCCGTCGCCTTGGCATCGTTCCGTCTTGGCTTATCTGTTCGTGTCTCATAGCTGCTCTCATGCTCAGTGAGGACCCGGCAAGCCGGGGCAAAACGCTGAGATCATCACACGGTAAACGGAATCGGACCTTTCTGTCAAGCGCTTCTTTGAAAACAGCGCTTCTTGAAAAAACTGCATTTTTGGCCCTTTTTTTGTGTAACCGTATAATTCTAAAGTACCTGGCAAAGTTGCGACAAGCCGGGAGCCAGATTCAACCCGAAACGGGAAGCCCTTGCTTACTGCGCCCTGTCTGGTGCGTCCGTAGGACTGGAGGTGTGGTGGCATGAAATCCTTTCAAGCAGTGAGTGTGTTAGCGGCCTTCGCGGGGCTAGTTTTGCCAACGGCGGTGGCACAGAATCCTCCGCGAACTGCGGCCGATTCCGTGCGAGGTCACTTTGTTTCAGTCAATCGCCGAGTTTTGGAGATGGCAAAGGACTTCCCCGAAGACAAGTTCGACTTCCGTTTGAAGCCCGAAATGCGTTCCTTTAGCGCCGTGATCGTGCATATCGCTTCGGGAAATGTTTATGCGGCAAAGGCGGGCCGTGGCGAAAACGTGAATTGGGACGAGTTGGATCCCAAGGACTACAAGACCAAGGCCGAGGTCGTTGCGTTGCTCGATAAGAGCATTGCCGACGCGAATGCGACGTTGAAGTCTGTGCCCGATGCGTCGTTTGCCAAGACCGTCGAGCCTTGGCTGGAAGTCACCGAGCATACGGCGGAGCACTACGGTTTGCTTGTTGCCTATTATCGCGCGAACGGAATGGTTCCGCCTGCGTCTCGGCCAAGCAAATAGACTTACACAAAGAAACGTATTGTTTGGCGATTCAGCGCCCCTCACGGGGGCTTGCGGTTGCAGTCTCTTTCTGCCTCTCCCCGGCTAGCATGACGATTAGACGTGCCGTCTCTTCGATACCCATCGCGGTGTTGTCCACAAGCACGGCATCGGCGGCGCGGACCAGCGGTGACACGCTGCGTTCGCGGTCGCGGCGGTCGCGTTCGCGCACTTCGTCGAGAACTTCGGCGAGCGTGAACGCTTCGCCTTTTTCCTGATGCTCCTTCCAGCGGCGTTCGGCACGCACTTCGGGCGCGGCGTCCAGAAAAACCTTTAGTTCCGCGCGGGGGAAAACGACCGTGCCGATGTCGCGCCCTTCCATCACCACGCCGCCACCAGCGCCGGCACGCTGTTGCTCGGCCACGAGAACGTGCCGCACGACGGCAATCGTTGCAAGCAGGGAAGCGGCCTGAGCAACCTCGGCGGTGCGAATCTTGCTCGTCACTTCGCGCCCATCCAGAAACACGCGATTTTTCGCGCCGACGGCTTCGCATTCCGGCGTCGGAGGCTTCAGCTCGATGTGCGTCTCCTTCGCCAGTGCTTCCAGGCTGGCATCATCGTTCAACGCGATTTGTCGTTCGAGGGCTTTCAGCGCTAGCGCGCGATACATCGCGCCGCTGTCAAGGTAGGAGTATCCGAGGAGCGCAGCCACGCGCCGCGCCACGCTGCTCTTGCCGGATCCCGCGGGGCCATCAATCGTGATAGTCAGTTTTGGCATTTGAGCAGCACCGCCACTGTTGGCTGTGCTCTATCATTACAAAAGGCTGCACAGGCAGGAGTGCCTGTGCTACTCAAAATCCCATGATGTTATAGCCGCAATCGACGTAAATCGTTTCGCCGGTGATGCCGGAGCCTGCTTCGGAAAGTAGAAACGCCGCCGTGGCGCCGACTTCCCCCGAGTCCACGTTGCGTTTCAGCGGAGCACGTTCGGCGTGTGATTTCAGCATATCGCCGAATCCGGAAATTCCGCGCGCAGCGAGGGTCTTGACGGGGCCGGCAGAAATGGCGTTCACGCGAATCGCTTTTGGCCCGAGATCGTTCGCCAGATAGCGCACCGTCGCCTCCAGAGCGGCCTTGGCCACGCCCATCACGTTGTACCGCGGCACGACCTTTTCCGCTCCGTAATACGTCAGCGTCACGATTCCTCCACCCTTGGGCATCAGCGGCGCGGCCGCGCGCGCCACGGCAATCAGCGAATACACGCTGATGTCATGCGCGATGCGAAAGCCTTCCCGCGAGGTGTTCACAAACTCGCCGCTCAAGTCCGCCGCCTGCGCGAACGCCACGCTGTGCACCAGTCCGTGCAAGTCGCCGTAGCGCGCTCTCAAATCCTCGAACAGTTTTGCAATTTGCTCGTCGGAGGAAACATCGCACATGAATCCCGCCGACCCGGGAAGATCCGCGATAAGGTCTTTGGCTTCTTGCTCCAGGCGCTCGTTCTGATACGTGATCGCCAGGCGCCAGCCGGCTTCGTGAAGCTTCTTGGCGATGGCCCAGGCGATGCTTCGCTTGTTGGCCAGCCCAAAAATCACTACTGTTTTCTGCGCTTCGCTCATCCTGGAGTCCTCAGTTCTCAGTTTTCAGTTCTTGGTTTTGAGTTTGGAGATAAACACACACGCAGATTTCCAAAATGGTCCGTCTTTCTTGCTCGCCACTCGCCACTTTCCCTAAATCCGGTGAAACGCCTTCTCAATTTCTTTCGTGGAATAGCGTAGCACCACCGGCCGTCCGTGCGGGCAGCTCATCGGGCAATCCGTTTTTGCCAGCGCGTCCAGCAGCCATTCCATTTTCGAGGGCTCGAGCGGCATATTCACCTTGATGGCTGCATGACACGCCGTGGAAGCCGCGATCTTCGCCTGCAAAGTCTCAATGGAAATGGCGGAGTTCTCACGCTCGATGCCGTCGAGAATCTCGCGAAGCAGTTTTTCCGCGTCAGGCGCCGCCACGCCCGCAGGAACCGCCTGAATCGCTACGCTCTTCGGCCCCATCAACTCGACTTCGAAGCCATTGGAACCAAGCTCTTCGGCAATTCTCTCAACTGTCACGATTTGCCGCGGGGAAAGCTCCATGACCAGCGGCATCAGCATGCGCTGCGCTTCGATTTTTCCCGCCCGCCTCGCTTCCAGGTGCCGCTCGAACAACACGCGTTCATGCGCCACGTGCTGGTCCACGATCCACAAGCCTTCGCCATTCACCGCAACGATGAAACTCGCGTTGACCTGGCCGAGCGGTTTCAGGTCGGCAATTTCTTCGGGACGCGGCAACGTTGCGGGAGCATCAGCGTTGGCTGGTGCGAGATTTCCCGCCCAAGTCGCAGGGGAAGAGGTCTGTGCCGGGGCGATGGCGGCTCCGAAGCTGCCGCTCGCTCCGAACGGAATACGCTGCTCAACCGGCTGTAGCGGTGCATTCGAGAGGTCGAATCCGCCGTCGGAGCCGACTCCGGAGCCCAATCCGAAATCTTCCATCGGCGGAATCACCGCGCGCGGCACCGCCGATCCCTCCGGTGCGGGCGTGACTCCTCCGAAGTAGGCTCCCTTATCCCACCCGGGTGTGACCGACGAAGCGCTCGCGGCGGCCGCAAAACTGGGAACGGGCCGTGCGCCCATCAGCGCCTGGCGAATCGTGTCGCGCGTGAAATCGTGCACGAAGTTTGAGCGGCGGAAGCGCACTTCGATTTTCGCGGGATGCACGTTGACGTCGACTTCATCGTGAGGCATCTCGAGGAACAGCAGCGTGGCCGGGAAAACCGTCGCCGGCAAAATGTTGCGATAGGCTTCATGAATCGCGTGCAGAATCAGCCGGTCGCGCACCAGGCGGCCGTTCACGAAAATATAAATTCCATTGCGGTTCAAGCGCTGCACGTCGGGCCGCGAAGTAAATCCGTTCACCGTCAAATTGGATTTTTCTTCTTCCGGATCCAGCTCGGGTTCGGTAATCCCCGCGCGGAAGGGAGCCATGGCCACCGGGATTTCGACCAACTCATCGAGCGCCTGCCGCCCAAAAAGTTGATACACGCGGTCGGCCGCCTTTTCCGCGGGCGCGCAATTGATGATCTCCTGGGTTGGCGTCGAGAGAATGAATTGCTTCCCGGGATTCGCCAGGGCGTAGTGCGTCACGAGCGACGCGACGTGGCCGAGCTCCGTCGTGTCCGACTTCAGGAATTTCCGCCGCGCGGGCACACAGTAAAAAATGTCGGCTACGCTGACCGTTGTTCCCGGCGGCAATCCGGCAGGCTTCACCCCAACGAGTTTGCCGCCGGCAAATTCCACGCGCGTGCCCTCGCCTTCGGTTTCGTCGCGCGTTTCAAGCAGCAGCCGCGAAACCGCCGCTATGGACGGCAGCGCTTCGCCGCGAAACCCTAGGGTGGCAATCGAAAGCAAATCATCAGCGTTTCTCAGCTTGCTCGTCGCGTGGCGCTCGAAAGCCAGCAGTGCGTCGTCGTGCGTCATCCCGTGGCCGTCGTCGGTCAAGCGGATCATGCGTTTGCCGCCCTGCTCCACTTCGATGCGAACGGTCTTCGCGCCCGCGTCCAGCGCGTTTTCGAGCAGTTCCTTCACCACCGACGCCGGCCGTTCGACCACCTCGCCCGCCGCGATCTTATTCGCCACCGACTCCGGTAATATGCGTATCCGGCTCATGCCTTTGTTACCGAGATCCTATATCGTCCCCTTCGGTTGCAGCCCCGGCAAGTAAGGACCCGACAAGCCCGCCGCCTGCGATTAACGTAATCTTCCACGAAATAAAAACTGAACTTAGGATCAAGCTCGGAAGCAGGTAATAGCTCCCTGCCAGGAAATGGTTGAACCACCGCGGCCTGGACTTGTCGCGCACCACCGCCCTGCGGGCGAGATCAAAGATCGAGCTGAAAATCACTTTAATGATTTCTAGCAGCCAATCCATCGTTGTTGTTCCGGGCTAAACTCGGAGACAAGGATATCATTCAGCCGCTTTTTTGACTTCGGGCTTGATCGCGAGGCCCAACTCGTCGAGTTGCTCGGGGTCCACTTCGCTGGGCGACTCCGCCATCAGGTCTTGCGCGGCGGTCGTTTTGGCGAAGGCGACCACTTCCCGGATGGATTTTTCGCCTGCGAGCAGCATCGCGATGCGGTCGACGCCCAGCGCGATTCCTCCATGCGGCGGTGTGCCGTAAGTCAAAGCATCGAGGAAAAAGCCGAAGCGGCGTCGAAGCTGCTCTTCGCTCAACCCGAGCGCCTTGAACAGCCGCTCCTGAATGTCCTGCCGGTGAATCCGGATACTGCCGGAGCCAAGTTCGTAGCCGTTCAACACCAGGTCGTAGCCTTTCGAGCGCACTTCCCACGGCGCGGATTCGAGCTTTTCCAAATCCTCGTCCACGATGCCGGTGAAGGGATGCTGCGCGCTGACCCAGGTCTTCTCCGTTTCGCTCCACTCGAACAGCGGAAAGCCCGTAATCCACAGGAATCTCCATTGCGACTTGTCGATAAGCCCAAGGGCCTCGCCCAGTTGCAAGCGCAATTGTCCCGCAATCAGCGCCGCTGCCTCCGTGCCTTTGATTTGTTCCTTTGCCGAAACCGCGACAACGAGGTCACCGGCCTTCGCGCCGCAAGCCTCGGCCAGCTTCTTCACGTTCTCTGCACCAATCAGTTTTTCGACTGTGGAAGTCATGCCTTCCGGCGTGATTTTCACAAAATAGACGCCGCGGGCTTTCAACGCCTTGGCCTTTTCCGTCAGCTCGTCAAGCTGTTTGCGCGAATAGCCCGCCGCGCCCGGAGCCGCCAGCGCAAACACGTGGCCTTCGATTTGCAATTTCTGCTTCGCTTCTTCCGGAAACCAGCTCGCCACTTCGTGCAATTCCATGCCAAATCGCAAATCCGGCTTGTCGCTCCCATACTTGCGAATCACGTCCGTGTACAGCATATGCGGAAACGGCGCGCTCAACGTGATTCCCGCGACGGCACACGCGCGCACCATCACTGTCTCGATCACGTGAAAAATATCTTCCTGCCGCGGAAAAGACATCTCCAGGTCGAGTTGTGTGAATTCCAGCTGCCGATCGGCGCGCAAATCCTCGTCGCGGAAACACTTAACGATCTGAAAATATTTGTCCAACCCCGCGATCATCAGGATTTGCTTGAAAATCTGCGGCGATTGCGGTAGCGCGTAAAACTGCCCGTGGTGGATGCGGCTCGGCACTAGAAAATCTCGCGCTCCTTCCGGCGTCGAGCGCGTCAGCATGGGCGTTTCCACCTCGATGAAGCCCATCTCGTCCATCACTTTGCGGATTTCCAGAACGATTTTGTGCCGCAGCGCCAGGTTGTGGTGCGGCTTCGGCCGGCGCAGGTCGAGGTATCGGTAGCGCAGGCGCGTCACTTCTTCGGCGTTGATTTCGTCCTCGATGGCAAACGGCGGCGTCTTCGCGTTGTTCAGGATGTGCAGCTTGGTCGCCACCAATTCGATTTCGCCGCTGGCCAGCTCCGGATTCGCCTTCTGCCGCTTGACGACTTTGCCTTCCACCGCGACCACAAATTCGCTGCGCGCCTGCTCGGCTTTTGCGTGCGCCGCAGGCTGCGTTTCCTTGTTGAACACCACCTGCACGAGCCCGGTGCGATCGCGCACGTCGAGAAAAAGCAAATTGCCCAAATCGCGCCGCCGATGCACCCAGCCCATCACGACGGCATCGCGGCCCTCATCGTTCGGGCGCAACTCCCCGCAGTAATGTGTCCGCTTCAAATTGCCAAGAAAATCCAGCACATGTTCCTCTCGGTAGCACCGACTTTGGTCTGAGCTCTTCGAGATGCAACATCCCCAAGACCGCGCGAGCGGCACAGGCTGAGCCAGTGCTACCCGTGCTTTTTCAAGAATTCCAAAAAAGTCGCCTCGCTGAACTTCGCCTGTTCCCCGGTCGCCAGCGTCTTCAACGTCCATTCGCCGCTCACCACTTCATTGTCTCCGAGAATCAGCGCATAACGAGCGCCCAATTTGTCCGCCTGGCCGAGCGCCTTCCCGAATTTTTGCTCAACGGGCGGCAACTCAACGCTAAAGCCCGCCGCGCGCAAATTCTTTGCCGCACGAACGGATGTGGCATAAGCTTTCTCGCCCATCCAGGCAATATAAACGTCGCGACCCTGAGCCGACGGCGTTTTGCCCCCCTCCTGCAAGGACAAAATGAGCCGGTCCTCACCAATCGCGAAGCCCGTCGCCCGCGTCGGCGGCCCCCCCAGCAATTCCATGAGCCCGTCGTAACGCCCGCCGCCACAGACCGCATTCTGCGACCCTAGTCCCTTCGCCGTAATCTCAAAGGTCGTCCGCGAGTAATAATCGAGTCCGCGCACCAGCCGCCAATTCTCCCGATACTTAACGCCGCGCAGTTCCAGTTCCTTCTTTACGCCGCGATAATTCTCCGCACACTCTTCGCACAAGTGGTCGCCGATATGCGGCATTTCTTCAATAAGTTTCTGCTCGTTTTCCAGCTTCGAGTCGAGCACGCGCAGCGGATTCGTTTCGATGCGCCGCTGGCTGTCCGGCCCAAGCTTATCTTTCACCTTTCGCAGCTCTTCGCGCAGGAGCTCCACGTATTTCGGCCGGCACTTCTTGTCCCCGATACAGTTGATATCCAGGCCCACGCCTTCCAGGCCCAGCCGCCCGAAAAACGTCATCACCATTTCAATCAATTCCGCATCGATCCCCGGAGCCTCGCTCCCGCCCAGCACTTCCGCGTCAATCTGGTAAAACTGCCTGTAGCGCCCCTTCTGCGGACGTTCGCGCCGGAACATCGGCCCAAAGGTATACAGCTTCACCGGCTGCGGCAGCTGCTGCATGCCATTTTCAATGTACGCGCGACACACACTCGCGGTGGCCTCGGGCCTCAGACTCACCGAAGTGTCATCGCGATCGTCAAACGAATACATCTCCTTGGAAACCACGTCGGTTTCCAAGCCAATCGAGCGCGCAAATAAATCCGTCTGTTCAAAAATGGGAAGTCGAATCTCGCCAAAACCGTACGCGGTGAAGACCTCTTGAGCGGTTTTTTCGACGCGGGTCCACAGTGCAGTCTCCGGAGGCACCAGGTCGCGCGTGCCCTTGATGGCCTGAAACTTGCGCCGTTCTTCTTTCTTAGGCTGAGGCTTCTCGCCGAAGCCCTTGGCCGTTCCCTCGCTCACGAGGCAGGTTCCTCACGATAGATATTCTTGTAGCCGACGTAACGTTTTGCGTACGCGTCGATCGTCGCCTTATCAATCTCACTCAGCGCTCGTCTCACTTTCCCCGGTGAGCCCATCACCAAGCTCCCCGCCGGAATCACTGTGCGCTCGGTAATCAGTGTTCCAGCCGCAATGATGCTGCCGGCGCCTACGACTACGCCATTGAGAATCACGGTGCCCATCCCAATCAAGCAGCGCGATTCAATGGTGCAACCATGCAGCGTGACGGAATGCCCGACCGTCACGTCATCGCCCAAAATCAGCGGATACTCATCGCGCATGACGTGACAAATCGAGCCATCCTGAATATTTGTCCGCGCTCCGATGCGAATGTGGTGCACGTCGCCGCGAATCACCGAGCACGGCCAAACGCTCGAATCCTCGCCGATCAGCACGTCCCCGATAATCACCGCCGCGGGATCAATGTACGCCGTAGCCGCAATCTGCGGGCTCTTTCCGCGGTAGGGCCGGATGTCGGGCTGGCGGGTCAAGACTCCTCCGCGCAAATAGCGCGTCCCAGCGCAAAAGATTGAGTGGCGCGGAAACAAACCAAGATAACATCAGCCGCGCACCACTGACAAGGAACCTGGAATTAGCTCTTTTGAGATCTCAAGCAGATCGCACCGAATATTCGTGTGGCAGCAAGCGAGCCAATCGGCGCGACGATGACAAGCCAGGGAGGCAGATTTGACGAAATGCCCATGCCCAGCAGCATTGCCGCGCCTACACCAGCAGACCATCCGCAACATGCAACAAGTGTGATCCCCAACGCGAGTAGGATTTCCTTTGCTTCTGATTCATTCCAGGCATTCTCGATCGCCTCCCAGAAGTCGGAACTGTCGTCGACGGGCGCTTCTAACCCCACCTCTTCAGCTTCGGCCAAACTTGCTGCAGAGTCCCAAACTTCGGCCGCCGGACAACAAACACCTCAAAGTGCTGGTAAGGCATCGACAACGGATGATCCACGGTTCCGGCCTTTTCCACGCTCTCGAATTCCTTCGACAGCGTCTCGTAATCGTCGCCCATCACGATCATGCATTCGCCCGTGTAACCGCGCGGACCCCAATAGTAATAACTCTGATGCCCGGAAATCGCCCCCGGCAGTCCGGTCTTCGCGCCAAAGAAATCAATCGCCCCGGCCTGTCCATAATTCTGCCCGAAGATTGCGCAACTCTTCCGCTCTTCCGGCGGCAGCTTGAAGTAAGCATTGGCCACAACCTGGGCCATCTCTTGCCATCCAAACTGGTCGGCATAAAGCTGCGGCAGCGGCCCTTGCCGGCTGTTCTCAATCTTCGGCGGAGCCAAGTGCATGAGTTTGGAATACGCGATGTACTGGTCCACCGTCAGCACCGGAAAGTACGCGAAGGGCGCGAACATCGCCCCGGTGACCAGCAGTGCCGCAACATAAGCGGGCTTGAGCCAGGTCCACGAATGCCGCTCCGCCCAATTCTGGAACCCCACGGCCCCGGCGGCAAACAGCATCGGATATGCCGGCGCCATGTAATAGATGCGCCCGTGCAGCACCAGCATGCACAGCAAAATCACGAGAAAAGTCCAGCCAAGAGCACGAATGCCTTTTCCTTCGCGATCGCGCATCAGGTACCACAATCCCGCAAGCCAAAGCGGCGCGGACAGCGGATGCATGACGAGTGCTTGCTGCAGAGCAAAACCGAGCCAGCTCAGTTCCGTGTTGCGCCCTTCGGCCTGCACGTTTCGCAGTAGCTCGATCGTGGGGAAGTGCCGGTGAATTTCCCAAACGAGGTTGGGCGAAAAAATCAGGAAAGCAATCAATCCACCAAGCCAGATCCATGGCTGTGCGAAATGCCGCCGCTGCTTTGTGAGCAGCAGCCCGACGAACAGTCCGAACCCGAAGAACAGCGTGGAATGCTTGTTCTGCAAGCCCACGCCCGCAACAACGCCAAACAACAGCCAAAGCTTCGGACTCGCGCCGTTGAATATTTTCAAGACAATCAGAGCCGCCCCCATCCAGAAGCACGGCTCGAACACGTTCATGGTCATCAGGCTGTCAAGCCCCAGATAGAGCGGAGCCACAATCACGGCCACGCACGCGAGAGCAGTGGCGTATCGCCGCGCGCCAAGTTCCTTCGCGATCAAGCCGGTCAGCAGCACCTTCAGCCCGGCGGCAACGGCCGGCAAAAATCGCAGCGCGTGCAGTGAGTCGCCCAGCGTCACGCGTTCAAACCATGTAACCGCCGCGATCAGCGGCGCCTGGTCCACGTAGCCCCAGGCCAAATGATGGCTGCAAGCGAGGTAATACAACTCGTCCACAAAATACCCGTAGCGGCCATCGACCAGCATATGCAGCAAGGTCAGAGCCAGCGAAAGCCCGGCAAGAAGCCACCAATCCTCCCGGCGCGTCTGGCCCCCTGTCGGTAGAGTCTCCACAAAGTCCTCCGCTGTTTTCTTGTCATCCGGAGGCCGCGCTTTTCGCGGCCGAAGGATCTCAAGCGATCCGCAGTTTGCCGCTTCTACTGAGAGGACCTCAAATCAGGAAACACAGTTGAATCCGGAATGCCCCTCGACGAGGATAGCAGAACTTCGATCACCGCTCGCCGAAGACCGTGAGATTTAAATGTAGCGCCGCGGCCCTCCGCGCGGCATCTTTGGAACCGCTGCTCCGGGAAGGCTGCGGATTCGACTGTAGAGGCGCGCTTTAGCCCGTCTGTTTTTAGGCTGAGGCTCCTAGCCGAAGCCAGCCTTTGGTTGATTTTCCCACGGAACTTTTCCCCTACTTAGACGTCTATATACATGGAGGTCTGTGTATGGCACCGAAACCCGATACCCTGCAGGGCTCGCTCGACTTGCTCGTCCTCAAAATCCTCTCTCGCCGTTCCCCCCTCCACGGCTACGCCATCATGTCCGCCATTCAGGATATTTCGGCCGACACCCTTCGGGTGGAGGAGGGCTCCCTCTATCCGGCTCTCCACCGCATGGAAGAGTCTGGCTGGATTCGCGCCCAATGGATCACGAAGGAAAACGGCCGGCGGGCCCGTGTCTACGAGTTGACCATCAGCGGCAAGAAGCAGCTTGGCATCGAAGAATCGCGCTGGAAGGCCGTGGCCGCTGCCGTAAATCGCGTGCTCCGGGAGGCCTAACGTGTCGATCTTGCGCAGAGTCGCGAATCTCTTTCGTACCAAACAACTCAATCGCGAAATCGACGAGGAGCTGCAGTCCCATCTCGAGGAAGCGGTCGCCAGGGGGCGCGATCCCGAAGAAGCACGCCGCGCCCTCGGTTCTCTTTTGCGCCATCGTGAAGCGAGCCGCGACGAACGTCTTATTGTCTGGCTCGATTCCCTGCGTGCTGACGCGGTCTTCGGTCTGCGCCAACTTCGAAAAAACAAAATCACTTCAGCCGCTGCGATTCTCTCCTTGGCGCTCGGCATGGGTTTGGCCGTCGCGGGTTTCCGTCTGCTCGATGCCTTCCTGTGGCGTCCGCTGCCCGTTGCCCACGCCGAACAGCTATTTGCGGTTGCCCGCCAGGGCTTAGGACCGAGCGGAGACTTCCGTGTCAGTGAGGCCAACGAATATCCGCTGTTCGTTCGCGAACGGGCGGCCGTGTGTGGCGAAGCGGAGCTCGTCGCCGTCTCCTACTCGAACCGCGCCGAACTCACTTTCAAAACCGATGACGAAATCGAGAAGGTGGAGCGCCAATATGTCTCCGGTTGGATGTTCCCTGCTTTCGAACTGCTGCCGGCAGCAGGGCGGCTATTTACCGAGGATGACGATCGTACCCCGGGCGAGCCTGCCTATGTAGTCCTTTCCTACGAATACTGGACGCGCCGATTTGGTCGCGACCCGAGCGCTGTTGGCAGAACCTTCCGAATGGACAACCGAATCTTCACCGTGATCGGAGTTTCGCCAAAAGGCTTCACAGGCACTGAACCGGGCACGATGATCGACGTTTTTGTGCCAACCATGATGCACGAAGGCGTCACACACTCCGACTGGAGCTGGTTCCGGACACTCGCGATTTTGCAGCCGGGTGTTAGTGTTGACACAGTTCGAGAAAAACTGCAGCCGGTCATGCAGGCGTTTCATGAAGAACGCGCCAAGGGCTTCAAAACAGAGCCCAAGTCCTTCCTCGATCGCTTTCTCAGTCAAAAACTGCTCCTGGAGCCTGCTTCCAGCGGCCTCTCCGGCATGCAAGCAGAGTACCGGCGCCCCCTCGTCGTGCTGGGACTGCTGATCGCTATGGTTCTTGTGATTGCTTGCGCGAACGTAGCGAACCTGATGACCGCTCAGGCTGCAGCTCGTCATCGCGAGATGGCATTGCGTATTTCGATCGGAGCTGGCCGGCTAAGGCTGGTCCAGTTGTTGCTAATGGAAAGCGCATGGATCGCCGCGGCGGCCTCCGCAGTCGGCGTCGTCTTTGCCTGGTGGGCCGCACCGTTTGTCGTGGCGCGCATCAATCCTTCGAATAGCCCGGCGCAATTGGCCTTGCCTTTGGATTGGCGGGTAACCCTCTTCGCCGCACTTCTGACTTTCGCGGTTGCTTTTGTCTGTGCTTTCGCGCCCTCCTTGCGCGTATCGGAGGTCGAGCCCGCCCAGGCGCTTAAGGGAGAAGAGCGGCAATCTCGCGGGCGTCTGATGTTGACGCTCGTGGCCACTCAGGTTGCGTTCTGCTTTGTGATTTACTTTGCCGCGGGACTGTTTGTAACGACCTTCGAACGGCTCGCTCATCAACCCACCGGCTATTCTTCGGAGAATCTTGTAATTCTCACGGCGTCCGCCCACCAGCCCCAGCCGCCGCCGGTATGGGACGAGGCGTCGGGACGGTTGCGCTACGTTCCGGGCGTTGAAAGCGTGGCGATGGCCGGCTGGCCGCTCCTCGATGGGAATGGATGGAACGGCTTCATCTGGGTCAACAGTCAGTCGACAGAAGTGTTGGCGTATTTCCTTTCCGTTTCGCCTGGCTTCATGGATACGATGCGAATTCCCCTTATCCAGGGCCGCGATTTCCGGCCGGACGAAGTCTTTCCGGGGAAAGCGATCGTTAATGAGGCGTTCGTGCAGCAATGCTTTGGCGGCCGAAACCCCCTCGGGCAGTGGTTCGAGAAGGAAACCGGCGACGGTGTAACTCGCTGGCGTTTCGAGGTCGTTGGTGTTGTCCGAAACGCGCGCTACCGAAATATGCGGGAACCCATGACGCCGACCGCGTACGTTCCGTTCTTCCGTACTAATCCTGCCGGTCTAAGTGAACCAGAACCCAAGGATGGCGGCTCCTTTATCGTTCGGATGAGAAAAGGCAGCCCCGCGGCCCTGATGGGGATCTTGCGTTCCGAGGTTTCCCATGCGCGACCGGAACTGCGCGTGAGCAGCATTCGCACTCAAGTTGAAATCAATGAGGCGCATACCGTGCGTGAACGCCTGCTGGCCATGCTCGCCGGTTTTTTCGCCGCAGTGGGATTGTTGCTGGCCGCCGTCGGTGTCTATGGCGTCCTTCACTATTCCGTGCTGCAACGGCAGAAAGAAATTGGCGTGCGTATCGCACTGGGCGCAAGACCTTTCGACATCGCAAGACAGGTCACTGTTGAAATGTCCTTTATGGCGGCAATCGGCATGGGAGCCGGACTTGCTGTTGGATTCGCTACGGTGCGCTTCATCGCCAGTTTGCTGTACGAAGTGAAGCCCACCGATCCCAGCATGACGATCACTCCAATTCTGGTCATCGCTGGCACTATCGTGGTAGCTGCGCTTCCCGCTCTGATTCGCGCCGTGCGAATCGACCCAGCTTCCATGCTGCGAGTCGATTGATGGGGATAAACTCTAATCGATCTGGAAAGAGGGCCCGCCGATGCTTCCGGCAACTTCTTGTAGCCGATTCGTAACGGCGCGCGCCACCGTGTAGAGGCTCTTTGCTCCGGCCCCATCTTCTCCCAGCGCAGCGACAGGTTTGCCAGTGTCCCCGCCAACGCGAATGCGCGGATCAATTTCGATCTCTCCCAGCACGGGCACGCCATAAGCAATCGCGGTCTTCGCGCCTTCGCCGTGGCCAAAAATATCCAGCGGCTTTCCGCAATGCGGACACGCGAACGTGCTCATGTTCTCGACCACGCCCAGCACTTCCACGTTCACCTGGCGAAACATTTCAATCGCCTTGCGCACATCGGCCAGCGCCACTGTCGAAGGCGTCGTGACCACCACCGCGCCCGTCACCGCCACCGTCTGAATCAGTGTCAACTGCACGTCGCCCGTTCCCGGCGGCAAATCAATAATCAGGTAATCCAGCTCGCCCCACTCCACGCTGCGCAAAAACTGCGTGATCACGCTGTGCAGCATCGGCCCGCGCCAAATCATGGGCTTGTCGCCGGGATTCAGCAGCCCCATCGAAATCATTTTCACGCCTTGCGCTTCTACGGGAATGATATGCCGGTCGGCAGTGGCCTGCGGTTCCTTCGACGTGCCCAGCATGATCGGCACATTCGGCCCGTAAACGTCCGCGTCCAGCAAACCAACTTTGTGTCCAAGTTTCGCGAGCGCCAGCGCCAGATTCACCGCAACGGTGGTTTTCCCCACGCCGCCTTTTCCGCTGGCGATCGCCACAAGATTTTTCACACCCGGAATCGGATGGCGTTCCGGCATCTGCTGCTGCGCTGGGCCTGGCGGCATATTTCACACTTCTCCTGACTTCTCAGTCTCGCAAAACGAATCCCTTTGGAGTGCGGCAGCTGGTTACCCTGCTTGTTTCTCCTCGAAGGGCTGCCACTCTTCTTTTCTGCCACGCTCCCCTCCGTGGGTGAGCATGAAGAAACCCTTATGAAGCGCCCAACCACAAAACGGTCATTCTGAGCGGAGCGAGCCGACGCTTTTCCTGCGAATCGCTCGGCTCGCGCAGTGAGGTCCTCCCCGGCATCGCGCGTTTTTCGCGCGACGGTCTCCTCGATTTACGATAAGGCTTATCACTCCGCCAAGCCCGCAGCGCTTCTCCGTAATTGCTTCTCGCCACCCCGCCCACTCGCGACGGGCCACCGATGTTTTCATGCCCCGTGGCATTTTTTGTACTTTTTCCCCGACCCGCACGGACAAGGATCATTCCGCCCAACCTTCGCTCCCGCGCGCACTGGCTTTGGCGCTTCCGCCTGCGCCGGACCCGTCTGATACTGCAGATTCTGCTGCTCGCGCTGGTGTCGGCGTTCCATTTCGCGAGCAAAGTCTGGCAAATTCGCCGGCGGCTCCTCGCTGGCTCTCGCAGCCGCGCTCGCTGCTGCCGCTGCTGCGGCAGTCGGCGGATTTCGCGGCGGCTCTCGCCGCGGCTCGCGCGCTTGCGGCGGTTCGCCCTGCTGCATCTGAATGTGAAACAGATAGCGGATCGTTTCGTTGTCAATCCGCGCCATCATGTCTTCAAACAGCACGAACGCTTCTTTCTTGAACTCCACCAGCGGATCCTTCTGCCCATACCCGCGCAGTCCGATGCCTTCTTTCAAATGGTCGAGCGAGAGCAAATGGTCTTTCCACTGCGAATCCACGACATCCAAAATGATTCGCCGCTCGAGCCACCGCATCAGCTCCGCACCAAACTGTTTTTCTTTTTCCTCGTAGCGCTTCGAAACAGCACTTACAGTCGCATCGACAAGCTGATCATGTCCAAGTGATCCCGGATCGGCGCCCACGGTTTTCATGTCCACGCCAAACTGCGCATTCGTTTCCGCCAAAAACTGCGTCGTATTCCACTGATCCGGATGCTGCTCGCGCGGACAATACGTTTCCACCATTTCGCGCGCCACGTCTTCCGCAATTCCCAAAACGTAATCCCGCTGATCTTTTCCTTCCAGCGCCGACCGGCGAATCGCGTAAATCGTCTCCCGCTGCTTATTCATCACATCGTCGTACTCCAACAGATGTTTGCGGGAGTCGAAATGCTGGGCTTCCACTCCTTTTTGCGCTTCTTCGATGCGTTTCGAAACCATCCGGGATTCGATGGGAACGCCTTCGGTCATTCCCAGGCGGAACATCAGTTGCTTCACGCGTTCGCCGCCGAAAATTCTCGCCAAATCGTCTTCGAGTGAAATAAAGAATCTTGACGAACCCGGATCGCCCTGGCGGCCGGCGCGTCCGCGCAGCTGATTGTCAATGCGCCGCGCTTCATGGCGTTCGGTGCCGAGAATGTGCAATCCGCCGAGCGCAACCACCTCGTCGTGTTCGGATTTGCATTGTTCGGCGAACTGGTCGTAGACCGGTTTCCACTGGTCGGACGGAACCTGAAAGATTTTGCCTTCGTGCTGGAACAGAACCATTTGCACGCCGGGATGCGAACCGTTGCCGTGGTTCGCATCCGCGCCAATCACGGCCGGCGCGGCGGCGTAAGGCATCGCCAATTTTTCTCGCAAACAGTGATCGCGCGTCATCTGCTCGGGATTGCCGCCAAGCAAAATGTCCGTGCCGCGGCCGGCCATGTTCGTCGCCACGGTGACCGCGCCTTTGCGTCCGGCCTGTGCCACGACGCGCGATTCGCGCTCGTGCTGCTTGGCATTCAAAACCTGGTGCGGGATGCCCGCTTTTTTCAGCAGTTCCGCAACTTTTTCGGATTTTTCGATGGAAATGGTTCCCACCAGCACGGGCTGTCCGCGCTCGTGATAATGCCGGATGCCGTTCGCATACGAATTGTCTTCCTGCAAAATACCTTTGACCACCGCTTCGAGCTTTTCTTTTTCCGTGCGGTAAATCACGTCGGGAGCTTCGATGCGAATCAGCGTGCGGTTCGTGGGAACCACCGTCACTTCCAGGTTGTAAATCTTGCCGAATTCGGCCGCTTCCGTTTCCGCGGTTCCGGTCATGCCGGAAAGTTTTTTGTACATGCGGAAATAATTTTGAAAGGTGATGGTCGCGAGCGTCTGATTCTCGCGCTCGATTTTCACGTTTTCCTTGGCTTCCACGGCCTGGTGCAGGCCGTCCGACCAGCGGCGTCCGGGCATCTGGCGGCCGGTAAATTCGTCAACGATGATGACTTCGCCGTCTTTCACCACGTAATCCACATCCTTTTTGTACAGCGTGTGCGCGCGCAATGCCTGGTAGACGTGGTGAATGGTCTCCATGTGCGTGGGGTCATACAGATTGCCGAGGCCGAGGATGCGCTCGCACTTGCTCACGCCTTCTTCGGTCAGCGTGGCGGTGCGGTGTTTTTCGTCAATGGTGTAATCGATTTCCTGAATCAGCTTGGGGATGATCTTGTCGATTTTGGCGTACTTGTCCGTGGATTCTTCCGACGGGCCGGAAATAATCAGCGGCGTTCGCGCTTCGTCAATCAAGATGGAGTCGACTTCGTCCACGATGGAAAAATGATGGCCGCGCTGGACGCATTGCGCGAGGTCATACTTCATGTTGTCGCGCAGGTAGTCGAACCCGAACTCGTTGTTGGTGCCGTAGGTGATGTCCGCGCCATAGGCCGCGCGGCGCTGGTCGTCGTCGAGGTCATGCACGATGACGCCGACGGTCAGTCCGAGCGCTTTGTAGAGCGGGCTCATCCATTCCGCGTCGCGCCGCGCCAGATAATCGTTGACGGTGACGATGTGCACGCCCTTGGCCGCCAGCGCGTTCAGAACCGCGGGAAGCGTGGCGACCAGCGTTTTGCCTTCGCCCGTCTTCATTTCCGCAATTTTGCCTTCATGCAGCACGATGCCGCCGATGAGCTGCACATCGAAGTGGCGCATGTTCAGGAAGCGGCGGCCCGCTTCGCGCGTCAGGGCAAACGTAGGAACGATGGCCGGCGCGATCGCCGCCTGCAATTCTTCTTTGTAGGACTTGTCCTCGGGATCGGCGGTCTTCAAGCGCTCCTGGACCTGCTTGCGCAGCTCCGCGTAGCGTTCCTTGAGGGCTTCGTCGCTGAGCGCGCGCATTTCCGCGTCGCGGGCGTTGATGGCCGCGATGGTGGGCTGCAGTTTCTTGATGTCGCGCTCATGCCTGGTGCCAATAAACCAAGCAATGACCGTGTCGAGGTATCTTGCCGCGTCCATAAATGGGCCTGCTGCCGCAGGCAGGTTTTGCCTTCTCCTGACGTTCTTTCAGGGATCGCCGGTCTCCGACCGGCTCTTTCAGAGGTACGTCCGCGAGGGCCGCTTTCTTACCTCACGTGCAAACAATCTATTCTAACTGGTTGGGCACGGAAGCGCCAAGAAAGGGGGACCGTAGAGGTGGCAAACAGTTTGAACCCGCCATTGTGAGTCTAGCGCGACGGTGCGCCCCGTGGCTGTTTGGCGAGAACGTGACCGAAATAGGCTTGTTGGTGTTGGGTTCGGTCGGCTGGGGTACTACCCAGGTTTCCCATAATTTATCAGGCAGGGATCGACCGAGCAACATCAGGGGCGCAACACAGAAAGGCCTCTGGTGCTCAGTCCGGGGTGGCCAGGAGCGGTACGATAGCTGCCAGCTCGACGAGACAGCGAGTGGCCTATCGAAGCGTTTGTCAGCTGCCGATGAATCCGTGATAGATTGCAGCCATGGAAAATGCGGCGCAAACTCCTCCACGCAAACCGCGCTTCCTCCGCTGGATCTCGTACTTGGTGTCCGCCGGCGTGTGCCTTCTCCTCGCCTTGACTTGTGCCGGAGCCATCTATGAAGCGATTGAAAGCCGTCGCGACCGGAAACAGTTTCATCCCCCTGGACGGCTCATTGATGTTGGCGGTCATCGCCTGCACCTCTATTGCACCGGGCAGGGCTCTCCCACGGTGATTCTGGAAGCCGGCGGAGGAAATCCGTGGCTCTCCTGGTACAAGGTGCAGCCCCAAGCAGCACAATTTGCCATGGTCTGTTCGTACGACCGCGCGGGACTTGGATGGAGCGACGCGAGCCCGAAGCCGCCAACGGCGAGAGAGATTGCCGAAGAAATGCATACGCTGCTGCAAAAAGGAGGCGTCGCCGGTCCGTATGTGATGGTTGGGCATTCGCTAGGCGGAATGTACGCGCGAATGTTCCAGGACAAGTACCGCTCGGAGGTCGTGGGCATGGTGCTGGTGGACGCTTCGCACCCCGACCAGAACGAGCGGTTTCCGCCCGAGGCCAAGAAGATGGCCGCACGCGGGAGTTACGTGATTCGCGCAATGCAGATTGCGTTGCCCTTCGGCTTGCCTCGAATCCTGGCGTCTAAAGCGGCCCCGCCGGAGGTTCGAGCCGAGTATGCCGCGGTATTTTGCCGTCCGCAGTTCATTGCGGCCGTGCGCGCGGAGGCGGAGGCTCAGGACGAAAATGGCGCGGAGGTTCGAGCTCTCGGAACGTTGGGCAACTTGCCGCTGGTCGTGCTTTCCCATGATCCGGACAAGGTGCAGTTCCCAGGGAAGTTGACGGAACCCGTGAATCGCGAGTGGGGCAAGATGCAAGAGGAGTTGGCGCACCTGTCGTCAAACGGCTCGCACATCGTCGTCAAAGGGAGTAGCCACGACAAACAAATCGACAAGCCCGAAGCCGTGGTCGATGCCGTTCGGAACGTGGTCGGGCAAGCGAGAGAAGCGAAGCGGGCTAGCGGAAGTTAAAGTGCAATGACTCTATCGTCGCGTCAGGGAGGTTTCTCAATGGCACGAATCCCCATACGCATGATCGCCTTGCTCTGTTTTCCCTCGGCTGTTTTGGCGCAGCAACAATCGCCGCTTCCGGAGCTTCCCGCAGACATTCCCAAAGATGCTGTCGTGCGCATGATGCTTACAGATAAGACTCCCTCAGGCCAGGATGCCGTGTGGAAGTCGCCTGACGGCACGATCCATGAATTCTTCCAGTTTAACGATCGCGGCCGTGGCCCAAAGATTTACACGAGCTATCGCCTTGACTCGCATGGCCTGATTGTTTTCGAACAATCCAAAGGCGTCGATTATATGAAGGCGCCTGTTGAGGAGCGCTTCTCTTTGGTTGGTGGCGAGGCGGTGTGGAAGAACAAATCGGAAGACGAAAAGCAGTCCAACGCCTCCGGCAGATTCTTTATAGACCTGAGCGGCGGGCCGGAATCAGGAGTCATTCTTGCGCGCGCTCTTTTGTCGTCCGAGAACGCAGGAAAACTACCCTTGCTCCCCAGCGGCCAAGCCGCCATTCGCAAACTACAGTCGGTTCCCGTCGAGGCCTCCGGCCAGAAAAGCACCGCCACCCTCTACGAGATTAGCGGGCTCGGCTTCACTCCCAGCTACGTGTGGCTCGATGAAGACCGGCAATTTCTTGCATCCACCGGCGGGTGGGGCGCTGTCGTGCGTCATGGCTTTGAATCTTCCGTTTCGCAATTGCGGGAGTCGCAGCGTCAAGCGGAAATCGCACGCGCCGCCGAACTTGCGAAGGCTCTGAGCCACAAGCCTTCCGGCGACTTGGTGATTCGCAGCGTGACTTTGTTCGACTCGACCACCGGCAAACTCCTTTCAAACCAGCGGGTCACGGTTCACGGCGAGCGTATTGCTTCGGTTGAGCCTGATGACGGGCGCCCCGCTCCCGCTGGGTCGCAGGCCATCGACGGCCGAGGAAAAATGCTTCTTCCGGGCTTGTGGGACATGCACGCGCATATGTTTCCCACCTACGCGTTTCTAGACATCGCGGCTGGCGTCACCACCGTCCGTGACCTGGCAAACTCCATTGAAGAATTGGCGAAGTTGCGCCAGCAGATTCAGGAGGGAACGCAAATCGGCCCGCGGGTCGTGCTCGCCGGCTTCATCGACGGGCCGGGCCCGTTCGAAGGCCCGGTTAAAGTTCTCGCGGCCACGCCGGAGGAGGCCCGCCAGCAGGTGGATCGTTACGCGGACCTGGGCTACGTGCAAATCAAGATCTACAGTTCTGTGAAACCCGAACTGGTGCCCATCATCGCCGAGGAGGCTCACAAGCGCGGGTTGCGCGTGAGCGGCCATGTCCCTTCGGGAATGATCGCCGAACAATTCGTCCGCGATGGAGCCGACGAAATCCAACACATGAATTTTATCTTCTTGAACTTTATGCCTGATGTGAAGGAAACGCGCACACCCGCGCGTTTTATCGAGCCCGGCAAACGTGGCGGCGATCTGGACCTGAATTCTCAGCCGGTAAACGACTTCATGGCCTTTCTTAAACAGCATCACACGGTCATCGACCCCACCATGGCCATCTGGGAAGCCACGTACCTGGACCGCCCCGGCCGGCCCAGTGTGACCGATGCCGCTATCTTTAACCGGCTGCCAGTTCAGGTGCAGCGCGATTCCCGGACGGCTTCAGAAGCACTTGACGCATCGGATCCCGTCGCCGACAAACAGTACCGCGCTGCTTACGCCAACATGGTTCGCATGGTCAAAAAGCTTCACGACAACGGCATTCAAATCGTCGCTGGGACCGATGAGAGCGAGGGCTATGCCTTGGATCGTGAGCTGGAGATTTACGCCGAAGCTGGAATTCCCGCACCTGAAGTTCTGCGCATCGCCACCATCGAAGCCGCTCAAGTGATGCACTTGGATAAGGATTTTGGTTCTGTCACTGCCGGCAAGTATGCGGACATGATTCTGGTCCAAGGCGATCCTACAAAACAAATAATCGACATCCGTCATGTTGACACCGTTATCAAAAACGGGGTGGTTTACAAGCCAGCTGAACTTTATCCGGCGTTTGGCATCCGCCCCGAATAATCGCTTGGAGAAAATCCGCGGCTACGGCCAATTCGCGGATGCGGGCACGACAATCCGGTTGCCGGCGGGCGGACCGATTGCGGTATGCTTGGCTACACAGCCTGTGGTGGAGGTTTACGAACATGAGCGCAGAAGTGAGCCGGCGTGACTTTCTTTATGGAGCGGAGGCGGTAGTGTTGGCCGCGACGCTGAACCGCGCGTACGCGCATCTCGGCCCCGAGGATTTAGCGGGGGACGAAGAATATTGGAAAAGAATTCGTAGCGCTTACGCGCGCGATCCCAAGCTCATCAATCTCAACAATGGCGGGGTGGCCCCCGCGCCCACCAGCGTTCTGGAGGCCGAGATTGAAGCGATTCGCTACAGCAATCAGCTTCCGGCGTACCGCATGTGGCACGACCTGGAGCCGGGAATCGAAGAAGTCCGCAAAAAACTCGCCCAAATGTGGAATGCCGATCCCGAGTGCATTGCCATTACGCGCAACGCCAGCGAATCGCTGCAGATCGCGCAGTTTGGCCTGGACCTGCAACCCGGCGACGAGGTCCTGACCACCAGCCAGGACTATCCCCGGATGATTACCACGTGGCAGCAGCGCGAACGCCGCGAAAAAATCGCGCTTAAGCAGTTGAACTTTGCCGTGCCCGTGCGCAACTCAGCGGATTTGGTGCGGATGTTCGAGCAGGGCATCACGCCGCGCACTCGCGTGATTCATGTGTCGCAAGTCGTGTTCATGACAGGGCAGATCATGCCCGTCAAGGAGATTTGCGCGCTGGCGCGAGCGCGGGGCATCACCAGCATCGTGGATGGAGCGCACGCGTTTGCGCACGTGCCGTTCCAATTCTCCGATTTGGACTGCGATTTCTATGGTGCAAGTCTCCACAAGTGGCTCTCGGCGCCGATCGGCACAGGCATGTTGTACGTGCGCAAGGAGCGCATCGAAAAACACTGGGCGCTGATGGCTGCGCCGCCCTCGATGGATAAAAATATCCGCAAGTTCGAAGAAATCGGGACGCATCCGGCGGCGATGCACAATGCGACGCTGCAAGCGCTCGAGTTCCATGAACAAATGGGCGCGGAGCGGAAATATGCGCGGCTGCGGTACTTGAAGAATCGCTGGGCCGAGCGTTTGGGCAAGGTTCCTGGCGCAAAAATGCTGGTCGAGCTGGGCCCCAGCCAGTCCGGCGCGTTCGGCACGATTCATTTCGATGGCGTGGACCCAGGCAAGCTGAGTGAGGCGCTGCTGAGCAAATACAATATTTTTGTCGTACCCATCAAAGGACCCGAGCTCGACGGAATTCGCGTGAGTGCCAACGTGTATACTTCGCCGGAAGAGATTGATCAGTTTTGCTCGGCGGTGGAGGGCGTTGTCCCGCGCGCCTGACGCAAACGCCCGCAAGGAGAGAAATTCAGGTCGCGGCGGGGATTTGCAGTAGACTTGACCGATGCTGCGTCAGATTGTGCCGGTGTTCTTTACCGTGGACATTCCCGCTACGCTCGCCTACTACACGGGCAAGCTGGGGTTCGAGTGCCTGGGGACGTGGCCCGGTGCTCTGTCGCCAAAAGATCCGCCGGTGTACGCGATTGTCGCGCGCGACCGGCAGGCCATTCATTTCCGCTGCGCCGAGCCGCCCAAAGCCAATCCGGACAAATACGCGGACGAATTGCTCGATGCGTACTTGTTCGTTGAAGATGCCGACGCGCTTCATGCCGAGTATGCAAGCCGAGGGGTGGAGTTCGTTCGGGGGCTTGGCAACATGCCGTGGCACTGCCGCGAGTTCGTGGTGAAGGATTGTGATGGGCGTTTGCTGGCCTTTGGTGCGAACGTGTAGAGGCAGAAGATAGAGAACCAAGGACGGAGACGGGAGATCAGAAAGCCACCGCACTCCTAAGCAACAACGTTCTAAAACGTGGGGAAGGATGCCGCGCTGAAGCCGGCGGCGCTCCCTTCAATTTCCCGGAGAAGCCGCGGCGGAAAGAGGGCTTCTCCGGATACATAGGAAGCGGAGAAAACGAAGGAAGGGCGGGCACGCGGAGCAATCGCTCCGAGTGGCCCGCCCCATGTTAGTGAACAGGTTGAGTGAAGCTGATGCCGCTACTGGCGTCCTTCGCGCGTGACGCGCCGGTTGGTGCGCCACCATGACAGGGGAGCACAGCCCAGCGCGTCAGCTCTTCGCGTTAATCGTGGCTGGCTTGGCGAGATGGAAAGTGAGCGGCGTCTCGGGACGAAGCTTTATATCCCGCTTCGCCGTCACGAGCGCCACCGTGGTTCCCGCGGCTGCGCCGACAGGCCCGCCGATGGCTGCGCCAGTTCCGCCTGCGGCCAGGGCGCCAACCAAGACGCCGGTGCCCGCCCCACCACCGATCCACAGTAGGTGGTGCTTCATGTGGCCGCGGCCTTCTTCATGGGACGAGAAGGTATGAACGGGATAGTTCTGCCCGTCTACCGTCACCGATTGCAGTGCGAGCTGCAACTGGGCACGGCCCTTGATGCGCCCGGCTTCCTTAGCCTGAACGATCACTCCCTCGGCGCGAGTGCCTTTGGGGATGACCGTTTTGCCTTCGATCACCACGGGCTTGGAAACCGTGGCGCGGAAATGGTGCCCCGGTTTCTCGCTGGTCGCTACAGTCTGGTCCAGAGTCACATGAATCGTAGTGTGCTCGGGAACAGTGACGGGGTCGGAGCCCCAAATGGCGGCCGCTCCGACTGCCGGAGCCACGGCCAGAAGAAGCGTTCCCCCGATGAACAGGTAGTGCCGTTTGTTTAGAAGCATTAGCACCTCCAGGTGGATTAGAGGCACCGTGCCGTCCGGGAGCAGCACCTGTAAGCAGTTGAAAATGAAACGGATAGTTTTGTTCCGCTACGGAAGAGCGGCAATACTTTCTGGCGCGGTGAAAATTTGCAGTACTGGAAGTACCGGATTGGCGAGGGCACGAAATCCGCCGAAAATTGCAAAAAGCCCGATTCTTCATTTCAGGCCAGAAAAATGAGGATTGCTTCGCGCCATCTTACTTGGTTTCCTTGGCTCGTTATGCTCTCCTAGATAAAGACAGCATGAGCATGCGAAAAGCACATTGCGTGAGTTTGGTGATCCTGTGCACTTTGGCGGGAGCGGCGTTGGCGCAGCAGCCGACGATACGGTTTGTGCGGAATCCGGATCCGGCGCCGGTATTCAAAGTGGTCACGCTCGACGGGAAGCCGCTGACGCTGGCGGATTACAAGAGCAAAGTGATCCTGCTGAATTTCTGGGCGACTTGGTGCGGGCCGTGTCGCGCGGAAATTCCGGACCTTGTTGAGCTGCAGAACAAATATAAGGACCAACTGCAGGTCATCGGCCTCGCAGTCGATGACGACGATGAAGGCGCCATCAAGAAATTCGCGGAGAAATTCGGCATCAATTATCCGATTGCGATAGCAACGGAGGAAATGCGGACGGAGTACGGCGGGATTCCCGCGCTGCCGACGTCGTTTGTGTTGGACGGGGAAGGGCGAGTCGTGCAAAAGCACGAAGGGCTGCGCGATCCGGTTTTATACGAAGTGGAGATTCGCTCGCTGCTCGGATTGCCCATTGGCAACGTGAAGGTAGAGACGTTTGAGGACACCGGCCAGATTTTTTTGAAGCATGCCGACCGGGCCACGCAGCTCCCTGGCGTGGATCTTTCAAAGCTGACGCCGGAGCAAAAAACGGTCGCGTTTCATAAATTCAACGCGGCAGGTTGTACTTGCGGATGCGAGTACACACTGGCGCAGTGTAGGATTTGGGACCGCAACTGCAATGTAAGCAAAGAAGCCGCGACAAAAATTATTGAGGCGCTCCTCGGCAAACCCCACGAAGGAACGGGCGCGTCCGCACCGACGAAACCCGCGTCGGCTTCCTCTGCCGGGAAACCTGCGGCCTCGGAGAAGCCGCGCCGCTAACTGCGGTGCCAATTCTCTTTCGCGGTTCCAGCCGGCGGCTTTGCTGGCTCTTCCTCGGTTCTCCTGATACTCTTCCCTCGGTCGATGCCCACGCTCGCGAAAATTCTCTTCGCTCTTGGTGTGCTTCTTTCTTTTACCGGATACGTTTCCCCTCCGGTGGCGCTTGCCGCAGGAATTATGTTCGGGCTGACCTTCCAGCACCCGTACATCAGCGAAAGCCGAGGCATCACGCGGATTTTGCTGCAGAGCTCCGTGGTGGGATTGGGATTCGGAATGAATCTGCACGAAGTGCTGAAGGCGGGGAGCAGCGGGTTGGTGTACACGGTGCTGGGAATTTCGTTTGCGCTGCTGATGGGCCTGGCGCTCGGCAGGGTTCTGCATGTGCAGGGTAAATGTTCCTTCTTGATCAGCAGCGGCACGGCGATCTGCGGAGGCAGCGCAATTGCGGCCGTTGCGCCAATTGTGGAAGCGGATGAACACGAGATGGCGGTGTCGCTCGGCACGGTGTTCATTTTGAATTCTGTGGCGTTGTTGATTTTTCCGCCGATTGGAAGCGCGCTGCATCTGTCGCAGACGCAGTTCGGATTGTGGGCGGCGCTGGCGATTCACGACACGAGTTCGGTTGTAGGGGCGGCGTCAAAATATGGCGCACAGGCGCTGGTGGTCGGAACGACGGTAAAGCTGGCTCGGGCGCTGTGGATCGTGCCGCTGGCGCTGGCGACGGCGGCGATCAAACACCACCGTTCGCGCATTTCTTTTCCTTGGTTCATTTTGTTTTTTATTTTTGCCGCGGTGCTGAATACGTATGTTCCAGTGGTGACACAGGTGAGCGCTCAGCTCTTTACGATTGGGCGCCTGGGGCTAACGGCAACACTTTTTCTAATAGGCAGCGGAATTTCTCGAGGGACGCTCAAGGAAGTGGGCTGGCGGCCGATGCTGCAAGGCGTGCTTTTGTGGCTGGCGGTCGGGCTGACGTCGCTCTACTGCATTCACCGAGGACTCATCTCGTTCTAGTTTTGCCAATTCCACTGAGTTATCGCTTAGATTTTCCTAACTTTGATGTCCATCCCGATGGCAAGCGTCTCGTGGTGTTCAGGTCTCCCGCAATTAAAGAAGCCGCCCCAATGAACAAGATCAGTTTTATCTTTAATTTTGGCGACGAGCTTCGCCAAAAGTTCTCGCCACGGCAATAGTCCAGGCTTGCGCGGAAATGCATCGGAGCATAGACTCGCGTGGCAGAATTTCTGGTTGCGCTTAGGAGGAATCATGAATCGGCGGATAAGTCTTGTAGCGATGGCGCTGGTGGCGGGGGCGATTTTGACGGGGAGCGGGATGTTTTCGCAGACCACCATACAGCCGACGAGGAAAGTGATTCGGCTGGCAAATGGGCCGGTTTCGGCGCCGTTTAGTGACGGGATTTTGTCGGGGAATACACTTTATTTGGCTGGGCGGATTGGGGTTGACCCGAAGACGGGCAAAGTGCCGGAAAAGATTGAGGACGAGATTAAGTTTCTGCTGGACGGGGAAAAGGAAGTGTTGGCTCAGGCGGGCATGACCATGGACGATCTGGTCTATGTGCAAGTTGCATGTTCCGATTTGTCGCTTTTCCAGAAGTTCAATCCGATCTACGCAAGCTATTTCACGACCAAGGACTACCCGGCGCGGGAGTTCATTGGGGCCGGGTCGCTGTTGATTGGTGGACACTTCGAGCTGCAGGCGATCGCGGTGAAGAGGTAGGCGTATCCCAAACGAAGGGCTTGACATGCAAGGTTGGCGAGAGTATGATTAACAGTGTTAAGTAAGTGAGGGTTGTGAGAATGAGATGGGCGTAAAGGAACGCAGGGCGCGGCAGAAGAGATACTTACGGCAGGAGATTTTGGATGCCGCGAGCGAGCTGTTTGTCCGCGACGGGTATGAAAACGTGTCCATGCGGCGCATCGCCGACAAGATCGAGTATTCGCCAACGACGATTTATATCTATTTCAAGGACAAGGCCGAACTGCTCGAGCAGGTGTGCAAGGAAACGTTCAGCCGGTTGGTGCAACGATTGAGCAAAATCATGGAGCAGCCTGGGGAGCCCGTTGAACGGCTGAAGCGAGGGCTCATCGTCTACATTGAATTTGGCCTCGAAAATCCTCACCAGTACAGGACTACGTTCATGATGCCGATCCCGGAAGGTTTGGATGAGAAGAAGCTGCATCAAGAGAACTCCCCGGGAATGCAGGCATTTTCGTTTTTGATCCAAGGGGTCACGGACTGCGTCAAGGCGGGAAAGATGCGTATCCCGAATGTGGAATTGGCGGCGCAGACGCTCTGGGCCGGGATTCACGGGATCACCTCGCTGCTGATCACGCACGAAGCATTCCCCTGGGTAGGACGCGAGAAAGTGATTCATTCCACGGTAGATACCCTGATAGCAGGGTTGGGCGGGTAGGGATATATTTTTTTCACGATAAGTTAACACCGTTTATTTAAAAATCGGTGTAACTTTTGGGGTTCTTGGGCGTATCGAAGAGTAGCGGCAAAGAAACAGCGGAACAGAAGAGGCGGCGGCTATGGGCTTACTAGCAAGAAGGAACCTGTTTCACGACAAAGTGCGGTTCGCGGTCACACTCACGGGCATCGTGTTCGCGCTGGTCCTGATTATCATCCAGTTCGGCCTTTTCCTCGGGTTCACTACGACGACTTCCAACAATATCGACCATTCGAACGCGGATTTGTGGATTGTTTTTCGCGGCGTCGGGTATTTCGACACGGCACGAGACTTCTCCGAGCAGAAACTCTATCAGGTGCTCGCGACGCCGGGCGTAGAGCGCGCCGAGAAGTACATGCAGGCGTTCGGGCGCTGGAAGCGCCCGGACGGACGAATCGAGAGCATCCAGGTGATTGGGTTTCATCCGGGAAGGGGGTTGGGAGAGCCGTGGAACATCGTGCAAGGAAGCGTGACGGCCTTAAAGCAGGAGGATTCCGTGCTGGTCGATGAACTTTACAAAGAAAAGCTTGGAGTGCAGAAGCTCGGTGACCGCGTGGAAATCGGAGACCATCGCGCGCGCGTAGTGGGATTTACAAGAGGGATCCGATCGTTCACCACGTCGCCGTTTGTGTATGCGACGTTCAAAAACTCCCTGGATTACACGAACCCGACTTCGAGTGAAGACCGGACGGCGTACATCCTGGTGAAAGCGGCTGCGGGCGTGGCGCCCAAAGAGTTGCAGAAACGGCTAAGCGAGCGCCTAACGGACGTGGACATTTATACCACGGCACAGTTCAGCCGGAAGACGCGGTTCTACTGGATGTTTACCACCGGCGCGGGATTAGCGGTGCTGACCGCGGCGTTGATGGGACTTGTTGTGGGCGTGGCGGTAGTGGCGCAGACGATTTACGCCGCCACCATGGACCACATTCGGGAATACGGGACGCTGAAAGCGATGGGAGCGACGAACCGATATTTGTATCGCGTGCTGGTCGAGCAAGCGGTTTGGAGCGCGGTGCTAGGTTACGGGCTGGCGATGATTGTGGCGCACTTCATTGTAGAAGGGAGCGAGAAAGGCGGCGCGGTGATCCTGATGCCGTGGTCCATGAGCGCGGGGATGCTCGGTCTGGCGGTGGTGATGTGCATTGCGGCGGCGTTGGTTTCGATTAACAAGGTGACGAGGATTGACCCGGCGATGGTGTTCCGGGGATAGAGAATTTGAAATTGGAAAAGGGGAAGGGCAATGAGACAGGGCCATGCAAAGCAAGTGATACACGCGAAGGGCTTGAGCAAGATTTATCGCGAAGGGACGACGGAACTGCGAGCGTTGCAGGGCGTGGACCTTGAGGTGAGGGCGGGGGAGTTGACGTTGCTGATGGGGCCTTCCGGGAGCGGGAAGACGACGCTGCTTTCGATTCTTGGGTGCATTTTGAGAGCAAGCGACGGGAGGCTGGAGATTCTGGGCGAAGACGTAGGTTCGCTGCCGGAAAGCCAGTTACCCAGAATCCGCCGTGAGGCGATTGGCTTTGTTTTTCAGGGATTTAATTTGTTTCCAACGCTGAGTGCGGCGGAGAACGTGGCGCTTGCACTGGATGTGCGCGGGATTCGCGGGGCCGTGGCGCAAAAGCGCGGGGAAGAACTGCTTGCCGAAGTGGGGCTTGCGCAAAAAGCGCGGTCGTTTCCAGCGGATTTGAGCGGAGGGCAGAAACAGCGCGTTGCGATTGCTCGCGCATTGGCTGGCGATCCGCCGATCTTGTTGGCGGACGAGCCGACCGCGGCGCTGGATTCGACGAGCGGGCGCACCGTTATTGAGTTGTTGCAGCGACTGGCGCATGAACACGGCCGGGCCGTGGTGATGGTGACGCATGATCCGCGTGTGCTGTCGTTCGGCGACCGCATCATCCATCTGGAAGATGGGCGCATCGTCAAAGAAGAAAGAAATGTCCTGATCCGGCGGGATGAAACGTCGTTGTTTGCACAGGCGCCTGTGGCGGCAGGGTTTCCGAATCAGTTTTCGATTTAAGGGCAGGGGGCAAGTCATGAAGAAATCTCAATATGTGTTAGTGACGGCGGGAGTTGTAATTGCGCTTGTGACGGCAGGGCTGTTGCGAAGCCGGGGAAGGGAGGCGTCGACGGCGGCGGTCAAGACGAGCCTTGCGGACAGTTCGCTGATTGCCGCGCCGGGAAGAGTCGAAGCGGTTTCCGAAGAGGTGCGCGTGAGCTCGGAGCTGAGCGGGCGGCTCAAGTTGGTGAATGTCCAAGAAGGTGACCGCGTGCGCCAAGGGCAGGTGCTCGCGGAAATTCAGAACGACGACTATCGCGCACGAGTGCAGGAAGCCGAAGCAGAATTGGCGCAGCGCGAAGCTGAACTGCGGCGAACGGTGAATGGCGCGCGCACGCAGGAGCGTCGCGAGGCAGAAGCGTCTGTGAAAGCCGCGGAGGCCGTGCTGAACAATGCAAAGAGTGAAGCCGAGAGGCGACGCGTGCTTGCGGACCGAAACGTGATTTCACGAGACGAGGTGGAGCGTTACGAGCGAGGCTATCAAGTGGCGCGGGCACAGTTTGACCAGGCGGCGCAGCACTTTTCGCTGATTGACGCGGATGCCCGCGAGGAAGACCGGGCTCACGCGGAGGCGGCGGTGGCCACCGCGAAAGCCCAACTCGCCGAAGCGCGGGCGTATCTGGAGAAGAGTTACATTCGGGCGCCCATCAGCGGCGTGATTCTGCGGAAACTGCGGCACACCGGAGAAAGCGTCTCGACGCAATTCGATTCGCCGGTAGTTACGATGGCGGATGATTCCGTGCTGCGCGTTCGGTTGGACGTGGACGAAAGCGACGTCTCGAAACTACGAGTGGGCCAGCGGGCGTACGTGACCGCAGAAGCTTACGGGGATCACAAGTTCTGGGGCAGCGTGATTCGCGTGGGCCGGATTCTCGGGAAAAAGAATATAAGGACGGACGAACCGTCTGAACATGTAGACACCAAGATCCTGGAGACCCTCGTCGAGTTAGATGCGGGGCAGCGCTTGCCGCTGGGGTTGCGAGTCGACTCCTTTGTGCAGACATGGTCGACGGGATCGTCGGCAGACGAGAGACAGTAACTTTATAGAAGCCCATATAACGTCACAACTATTTGGTCAATATTAGGACATATGACCATATACGGGCACTCATCGCCCCGGAGCATTCCTCGCTATCTTCGCTAACTTCATCTAGGTCAATGATTTGTAGACAGAATGAAAGTTAAGATCGAATGGAGGGCGCTATGCATATGGTAGCAGCAGACGAGAAAACATCAATGCTAAGAATCACGACACAGAAAAAGCGGGGAAAGACAGTCCTAGATATAGAGGGCCGGTTGACCGGTCCACTGGTTGGCACGCTCGAGCAGTGCTGGCGCGAGCTCCGCGCGGCGTCCCCGGACGAGAAGCTGCACCTGAACCTTTGCGGAGTGAGCTTTATTGACGCGGCGGGGCGGATGTTGCTTAAGGAAATCTATCGCGAGGGCGGCGAGTTGGTTGCGGAAGGTTGCCTGAATCAGGCCATCGTGGAAGAGATCGTCAAAAGCGAAAAGGACACCAAGAGCCACGCCCGGAAAGAGCGCACCAAGGGATCGCACATCGTTTTTTACGTTG
This sequence comes from Candidatus Acidiferrum sp., assembly GCA_035262505.1. Taxonomy (GTDB): domain Bacteria; phylum Acidobacteriota; class Terriglobia; order Acidiferrales; family UBA7541; genus Acidiferrum. The sequence continues at coordinate 20,888 of DATFSR010000046.1, read as the reverse complement.
CGCTGTTCGGTCTCTTGATGGGGGCGGGAACGGCTCAGGGGCAGTCCAGCGTGAAGGCGCAAACATTGCCAGCGGCTTCGCCCACGGAGATCCTACGGCTCACTCTGAATCAGTCGGTGGCGCTGGCGCTTAAGCAGAACCCGACGGTGCAGATTGCGATTTTGACGGCGGCGCAGAGCGAGCAGGACAAAAATATTGCCTTCGCCGGGTTGCTGCCGCAAGCGAATGCGCGGATTTCGGATGAAGCGGAAAAGGTGAACTTGCTGGCGCAGTTCGGGGGGAAAGTGGCGCTGCCCGGCTTTCCGAAGACGATTGGGCCTTATCAGTTCTTTTCCGCAGGGCCGAGCGTGAGCGCGCCGGTCTTCGATTTGACTTTGTGGGAGAGGTATCAAGCGGCGCGGAACACCGCGGATGCCAGCAAGGCGAATAACCTGTCGACCCGCGAACAGGTCATTCTGCTAACCGTTTCGCAGTACATCGGGACGCTTCGGGCGGTGGCGGACGTCGAAGCCTCACAATCCCGGGTGGATCTGGCACAAGCGCTTTATGACCAAGCAGCGGATTTGCAGAAAGAGGGCGTGGGCACGGGTATCGACACTTTGCGCGCCAATGTGGAACTGCAAAACGAAAAGCAGAGGCTGCTCGAAGCGCAGAACGAGAGAGAGACGTTGCTGTACGGGTTGAGCCGGCTGCTGAATCTGGATCCGCGGCAGAAAATTGAGCTTGCTGATGCGCTGAGTTTTTCGGACACGCCGCAACCGGAGGTAGAGCCAAGCATCGAGGCCGCATTGGCGGAACGGCAAGAGTGGAAAGCGCTGAATTCCCAGATTAAGGCGGCGGAGGGCGAAAAGAAAGCAGCGTGGTCCGAGCGGCTCCCTTCGGTGCGTTTTGACGGGACGTTTGCGTACGTCGGGACTTCGGGGAATACGACACTGCCGACGTACACCTACCAAGGCAGCGTGAATTTGCCGCTCTTTACGGGTGGCAGGATCCGCGCGGAAGTTGTGCGAGCGGACCTGGAAATTCGAAAGCTTGAAGAACAGCAGGCGGATTTGCGCAACCAGATCGCGCTGGATGTGAAGACAGCGCTGTTGAACCTGGACTCGGCCCGGAGCGAAGTGCAGGTGGCCAATCTCGGCGTGCAGCTTTCGAAGGAAGAAGTGGACCAAGCGCGCGACCGGTTTAAGGCGGGCGTAGCCAACAACATTGAAGTGATCCAGGCGCAGGATTCGCTGTCGCGCGCCAACGACAATCAGATCGTGGCGCTCTTCCGGTTCAATCAAGCGCGTGCGGATTACGCACGGTCGATCGGGCAGATGGAAAAAGTTTACTCGAAGTAAAGGTGGAGACCATGAGCGTCGAGATAGAAGTTGGACTGGAAAATGCAGCGCGGGCTCCGAAAGTCACGGAAGAGCTGCCTTTGGAAGAAGCTCCAAAGGGCGTGGCCAATCCGAAAATCAAGCGGCTGCTTTTCGGCGGGGGAGCGGTCCTGCTGGTCGCGTTGGTGAGCTTGTTTTTCTACTACCACCACCGCGAATCGACCGATGACGCGCAGGTGGACGGGCACATCACTCCCGTGGCTTCGAAGGTTTATGGGCGCGTGGCAGAAGTGCTGATCGATGACAACCAGCAGGTGAAAGCCGGGCAAGTGATGGTGAAGATTGATCCTCGCGATTACCAGGCGGCGGTGGATCAGGCGCAGGCGGCATTGTTGCTTGCGGAAAGCGAAGCGAAGTCGGCGGGTGTGGATGTGCCGAGAACGCGAGAAAACGTACTGAGCGGAACGACCAGTGCGGATGCGCAATTGCTGGGGGCGCAGGCGGACGAGGCTCGTGCAGAGACAACTTACGAACAGGCACAGACCGCCGATTTGGCGTGGGCACAGGCGAATGTAGAGAAGAGTTTGGCGAACGCGGAGCTGGCCAAGGCGGACCTTGCGCGCTATCTGCCGCTGATGGAGAAGGGTGAAATCTCGAAGCAGCAGTATGACGCGGCGAAGGCTAACGCCGATGCTACGGCGAGCGCGCTGAAAGCGGATCAGGAGAGGCTGGCGCAGGCCAAGCGCAGCGTGGACGTGTCGAAGGCGCAGCTGGCAGCCGCGAAGGCGCGGGTGGAGCAAGCAAAAGCGGGCGTTGTTTCAGCGCGCGCAGACGTGAAGCAGGTGAGCATGAAGGCCGCGGACGCGCAGGCAAAAATTGCGAAAGTGGAGCAGGCGCGCGCCCAGCTGGAAGCCGCGAAGCTGAATCTGAGCTACACCCAAATCACCGCACCGGTGGACGGAGTGGCGACGCACAAGCAGGTTGAGCCCGGGCAAATTGTGCAAGCGGGCCAGGGGCTTTTGGTTGTAGTGCCACTACAAAACGTGTGGGTGACGGCGAACTTCCGCGAAACGCAATTGAAAGACATGAAGCCGGGACAAAAGGCTGAGGTGAAAGTCGATACGTACGGGAAGACTTTCAGCGGGCACGTGGATTCCATCGCCGGCGCAACCGGATCCGTGCTGAGCCTGCTACCGCCAGAGAATGCGACGGGGAATTTTGTGAAAGTGGTACAGCGAGTCCCGGTGAAGATTGTGCTTGATCCGATTCCTGCGGAGAAAGCCGTGCTCCGGCCGGGAATGAACGTGGATGCGACAGTGGTGACGAACTAAGCGTCGGGAAAAAGAAGCGGAGCAAGGCGATTGTACCTAGGAACTGCAAGGCGCAAGCAGAACAAGGGACGAGAAAGTCATGGGGAACAAGATTCTAGCCAAGCTGAGGATGCCCGACGGGTCGATCAACCCCTGGGTGATTGCCGTGACCGTGACCCTCGCGACGTTTATGGAGGTTCTGGACACGTCGATCGCGAACGTGGCGTTGCCACATATCGCCGGCAATCTGTCAGTGGCAGAAGACGAGTCGACCTGGGTACTGACTTCGTACCTGGTTTCCAACGCCATCATCCTGCCGCTGTCGGGGTGGTTCTCGGGACTCATCGGCCGGAAGCGCTTCTACATGCTATGCGTAGCCTTGTTCACGCTGAGTTCGTTTCTCTGCGGATTGGCTCCGAGCCTGGGCATGCTGGTCGTGTTCCGGATTATGCAAGGCGCGGGCGGCGGCGGGTTGCAGCCGAGCGAGCAGGCGATCCTGAATGATACGTTTCCGCTGGAAAAGCGCGGGATGGCGTTTGCGGTGTATGGGGTCGCAGTGGTTGTAGCTCCAACGATCGGTCCGTGGCTCGGCGGCTGGATCACCGACAATTTCTCCTGGAGATGGGTGTTCTACATCAACGTGCCGGTTGGAATTCTTTCGCTCTTGTTGACCAGCTTTCTGGTCAGCGATCCGCCGTACATGAAGAAGGCGAACTTCAAAGCGGGCTTCCGAATCGACTATATCGGGATTGGGTTGATCAGCCTCGGGCTGGGAAGCATGCAAATCATCCTGGATAAAGGGCAGCGCGACGACTGGTTTGCGTCGAACTTCATTATCGGATTTTTCGCCTTGATGCTGGTGGGAATCATCGCCGGGATCGTTTGGGAGTGGTACCAGAAAGAGCCAGTTGTGGATTTGAGGATGCTCAAGGATCGCAACTTCGCGGTTGCAACCATCACCATGTTCTTCCTGGGCTTTGTGCTGTACGCAACGACGGTATTGATTCCGCAGTTGCTGCAGCAGTTGATGGGTTACACCGCGCAACTCGCGGGGATGGCGTTAACTCCGGGCGGCGCAGTGATCATGCTCATGATGCCGGTGGTGGGAATCCTGGTTTCCAAGGTGGACACACGGATCCTTATCGCATTTGGCTGCATCGTCTGCTCGTGGTCTTTGTTCGTCATGGCGGGCTGGGACCTCGGGCTGGATTTCCGGCACGCGGCTGAGGCGCGCATGCTGCAGGGATTGGGGCTGGCGTTTTTGTTCATTCCAATTAACGTGGCGGCCTTCGCGTACGTGCCAAAAGAAAAGACCAACATGGGCACGGGGATCATTAACCTCGCGCGGAACATTGGGGCAAGCGTGGGCATTGCTACGGTGACGACGCTGCTGGACCGGCGGTCGCAGTTCCACATGGCCCGGCTGACGGAACGCGCCAACGAATTGAGTGCGGCTTATCACAACACGCTGCAAGGCATCCAGTTCAGGCTGATTTCCGCGGGGTCGACCGCGGCGCACGCAGCCTCGCAGGCTCATGCAATGGTTTACGGCAACATCGAACGGCAGGCCGTAATGCTGTCCTTTCTCGATGACTTCAAAATGCTGGGACTTACGTTTCTGGCAGTGATTCCGATTCTGGTGCTGATGCGGAAGCCGAAGCCGGGAGGCAGCGTTCCGGTGCATTAAAGAGTTTTTTTAACGTGAGACGTCAAAGTGATTTCACGGGGATTGGGGGGAATGACAATGGCGACACAAGCAGTGGTGGGAATACCGGGCAGTGAGGAGAAACTGATTCGCGCGGGGCAGCGCGGCGATCATCAAGCGGTGGAAACGCTCTTCCGCCGCTACCAGAGGCCGCTATTCCAGACGGCGTTGCGCGTGCTCGGAAACACGGAGGACGCGGAAGACGCTTTGCAAGACGGGCTGCTTTCGGCGTATCGCAATTTGAAGCGCTTCGAAGGCCGCTCGCAATTCTCGACGTGGCTGACGCGCATCGTAATCAACGCGGCGCTGATGCGTCGTCGGAGCGCGAAGGCACGCCCGGCAGTTTCGCTGGACGAACCGCCGCGCGAAGATGAATTGCCGGCCACGGAGCGGTTTGCGGACGACGGGCTGACTCCTGAGCAGGTTTTCGCGAACACGGAAATCCGCGAGATGCTCAGCGAAAACCTCGACCAGCTCTCGCCGCTCTTGCGGACGGCGTTCGTGCTTCGCGAGGTTCAGGGCTATTCCACGGGCGAGGCCGCGAAGAAGCTTGGGGTCACCGAAAACACGTTGAAAGCGCGTTTGTGGCGCGCGCGGCATCAGCTTGCCGAGCGGCTCGGACGGCGCTTGCGGCGAATGCGGGATGACATCACCGGCGGCGGCATCGGCGACGCCGAGTGCAGCTATTGCTGACGAGATGAGGTAAAGGAAACTGAGGAAGTAAAGGAGAAGGCCGGCCAGCCGACCGCCGGCCTTCCTTCTTTTTTAGAGACCGTTATTTTGATTCGTTGCTTTGACGCGAGGCGGCCTTGTAACGGCCGAGGACGCGGAGTTCGCTGGTGGCTTTGCGCACTTCGGCAAGCGCGTGGTCCAGGTTGGCGGCATCCTCTGCTTCCACATCGATAAAAAATTGATACTCCCACGGACGGCCGTGAATCGGACGGCTTTCAATTTTGAGGAGATTCACTCCGTGTTTTGCGAAAGGCTCGAGAGAAGCGAGCAGCGCGCCCGGACGATGCGCGAGTCGCATGGCAAGAGAAGTCTTGCGGGCTTCGGCGGTCTGCGACGCAGCGGCTTCTTGTTCAGGCACGAGAAGGACGAAGCGCGTGAAGTTTTCGGAGTTGTCCTGGATGCGCTCGGCAAGAATGGCAGCGCGATAGTGCTCGGCCGCTCGACGTCCAGCGATGGCGGCGCGGGATTGGTCTCCGGCGGAAATGGCCTCGCGGACGCTGCCGGCCGTGTCCTCGGCGGGGATGCGCTTCCAATTCGGATGCGCCGCAAGAAAGCGCTCGCATTGCGCCAGCGCCATCGGATGAGAGGCTACCGAGCGGATGTTACCCATTGAGGCTCCGGGGAGAGCGATGAGTTGCATTTCGATGGGCAATATCGTTTCCGCGACGATGGCGAGCCGGCTTTCCAGAAGCAGATCGAAAACGCGCACGACCGACCCTGCAAGCGAGTTTTCCACGGGGGCAAGAATTGCATCAGCGGCTCCATCGCTGATCGAACGAAACATCCCTTCAAAGGTTGGGCGGGGCACGGTGTCGATGGACGCACCTAGAAGCTGAATCGCGGCGGCTTCGCTGAAGGCGCCGGGTTCTCCCTGAAAGGCAACTCTCATGGTCTTGGGATTCGCTGTGGCCATAGGCATGCGCTATCTTGCAATAAGCCCAGCGAAACTCAAAGCCGATATGGCACTGGCACAAGAAGCAAAGAGAGTCTGCAAGGGGCTTTGGTCAGTGCCCGCTGTCGGCCTAAGTTTCCATTCCAATTTGGAAGCTCTTTTGGGGATCTTGTGATGAGCGCGGAGACACCGGAATGCGGTCCCGAGTTATAATCTCGCGATGCAGGGTGAGGTGTTCTCATGAAAAGGCCGGAAGCCGGAGAGTTCGCTGAATACTACGGGAAGTATATTGCCAAGGTCCCAGGCTCAGACCTGACCGGGATCCTTGAATCCGAACGCCTACAAATGACGCGGTTGTTTGCCGGGCGCGGCGAACGTGACGGAAGCTTCCGCTGCGCGCCTGGCAAGTGGACGATCAAAGAAATATTGGGGCACGTCACCGATGCCGAGCGCATTTTTGCCTATCGGGCATTGAGAATTGGCAGAGGCGACGAAACGCCGCTCTCGAGTTTCGAGCAGGACGACTATGTGAAGAACGGAGGATTTGCCGAGCGCAAACTGGCCGATCTTGTGGCGGAGTTCGATGCAGTGCGGGTCGCCAGCATTTCTCTGTTTCGCTCTTTCGATGACGCGGCCTGGGGTCGGCGCGGCACGGCCAGCCAGAAGCCAGTGACAGTGCGGGCGCTGGGCTTTATCACCGCCGGGCATCAGATTCATCATCGTATGATTCTGGAAGAAAGCTATTTTCCGGCGATTCCGCGCGCCTGAAATCTCCGCGGTTTGAAAATGAAAGCCAACCGCAGCATCGCAATGGCGATAGCAAATGCGGCAACCATTAGGCCTGCGGCCTGAGCTGCAAACGGGGTGCGCGAAAGCGTCCGCAAGCAAATAGATTCCCGGGGAAGACCATGGCCGGAGGCATCTTTGTGGGCCAAAGCTGAGGGCGTTCAGGGGTTTGCCCGATGGTTCCTAGGTGCGTGGGAGGGACGGTGCACAAAAGTAAAATATTAAGACCGAGGATTCTGTCTCTGGGGCGGAATAGAAGCAGGTGGGACACACTTCCTTTGGATGTGGCGGGTAAGTCTCTGGTAAGGAACATTGACGGGGGCGCGGTTGCGAGGCAGGAGAGTGGCTGCTAAAATTTGAAATTCGCTGGCATGTGGCCGTCTGCGCTGGAGGCGCGGGCGGCTTTTTGTCGGTCCGGCACTGGTCTTTTCGGCCTGAAATCCCTCGAGAGTTTTCGAGCGTGACTGCGGTGAGAGCGTACTCCCCTCATCGAATTCTGGCCGCCACGGAAGGAGACTACGAGTGGCTAAGTACGATGTGGCGATTATCGGGAGCGGTCCGGGCGGTTACGTTGCGGCAATTCGCGCCGGCGAGCTCGGCCTGAAGACCATGGTGGTCGAGAAGGATCCGTATCTTGGTGGCACGTGCTTACACGTCGGCTGCATTCCCACAAAAGTTTTGCTGCATCACGCCGATGTCTACGACCATATCAAGAACGGCGCAGAGCTGGGCTTCGAAATCAGCGGGATCAAGATTAATTGGGCCAACGTGCTGGCGCGCAAAGACAAAATCGTCAAAAAACACGCCAAGGGCATTGAGTTTCTATTCAAGAAAAACAAAGTGGAGTGGGTGCAAGGTTGGGGCCGATACGAAGGGCCAGGCAAAATCAGCGTCGAAAAAGACGGCAAGAAGACCATGATCGAAGCTTCGAACGTGCTCATGGTGAGCGGCTCCGAGGCTAAGGCCCTCCCGGGAATCGAGCCGGACCACAAGACGATTCTCACCAACCGTTCGATTCTGGAGCTTCCGGAAATCCCGAAATCGCTGATCGTCGTGGGCGCTGGGGCCGTGGGCGTGGAGTTTGCGTCGGTTTACAATTCTTTTGGGACGCAAGTCACCATTCTCGAGGCCTTGCCGCGTACCGTACCACTGGAGGATGAAGAGATCTCGGCGGAACTGACGAAGGCTTTCCAGAAAAAAGGCATTCAGATTTTCACGGGCTGCAGCGTGGAGTCGGCGAAGAAAGACGCCAAAGGCGTAACCGTGGCGTTCAAAGACAAAGACGGGAAGCCGCAAACGCTGCAAGCAGAAAAGCTGCTCCTCGCCGTTGGCCGCAAAGCGATGACGGAAGGCTGTGGGCTGGAAAAGTCAAAGGCCAAGGTGGAGCGCGGTTTCGTGCACGTTGGTGATTACATGGAGACCGCGGAAAAGGGTTTGTACGCCATTGGCGATATCGTCGCCGGGTTGCCGCAACTGGCCCACGCGGCCATGATGGAAGGCATCATCGCGGTAACGCACATCGCGGGCAAGCCGGCGCATCAAATTGTTAGGACGCGCATCCCCAACGCCACGTACTGTGAGCCGCAGATTGGCTCGATTGGATTAACGGAAAAGCAAGCGCGCGATGCCGGATACATGGTGAAGACCGGAAAGTTCCCCTTTGTGGGGAACAGCAAAGCCACCATTCTGGGGAATCACGGCGGGTTCATCAAAGTCGTTTCCGACGAAGCCTACGGAGAGGTGTTGGGGATTCACATTATCGGCCCGCTGGCAACGGAGATTTTGTCAGAGGCGGCGTCGGTGCTGAATCTTGAAGGCACCGTCGACGACATGATGAACATGATTCATGCGCACCCCACGGTGTGGGAAGGCTTGGGAGATGCGTTTGCGTCCGTGCGCGGGTTGCAAATTAATGTGTGACGCGAGGGTTTTAAGTTATCAGTTCTGGGTTCTTAGTAAGGAAAAAGGAACAAGAAGAAACCAAGTTTGTTGTTCTTTTTCGTTCGTCTTCACCAAAAACGAAGGACTAGCAAACTGACAGCTGATGATTGAGGGCATATAAAGCAGCATTGCGACGATTCAAGTTGAGATGAAGCGAGCCTTACAAGTTGATCTGGGGTTGATTGGCTACGCGGAAGCGTACACGCTCCAGAAGCGCATTGTCGCTGCGCGAAAAGCGGATGCCCTTGAGGATGTTGTGCTCCTTTGCGAGCATCCGCATGTGATCACCCAAGGCCGAAACGGAAAGCGGGAGCATTTGCTCGTAGGCGAGCACGTCCTGCGGCAGAAAGGCGTGGAGTTTTATGAGACCAGCCGCGGCGGCGACATCACTTATCATGGCCCGGGCCAGATTGTGGGCTATCCCATCTTGAACCTGGGCGAAATCCGGCGGGACGTAGTTTGGTACGTGCGCATGCTGGAAGAGGCCATGATTCGCACTACGGCCGAGTTTGGAATCACCGCCAAGCGCGTGGCTGGGAAAACGGGAATTTGGGTTGAAACCGGAAACACGGAGGAAAAGCTGGGCGCGATTGGCGTGCACATCAGCCGGTGGGTCACGTCGCACGGATTCGCGTACAACGTCTCGACGGACCTGCGTTTTTTTGACTTGATCGTGCCTTGCGGAATTACGGACCGGAAAGCGACGTCTCTCGAGAAACTGCTGAGGCGCGCAGTCGAAACAGCAGAAGTTGCGCCACGCTTTGCTCAGCATCTCGGAGAATTGTTCGGCCGCGAGTTGAAAGAAGCTTCTAAGGAAGAATTGCTGAAGGTGCTCGACCATGCCGAACCATCGGTTGTGGTTTCCGCTTAGGAACAGAGAATGGGAACAGCCATGACCAAGCAGATGCCGAAGGAATTGACTCGGCAGCAATACCTGGACCTGTATTACTACCTGCGGCTAAACCGCGCCGTCGAAGAGACCATGGTGAAGCTTTTCCGGCAGAACAAAATTGTCGGCGGGCTGTACTCCAGCCTGGGGCAGGAAGCCATTTCCGTTGGAACGTGTTATGCGCTGCAGAAGAAGGATTGGATCGCTCCCATGATCCGCAATATTGGGGCGCTTCTCGTGAAAGGCGTTCCGCCGCGCGACATTTTCATGCAGCACATGGCGAAATACGATTCGCCGACCAAGGGCAGAGACGGCACGAGCCATTTCGGAGACCTCGATAACTTGCACATTGTTTCGCCGATTTCGATGCTTGGCGATTTGATTCCGGTGATGACCGGCGTGGCCATCGGGGCCCGTTATCTGGGACAAAAGGTCGTCACGATGACGTGGATCGGCGACGGCGGCAGCTCGACCGGGGTGTTCCATGAGGGATTGAATTTCGCCGCTGCGCAAAAAGCGCCCTTCGTGTTGATTCTGGAAAACAATCTTTGGGCATATTCGACGCCGGTGAGGCGGCAGGTCCCGCTCGAAAATTTGGCGGATCGCGCGAAGGCGTACGGGATGGACAGTTACATCGTGGATGGTAACAACGTGGTGGCCGTTTACAACGTAGCTCGAGAAGCGGTCGAGCGGGCGCGCGCCGGCGAAGGGCCGATTCTCATTGAAGCCAAGACATTTCGTCGTTTAGGCCACGCGCAGCACGACCCCGCGGAATACGTTCCAAAAGAAATGCGCGCGCACTGGGAAGCGCGAGATCCAATCGCCTTGTATGAAAAATTCCTGACCGCGGAAAAGCTTCTCGATGCCACTGGAAAGAAAGAAATGGACGACAAGCTGGACACGCTGCTTGCAGCGGAACGCGAGTTTGCGGAGAACTCGCCTATGCCCCCACCCGAGTTCGCTGAGGGTGGTGTTTATTGCCCGGGCGACGATTGCCACAAGATTCGCGCCAAGTGGGAACGGCCCATCACGGAAGTGACGCCGCCGCGATCCAGCGTCGAAGCGGTGTGGACCGTTGCTGGTTTTGGTTCAGGCAAAGGTTCCGGCGGCGCCGATGCGCCGATTCATTTTGGCGATACGAACGCGGTTGTCGAGAATCCGGCAAATAACGGTCGTCCGGCGAAAGCAGTTGCGAAGCCAGCCGGGAAGACCGCGATGAAGAAACCCGCAAAGGCGGCCGCCGGCGCTTCGCGAAAGGGGCGGAGGTAGTCATGGCCGGCGCGAACGGCGCCCCAACCAAGGGATCCGCAACGAGCGGCAAGGAAATCACCTTCCTCGAAGCTATCCGGCAAGCCATGTTTGAGGAGATGGAGCGCGACCCGGCCGTTCTGCTAATGGGCGAGGACGTCGGTGTATACGGCGGGGCGTTTAAGACGAGCGAAGGCCTGCTGGAACGGTTTGGCTGGGAGCGCGTGATAGACACGCCCATCAGCGAGAGCGCCATTATCGGCGCGGCTTGCGGGATGAGCTACCTCGGATTGCGGCCGATCTGCGAGATGCAGTTCATTGATTTCATTGTTTGCGCGTTCAACCAGATCACGAATTTCGTGGCCAAGGGACATTATTTGTGGAACGCCCCGGCACCTATCGTGATTCGCGGGCCTTCGGGCGGCGGTGTGCACGGCGGCCCGTTTCATTCGGCGAACCCGGAGATGTATTTCGTGCATACGCCGGGATTGAAGGTGATTTATCCGTCGACGCCCTACGATGCGAAGGGGCTGCTGAAGGCGGCGGTGCGCGATAATAATCCAGTGCTGTTTTTCGAGCACAAGTTTCTTTACCGTCGAATCAAGGGGGAGGTTCCGGCCGAGGACTACACCGTCCCGATCGGCAAGGCCGTAGTTCGCCGCGAAGGGGAACATCTGACGATTCTTTCTTATGCGGCGATGATGCACACTTCGCTCGAAGCTGCGGACGCGCTGGCGAAAGAGGGAGTCGAGGCGGAAGTAATTGACTTGCGGACGCTTTTGCCGCTCGATGAAGAAACGATTCTGAATTCCGTAAAGAAGACGAACAAATGCCTGGTGGTGCACGAAGACACCAAGACGGGCGGAATCGCCGGAGAAGTCGCTGCACTGTTGTGCGAAAAAGCTTTCAGCGATCTGGACGGGCCGGTGCTGCGGGTGACGTCGCTCGATACTCCCGTGCCATATGCCCCGACTTTGGAAGAGCAGTTTTTGCCCAATGCGGAGAAAGTCTTTTCTGCCGCGAAGGAATTGGCGCGATATTAGCCTCAGGATTAGCATGGTAAGGAGAAGAGGAGACCGAAGATGGCTGTTGACATTGTAATGCCCCAGATGGGGGAGAGTATTTTCGAGGGAACGATCACCAAGTGGCTCAAGAAGCCGGGCGACAAGGTGGAGCGCGACGAGCCGCTGTTCGAAATTTCAACCGACAAAGTGGACGCCGAAATTCCGTCGCCGTCCGCCGGGGTGCTCAAGGAGATTAAGGTCGGCGAAGGCCAGACCGTACCGATTCAGACAATTGTTGGCGTGATCGACGCCGCAGGTTCTGCCGCAGCCGCGCCGGCTCCGGCCCCGGCGAAATCCCAAGCGCCTGCCCCGGCGAGGGTTCCCACGGCTGCGCCGCCTCCTGCTCCCACATCGGTGTCCAGACCCGCGGCACCGGCTCCAGTGGCGGTGGCATCGGCTTCTGCGGTTTCCGCGCCGAGTTCTTCCGGCGAGCGCATTCACAGCTCGCCGCTTGTGCGCCGCATGGCCAAAGAACACGGTATTGACCTTGCTACTGTTCCCGGCACGGGCGCCGGCGGGCGCATCAGCAAGCAAGACCTTGAAGCGGTCATCGCCGCAAGCGGGGTTGGGGGCGCAGCCGAAGCGGCTCCGTCCGTTGTTTCGATTCCTGCGGCCCGTCCCGTCCTAGTGCCGCCCGCTCCGGTGCCAGCTGCAGCGCCAGGGGCTTCGGGGGTGCAGACGCACGTGGCACTCGAAACCGCGGTGCCGCGCGAAAAGATTTATTTCGGCAATTACGAAGTACAGCCCATGAGCACCATGAGGCAAAGAATCGCCGAGCACATGGTGGCGTCCAAGCATGTTTCTCCGCACGTGTACTCGGTCGACGAAATTGACATGACCAAAGTCGCGGTCCTGCGCGCCAAGGCGAAAGGGGAGTTCGAGAAACGCTATGAGACCAAGCTGACGTTCATGCCGTTTTTCGTGAAAGCTGCGGTAGCCGGGTTGCGCGCGTTTCCGACCATGAACGCTTCGCTTGACGGCACGAACGTGGTGATTCACCGGGACATCAATATCGGCATCGCCGTGGCGCTGGATTGGGGGTTGATCGTTCCGGTGGTCAAGAATGCCGATGAAAAAAATCTTCTCGGCATTCAGCGCACCATGAACGACCTCGCGGAACGCGCTCGCTCGAAGAAGCTGAAGCCCGAAGAGGTCCAGGAAGGTACGTTTTCCATCACCAACCCGGGCGTTTTTGGGGGGCTGTTCGGCTTGCCGGTGATCAGCCAGCCAAACGTGGGCATCCTGGGTCTAGGCGCGATCGAGAAGCGCCCGGTGGTTGTGGATGACGCCATTGCCATCCGTTCGATGTGCTACGTTACCCTGAGCTACGACCATCGCGTTGTGGATGGCGCTATTGCGCACCAGTTCCTGCATAAAGTGAAGGAAACGCTCGAAAACTGGTCTGAGCCGCTGCTCTAGCGCGGCTTGCTTGGGAAGCTCGCCTTGAAGGGGTGCCTTCGCTTGCATCGCTGCCTGAAGCTACCGTCCGGAAATGGGATAAGCGTTCCCACAAATGAAGAGGCCCAGGCACCTCGGAGAGCCAAATCCCTTGGCAAATCGTTAGAAATTAAATAGGTTAGAAGCAATTCTCTGCTGGTTATCGGCCTGCCCTCGTATGGCCAAAACTGGGTAGAAGCCATGACCGCGACGATGATCGAGCCGGCTACGGATTGCGAGACGATGCAGCAGCGGATTCTCATTGCCGATGATCAGAAAGATGTGCTGGACGCCCTGCAATTACTCCTCAAGGGCCAGGGCTACATGCTCGAAATGGTGAGCAACCCCGCCGATTTGCTTGCCGCGCTGGCACAACGGGAATTCGACCTTCTCCTCATGGATTTGAACTATGCGCGGGATACGACGTCCGGACGCGAAGGACTGGATGTACTCGGACGCTTGAAGGAGATGGCCGACGCGCCGCCGGTCGTGGCGATGACGGGTTGGGCCACCGTGGGTTTGGCCGTCGCCGCCATGCAGCATGGGGTCAGTGATTTTGTGGAAAAGCCCTGGGACAATTCGCGGCTGCTGGAAATCCTGGAAAAGCAAATTGAACTGGGCCGCGAGCGCCGGAGAGCGCGCCGGCGGGCGAGCGAAGAGAAACAAGCGCAGGAAGAAGCCCTACACCATCTTCAAGAGCAGGAGCGCGAAATCGCCGAAGCCAGGGCGATTCAGGAAAGGCTTGTTCCTCGCGAGATTCCCGAGGTGAGGGGCTATGAAATCGCCACTTCCTGGCAGTCGGCGGAGGCCGTCGGAGGAGATTATTTCGACGTTCTCGCGCTAAGCGAAAATATCTTGGGGTTGTGTATCGCGGACGTGGCGGGAAAGGGAATTCCTGCCGCGTTGCTGATGTCCAACCTGCAGGCGGCCGTGCGCGGGCTCTCTTCGCCGTCTTTGATGCCTGATCTTCTTTGCAACAGCCTGAATTCTCTCGTCTGGAAGAACACGCACACCGACCGTTTCATCACGCTTTTCTACGCGCAACTGGATGCGCCGGCGCGAAGGCTGCGCTATGCCAACGCTGGGCACAATGCGCCCATCGTAGTGCGCGCTGGCGGTTCGTGCGAGCGGCTGCAGGAGGGCGGAGGAGTCCTCGGGGTCTTCGAAGAGCAGAATTTTGGGCTGGGGACTGTGAACCTTGCGCTCGGAGATCGCCTGGTCCTCTTTACGGATGGCGTAACCGAAGCCAGCAGCCGCGAAGGCGAGGAGTTCGGAGAGCGGAGGTTATTGTCCTTGCTTGAGGAACACCGCGTGCTGTCCGCAAACGCGCTAAAAGAAAAAATTGCCGCGGCAATTTCCGAATTTAGCTGCGGACATTTGACCGACGATGCGACACTCCTGGTACTGGCGGTCGAAGGCTAGGTTGCTCCTCCAGCTAAGCTAGGGTCGGTGACCGCGGCGAATTCCGATTTCCAAGGAAATTTGGAGCTAATACGCCCGGCGGTGCAGGCAAGGTATTTAGCGCTGTTTTCAATTTGAAATGGCTACTCTTCAAGAGAAAGAGCCGGGACCAATCCCCGGCTCCTTCGAAACATTCCTGTTTGTCAGAAGCGTTTAGCGCCTTTTCTTCTTTTTGGCGGCTTTTTTCGCCGGCTTTTTGGCGGCCTTCTTCTTCGGCTTCGCTTTGGCTTTCTTCTTCGGCGCGGCCTTCTTTTTCGCCGCTTTCTTGGGAGCTGGCCGAGCCGCGGGCGCGGGTTTCGGGGCGGGAGCTTCCTCTTCGGGCTCCTCGCCTACGATCGCCAGCTCTTCTTCCTCGGTTTCGACCATCTCCTGTGTTTCGCCGCCCAGCTCTTCGTCGTCCTCCAGCCGTGACAGCTCGTTGTCATCTTCGAAGCTTTCTTTCTCGAAATCCATTCCGTCCTCCCCTGGGGGAATCTCTTCGCGCCGTGGTGTCTCGGGCCGGCTATTTTGCCGTTTTGTCCTGAGTTCTACAAGAACACCCCGTTCTCGCGCCGTTGTTTGTTATCGTACTCGTTGCGAGTTGTCAAGTGGTCTGCGAAGTTCAACAAAAGAGCGGCATCAAAGTCGGGTGGAGAGGCCAGCAGGCCGGTCAGCGGCCACTCGCGCGGTCTCCCTGATGGTCTTCTATCTATTTGAAAATAAATCGGTTAGTTGGAGTTGCCGGCAGCTGCCGCACTGGCGGCCTTGGCGGGAGAGGAAGCAGCGGCTTTTCGTTTCGTTCGCGACCGTGTGCTCTTGCGAAGAGTTTCAGGTGCACCGCCGATGGTGTAGATGCGCAGAACCATGCCGCGGCTCACGTGATTCGACTTGAGGCGGTTCCACTTGCGCACGTCTTCCGAATTCACGTTGAAGCGGTCCGCAATTCCTAAGAGCGTGTCACCCCGGCGCACGCGATAACTCACTAAGAGCCGCTTGGTTTCCAATGCCGATTGCGTTGCGGGAATCGTCAGCTTCGCGCCCGGTTCGAGCGACGCCGTGCGCTCCATGTTGTTGGCCTCGGCGATGGCTGCCGGCGTCACGCGGTATTTTTTGGCAATGGACGCAAGCGTCTCGCCCGATTCCACGCGGTGCCGCCGCCAGCTAACCCACTTGTCAGGCGGCATCGCGGCAATTTCCGCGGTGAATTTTTCTCCCGTGCCCAGCGGCAGTCGCAACTCAAACGCAGGATCGTCCGGCGTGGCCATGCGCAGCAGCGAGGGATTCAGCAAGCGCAACGTTTCTAGGTCCACATCGATGGTTTCCGCGACCAGCCGCAGATCGATCGGCCGGCCGGGCTTTACGATGTCCGCCGGAACGGGCGCCTCCGGGTCGGCTTGAATGTTATAGTGCGCGGCGTCTTTGGCGATCAGAGTCAGCGCAATGATGATGGGCACGTAATTCTTCGTTTCGCGCGGCAGGACGTTGCGCTTGTACAGCTCCCAGAAGTCCGCGTATCCGGTGCGCTCGATGCCTTTCTGAACGTTGCCGGGCCCGCAGTTGTACGCGGCCATGGCCAGATACCAGTCGCCGAAAAGGCCGTAGAGATCGCGCAAGTGCTGCGCCGCTGCGCGCGTGGCTTTTTCCGGATCCTGCCGCTC
This sequence comes from Candidatus Acidiferrum sp., assembly GCA_035262505.1. Classification (GTDB taxonomy): domain Bacteria; phylum Acidobacteriota; class Terriglobia; order Acidiferrales; family UBA7541; genus Acidiferrum. Next base: position 4,467 of record DATFSR010000046.1, on the reverse strand, counting down.
GTCAATCCACCAGGTATGGCGCAACCCGTACTGCTGCCCGCGATAGGCCACGAACTGCCAGATCCCCCGAGCCCCGGCGCGCGAAAGCGCCAGTGGCTGGAAGGCGCTTTCCGCTTGCGCCAAATAAATCAAGTCCTGAGGAAGACCTTCTTCGCGAAGCACGCGCGAAATCATGTCGCGATACTTGCCGCCACGGCGCAGACCGTTTTCCACGATGTCGCGCCCCTTCGGCGTCTGGAAGAAATTGAGGAATTGCAGCACTTCGTCGTTCACTGTCAGCGGAAGATCGTGGGTTACGCTCTTCGCAGCTTCCTCGGCGCGCTCTTTCACCCGCGGATCGGCTGGAACAGCCACTGCCGCTACTTCGTCGATGGGGGCTGGAACGGCCGCTGCCTCGGTGACCCCCTCTCCTCCGCGAAACGCCTGAAGTTCGTAGGCATACACCGAATCCACAACGTGGTGGAACACCGAGCTGAGGGCAGGGTCGCTTTCGGGGTCATACCCGCTTTCGAGCAACCAGTCCACCGCGTCGTCAAAATCTTTCCGCGCCGCCTCCAAGTGGCCGTCCTTGAAATTCTTCTCACCCGAAGCGAACTTCTCCTGAACTTTCTGGACCAGAAAAGCCTTTCCGTCCGGAACCGGAGGCAAGAGGGATTTCGGCTGAGGGCGTTTCGGGTCTGTCACCGGCAGTGTCGCGAGAACGGGAGGAGCTTGCTGTGTTGCTTTGGAAGGGACCGACGCCGGCTTGGTGCTTTGAGCGATCTGAGATCCTGGAACCGGCGTTCCAGGAACGTGTGCTTGCACCGGCTTCTTGGCTGCGTCTTCACAACCCCAGCCGACCACCGCCATCACGATCGTGCCTACCGCCAGGAGCGTCCGTCGTTTCATCCTTATTATGGTAAAGAGCGGGTAGCGCCCTGGTCAACGCTTCTTATGGGCAAAGGTGTTGACGGTTTCGACCCTTCGCTTCTTGCGATAGACTCCCGTGCGAGGTGATTCATGCGCATTCGCCGTCTGCAACCTGGCAGGGGATTCAGCGGGAAGTCTGCCGCCTTTTTTTTTCTCCTGGTTCTTTTTTGTGGTTCACCGCTTACGGCTCAGCAAGAGCAGCTTTCGCAGGAAAAACGACTGGCCATCGAAAAAGCGGTCGCCAGCTTCATGTCCGCAAACAGCGTTCCGGGACTTTCCGCTGCCGTCGTCCTTGATGGAAAACCTCGCTGGTCGCAGGGTTTCGGCATGGCCGACCTTGAGAATTATTCGCCCGCCACTTCCTCCACTCTTTTTCGTCTCGGCTCCATCTCCAAGCCCATTTCCGCGACAGCCGTTCTTCAACTCTGGGAACGCGGGAAGCTCGACTTGGACGCTCCCGCGCAAAAATATTGCCCCGAATTTCCGCAAAAAGAATGGCCGATCACCACGAGAGAATTGCTCGGCCACCTCGGCGGCATCCGCCACTATAGCCCCGACGGAAAGGGCGACGTACCTGAGGATAGCGCCCGGCATTTCTCGAGCATGCAGGTGGCGCTGCAGCTTTTTGCCAACGATCCGTTGGTCGCCAAGCCAGGGACCAAATTCAACTACTCCACTTATGGCTACACCCTGATCGGTTGTGTTTTCGAGGGTGCGGCTTCAGAGAAATTTACGGACTATCTGCGCAAGAACGTTTTCGAGCCCGCGGGGATGGACCAGACCCGCGAGGATGACTTCTTTGCGGTGGTTCCTCACCGTTCACGCTGGTATCACCAAGGCAATGGCGGCATCGTTCGAAACGCCGGTGTGTTGGACTCCAGCTACAAGATTCCTGGGGGCGGAATCATCTCTTCGGCCGACGACATGGCCCAATTCGAGTCAGCCATCCTGGCCGATAGGCTCCTCAAACGAAGCACAAGGGACCTTATGTGGACTTCTTTAAAGACTTCGGACGGAAAAGAAACCGGCTACGGGCTAGGCTGGGGCATTGTGGACAAGTTTGGCTTGCACATTTTCGCTCACACAGGCGGGCAGCAGGGAACCAGCACGGCCTTTGCCGTCGTCCCCAGCCGGAAAGCGGGGGTTGCGGTGCTCTGCAATATGGACAACGTGGACGTGAACCAGCTTGCCATGGAAATCCTCCGCATCGCCCTTGGAGCGCCCGACAGCACTCCCTAGTCCCAGCAGCGCGGCCCACCCGCAACAAGGCACTGACAAGCAGTTCGCAACAACCGCGAGGTGGTACTGCCGAACTCATTGGTCCGACCTAGTCGGGAGGCCAGTCCCCAAAGATTTTATCGATGACGCCGTCAAACCAGTACTTATAAAAGCCGTCATCGCAAGGCTTCATGATTTTGCCGTAGGTTTTTTCGAAGTGCCGCCCGAAGTGCGGCCGACGCCCGTCGGCGTCGCAGAAGGGGTATTCGTCGGAAAGGCTCCAGGAACTAAATACCCTTCCTGATTTTTGCATCACGCTGGGATCCGCAGCCAGGCAGGCAATTGCGCGTCCGGCATACAGCGGGGTTTCCGATTCCGCGTAGTTCGGGTCCTTCTTTACCGCGTCACGCCAATTGGCTTCTGTAACCCCGAAATGCTCCAGCATCACTTCAGACCGCAGGAAGCCCGGCGTGAGCGCTACCGCTGCGACGTTCTTCCTTCTCAATTCGCGCCCCATGGCAAAAGCAAGCCGGATTACCGTGGTCTTGATCATGTCGAAAATCAGATTTCCGCGATACGTGTAAGAATCTCCGTCGCCGATTTCGACGATCAGCCCGGGCGCCGGCCCTACTTTGGCCGTTTCGATCAGGAGAGGTCCGGCAAATTGGCTCGTGAGAATGTGGGTATGAATGCCGTTGCGAAACATGGCGAAGCCCTTTTCCAGGTCGAGCTGCCAGAAAGTCTTGCCGAATTCGTGTTCCGCACTTTCCGAGATATCGTTCACCAGCACGTGCAGCTTTCCCTGTTCCTTGCGAATTCGCGCCATGAGCGCCTCGACTTGCCCGGCCTCCAGATGATCCACAACCACGGCGATTCCCTGTCCGCCCCGCGCCGTCACCATCTCCGCGGTTACCTCGATGGTCTCCGGCCGCCCCAGATAGTATTCGGAAGGCAGGCGCCGCACGGGACTTTTCTTCGTGGGCTTTGTCCGCGTGCTGCGGCCCGTGCAGTACACGGTTGCGCCTGCTTCGCCAAGCGCGAGCGCGGTGCCGCGCCCCACACCGCGAGTGGCTCCGGCCACGAGCGCCACGCGGCCCTTCAAATTCGGTGGCTGGTAGGGAGAATCCGTGGAGGTCATGGTCCACCTCGGGAAGGACGATGGCTAATAATAAACAGCCATTCATTTATGTCAAGTGGAAAGTGAACAGCCATTCAGTTATTCTGACGGCCTCCGCTTGCAGGGAAAGGCGGACTCTGCTGGAAAGCCTTGAAATCATGTCGCCACGCCCTCGCGAAACAACTGATGAAGAAATCCTGGCCGCCACCGGACGCGCTATGCAACGATACGGGCCCGGGCAGCTCACACTGGCTCGCGTTGCCAAAGAAGCCGGAGTGGTTCCCGCCACCCTCATCCAGCGCTTTGGCACGAAGCGCGGCCTGCTGCTGGCCGCCTGCAGCACCGCCCCGGAAAATGTCCCGCAACAGTTCGCCGCCGCGCGCGCAAAATACAAGTCTCCCCTGAAGACCCTGGTCCAGCTCTATGTCGAGTGCAGTAGCTTCGCCTCCACCCCCGAGGCCATGGTGAACGGCCTGGCCTATTTGCAAAACGATCTTACTGACCCCGAGTTTCGCGCAATTACCCTTGCGCAATTCAAGGCCCTTCGGGAGGAAACGCGCAAGCTGCTTGACGAAGCCGTCGCGGCGCGCGAATTGCTGAAGTGCGACACCGCCGAGCTCTCCCGCCTGATTCAGCAGGTCAACGGTGGCTCCATGCTGGACTGGGCCGTTTTTCGCGAAGGTCCGCTTGCGTCCTGGCTCCGCCGCGACCTGGAAGCTCTGCTTGCGCGATACCGGCGGTCGCGAAAGAGCCCACGCAAATGAAATTCAAAGGCACGGAAGTGTCTCTTGAGGCTGGTTCGTCGCGAGGGGAGGAGATTGCCACAAGTGCGGTGTGCTGCAAGGGATCCATCGCCAGGCGCCTTCCAGTAACGCGCCGGTCACGACCAAAGAAACCATTGGTAGTTCACCCTAATCCGTGTTATGATGCGTTTGCGTTTGTTGCTCTTGTATCGCCTTTGGGTTAAGAAAAGCGGTCGCAAGGTCACATACTTGCGGCCTTTTTTTTGCGCGGTTGACCGCTTTGCAGCCAGCCGGGCAAAGCTTGAAGACGGCCGTGGCTCTATTGAGGGGCTCGGGACTTGGGGCATCAGATAGCTTAGAGTAGTGCTCAGCCGTAACCCGGCTGACAGAAACGAGTAAATGCAGTGAATAAAGAACAGGGTACCGTGAAGTGGTTCAATGCCAGCAAGGGCTTTGGGTTCATCCAGCGCCAGAGCGGTG
>DATFSR010000045.1:0-12446 GCA_035262505.1 Candidatus Acidiferrum sp. | reverse complement strand
CGTTGCACTTTGCGGAGTGGCGAACGATTACCTTCACTGTGCGCGTAGCATCGGCAGGGGTCATGGATATTTCCTCCATGTCCCATGCTCCTGTTTATGCCAATCTTATGCCACGAGCACTTCCGCACCATCCATCTGTCTGAAACTAACTAGGATACTATATTTAACATTAGTAGATGTCGTATTGCTCCCAATGGAGAGTGGCGTCGGACTGAATGATGACGTGCTTGTGCGAGTTTTGCTCGAGTTCGTCAATGAGCATGGACTCGCGAGTCTTGAGCGCTTTGGCGATTTCCGGATGCACGCGAAGCGTGAGGCTCGGGCTCTCGGGATCGGCCGCGGCCATCTTGCGTGCTTCCGCCTGGATCTCGTAGCAAAGCGTCGGCGTGGACTTGACCATGCCGGAGCCGGTGCAATACGGGCAAGGCTGGCAAAGCACTCGCTCGAGCGCCTGCTTGGTGCGCTTGCGGGTGATGCAAACCAGGCCGAATTCGTTAAAGGAAAGCGCCTTCGACGGAGCTTTGTCCTGCTCCAGAGCTTGCTGCAGAGCGGACAACACTTTCTCGCGATTGCGGCGCTCTTCCATGTCAATGAAATCCACCACGATGATGCCGCCAAGGTCGCGCAGGCGAATCTGGCGCACGATTTCTTTAACGGCTTCGAGGTTGGTTTTGACGATAGTATCTTCAAGCCGGGTGGAGCCTTTGCCGACAAACTTGCCGGTGTTGACGTCAATGGCCACAAGCGCCTCGGTGTGGTTGATGACGATGTAGCCGCCAGACTTCAGCCACACTTTGGCGCGAAGAGCCTTGTCGAGCTCATGCTGGATGCCGAACTCCTCGAAGATGGGGGTTTCCTTGGTGTAGAGCTTGACCTTGCTAACCAGCTTGGGCTGGAAGCGGTTCACGAAGTCAACCACCTTGCCGTATTCCTCTTCGTTGTCAATCCAAATGGCGGTGAAATCATCGCTGACGTAATCGCGAAGCATGCGCTCGACGAGATCGAGATCGCGGTGGAGCAGGGAAGGGGCCTTGCGCTCTTCGCTGCGCTGCTTGATTTCGAGCCAGGTCTTACCGAGGAAATCGATGTCGGCGCGGATTTCGTCGTCCGTTGCGCCACCTGCCGCCGTTCGAACGATGAAGCCGCCGGAATAATTGGCGCTGGCCTCGCTTACCAGCCGGCGCAGGCGCGAACGATTCTCCGCGGAGATGATTTTGCGCGATACGCCGGTGTGATGAACCGTCGGCATATAAACCAGGAAACGCCCGGGCAGAGCAACGTGACTGGTGATGCGCGCGCCCTTCTTGCCGAGGGGTTCCTTGGCGATCTGGATGACGATTTCCTCGCCGGGTTTCAGCATTTCCGAAATCAGTTGTGGACGGCGCGGTGCGGAATGGCCGCGGTCGTGATGGCGACCGCCGGGTCCGCGGCGTTCGAATCGCCCACGGCCACGATCGCCGCCACGGCGGTCCGGGCGTCCGCCCCGATCGCGTCCGCGGAATGGCCGCTGGAAACGCGAGCGCGGGTTGCCGCCGATGCGCGCGGAGTCCCGCGGATAATCTTCGCGAGGACCCGAGGGGCCGCCGCGCCCGGTGCGGGGCGCGCGAGTTTCGCCAGGAAGCAGCAATTCGGTCTCTTCGGAAACTGAAGCTTCGGCGATCGGCTCACCGAGGGAAGCTGCGATGACTTCCGCGTCGGAGCGAACCTGCTCGACTTCGAGAGGTTCTTCGGAGGATGATGCTTCGGGCACGCCCTCCTCTTCTTCCGACTCGGAGTGATCGACTTCGGCTCCCAGTATTTCTTCCTGTAGCTCGGCTTGCTCGCCCAGGGAGACGATGTGCTCGGCGCTTTCATGAGCAACGTCTGCCGCGAACTCGGCGCGATCGGCGGCGCGATGGGCTTCGACTTCTGCGACATCTTCAGGACTCAGCCCTGAGCCAGTTTCCGCGTGCACTTCTTCGGCAGCTTCGGTTTCGTCCGCGACCTCGGTTTCCTCTTCTGCGTCGTCTTCCTCGAAGACCGCGCCACCGACGACCGCGTCGGCTTCAGCGTCCGCCACAACTTCTTCGTGCTTGGCTTCCGCCAGGTCGGCGGCCAATGCCGCAACTTGGTCGTCGTTCAGCTCGGCACCATTGCTTACTGGTTCGTCCTGGGCCGAAGGAGCGGGCGAGGATTCGGTTTCCGCGGGAGATGCTTCCGAGGTGGCTTCCGTGCCAGGCTCGGCCGCGCCCTCGGCGAGGAGCCAGCTCGGCAGGCCGCCCGAAAAGCGGCGAGGAACGCCGGCTGAGCCAGAGGTTGCAACCGGGAGAGTATTTGCCGGCCTTGGTGATGTTTCTTCGGCGATTGCCGAATCGTTGCGGGACTCCTGTTCGACCACGGGGGCCGCTGCCGGAGAAGCGACCGTCTTGTCGCGATACTTTGCCAGCGACTCGCCTGGGAGAAGGATCGCTTCCTCGGAGACGTCGGCGGTCGACGGCCCCGAACTGCGTGGACCTTCCGGGCGGCGGTTGTCGTAGCCACGCTGCTGGCCGCGATCGCGGTTGTCGTAGCCGCCGCGGAATTCGCCACCCTGCGGCGATGCATACTTGGAGGGTGGAAGATTGCGTTCACCGGGACCGCCTTGTTGACGGCCGCCGCGATGACGGCCGCCGCGCCGGCCCCAGCGTCCGCCGCGACCGCGATCGCCGCCACGTCCGAAATGCTGACCCTGGCGGTCATTGCCGCGATCGTGTCCCCGGTCGTTGCCGGAACGCCGGGAATAATTCTGAGTGGGATTAAAGTGTGGAGAAAAATTTTGCGGCGCAGAAGCGTTGGACTCCGGCTGGCGCTCTTCTCCTGATTCCGCGTGAGCGCTTTCGGGCGCAGCGAGTTGCTCTCCGCCGGGCTGCTCCTCAGCCGCGGGCACTTCCTGCCCGGGGACAACAGAAGCCTCTTCGGATGAAGCCTCCTCCTGTTTAGAAAGAGGATGAAACTCCTCCGAGCGCGGCTCCTCGCGCCGGCCGTCGCGCCGATCCGCGGCGCGGGCCAGCGATTCGCCTGGAAGCAATTCGACCGATGAGCCGTTGCCCGCGGGAATGGCGGGCGCAGGGGCATGCTGCGAATGATGTTCGTGAGGCTCGTAGTCCTCGAGGTTTTCAAAAACGTCGCTGACGTAGAGAAATGCGTCGCCATCCAGGCCGATGTCCACGAAAGCAGACTGCATGCCGGGTAGGACGCGCGTAACTTTTCCTTTGTAAATGCTGCCGACGAGAGCGAATTCCTTTTCCCGCTCGATGTAAATTTCGACTAGCTGACCTTCTTCCAAAATCGCGACCCGCCGTTCGTGGGAGGACGCGGAGATAACCAATTCTTTTGACATGAAAACTCCTTGAAAGTGGCACCGGCCTGGCCGGAGTCCACTGCGGGACGCATCGCCGCAAGCTTCCACCCGTCGCGGGCCCAGAAAGGCGGAACCGTTTCCGGCTTAGCCGGAAAGGGCGCTGGGCGCACTGGTAGGGAGATGGCTTGGTGTTCGAAGCCAGAGGGAAAAGACTTCCTCAGTCTGTCGAGGTTAATCCGTTGCCAAAAACTGGCTGGGCGAACGGCGGACGATGCTGTCCTCACTCTGAAATCCTTTGATACGTGACCCCGGCCTTGCCGGAGCCAACAAATCCTTTACTTCCTAACTTCCGAATGACTTGCTTTTTTCCAATTACTTCTTCCGGTGCATTCCAACGAAGTGGGATGCTACACGGAACTGGCAGCCGGTTCAGTTGACGAAGCGGCGTAGCCGAACGTTCATCACCAGACCAATCGCCAGAAAAACAAACAGCGTGGCGGAGCCTCCGTAGCTCATCAAGGGCAACGGAATGCCGGTGACGGGCATTGCGCCAATCACCATCGCCACATTCACCAACACATGGAAACCCAACGCTGCTGCAACGCCCATTACGAGAAACATTCCCGCGCGATCTTTCGCGCGTTGAGCATTCTGCACTAAACGAAGCAGAAGCGCCATATACAACCCGAGAGCCAACAGCACGCCTTTGAATCCCTGTTCTTCCGCCCAGGCCGACATGATGAAATCCGAGTAGCGGACTGGGATGTAGCCCAGTTGATTCTGCGTGCCATTGCCGAATCCTTTGCCCCAGAAACCGCCAGAGCCCACGGCAATCTTGGACTGCAAGAGTTGATAGCCGGAACCTTTGGCGTCGTCTTCCGGGTGCAGGAAAGAAGTGATTCTTTCCCGCTGATACGGCTTGAGGATGCGCCTGCTGACGGGGGGATAAAAAACCGCCCCGATAAGGAGAATCCCCGCTAGAGAAAAAACTGCTGCGTGTTGCCACTTCAAGCCCGCCAAAAATGCGCCTACTGCCACCATGGGCATCAGGACAAGAGCTGTGCCCAGGTCGGGCTGCTTGAGAATCAAGACCAGCGGAACTCCTACTATTAATCCTGCCTTGATCAAGTCCCGCAAATCAAGCTCGTCAGTGCGCACTTCCGCAAAGAAGCGCGCTAACACAATGATTATAACCAATTTGACCAATTCTGACACCTGGATGAGTTCGCCCACGGCCGGGAGCTGAATCCAGCGCTTGGCGCCAAAATGGGTGTGGCCAACGGCAAGAACTGCAATGAGGGCGGCAAGGCTAAGGAGATACAGGAGGGGGGCCTGGTCCAGAATCAAGTGATAGTCCAAGCGCGAGAGGGCGAACATCAAGATGAAGCCAATCGCAAGCCATCGCACCTGCTTCCAGTGCATGCCCGCGAGCGAACTGCCGTGGGTAGCGGAATAAATCTCAATCACGCCGAGGGCGCAGATGGTCGTCAGGATGGCAAGAAGCCACCAGTCGTAATCGCGTGTTCCGGGTGCGTCTTTCATTGAGGAAGTCCACCGTCCCGACGAAATCGGGATCTTCGACCGACAGCCAACGCTCGATAACTAGAAAAAGGTGCAAGCGCGCTCGATCGAAGCGCGGCTTTGGAGTTTGCAGCCTGGGAGGTCATTGGGGCACCTCAACGTTCCCGTTCCGACACGGGTCGAGTGGTTGCAACGGGATCCGTGTCTTCTCGTTTGGGAGCTTCGCGGGACAGCGTGGTCTTTGTCGAAATGGGTTTGGTTTGAGGCGCAAGCGGCTTGGCTTCGGCCGTGTATTGTCCTTCCGTCTTCTTGTTCTTCTTGTCGTAGTATGCCTTGATGATATCGCGCACGACCGGTCCGGCTGCCTCCCCGCCGTGCTTTCCGCTTTCCTGCACGAGCACGGAGACAACGATCTCCGGGTTGCGGCGCGGGGCATAGCCTACGAACCACGCGTTGTCTTCAAACTTTTTTTCTTTGTGAATGAGCGCCATCTTGTCATAACCGATGACCTGAGCCGTGCCGGACTTGCCGCTCAGCTCGATGCCTGCGAGCTTGAGATGGGTGCCCGTGCCGCCGGGTTCGTTGACCACGCCATACATGGCGTCGGTGACTTCTTCGACCGTGTGATCGGAGATAGGGAAGCGTTCTTCTTTCACGTTGGGGGCGTCCTTCAGCATGTGCGGCTGCATGAACACGCCGCCGGAGGCGACGCCGCCGATCATACGCGCAAGCTGCAAAGGAGTGGTTGTGACGGCGCCTTGACCGGTGGACACGGAAATCACTTCGCCTTGATACCACTTGCGGTGCTGTACGCGCTCGACCCATGCCGGGGAAGGCATCAAGCCCCCCTCCTCGGCGGGAAGGTCGATACCGGTTTTGTGGCCGATACCGAAGTGGCTCGCGTAATAATCGAGACGGTCGATACCCAGGCGAAGGCCGACATTATAGAAAAAGACGTCACAGGATTTGAGGATGGCTTCGTGCAGGCCCAGAACCCCGTGAGACTTGGGGCCGCTCTTCGCGTAAAAGACATAGCAGTGATACTGGCGGCCAAAGAAGCTGGCGTAACCGGGACAAAACGTCGTAAAACCTTGCGAGGGGACGTGGTCTTCCAGCATCGCCGTGGCGGTGATGATTTTGAACACCGAGCCTGGCGCAAGCTGGGCTTGAATGGCCCGATTGAGCAGGGGCTTGTGAGGATCCTGGTTCAGTTCTTTCCATCGTTCCCCAGAGACGCGTACCGCAAAATCGTTGGGATCGAGCGTCGGATGGCTGGCCATGGCCAGGACTTCGCCGTTGCGCGGATCGAGGGCCACGACGGCCCCGGGACGGTCACCGAGAGACTGCTCGGCCACTTGCTGTAAATCGTAGTCAATGCTGAGCTGAATCTGCTTGCCAGGGATTGCTTCCTGTATGGGAAGTTGTCCGACTTCCTTGCCAACGCTATTCACGATCACGCGGAGCTTGCCGTCAGTGCCTTGCAGCACATCGTTGTACTGCTGTTCCAGGCCGAATTTCCCGGCAAAGTCTCCGGGCCGGAGCCTGCCGTTGCTGGCTTCAATCTGTTGCTCGCTGACCTCACCCACGTACCCCGCGGCGTGCGAAAGAAAGCCGGCAGGGAGGTAGCGCCGGCGCTGTACAGAGATCATTTCGAGCACCGGGATGTCCGTCTTGTGCGACTCGATAAACGCAACGTCGGCTGGAGAGGCGTCAGACTTGATAATGATGGGCTGGAATTTGGCGAGACTCTTCGTACTGTTGAGCTGCTCTTTCAAATCAGCCAGCGGAATGCTGAGACCATCCGAGATTGCGCCAAGATGTTTTTCCACCTGGGCCATGTCCTCTCGCAACAGAAGAACGCTGAACGACGGCCGGTTGTCGACGAGCACGCGGCCATCGCGGTCCAGCATGCGGCCCCGCGGAGCGATGATGGGAATTTCACGGACGCGGTTGCGTTCGGCGAGCGTTGAGTACTTGTCGGAGTCAATGACCTGAAGTTTCCAGAAACCCAGCAGCAACACGCCAATCATGCCCACGATGACATAAGAGGCCATCGCGAGACGCGCCTGCGGCAAACGATTGTCGTTCCGAAACCAGTAAGACACGAAAACCCCGCGCGCGAGGAGTCCCCTCAGGACTGCATGTTTCGTCCGAGAACACCGGACGCGACTCGCGTCACGAAAAATCTGCAGCGTGGGTTTCGAGTCGGCCCCGCTTGAACGGGGTCAGCTCAAATTGTCCGTCGAAAATTTCCTCGGATCTGGGTGACGAAAAAATCTTCGGGAGCTCCCGCAAATAACGCCGGACTGGAGCTGCAAAAAAGCAGCAGAGTCAAATCCAACGTACCACTTGCGTAGGGGTGCCGCAAGCCGTCCGCGAGGACAGGTTCCAGATTTGCACTCAAGTAGTTGGAAGGATTGGGCTGCGACCGGGTTGCTCCGGCGGCGGGCACACGTTATTGTAGAAAATTCTCTTATGCCGCGGGAGACCACCATAGGAAGCCCGATGCGACTGGCGCTCGTCGGCATGTCCGGCTCCGGAAAGACGTTCTGGACAAAGAAGCTAGCGGAGAAAGGCGCGCCGGCAGTCTTTTGCGACGACCAGATCGAGCAGCGGCTGGCCCCACGCCTTGCACCTGGCGGGTATTCGGGCATCCACGGAGTGGCTGCGTGGATGGGTTGGCCGGACAGTTCAACTTACGCGGAGCGAGAAGCCGAATACCTGGCAGAAGAGATCCACACGCTTGACGAAGTTTTGAACGAGCTGGAACAGAAGCCCGAGAAACCTTTGGTGCTGGATACCACCGGCAGCGTGATTTACGCGGGCAATCATTTGCTTATGCGCTTGCGGCGGCAAATGACGATTGTGTATTTGGCGGCGACGGAGCAGGAGCGGCAACTGTTGATTGAGAGGTATTTGAGTGATCCGAAGCCGGTGTTGTGGCGCGGGGCGTTTCAGCCAAAAAGCGGAGAGACGCCAAGGGAAACCGTGACGCGTTGTTACCCGGTGCTGATTGAGGCGCGGCGGCGAAGTTACGAAGCGCTGGCGCATTGCACTCTGAGCGTTGGCGAATTGCGAACGACTCTCGACTCGCAGCAGTTCTTGGAACGTGTGCAAAAGCGGATGAAATGAGAACAGAGATCCGAGATCGGAGATCAGAACAGAAGCAGAAAAAATCGGCCTTTTCCTTGCTGCTTTGCGTCTCTGATATCCGATCTCTGGTCTCTGATCACGCTTCATGAGATACCGCAGCACATCGCGGAAGGCGCCGCTGACCTCGTTGCGAGGTGCGGTATTGCGCGGCTTGGCGCCGGACGGCGGGCTCTACATGCCCGCAGAAATTGCGCGACATTCCGCAGAGGAACTGGAAGACTTTCGCAAGCTCCCGTTCACGGAAGTTTGTTTCCGCGTGGTGAAGCCGTTTGCCACGCCCGATGTGCCGGAAGAAGTCCTATGGCAAATGGTGAGCGAAGCCATCAAATTTCCGGTGAAGCTGGTCTCCCTCTCTCCAGGCCTGCATATCCTCGAGCTGTTTCACGGACCGACGCTGGCGTTCAAGGATTTTGGCGCGCAATTCATGGCGCGGCTGATGGGCTATTTTGTGCGCGGCGAATCGCGGCCCCTGACAGTGCTGGTGGCGACTTCGGGAGATACCGGAAGCGCCGTCGCGCATGGATTTTTGGGCGTGCCGGGAATTCGCGTGGTGATTTTGTATCCTTCGAAGCGCATCAGCGAGGCGCAAGAAAAGCAGTTCACCACGCTGGGCCAAAACATTACAGCTCTGGAAGTGGCGGGTACGTTTGACGATTGCCAGCGGCTGGTGAAGCAGGCGTTTTCGGACCTGGAACTGAACAAAACGGCGTTTCTCACGTCGGCGAATTCGATCAACATTGGCCGGCTGTTGCCGCAGATGTTTTATCACGTGGCGGCTTATCGGCAATTGCCGGTAGCGTCGGTACCGCTGATCGTTTCAGTGCCCAGTGGGAATTTTGGGAATCTGACGGCGGGAATTTTTGCCAAACGCATCGGGCTGCCGGTGACGAAGTTTATTGCGAGCACCAACATCAACGACGTGGTGCCGCAGTATTTGCGAAGCGGGCAATTCTGCCCGCGCCCGGCGACGGCGACGTATTCGAATGCGATGGACGTCGGCAATCCCAACAATTTTCCGCGGCTGCTGGACTTGTGCCGGGGGCGGCTCGAATACGTGCAAAAGGAAATCTGGGGCCACGCCGCGAACAATGAAGAAACGCTGTGCGAGATGAAGAAGGTTTACGAACGGTTCGGATACCTCCCGGATCCGCACACCGCCGTCGGGGTTTTTTGCTGGGAAGCGTACAAACTGGAACACCCCGAGCCCGCACAGGGATTGGTGCTGGCGACGGCGCATCCCGCGAAATTCGCCGACGTGGTGAGGAAAGCAATCGGCAGCGCTCCGCCGCTGCCCGAGCGCCTCACCGGCTATTTGAATCGCGAAAAGCTGTCGCTACCTATGTCGAGCAAATACGAGGACTTCAAGGAGTTTCTGATTATGCACTGAGGCTCGATTCCGTTCAAAACCTGATTGTATGCTGCTACAGTATCGCGCATAGGCAAGGTTCTTTTTTTCCCCAAAGCCCCCGTTCACTCTGTGTTCCGGTTCGAGAGTTTTCATGGGAGGAGTTGCTGGTGGGGTTAGGCGGGATTTGTGCCCCCGCCCACCCAGCCCTTTCACATGGTTGTCAACCGGCCATTTCTATTCTTTATTCGTGACGATGTCGCGGGTGCCTGACGATTCGCCGGTGCTCAGATGAATCCGACTCTGAACTGATCTTTGCGGCAAGCACGGCTGAGCGAAGCCATCCTACGATTGGCGGCGGAGGCGGTCGAGGAGGAGGAAGAGAAAGACGGCGATGATGCCGTTCAGAAGCGCGGCGCCAAACAAGTGCAGGTTGAACCAGGGTTCCGGCTGCGCAAGCAGGATGCGGCGCGTGAGGGCAACCACCGCCTGATGGACTATGAAGAAGCCCGCAGTGAGCGCGAACCGAGCGGCCGGATGTTCCGTGTCCAGACGCGCGCCGATGGAAGAAGCAAGATAGCCAATGATGGTCTTCGCGATTCCGTACAGCCCCAGAGGAACCGTGGGCGTGAGACTGTCTTGCATCAGCCCAATGACTGTTCCCAGGAGAAGGCCCGTCGAGGGATTCCGCCGACTGAGCCCAAAATAAATTGTCACTAGCAGGGGCAAATCCAAAAGCGACGCTCGCGTAAAGTGCAGGGGGAACCACGCCTGTATGACCAAGGCCAGGAGCGCGCTAATCAGAATCGCGCCGGTGCGGAACTTATGCACCTCAATGTGCGATTCGCCGATACGCAGATCAAAAGCTCCGTTCATGGGTTGGGCACCTGGGGAGGCGCAGAATTCGCAGCCGCGGGAGTAGCGGGCTGTGCCGAGGTGGAATCGCTTTGCTTCAGCGGGTGAAGCGTCAGAAGAACAAGCACTTCCTCGAGCCTTTCGAGATTCGCGGCCGGTTTGATGCGAATTTGTTTGAACGGATTGCCGGGTTTGATTTCGGTGACCGTTCCTACCGGCAAGTCACGCGGGAAGATTTTGTCCATGCCGCTGGTGACCACGCGCGCGCCGACGCTTACGTCGTCGTCGTTCGGAACGTACTTCAGGCTGATGAGAGGTTCTCCGACGCCGCCAACCGGATACTGGGTGCGCGAATCCGCGAGCATGGCCCCGACGCCACTCTCCCTGTCGGTGAGCAGCAGGACCTGGGCGGTGTTGGGATAGGTTTCAATCACTTTTCCCACGACCCCATCCGGCGTGATGACTCCCATATTCTTCCGGATGCCGTCGTGCTCGCCGCGGCCCAGTTCAATCGTCTGGCTGGCGGTGCTCGCGCCTCCACCGATAACGCGCGCTGCGACCATGGGCACGTCGGTTTGTGATTGCCGAAAATGAAGCAAACCGGCAAGGCGGTCGGCTTCGGCGGCTTTTCCTTCGAGCTGAGCGACGCGCAGCTTCAACGCGTCATTTTCACGGCGCAAGTCATCGTTATCTTTCTTGGTGCCTCGCAACGCGAAGTAGTTGCGCCAAGTGTCTCGAAAGGAGCCGAACACATAACTGCCTGCCCGCTCAAAGGGCGACACCGCTCCCACCGTCCAGGTACGAATCAGGCGTCCCTGGGAATCGCGTTTGATCTGCATGGCGAGGAGAAGGACCTGGAGGAGAATGACTCCCGCGAGCAGAACGAGCGACTTGTGACGAGAGGGGATGGCCGCCATAAAATTGACCGTTACCAGTTCACAGTTGAAAGTTTAGAGCGCAAGACTGTTGTTATTCGGCGAGTGTCTGCTGGGAAGAACCCCCGTTTTCCATTCCTCCAAAATACCCTTGTGCCCGCCTCTTCTCACGCCCGACTGCTCTACTGAAAGCTTCGAACGTTTGCGGCCAAGGTGTTTTAACCAGTCATCTTCCTAGTCGATGCAGACCATCCGCAGCAACTTGAAGTCGCTGAGCATTTTCCCTGTGCCGAGCACCACGGACGCCAGTGGATCATCGGCGATGGAAACGGGCAGCCCGGTCTCTTCGCGGATGCGCTTGTCGAGATTCTTCAGCAGGGCGCCGCCACCGGTCAGCACGATGCCGCGGTCGCTGATGTCCGCCGAGAGCTCAGGCGGAGTCCGCTCGAGGGCGACGCGCACGGCGTTCAAAATCGTGGCCACGCATTCGCTGAGCGCTTCGCGGATTTCACTGTCGTCAATGGTTACCGTGCGCGGTACGCCTTCAATGAGGTTGCGCCCTTTCACTTCCATGGTGAGCGGCTTCTCGAGGGGATAAGCGGAGCCGATTTCCATCTTGATCTGTTCCGCGGTGCGTTCGCCCACCAGCAGGTTGTATTTGCGCTTGAGATACTGCATCACGGCTTCGTCCATCTCATTGCCGGCCACGCGCACGGAGCGCGAATACACGATCCCGCTCATGGAAATGACCGCGATGTCCGTGGTGCCGCCGCCGATGTCCACCACCATGTTGCCGGAAGGCTCTTCAATCGGCAGGCCCGCCCCAATCGCCGCCGCCATGGCCTGCTCCACCAGATAAACTTCGCTGGCCCGCGCACGATAGGCAGAGTCCTGCACCGCGCGCTTTTCCACCGGCGTGATTTCGCTGGGCACGCCGATCACAATGCGCGGATGCACCAGCACGCGGCGGTTGTGCGCCTTCTGAATGAAATACGTCAGCATTTTTTCGGTGACTTTGAAGTCGGCGATGACACCGTCTTTCATCGGCTTGATGGCGACGACGTTCCCCGGAGTGCGCCCCAGCATTTCCTTGGCTTCGCGCCCGACGGCGACCACTTCGCCGCTGGACTTGTTGATCGCCACGATGGAAGGCTCATTCACCACAATGCCCTTGCCATGCGAGAACACCAGAGTGTTCGCGGTGCCCAGATCGATGGCGAGGTCGGAAGAAAACAGACTGAACACCGACCTCATGTTGTAACCGTTCTTATTCATTCCCTACATCCCCCCGCGGAGAAAGCTCTCCGCCGTCCGGAAGGCAAAAGCGCTGAGGGCTGCGCGATCAGCCTCCTGCTATTGTCTCCGGGCACCCCGACCC
>DATFSR010000044.1:0-15858 GCA_035262505.1 Candidatus Acidiferrum sp. | reverse complement strand
TCAGGAAGGATTGTTCTTCGCTACGCCCGAAGGGCGCTTTCTGGACGTTAACGATGCGATGGTGCGGATGCTGGGCTATGCGTCGCGAGATGAATTGCTGCGATCGGATGTAAGTCCACACTTGTATCCTGCGCCGGAGGCTCTGGAAAAATTTCTGACAGCGCTTGCGGAAAAGGGGGTTTTGCGTAATTACGAGGAAACCCTGCGGCGAAAAGACGGGACGCTGCTGCACACACTGCAAAACATCACCGCGGTTCGCGATCCTCGGGGACGCATCGCGCAAATTCGCGGGCTGATGCTGGACGTGACGGAGCAAAAATCGTTTCAAGCGCAGTTGCAGCGCGAACGCGACTTCAACCAGAAAATCCTGAATACCACGCAGAGCATGATTTTGGTGCTCGACACGGCTGGATTGATGAGTTACGCGAACCGGCGCTGCTATGAGGCGGGCTATCAGGAAAGCGAATTAATCGGGCACCGGCTGGTGGACTGGGTGGAAGCTTCCCATCGCGTGGACTTTGAGGCGGCACTGGAAACCACCGCCAACGGACACCAGGTCGAAAACCTGGAATTGCGCGCGAGGCGCAGCGACGGCTCGATGGGACACTTTTCGATCAGCTTGAGCCCGATGCGCGATGAGCAAAATACGGTGAATAGCGTCGTGGTGGTGATGACGGATATCACCGATGCGGTGCTACTGCAGGCAAAGCTCGCGCACAGCGAAAAAATGGCCACCATCGGACGGCTGGTTTCCGGTGTGGCGCATGAAGTGAACAATCCACTGGCGGCAATTCTCGGGTTTACGGATTTGCTGCTGGAGAATCCGGATGTGCCGGCGTCTGCGCAAGAAGACTTGAAGATCATTTTGCAGGAAACGCAGCGGACCAAGGATATTGTTCAGGATTTGCTCAGCTTTGCGCGGCAGCGACCGGTTCAACGCGAGTTGGTGCAAATCCACGGCGTTTTGAGGCAAACCATCAAGCTGCGCAGCTACGATTTCGCGAGCCACGGCGTGGAAGTGACGGAAGAGTTTGAAAAAGGGCTTCCGCCGGCTTTGGGCGACGTGCAGCAAATGCAGCAAGTGTTCCTCAACATCTTGAACAACGCCTACGACGCAGTGCAGGAGTCTGGCCGGCGCGGAAGCATCAAAATTCAGACGCGGCGCCAGGACGAAATGATTGAAGTGGCCATCACCGACAATGGCACCGGGATCGCGGACACGCAGCGGATTTTCGACCCGTTTTACACAACAAAGCAAGCGGGCAAAGGCACGGGGCTGGGGCTGAGTATCTGCTACGGGATCGTGCGAGCGCACGGCGGCGAGATTCAGTGTTGGAACAACCAGGACGGCGTGGGAAGCACGTTTATAGTGCGAATCCCGGTGGCCACCGAAAGCGCGCTGGCGGCGGCGGCGGCGAAAGAAGCAGGGCGATGAGTGCGCAGCCGGCAGTCTCACCCAAGCGGCCTATTCTGCTGGTTGAGGATGAGCCTTCGGTGATTGCGTTTTTGCGGGCGGCGCTCGAGCGGCGCGGCTACACCGTGATGGATGCTTCTTCAGGCGAAGAAGCGTTGAAGCTGCTCGCGAGCGGAAAGTATTCGGGCGTCATTTCTGATATTCGGATGCCGGGCGCGGTGAATGGAGCCGATGTGCACGAATGGATCCAGAAAAACCGGCCGGAGCTGAGATCCCGAATCATTCTGATTAGCGGTGACACGGCAAACAGCGAGACCCAGACATTCCTGGCGCAAAGCGGGACTCCTTGCATTGAGAAGCCATTTCGGGTGCAACAACTGATCCTAGCGGTGGAGAAAGCCTTCGGGAAACCATGAGCGAAGAGATGAAGACACGGTTACTGGTCGTGGATGACGAACAGAGCATCCGCCGGTTGTGCATGACCATCGGCAATACGCTTGGCTACGTCTGCATGGAAGCGGAAAGCGCCGAAGCCGCGCTGGGGCGTCTGGAAACCGATGCGCCCGACCTTATTCTCACAGACTTGAAGCTTCCGGCGATGTCCGGCGTCGAGTTGCTGAAGCAAACCAGAAGGCTGCTGCCGCACACTGAAATCGCCATCATGACCGGGCACGGGTCGATCGAATCGGCAGTGGATGCCATGAAGCTGGGGGCCTACGACTACATCGAAAAGCCGTTTCGCGTTGAAAAAATGCGCTTGCTGCTGCAGCGCATGGCGGAAAAGGTTCATCTGGTTACCGAAAATGAGTTCCTGCGAGAGCGCGTAACGACCGAAGACAAACTCGACGGAATTATCGGCACGTCGGCGCACATTCAGGACGTGCTGCGGATGATTTCGAGGCTGAAAGATACGCGGACGCCGGTACTGATTTCAGGAGAGAGCGGCACCGGCAAAGAGCTCGTGGCGCGCGCGATTCATTTTCGCGGGTCCATGGCACAGACGCCGTTCGTGGCGGTGGACTGCGGCTCGCTCGTTCCCACGCTGATGGAAAGCGAGCTTTTCGGTTACGAAAAGGGCGCTTTTACCGGGGCAACCAAGTCCAAGGCAGGCCTGTTTCAGGCGGCTAACGGAGGCACAATCTTTCTCGACGAGATTGGCGAGTTGCCCTTGGAGATGCAAGCCAAGCTGCTGCGCGTGCTCCAGGAAAAAGAAGTACGTCCCGTGGGCAGCAATGAGCGTGAGACCGTCGATGTTCGTGTCATTGCGGCAACGAACCGGGACCTGGAATCAGCCTACCGCGCAGGAACATTTCGAAAGGACTTGTATTTCCGGCTGAACGTGGTCACCGTTCACATCCCTCCTCTGCGTGACCGCCGCTCGGATGTTCCGGTGTTGGTACACCACTTCTTGGACCGCTACGCAAAGGGGTCGCAGATTCACGTGACGCCGGCGGCGATGAAGAGCCTCCTCCAATACGATTGGCCTGGGAATGTGCGCGA
The DNA here is from genome assembly GCA_035262505.1 of Candidatus Acidiferrum sp. Classification (GTDB taxonomy): domain Bacteria; phylum Acidobacteriota; class Terriglobia; order Acidiferrales; family UBA7541; genus Acidiferrum. The sequence goes on along the minus strand of DATFSR010000044.1, from coordinate 12,944 downwards.
ATTGGAAAACTGCATTGCCCGCGCCGTGACGCTCGGCGACGGACTGACCATTGATGTGGCCGATCTCCCTCCCGCGATTCGAAGCGAGCAGGCCGAGGGAGGATCTCCTCGCGCCGCAGAGTCGAATACCCTCTCGACAACAGCTCTCGCGGAGATGGAGAGGGTGACCATTCTGCGCGTCTTTGAACAGGCCCACGGCGACAAAGCCCTTGCCGGAAAGATGCTTGGGATAAGCCGCGCCACGCTTTATCGCAAACTGAAACGCTACAACATCCCGTTAAAAGGTGACGATGACGGCGGGGACAGTGAACCGTCTCAGCCGGCGTAGATCCCAAACTGTCTCACCAAGCCGGCGAAAGGGAACGCCGTCTGCGTGGTGCGCTGAGACGAGATCGTTTCATGGTGAGACATTTGAGCCGTCCCCACGCTGCTCCGGAAATCTTAAGTCCTTCCGTTTCTGTACCTTCACCAAAGTTTATCTTTGGAACTCTTTGGCTGGCCGCGTGCACGTTTGTCCTGCGGAAGTGTACGCCTGTTACACCAGCGAGTGAGTCTCGATTGGGTTGCGACAGGCGGATTCAAGCGCAAAGCGGTGAGGCGAAGTGGGAAGAACCGGCGGTTCGGCATTGCTAGCCAATGAAAGAAGCTGCGCGGAGCAGTTGGCGCGATTCTTCCCGCGGGCCAGCGCCGTGCGCGTCCCGGTACAAGTAACGTCACCCCGGGGCGGAAGCACGAATTTGCGGGAGGCGACCATCGTCGAATTCAGCAGCGGGCACCATGCCATTTTCCTGTCGACGCTGCCCCTGGAATTTGGCGATCGCGTACGGCTCGAGGCCAGGCCGCAAGGCTTTCAGTCAGAGGCCACTGTCGATGCCGTGCAGTACCACGAGGGACGCAAAGCAGTGGCCGTGCGGTTTTTGCAAGGTCCCTGCGACTGGGTGATGAAACGACCGTGAACAAGACGACCACTCTGAACATGCCCGCGCCTGCGCGGCCCGGGAATCCTCGCCTCGCGCAATGGAAAGAGGCGCGCGAGGTCTTTCCAATTTACGTGGCTCTTGCCAAGCAATCGGAAATCGACATTCCCTTTCCGCAAAGCAAGCGGAACCTCCCCGAGAAGCCAGACATCGAGCTCTTTGACCAGGTCCACGAATGGCTGGATGCCATGGATCAGGAAGTGATGGCCCACCAGCTTCGTCATCTTTTGCAGATGACCACGCTGAATGCCAGCGAAGCGGGCCTGCGCGCGCTGATTCGCCGCCATCTGCGGAAACCGAAGAAGAGCAATCCTGACCGGGACAAGATTGACTTCCTTCTGGTGCAATACTTTGCGCTGTGCGCACCGGCCAAGATTTATCACAAGCAGATCGAACTCGGCGACGTGGCCCAGGTGATGTCGCCGGTGCTCGGCGAAGTGGATCCAGCCCCGCTGGACTGGTGCGCGCCACTGGAGAAAATGATCGTGGCTCTGCGCGGCTTCCGCAGCCTGAAAGAGATACTGAAGACCAGCTTCATTGCGGAAGGCCGCAAAGTAAAAGAATCGGCCGGCGGAATGTTTTATGACCCGGCAGCGCTGCTCGCTTTCATCCGGTTCAATTTCATGCTCCGCAGGACGCTGATCGAATTGATGCACGCCGACTTGATCGGAATCCGCGCGGCCTTGGACCAATTGCAAGCGGCCGGCGTTCGAGCCATCGACTGCCACCATGCGGGATTGGTGGGCGGTGAGGCGCCTAACAAAATTCGCAAGGTCGCCGACGAGTGGAAGCAGCCCTTTCAGCAGGAATACACGGAGAGAACGGTCAACCAGGCCTTCGAAAACCTCCTCGGACTGCGCGCCGACGTGGAGCAGGCCCTTGCAAAAGCGGCCAGCGCCGCACCGCAAAATGGCTCAAAGAAACCGCCGATCGAAGCGGTGAAGCCGGGTTCACCTGCCAGGAAAGCGGCGCCAGCGCCAACAGATTCCGCATCCAAAGCGAAATCCAAAGATGCGCCGAAGGCTCGTTTGGGCACGGCGGAGGTTGCGCCGGGGGCCGCCCTGGACTTCGAAACCTGCATGGAACAGATCTGGGAGCAGTTGATTGCCACGCCACCCTCCCGCGGCCGCTCCATGACCACCGTAAAAGTCGGTGGAGCGCGCATCCTGATGTCGTCGTGGGAAGTGGCGGCGTTTGTGAGTGAAGACGGGCCATCCGCGGAAGACGTGCGGCGCGCCGTGGTTGCTCGCGTGCTGGTAGCCGCGGCGATGGAATCCGCCAAGGAAACCGGCAACGCCACTTCGCTCGACCGGGCCATGAATATGGCGCGCGTGGAAATAACACGGTTGCAAGAACGCGTGGACGTAGCGAAGCAGGCGAAGGACACCGAAGCGGCGGTAAATCTCGGCATCAGCACGAAGCGTTTGCTTTCAACGCTGGACGAAGCCGAGAAGCTGTAACTCGGAGTAGCAGTCTGATTTTGTGTTAACGGAAGTATTTTCCTGGAGCGGGCTCTCTTTGCGACACGCCAACGTAATCATACTCACCGACGAAAACGAATTTGCGCGCTTGCTGACGGCTTGCTGGCAAGCGGAGCGCCAGGCTCCGGTGGTCACGGTCCTGACCAGTGATCTGTGGCAGGAACAACAAGCGCCGGCTCGTGACCTGGTGGTGGTCGGCCCGGTTCATGACGGGAAACTGTCGAACGTGCTCCGGTCCCTCGATCCGGCGACCGCGGTCATCCTGTGCGCTCCCGCGGATTCCAAGGAGTTTGCGCAGCTTCGCACAAAATATCCAAGGTTGGTCCATGTGCCGCTGCGTGAAGACTGGGCGCAGACGCTTCTTCTGGTCGCCGGTGAATCGCTGCGCCGCGTGGAAGCGGTGAGATTGGCAAAGCAAGCGGAACGCGCGGCCGCCAAGAACGAGAATCACGCCACGCTCGGCCGTTACATGCTGGAGATGAAGCACAGCGTCAACAATGCACTTACCTCCATGCTGGGCAACGCGGAGCTTCTTCTACTCGAGCCAGGGCAACTGTCTTCGCAGTCGCTGGCGCAGATTAAGACCATTCACAGCATGGCCTTGCGGATCAACGAAGTGGTGCAGCGTTTCTCATCGCTGGCTTCAGAGATGCAGGAGGCTGAGAATGCTTCTCAAGCTGAGACGGAGGAGACAGACTCGCCTATCTCGCAGCGCCGCTAGCCCTGCCAGTTTCGCGCTGAAACCTGTTCAGGAATAAAGACTTAGCATCACACGACACAAGCTCACAGAGAACCCAAAGGCTGGCTGCTGACGTGCACCTCTTCTCGGTGGAGAAGTATGGGGAGACGACGGCTGTGCAAAAAAAGGTCCTAATCGTTGACGACTCACCGGCCGAAGTCAAGCTACTGCAGAGCCTTTTGGAGAAAGAGGGCTATTGGCCGGTGGGCGTAAACGACCCCAAGCGCGTGGAAGAAGCGATCGCTCACGAGCGGCCTAGCTTGATCTTGCTGGACATCGTAATGCCGGACCGCAACGGATATCAAGTTTGCCGGGACCTCAAAGGGAGTGCGGAGTTCCATTCGATTCCGGTGATTATGGTGACCTCGAAGGCTTCTGCGAGTGACAAGTTCTGGGGCGAGCAGCAAGGTGCGGACGGCTATGTGACCAAGCCGTTTACTCGCGACGAACTGCTACGCGCGGTTCGGCGGTTCGTTTAATGATTTTCGGAGACTGAGCGGGCACGGTGCAGACCATGAACGACGATTTTCATCTCGAGCCTCTTCCGGCAGACGCCGACACCGGCGAACTGCTCGAAGCGCTTGGTCCCGTTGAGGACCGCTCTCCGGAATCGCAGTACTGCGTGTTCCGTAGCGGGCGCGAGCGTTTTTGCCTGCCGGTGCTGGACGTCGAAGAAGTGCTGGACTGGCCGCTCGTAACGAAGCTGCCGCTGAGTCCGGCGTACCTGCTCGGAATTTTCAATTTGCGCGGAGTCATTGTGCCGTTGATCGACATCGCCATAACCGAAGGCCGCCGTCCCGGGCTGCTTCCGAAGCACGTGGTGGTCGCTTCCCTGCACAGCGAAAATCATCAAGAAGACGTGCGCATAGGGATCGCGGCGGACGAAGTGATTGGAACGTATTCCGTGAAGAACGAAGATTTTCTCGAGCAGGCGCCCGAAAACGTGCCGCATTGTATTGGAATGCTGCGGCACGACGATAGGCTCGCGCTGGTGATCGACCTGCGCCGACTGCTTGAGGTCTTTCCGGGGCCCAGCATTTGAGTTTTTGGAGACGGCGCCGGGAATGGCGCGGCTCCGGTGAAAGGATTTGGAGGGTGGCATGAAATCGCGATTGAGTTCGACAGTCTGGGGGCTGGTCTTCCTGAACGGCCTGGCTTTTGCCTTCGTTCTAGGTCTGGCCTTCAGCGCTGGGAAAAAGGCAGGCGAAGTGGGAGGGTTTGACTTCAGCTCTCCGGGCGTGCTGGGGGCACTGCTGGTGGCGCTGGTCACGACGGTCCTTCTCGTGTGGCGTCTGTTGGCGCTTGTGGCGCCGGTGCAGGCTCTCGCGGAGTTCTCCGAGCGGCTTGCGGCAGGCGATCCACGGGCGCGCGCCGAGGTCCATGCCACGAACGAACTGGGCTACATCGCGGACAATTTGAATCGCGCCGTGGCCAAAGTCTCCAAGGCAACGAGCAACCAGGACGCCAGCGATTCGCTGCAGAAGAACATCACGGATTTGCTGACGGTCATCAACCAAGTGGCGCGAGGCGACTTGACGCTTCGCGGCAAAGTCACCAACGACCAGCTCGGCAACGTCACCGACTCCATCAACTACATGCTCGACAACTTCACGAAAGTTCTCGAGCGCGTGCGCAAGGCCGCCATGGAAGTCACCGCTTGCTCGAACAACATTCTTGTCGCCGCGGATGAAATGCAAGCCGGCGCGACCCAGCAGGACCAGGAAATCACCAACACTTCGAGCGCCGTCGAAGAGCTGACGGTCTCGATGAAGCAGGTGTCCAACAACGCGGAAGCCAGCGCCGAAGCTGCCCGCCGCGCTCTGGACGCCGCTGAACAAGGCAACCGCGCCGTGCGCGACACTCTGGAAGGCATGCAGCGCATCCGCGCTTCGGTCCAGGCAACGGCAAAGAAAATCAAGTCGCTCGGTGACCGCTCGCTGGAAATTTCGGAAATCATCAACGTGATCAACGACATCACGGAACAGACTAACCTACTGGCGTTGAACGCCGCCATCGAAGCCGCGCGCGCGGGCGATGCGGGCCGTGGGTTCGCGGTCGTTGCCGACGAAGTCCGCAAGCTGGCAGAGCACAGCCGCAGCGCTACAAAAGATATCGCGGCCCTCATCAAAGCCATTCAGGCGGAAACAAACGAGGCCGTCGTGGTCATGGAAGAAGGCACGAAAGAAGTGGAAGGCGGCGCGTCGCTGGCCGATCAGGCCGGACGCGCGCTCGACGCCATCTCGAATGTCGTTCGCCAATCGGCGGAACTTGTCCAGGAAATTTCCCTGGCTTCCAAACAGCAGGTGCGCGGAACGGAAGGCGTGGCGCACGCGATGCAAATCATTTCCAACATTACCCGGCAGACGTCGCAAGGAACTCGAGGCACGGTAGCAACCGTGAGCCAGCTCGTCAAATTGTCGGATCAGTTGAACGAAGCGCTGGCCCAGTTCCGTGCGGGATCCAAAATTTCGCCGCTGGCCCCCGAAGCAGCGGCGACCGATCGTCCCGTCCCAGTGGGAGCGGTTCGTTAATCGTCTAGGCCCTTACCGATTTGCACGGCAGTGAGGGCGTAGCGCGAAAGCAGACGGGAAAACGATGAGCGAGCGCCAGGGACAAGGCCACGGGCTGAGCGAACACGAATTGAGTGAAATCCGCATGCTGATCGAAGAGCGGACCGGGATTTGCTTCGATGAATCGCGCGAGCGGTTCTTCTCCACTCGTGTGCGCGAACACCTGCGCGCAAAGGGGCTTCAGCGCGGAACGGATTTGTTGCGCAACATGCGCAAGTCCAATGTGGAGTACGAGGCGCTTCTCGAAAGACTGTTGACACAGGAAACCAGTTTCTTCCGCTATCCGGGCGTGTACGAAGCTTTTGAAAGGCGCGTTCTGCCGGAGCTGCATGTAAAGAAATTCTGGAAGAACCCGCGGACACTTCGCATTTGGAGCGCGGGCTGCTCTACCGGCGAGGAGCCGTATTCCATCGCCATCACGATCGCGGATTCACTTTCGTTCGCGGACTCCTGGAACGTTGAAATCCTGGCTACGGACGTCGGCCGGCAAGCGTTGAAGCACGCCGAGCGCGGCATCTACGCCGGCCGGAGCATCGCAAGCGTGAGCGAAAAGCAGCTCGCGAATCATTTCTCGGCTGCGGAAAGCGGACAACAGGTCAAGCCACGGTTACGGAAGATGGTTTCTTTCGCGCAGATGAATCTGGCGTCTCCTGTCTATCTCGGGCGCATGGACGCCATTTTTTGTATGAATGTGCTTATCTACTTTTCGGAACAACGGCGCCGCGCGGTCGTGCAGCGCTTTTACGAAACTCTTGAGCCAGGCGGGTACCTCTTTCTCGGTCATTCTGAATCCATTTCAAAAATGCCGGTGAAGTTCCAAGCCATCGTGCTGAATGATTGCATTTTGTACCGCAAGCCGACGGCTGACGAATTGCTCAAGCCCGAACTGGTCACGGAGGGACGCGCGTGAGCACGCCGAACCTTCCGGACCGCGAAGCCGTCGAAGTCTTCCTCCAGGAAGCTGCGGAGCATCTGCAATATTTGCGGGAATATGTCGGTGTTTTGCAGGACGTTGAGCCGCAGCACGAAGATCTTGAGCGTCTTTACATTGCGGCGCACACACTGGGCGGGACATCTGCAAGCTACGGCTTCCCTCGCTTTTCCGAAATCGCCGGCAAACTCGCGCACGTGTTTCAGTATGCGCTGAATGCGCCCTTAGGCGAGGACCTTCATGGTCCGCTGACCGAATTTCTTTCCGACGGCATTTCGTTGCTCGAAACCGACCTTTTGGAAATCAGCGACACGGGAAATGAAAGCCTCGAAGACATTGCCGCGTTCAAGGACCGCTATCGCTTCGCGTTTCCCACCGAGCCGCCGCCGCTCAATCTTGTCCAAACGCCTGCGGCTCGACCGATGATCGCAGAACAGCCCGAGGAAGCTGCGGCCGCGGGGCCGACGGGTTCCTATTTCGACGCGCTTCCGGTCGACGATGAAGTGCCCGATGAGATTTTGGAGTTTTTCCAGCCGGAAGCCGAAGAGCACCTGCAGGTGGTCAGCGATTGCTTGATTTCACTCGAGGGAAACAACAATCCGGAAGAGATCAACAAGCTGTTCCGCGCGATTCACACGATAAAAGGATCGGCATCGCAAGTAGGGCTGAAGCGGCTCGGCGGCATCGCGCACCGCGTTGAAGACTTGATCGGACGATTGCGCGACGGCGAAATTGAACCGTCGGCGTCCGTTGTGGACCTGTGTCTTGAGTCGGTGGACGTTTTGAAAAAAACGCTCCACCGCCACTGGACCGACGAAGCCGAGATGCGCACGAGCGTGGACTCCCTGCTGGGCCGCATCGCCGAATTTGCCCCTCTCGAACCGGAAGAGTCGGAAGCTCAGCTCGTTGTCGCGGATACCGCGGAAGTACCGGACCACCCTTCGGACCGAGTGGCCGCCGCCCAGACCGTCGCGCAAGTGAAGAAGTCCGCGAAGCAAGCGCCAGCTGGCGCTGCTTCCTCAACGAAATCTGTCCGCATCGCGCTCGGCCGTCTCGATCGCATGATGAACACGGTCGGCGAACTGGTGATCAACCGTACCCGCATGGTGGGCCGCGTCGGGGAGTTGGAAAAACTCGTCGAAATGCTGAGCTTCTCCAAAGAAAGGTTGCACGGCAAGGTCAGCGAGTTCCAGGAAAAATACGAATACAACCGCATCAGCCCCAACCGAAATGCGCCTCTTTGGAGGCAGGAGCCTGCGCCGAAACTGCTTTCCAGTAGTGCCGCAACTGGAAACTCCTTCTGGTCCGAATTCAGCGAACTCGAGATGGACCGCTATGACGACGTAAATATTCTGTCGCGCTCGATGGCGGAAATCTCGGCTGACGTGAACGAAGTCCTTTCGCAGCTGGAAGGGTTTATTGGGCGCGTCGAAGGCGACATTGACGAATTCACCAAACTTGCGCATCACCTGCAAGATGAAATTACGGCGGCGCGCATGGTACCGATTGGCACGTTGTATTCGCGCCTTTCGCGCGCGGTGCGCGATGCGGCAAAGTCCACGAATAAGGAAGTCGAGCTGGAACTCACCGGAAGCGAGACCGAACTCGATAACAACATTATTCAGCAGATTTCCGATCCGCTCGTCCATCTGGTGCGCAATTCCGTGGCGCATGGAATCGAGCTCAGCCGCGACCGCGTTGCAGCGGGCAAGCCCGCGCCGGGAAAAATCACGTTGCGCGCCTATCACCGTGGCAACCACATCTACCTTGAAGTCGAAGATGACGGGCGCGGGATCGATTATCAACGTGTGAAGCAGAGCGCCATCGAGCGCGGCCTGGTTTCCGTCGAAACCTCCGACCGTCTCACAGAACGCGACATGCGCGAGATGCTGTTCCATCCCGGATTCTCGACCGCTCCGGTAAAGACCGAACTGGCAGGCCGCGGCGTGGGTTTGGACGTTGTCCGCGCGAATTTAAACGCGCTAAACGGAGAAATCGAAATCCAGAGTATGACGGGTCAAGGCACAAAGTTCACGCTTAAGGTTCCGTTGACGCTGATCATCTCGCCCGCGCTCTTTGTTCGTTGCGGCTCAACCAATTTCGCCCTTCCGCTGGCAGTCGTTGAAGAAATCCGCCGCCTGCGCGCCGATGAAATCGAAGACGTCGGGGGCAAATTGCTGACCAAGGTTCGCGACGTGGTCACGGAAGTCATTCGGCTCGATGCCTATCTCGGCCTGCCACCACTCGAACCGGTGAATGGATTTTTCCGCATGGTCGTGGCCAATGCCGGAAACCATCAAATCGGCCTGGTGGTTGAGGAGGTTCTCGGGAAAGACGAAATTGTTATCAAAAACCTGGGGGAATATCTTCGCCGAGTAAAGCTTTTTCCGGGCACAACCATTGCGCCCGACGGCAGCTTGATCCTGCTCATCGACCTAAACCGCATGGTCGCCGCCGAGCCGAGTGAGCACCGGCCACTGCAAGCAAACGCAAGCGCGGCGCGCATTTTCGCGCCGGGCTCGGCCGCCGTGGCGCGTGGCACGATTCCTTCCGAAGCGATCGACCGCGTCGAGCAGGAACGCGTCATCGTCGTGGCCGATGACTCCATCAGCGTCCGCAAATTCGTGGGACGCATGCTGGAGAAAAACGGCTACCGCGTGAAGCTGGCCGCCGACGGCCTTGAGGCGGCCGAGCTTGTGTCGCAACACGGCTGCCACCTGGTCATCACCGACCTGGAGATGCCCCGCATGACCGGCTACGAGCTGATGGTGCAATTGCGCCAGAGCCCGTCTACCCGGCGCATCCCGGTAATGGTCGTGACTTCTCGTGCTGGCGCGAAGCATCGCGATCGGGCGATGAAGGAAGGCGCTTCGGCCTTCCTGACGAAACCGGTGCAGGAGGATCAGTTGATTGCGGCCGTGGAACAACTCATGGGAACGGAGGCGCCACGCCCGGCCGCACCCGTGGCGTAGAAGAAAATGGCAACCCCTTCCAAAAAAATCCGCGTGCTGGTGGTGGACGACTCGACCTTCATGCGCAAAGTGTTGGAGAACATTTACAGCAGTGATGAGCAGTTGCAGGTGGTTGGCACCGCAAAAGACGGCCGTGAAGCGGTCTCGATGGCGGAGTCCCTGAAACCCGACGTGATCTCCATGGACATCAACATGCCGCATGTGGATGGCCTTCAAGCGACTGCCGAAATCATGACCACGAACCCCAAGCCCATTGTCATCGTCAGTTCGGAGTCCAAAGAAGGCGCGGCCAGCACCCTTCGCGCCCTCGAACTGGGCGCCATCGAGTTCGTCGCCAAGCCCTCCAGTGGCATTGACCTGGACATGCAAAGCGTGAAGGAAGAACTTCTGCGAAAAGTACGCATGGCCGCGAAAGTTCGCGTCGTGCGTACGGCCACACGTTTGGCTTCCACGATTCAGAACGCAGGCGGCAATGCAAAGCCAGCCGCGGCTTCGAAGCCAGTCGCCCGCCCAGCTGCTAGCAGTAGTAGTGACCAACGTTTTCCCGTCGTCGTTTTGGCTGCGTCAACGGGCGGACCCGCTACCGTGATGCGCATTGCCCCGGGCTTCACCCGCGACTTCCCTGCCGCCGTAATCCTGGTGCAGCACATGCCTGCCTCGTTCACTTCCCAATACGCGGCGCAGCTCGCCGAATTCACGGAAATCCGCGTGAAAGAGGCGGAGTCCAACGAATCGCTCACACCGGGCACGCTCTACATTTGCCCCGGCGGACAGCATCTCCGCGTCACGCCAACGGGAAGGATTCAACTCGACGGCGCATCAGGCCGCATCAATGGATATCTGCCCAACATGGACGTCACCATGGAGTCCGTCGCCGCCTATGCGGGTGCCTTGAGCATCGCCGCGGTTCTCACCGGCATGGGAAACGACGGAACCAGTGGCGCAAGGGCCATCAAGAACGCCGGCGGTCTCGTTCTGGCACAAGACGAAGCCACCTCGGTGATTTTTGGCATGCCTTCGGAGGTCATCAAAGCTGGAATCGTGGATCAGGTTCTCGGGATCGACGACGTTTACCAAGCCATTGAGAAGCGCGTTGTGGGAATCTGCAAGCCAACCCCAGCGGGAGTTCGCTGATGCCCCTGCCAGCGCCAGTGAAAGCCGGCCCGCTGCGCTCGGAGCAGATCATTCTGTTTCGCATTGGCGAGCAGCTCTTTGCTTTGTCCTCTTCCTCCGTTCAGGAAGTGCGCGGCGCGGACAGCCTCTCTGGTGGCGCGCGCGAAATCAGCGCGCCGGGGATCGATAAAGTTCGCCAGTTCGTCAGACGCGGCGCCAATACGCTTTTTCTCGTGAGCGGGGCGGCTCATTTTGGCCTTTCCGCGCCCGATGGAATTCTTGCGTTTGTGCTCCGTAACACGCGCACGGCCTTGCTGGTCGACAGCATTGAGAAAATGACCGCCATGACGCGGCTGCAGGCGCTGCCTCTTTCGTTCTGTGATGAAGAACGGCATTGGTACCGCGGTCTCACGGCGCTGGACCAAACCGTGGTTCCCGTCGTGCGCCCCGAAGGATTCTTGTCGGACGACGAATTAATGCTGCTCGATCGATCACTGCCTCCGGCTGAGCTTTCGACCGAAGAAACGGAAGTTGAGGAAGACACCGATTTTGATGCGGATTTGAATTAGGGAAATGAATTCGCACAGCAAATTAAGACCATGACCGTCTCGACCGATCTCGAGCTGAAGTCTTTTGTCCTGCTGCGGCTGGGTGAGCGGCGATTTGCCGTTGCTGCCGACGGAACTGCCGAGCTGGTCGCGCCGAGCCGGGTTTTTCGATTTCCTCATAAGACCGCGAAGATCGAGGGAGTCATCTTGCGCCGCGGAAGAATTGTTCCGGTTTGTGATATCGCCGAAAAGCTGATAGGACAATATCTTACGTCGCGCCGCTTTTATCTCATCGCCCTTCGACACTACGGCCTGAGAACCGAGTGGGTGGCCCTTCCGGTTACCGGCGAATGCGAGTTGATCAGCGCCGAATTGACGCCCGCGAGCGCTTCCGACGAGCCCCATGTTGCGGGATGGCTTTCGCACGGCGGCGACGTTATCGAAGTGTTGAACCTGGATGCATTGACTCCAGGTCCCCATGAGTTTTTCCCGCATCAAGCCGGCCGAAACCAAGTTGGCTCACGTCGAACGGCGCACTCAAGCGCGTCGGAGGCCAGGCCGTGATCCCTGCCTCGCGCCCCATCAAGGTTCTGCTGATTGACAGCAACGTCTATTTTGCAAAGCGCCTGGGCGACGCGTTGAAGCGCGAGGGCTTTGAAGTGTCAACGAGCACGCAAGCGGGTTATGCGCTGACGGCGCTCGAATATGACGCTCCCGGCGCCATTCTTTGCGCCACCAACATGCGGGAGATGGGCGCGCTCGAGATCGCACGAATCATTCGCTCGGACGCTAAGAACTCCAACCTTCCTATCGTGGCGTTGGGCGACGGAAGCCAGCGCGCGCTGATGGAAGCATTTCAAGCCGGATGTGACGATTACATTGACCGCAGCCGCCAGCCCGGCGTCATCGCGTCTCATATAAAGCAAATCATTGTCAGCAAAATTGAAGGCTTCCAACCCACGCAAATGCTCGCGCAGTCGGACACCAGCCTGAGCGGAAACTTGACGCACCACGACCTCACCGGCGTGATGCAAATGCTCGGCCACGCGCACCAGACGGGCGCACTGCACATCAACGCGGGAGAAACCGACGCGGTTCTCTTCTACGAAGGCGGAGAGATCTCGCACGCGGAGTGCGGCACGCTTTTTGGCGACGAAGCGGTGATTTTCATTCTGAAGAACTGCGTCAACGGAAACAACGGCGTTTACAAATTTGTCTACGGCACCACCTCGACGCAGCGCACCGTGCTGCGCTCGGCAACGGATTTAATGCTCGATGCCATGCGCGAAGTCGATGAGAGTTCCCGCGACATGGCGGACAAGGAAGCCCTATGAGCGAAGCTATGATGCTCCCTCCCCTCGACGAAGCGCCGGAGAAACACGTGCCAACCGTTTATTTCATTGACGACAGCGCCACTATGCGCGAAGTCATCAAGATTGCTTTCCGTCGCGAAAATATCCAGGTGATTACCTGTGCGGACGCGGCTTCCGCCCTGTCGCAATTCGAACAAACGAAGCCGGACGTCGTAATCACTGACGTGATCATGCCCGATCAGGACGGCTATTCGGTTTGCAGCCAGATCAAGGAGAATCCCGATTTCAGTGCAACTCCGG
>DATFSR010000043.1:0-32592 GCA_035262505.1 Candidatus Acidiferrum sp. | reverse complement strand
AGTACGGAGAGATAAGAGGTTCTTCGGGCCCCGACCGGGTCGGGGCTCTCAGAATGACGCGCTCCAAATCTGGTTCTCATTCGGGATTAGTCCCCGGATTTTGCCGCGGCTTTCTGGATCATTTCCACGTCGATGGTGATGTTCACATCGTCTCCGACGACCACACCCCCGTTATCGAGTTTGGCGTTCCACTTGACGCCGTAGTCCTGGCGGTTGATTTTCGTCGTGGCCGAGGCTGCTATGCGTTGATTTCCCCAGGGATCCTTCGCCGGCGCGGTGAGGCCATCCACGTCGAGAACCACTTCCTTGGTTGTCCCGTGAATGGTCAGGTCACCGGTGACACGGAGTTTTCCCGGGGCTACCTGTTCGACTTTCTTCGACTTGAAGGTCATGGTAGGGAAGTGGGCTACGTCAAAGAAGCGCTCGCTGCGCAAATCTTTGTCGCGGTCGGGCTCGCGGGTGTCCACGGTGTTCACGTCGATAGTGACCTCAATCGTGGATTTCGTGACGTCCTGATCGTCAAGCTGCATGGTTCCGCTGACCTTGCTGAAAGCGCCGCGAACGGTGGAAAGGCCGAGATGCCGCACGGCAAACTGCGCCGAGGAGTGCTGCGGGTCAATCTGCCAGGTGGAGCTCGCGGCTGCGGCCGGCCGCGAAAGCCCCAAGGCCATGCTCGCGAGAATGGCGATTCGAGAGATTCGAGTGAGGTAACCGTTCATTTTGAATTTTCCTTCCTACATGATTTGGAATTTGAAACATAAACTTGAATCCGTAAGTCGTTATTCCTGCTCGGTCCGGCGGATTTCCTCGAGCAGGTCGCAGAGAGTTTTTAGGCGCGCGCCGGCCATGTGGCGGAATTGCCGCTTGTGCAGATCGCGCATGGGCTGGTCTAGCGGCTTCAGTAACGCCAAGCCGTGAGGCGTAATGCGCGTCTTCACCACGCGGCGGTCGTCTTTTTGGCGTTCGCGGGTGATAAGGCCGCGCTTTTCCATCCGGTCGAGTAGCCTAGTAATGTCGGGATCGTGCGTGATCATGCGCTCGCCGATGCCGCGGCAGGGCAGGCCCTCGGGGCCGGCGCCGCGGAGGATGCGCAGCACGTTGTACTGCGTTCCGGTCAATTCGGCGGTGTGGGTGAGTTGCTCGGCTTCCTGTCCAAGGGCGTCGGCGACTTTTAGCAAGGTGATGAAGATGCGCCCCTCGACCGGGGCTTGGGGGCCTTGCGGTTTGACTCGGGAAGGCACGAGCGGAATAATAGTCGTCTAAACGACTATTGTCAAGAGGAAATAATGGTTCTTGCAGCCGGACCTGGGTTGCGCTATTTGCGCAGAGGCCGGAGATGAATTTCGCTCAGAAAGCTCCCCAGCCTTTGCCTGACGATGGCTTCCACGGCATGCGCCACATCGTCCGGGGTTAAGGCGCTCGAAAGATCCTTGGGCTTGCTGCCGGAAAACTCCGTGGCCACGCTTCCCGGGCAAATCACGCTCACCCGAATGCCGTGGGCCCGCAGGTCTTCCATCATGCAGCCGGAAAGGCCCATCAGGCCCCATTTGGAGGCGCAATAGATACCGCCTCCGACAAAAGTATTTTTTCCGGCCAGCGAGCTGATATTGATGATGTCGCCGGACCCGCGGCGAATCATCGAAGGAATCACCGCGCGCGAGACCAGGAAGACGCTCTTGAGATTGCTATTCAGGACGCGATCCCATTCCGCCTCGGACTTCTCGTGAGCGGGGCCGAACAGGCCAATGCCCGCGTTGTTGACAAGGGTTTGAATTGGACCCAGCGTGGATTCGGTTTTGGCGACAAACTCGGACACTTGCTCGGCCTGGGTTACGTCCGTGACTTGAGAAAAGCAGTGCGTGCCCAGGTCTTCGAGGCACTTCGAAGAGTCTTCCAGTGCGGCGCGGTCTCGGCCGCAAATCGCCACCGACGCGCCGAGCGTTGCCAGGCGTTGCGCGATCGCGCGGCCGATGCCGCGGCTCGCTCCGGTCACGAGCGCGACGCTTCCCGCAAGCTGCTTAGGTTCCGCGGAGCTGCTATTTGCTTTGCTTATTCCAGCCATAGGAATTCTTCCTCCCCGGGCCACTCTTTTTGTGCGAAACTCATCCTATTGTCAGAGATTTCCGCGGCGGCGGTCATCTTACGCTGTTGCGGAAACGAGTGTGAAGTGACCCCTCAACATAAGGAAGTATCACCAGGAACGTTGTCGAGGATAACGGCTTGCGGATTTGGCGCAGCTTTTCCTATAATCCCAAGGTTTTCCGAGACGGAAAGTTTCGCGGCGGAAAGTTCCGGGTTGCACCCGGAACACAAAAATGAACGCACGGAATCTCAGTGAGGAGAAGCCGGAATGAACGGAACATGGAAACGGGTGGGCGCGGTGCTGGCGGTGGCGCTTGGCTTGACTCTTGTGAATTCGAGCAGCCTGCGCGGACAGGCCGCTGCAGCAGGAGGCCAGGACAGCGCAAAGCAGCCTTATACGCTTGTGGAGTACAACCAGGAGCAGGCGTGCGCCGCCGAGAAAGTCCCTGCGACCCAGGTCAAATGCTTGGATGATTTTGTTGCGAAATATCCGAGTTCTGCGCTTCTGGTCTACGTATATCCCCTCTATGTGAATGCCTACAACCAGCTGAAGAATCCAGACAAAGTGATCGAGTACGCGGACAAGACCGTGGGGCTGGGCGAGAAGGTGGATGCGGGGACGCGATATGGGGTGTTGTATGCGCGGGCGCTCGCCTATGCGACGCTAAAACCCGACGCGCAGGCGGCTGGGGCGGCCAAGGCTCGCGAGGCGGCTCAGGCGGGATTGAAGGCTCTGGACGAAGTGAAAAAGCCTGACAACCTAAGCGAAGATGATTTCAAGAAGCAAAAGCTGCAGCCCACGATTCTCTTCCACTTTACCGGTGCTACGGCAGCTGTGGCGGCCAAGGATTTTTCGGCAGCGACAGGGGAGTACAAGGCGATTCTGGCGCTGAACCCCGACGACCTGAGCACGAATTACAACCTGGGGAAGGCCTACATGGCAATGACGCCTCCACAGCAAATGGATGCGTTCTGGTATTTTGGCAAGGCGGTCACGTCCAAGGGCGCGACCCAGGCGCAGTCGAACCAGGTGAAGAAATACCTGAGGAGCCTCATCGCGAACTATCAAGGTGGGAACGTTTGCGACAGCTTGACCGATGGCGAGATGAACGAGCTGCTGCAGCTCGCGGGGAGTTCGGCGGACCGCCCGAGCAGCTATACCCTGCCAAGCGCGACCGATATCAGCGGGATCCAAAAGGATATGACCATCGCCTCCGTGTTCACCGACCTGAAAGCAGGAGGCGACAAGAGCAAGCTGACGTGGCTTGCGGCGTGCGGTCTGGAGTTTCCAGAAGTTCCGGGCAAGGTGATCGAAGTCACGCCCGGCGACCCGATTGTGCTGAAGATAGCTTTCGTGACCAGCGATGCGGAATTTGATGCCGCGACCACGCCAAATATGGATGTGAAGGTAGTTGGCCAGCCGGAGGCAGCACGCGTCGAAAAAGACAGCGCGGTCCATTTCACGGGTACTTTGGTTGCGTACGACCCGGATCCCGCATTTTTCCTGCATTGGGACAAGGCGAAAGTGAAAGCCGAAGATATCCCGAAAGAAAAGGGAGCGCCCAAGAAGCCGGCCCCCCGTCGGCCAACCAGGAAGCCCAGCGGACGGTAGGCTTAATAAGAGTCAGCATCAGAGAAACGGCGCTCGGAAGGCGGAGAGCCGTTTCTCTTTTGTTAGGGGGCAGGATTTCGTGCGGCGCAGAAGCCCCGCCGGGAATCGATGATTTTTAAGACGCGGCAGCTGGAATCTAGCGGGAGCGGCGGCGGTGGCCGTTGGTATCCAGCTTGTACTCTTCAATCTTTCGGCTGAGCGTATTGCGGTGGATGCCCAGAAGCTGCGCTGCGCGGGACTGGTTGCCATTGGCGCGATCCAACACGCGCTTGATGAAGCGCTTCTCAAATTCCTCAATGGCCTCGTCGAAATAAATTCCGCGCTCCACCATTTGATTGACGAGCCCTTCCAATTGATCTTTCACGGCGTCACGCTCCGCTGGGATGCTGTGTCTTGGCCCGGGTGTTATGGCAGCTCGCGGCTAGTCAAAATGCGGAACGCTTCCCGGTATTTTTCGCGAGTAGCGTCGACGACCTCGGGAGGCAGTTCCGGCCCGGGCGGGGTTTTGGGCCAGCGCATCCGTTCGAGATAGTCCCGCACAAATTGTTTGTCAAAAGAAGCCTGGGGTCCGCCAGGGACATAGTGCGCGGCAGGCCAGAAGCGCGAAGAGTCCGGCGTCAGCGCTTCGTCAATCCAAATCAATTCGCCGTTCAGCTGGCCGAATTCAAATTTCGTGTCGGCCAGGATGATTCCGCGCGGTTCGGCATGAGCGGAGGCGCGCCGGTAAAGTTCCAGGCTCACGGCGCGAACCCTATCTGCGAGGTCTTTGCCGACCATCTTTTCCGCCTGCTCGAAGGAAATATTCTCGTCGTGGCCGCTCACGGCTTTGGTCGCGGGAGTAAAAATCGGCTCGGACAACCGGCCCGATTCGAGCAATCCGTTTGGCAGCGCGATCCCGCAGATCCGTCCTGTTGCCCGGTAGTCTTTCCAGCCGGAGCCGGAAACGTAGCCACGTACGACGCATTCGATCGGCAAGGGTTGCGTCTTTCGCACCAGCATGGAACGCCCCTCGAGTTCGCCCTGGAACTTGTCAAAGGGAGCGGGGAATTCCGCAGCGCTCAGAACATGGTTGGGGATGACGTCTTTCAGCAGGTCGAACCAGAAAAGCGAAAGCTGAGTGAGCACGCGGCCCTTGTCAGGGATCGGCGTTGGCAGGATGACGTCGAAGGCTGACAGGCGGTCGGTGGCGACAATCAGCAGCTTGTCGCCCAAGTCGTAGATGTCGCGCACCTTCCCACGCGCGCTCGGCGACAATCCGGCGAACTGGGTCTCCCTCAGAACTTTCATGGTTGGAGCTGAAGACAACGCGAAAATCTCCCCGACTTGGTGCTCCGCATTCTAGCGCACCACATTGCGAAGTCAAACCCATGTTCGGTGGAAAACTGTGCGAAACGCAGTCGTGAAAAATTCAAAAGAAAAGTTTTATTCATTGGAATAAAACCTGGAGCTATTTAGGGCTTCCTGTTTTTGTGCCGTTTTTCTTTTGCAAAGCTTGGTTGATTAGGCCGCTGAAGCTGCTGCCGTTTTCGTGTTGGGATCTTCACTGGCAGCTCCTTCCCAGCGCACGCTTACGAGTTTGGATACCCCGGGCTCTTGCATGGTCACGCCGTAGAGCACGGGGGCGATTTCCATCGTTTTGCGATTGTGCGTCACTACGATGAATTGTGTCTGGTTGCTCATCTCGCCAATCAATTTCGTGAAGCGCCCGACGTTCGCTTCATCGAGTGGCGCATCGACCTCGTCGAGGATGCAGAAGGGGCTTGGCTGGTAGCGAAAAATCGCAATTAACAACGCCAGCGCCGTCATGGCCTTCTCGCCGCCGGAAAGCAGCAGCACGTTTTGAAGTCGCTTCCCCGGAGGCGAGGCTACGATGTCAATGCCTGCGTCGCCCGAGCTGTCCGGCTCGGTCAGGCGCATTTCGGCCATGCCGCCGCCAAAGATTGCGTGGAAAGCGTCCGAAAAACTCTTGTTGATCGCGTGAAAGGCGTGCTCGAATTTTTCTTTGGTTGCCTGGTCCAGCTCCACGATGGCCTGTTGAGTGTCGGCAATGGACTTCAGCAAATCGTCGCGTTCGCGCGTCAGGAACGTGAAGCGCTGCTCGCATTCGTTGAATTCCTCGAGCGCCATCATGTTCACCGCGCCCATGTTCTCGATGCGCTGCTTCATGTCACGATAGTTCGCCTCAGCGGTGGCCAGCTCTTCGCCGCTCATGAACGCCATTTCAGTGGCGATCAGGTCTTCTGGTTGGGCGTTCACTTCGCTCAAGCAAGTTTCGCGCAGATGCACGCGGTCGGATTCGTTTTTCGCGCGTTCCACTTCCGTGTGATTTTTCTGCTCACGCAGCTCCTGCAGTTCCTGGCGCCCCATCCGCAAATGATCTTCGGTCTGCGTCACGCGCGTGCGTGCGGATTCCCACTCCTGCTCAAGTTCCTTCTGCCGTGTTTCCAGTCGCAATTTTTCATTGCGCAGCCCTGCTAATTGTTGCGTCAGCTCCGCGCTTTGTTTCGCCAGGCTCGCGGTTTCGTCGCTGATGGATATTACCTGCTGCTGCAATGCTGCTTCGCGGCGCTCCATCTCAGCGCGCTCTTCGCGCAACCTTGCGGCGAGGGCCTCCGCCGCCGCGAGCCGTTCGTTAATCGCCGCCAGTCCGGCGCGGCCCGTGGCCAGTTCCTGCTGCTCGGTTTCGACCGAAGCGCGGAGCCCAACGAGTTCTCCCGAGAGGCGCGTGCTTTCGGTTTCAGCTTCGGCGCGATTGAGCGCGGCGGCGGCATGCTCGTGCTTTGCGCGTTCCGCGCGCCCTCGCGCGTTTTCCGCTTCTTTCCGTACCCGCGCCAGCTCACTTTGGCAAACCGCCAGTTCGGCTCCCAAGCGTGCCAGTTCGGTTTGCATGTTGCCATGGCGATGCTGGGCGGAAATCACTTCGCGTTCGGTGGCACGCAGCTTCGAGTTGATTTCTTCCTGCGCTTGTTCCGTCGCCAGAAGTTCCGCCGCTACTTTCTCGAGCGCGGCCTGCTTTTCGTTCATTTGATGTTCGAGTTGCAGCACTTGGGCGTTCAGCGCCCGCAATTCGCGCTTCATGCCGAGCGGCCCGGCCTGATCCGGACGCCCGCCGGTGACCATGCGCCCCTGATAAGAGGTGCCATCCGGGGTGACGAAAGCGTATTGCGGATTGTCCCGCGCGAGCTTTTCTGCTGCGGTGGCGCTGTCCGTCAAATACGCGCCCCGCAACCGTGGCAAGTACTGCTTTGCCGCCGGGCCCAGCGGATCGCGGAATTCCACGAGCTTGTCCATTCTCGAAATCACGCCATCGTCCGGGCGAAAATTCACAATCGATTCGTATTCATTGGAAAGCTTCAAATTTCGCAGGGAATCCACGAAGAATGTTGCCCGCCCGCCGACTTCGTCGCGCAGCATGGAAATACCCGTGCGCGCGTGGTCAAACGTCTCAACGACGACGAATTCCAATTCATCACGCAGAAATTGCTCGATGGCGGCCTCGTGCTTCTCTTCGACTTCCGCGTAATCTGCTAGCACGCCTACGGCCCGGAATTGCTCGTGGCCACCGCGCTCATTGGCGGCAAAAAGTTTCTGCACCGCCTCCGCCGTGTACGAGCGGTCGTTCAGAATCTGCGTTAGCGTGGAATGCCGCGCCCGCACTCCGGCCAGCGCGTCGCGGAGCGAATCCGCTTCTTTCGTCAGTCCACTGCGCTGCTCACGCAACCCGCCAATCTTCGCCTGTAGCTCCGCCTCGTTTTGCTGCAAAGCGCTGAGCTGGCCGGAAACGGCCTCCAACTCCCGAGCCGCCCGCTCCGCGTCGTCCCGCGCGCGCATCGAAGTCTCCAGGACCTCGTGCTCATTCGTTTCCAGTTTCCTTTGCGCTTCCATTTGGTGCGACAGCGCTTCTTCTGCCTGCTTTTGCTCGCCGTGCAGCCGCAGCAGGCTCTCGCCAGCTTCGGAAGCCGACCGCCGGAGCGCCTCGATGCGCCATTCGGCGTCGCGAATCTGGGCTGCCCGTTGCTCGGCTCGCTGCAGAAGCTCTTCCACGCGGGCATTCAGCACGCCCGACTCTTCTCGCAGCAACGTCACCGCCTGCACTTGCGTTGCGCTGCGCGTTTCCCATTCCGCCGCCTGCGCGCGAGCTTGCTTCAACTCCGCGTCCATTTGCGCGTGGCGACCCGCCAATTCCTGTGCGCGCTGGCGGTTGAACGCAATCTTGTTTTCGTTGCGGTCCACTTCGAGAGCGGTCAGGTTCAAGACGTTTTGGTTCTGGCGGATTTCTGCATCCAGCTCGTAAATCCGCTGACTCAGGCGGTCTTGCTCGCCTTCCATTTGCTGAATTGCTGCGGCGCGCTGTATTTCGGCGGCGTTCCATTCCTCGAGTTGCCTGGTAATCTTTTCGGCTGCCCCATCCAGTTCGCGCGCCTTGCCGGCCAGCATCTGCCGAACGATGCCGCGCATCTGGTCGCGAATCTCGGAATACCGCCGCGCCTTGGCCGCCTGCCGCTTCAGCGTGCCGAGTTGTTTCTCGACTTCGACGACGATGTCGTTCACGCGCGCGAGGTTCACTTTGGACGATTCCAGCTTGGCTTCCGCCAGGCGCTTCTTGGTCTTGAATTTCGTCACGCCTGCGGCTTCTTCGATGATGGCGCGGCGCTCCATCGGCTTGGTGGAGAGGATGAGGCCGATGCGTCCCTGTTCGATGATTGCGTAGGAGTCCGGGCCCAGCCCGACGCCCATGAACATTTCTTGAATGTCGCGCAGCCGCGCCACGCGCCCGTTGATAAGGTATTCGCTCTGTCCGGAGCGGTAGAGCCTCCGGCTGACCATGATTTCGCCCGGTTTGGTGGCGAGCACAGGCTTGTCGTCAGCCTTTTTCTTTCTCCTAAAAGGCTTTTTGAATTTGCCGCCCGACTCTTCATCCTCCGCCGGTAGGTCCGCCGCGGGCGCATCTTGGCCCAACTGCTCGTTTCCCTCAAGGGCCACTTGCTCCGAGGATTGGTTGCCGCTCTGCGCTTCGGTGGCAGATTCTGGGGCTGCCTCGGCTGCTGCGCTTTGCATAACGAAACGCGCTGCTTCGGCCAGCTCAGGGTCTTCCATCGTGATGGTCACTTCGGCCATCCCCAGCGGAGGCCGCTTGGTTGTTCCGTTGAAGATGCAATCCGCCATGCGCTCGGCGCGCAGGGATTTGTGGCTCTGCTCGCCCAGGACCCAGGAAATGGCGTCCACCACATTGGACTTGCCGCAGCCGTTCGGCCCGACGATACACGTCGTCCCCGAGCCGCTGAACGTCACCACGGTGCGTTCGCAAAACGACTTAAAGCCTACGATTTCGACTTTTCGCAGCTTAAGCAAGGTTTCCCCTTTGCTCCTCGAATTGCGTGCTTGGTAGTTCGATGCGATCCGCGCTAATGGTGTTCCCCAGCCGGGCGCAGGAAAAAGTACGCAATGAGAGACGGCTTCTTTTGCCTCGAGGGGAGGGTCTTTGGAGCGTCGGGCCAGTCCCACACCCTGGGACTGCCTTCAAAGTCGGCTGAAGTGCCGACTCGAAAACGTCTGGCAGGTTCCTATTCAGAGCCCAGCCGCCTGGCGCAAGGATGGCGGTACGGGAAAAAACAGTAGCACGATGTTTCTATGGTGTCTAGCCCTACGCTATGCATTGTGGTTCTTCCGCCAAGGCCACAAGCCTTGCCGGCTAAGAAGGGATAGACAAACCTGCTTGGCTCGATTGTCTTATTCTTGAGGGCGCAATGCAGACCACGCGGAGTGACGCTTCTGAGATCGAGCTTTCGTACCGTTCCACAGGAGAGGGCGAGGCGTCGCCCCTGAAGCCTCGCCTTATTCATAACGCAGTACGACTATGGGGTCCACGCTCATGGCGCGGCGCGCGGGAACTGCGCAGGCCCCCAGCGCAATGCCGGCTAGAAGAGCCATGACGCCTACGAGCACCAACGGATCGTAGGGACGGACGCCGTAGATTTGGGTGGCCACCGCTTTTTGCAGGTATGCCGCTGCCACAACCCCCAAGACAAAACCCATGGCCACGAGCTTGAATCCCTCCCGCAAAACCAGTTGGAGAATGCCGGCTCGCGTGCTGCCGAGCGCCACGCGAATGCCAATTTCTCGCGTGCGCTGCGCCACGAGATATGCCAGCACACCATAAATTCCCAGCGAAGCCAGAAACAACGCCACTCCACCGAAGGCATTCGCCAGCAGCATGGAAGTCCGCCGCGAAGCTAAGGAAAGATCAATGCGCTCCTCCATTGAGTGGATGTCGAACAGAGCCACCTCCGGGTCAAGTCGCGCGATTTCAGACCGCAGCGCGCGAACGGTGGACGCGGAATCCCCGGCAGTTTTGATGGCAAAGGTGAACGTTCTCGAGGGGTCCTGAGCGTTAGATCGGTAATACGCGCCCACAGAAGCGCCGGAATCATCCAAGTTTTCGTAGCGCAGCGTGCGCGCCACTCCGACAACCGTCAGCCACACGGTGTGTTCGGTGACCTTCATGAAGTCCTTAGGATCGCCGGTACCTGGAAAATACATCCGGCGGCCAATGGGATCCTGGTTCGGCCAGAAATGCCGCGCCAGGCGCTCGTCCACGATAATCGAGCGGGGAGCCGTTTCGCTGTCGCGCTCATCAAACGTCCGGCCTCGAACCATCGAAATGCCCAGGGCTTCAAAATAGCCGGGAGTTACAACGATGTTCAGAGGAGAGATAAGCGACTCGCCCGGCCTCATCTGGTAGCCCTCCGCAAGAATCACGCTGTCATTGTGATTGCCGCCGAGGGGAATCGCCCCCGTTGCGCCCGCGTGGGAAACTCCCGGGAGGCTGCGAATCGCAGGGAGCGCGCGATTCATGAAGTCGCGCAACACATCATCCTTGGCATACCTGGAGCTTGGCAAAGAGACCGAGGCTGAGACCACGCCGTTGGGCCTAAACCCGGCATCAACGTGCAACAGGTTGCGAAAGCTCGCAAGCAGCAACCCCGCCCCCATCAGCAACGTAAAAGCAAATCCAACCTGCGCCGTGACGAGGAATTGGCGCACGCGGCGAGACTTTTTTCCGCCTGTTCCCGTGCGGCCCTCCTCACGCAGTGCATCGCTGATGCCGATCTTGGAAATCCCGGACAGAGGGAACAGTGCAATAAAAAGTCCGGCGCTCAGCGACAGGCCAAGGGAAACCAGAACGGCGGTCCCATCCATGCGGACTTCATTGGCCCGCGGGAAATGCTCCAGTCCAATGGCGTTCAGACCTCGCAACACGCCAGCCCCCAGCGCGATGCCGCACCCGCCTCCGAGGAACGCCAACCCTACATTTTCGAGGATGAGTTGACGCACCAATTGCGCACGGCTTGCGCCCAGTGCAATCCGTGTGGCGATCTGCTTCCGCCGCATCGCCAGACGCGCCAGCGCAAGGTTCGCGATGTTGAGCCCGCCGATGAGCAAAACCAGGAACGCCCCGCCCCACAGCAAGTACAAAGTGCCTTTGACGCCCGCGGTCAGCATGTCTTGCAGCGGCTTTACCGTCGTGTGGAACCCCGCGTTGATCAGCAGTTCCTTAAACTCCGGGAAGCGCTCGAGGTTTTCCTGATTCAAGGCATCTACCTGCGCTTGTGCCTGCTGGAGCGTCGCCCCGGGCTTCAGGCGTCCAATGTGATACCAGTTATTGTTGTGATGCACGGTTTTCTCTTCCGCGCTAAAGGCCAGCGGCATCCACAGGCGCACCTCCGGCTCAATGAAATTGAACTTGCGCGGCATCACCCCGACGACGGTGAACGGCTGTCCGCTGATCCGCAGGCTTCGGCCCAGAACCGCTTTGTCTCCCCCGTACAACTCCTGCCATAACCCATAACTGAGGATCACTTCCTGGTCCCGGCCTTCTTCGCCGTCGTCCTCCGTGAATGGTCGCCCGAGCATCGGAGAGACTCGCAGCAGGTGGAACCATGAAGGTGTTACCTTCATCCCGCGAATCTGCTGCGGCGAACCGTTCAGCTCTATGGTTTGATTGCGTCCGCGGAACATCGCCTGGCTCTCAAAAACTGTCACTTCCCGAAGCCGGTCGAAGTAGTCGCCCGAGGCGCTGTTGTTGGATCCCCGGACTCCCGCATTCGGGTAATCGTTGGACATAATCAGGATGGAATTGGCGTCCGCCACCGGCAAGGGGCGCAAAATCACCGAGTTCACGATGGCAAAAAGCGCCGCGTTGGCCGCAATACATACCGCAAACGTCAGCAGCACCGTCACCGCAAACCCTTTGTCCCGCAACAGCGACCGCACTCCGTATTTCAGGTCTTGCCAAAATGCATCCATGAGTTGCGCTCCCCACTTGCCGTCGGCACTGCCGCTCTTGCGACAGACCCACACCTTTGGCGTTAATGCGGACTGGTGCCTAGCAAACAGTACGAATGTGCCAAGCCCAAAGTTCCCAGGTCCGACCAGCAAAGCGGGGGGGAGCAGCAGGGTACAGGATCGCGTCGCCAAGCACTTCTTTTCTCCCGTTCTGCATTGCCCCGCGTCAAACCCCTCGGATACAATCCATTGCTTCTTCAATGGATCAGAAAGAGCACCGAGCACCGATGGCTGAAATCCAGCTTCACAACACGCTGTCTGGAAAAATCGAACCTTTCGTCCCGCAAAGACCGGGCGAGGTGCGCATGTACACTTGCGGGCCTACGGTCTACGACTACGCGCACATCGGCAACTACCGCACTTTCGTTTTTCAGGACCTTCTGAGGCGTTTCCTCAGGCTCCGCGGATACCGCCTCAACCATGCCATGAATTTGACTGACGTGGACGACCGTATCATCTCGAACGCGGCTGCCGCCGGCAAAAGCATCCGCGACTACACTGAAAAATTCGTTCAAGCGTTCTTCGACGATTGCAAAACCCTCAGCATCGAAGCGCCGGAGCATTGGATTCGCGCCACCGACCACATCCCCGAAATGGTCCAGCTCATCCAGCGCCTTCGGGAGAGAACTTTCACTTATCCGAGCGAAGGGTCCATCTACTACCGCATCACGAAATTTCCGGCTTACGGAAAACTCTCGAAAATCGACCTCAGCGGCATCCAAGTCGGCGCGCGCGTCGACAACGACCGCTACGAAAAAGAAAGCGCGCGCGATTTTGCGCTCTGGAAAGCTCCCAAGCCCGGCGAGCATTTCTGGGAAACCGCCATCGGCTCGGGCCGCCCCGGATGGCACATCGAATGCTCTGCCATGGCCATGAAATATCTTGGTGAAACGCTGGATATTCACACCGGCGGCATCGACCTTGCGTTTCCGCATCACGAAAACGAAATTGCACAAAGCGAAGCGGCCACGGGCAAGCCGTTTGCACGCTACTGGCTCCACGCCGAGCATCTGCTGGTGGAAGGTGAGAAGATGTCCAAGTCGCTTGGCAACTTCTTCACCTTGCGTGATCTTTTCGCCAAGGGCTACAAGCCTTCCGCCTTGCGCCTCTGTCTCGCCAGCACGCCTTATCGCCGGCAGCTCAATTTCACCTTTAATGGCCTCACACAGGCCACGAACACCATCGAGCGTTTGCGTAATTTCGCCGACCGCTTGAACCAGGGAAAATTTTCAGCCGGAAACCAGGAAGGTATGGCGGCGCGTATCGCTAAGGCCGCTGAAGAATTCGACGCCAGCCTCTCCGACGACCTCAACACCGCCCGCGCCCTCGCGGCCGTTTTCGACTTGGTGCGCGATGCGAATATCGCGATGGACAAGGGCGAATTTCGCCAAGGGGACATCGCCGGGATTCGGCAGTTTCTGGCCACGTTCGACAAGGTCTTCGCCGTCCTCGAAGACAACGATGCAGCAAAATTGCAGGCGCTCGGATTTGGTAGCATGGAGTCAGGCCCGAGCGACGCGGAGATCGAAAGACTCATCGCCGACCGCAACGCCGCCAAGAAAACACGCGATTTTGCCGCCGCCGACCGCATCCGCAAGGAACTCGCGGACCGTGGTATAATTCTAGAAGACGCCAAGGACGGCAGCGTCCGCTGGAAACGCAAGTGACCTTGAACTTCAAAACTCGGCCCCCGTACCTCCCGGGTTTCTTCCCGCCGGCCGCCGCGCGGCCAAACCTCTACGGCGTTGACTTAGCCTAGTTTTTGCAGGCCGGTTCCGGAAGCGTCCGAAACCGAATTAGCTTTTCTTGCCTGCCTCTTCCTCTCGCAGTCTTGATTCACTCCAACCTGATTTTCTTCTTGGAGGAAGAAATGCCAACGATTTTAGAAGTAAAAACGCCTCACCTCGTCACGGCGCTGCCCGGCCCGAAGGCGCAGCAAGTCATCGCGGCCGACGCAAAGTTTATGTCGCCGTCGCTCACTCGCGAATACGCATTGGTGGCCAAGAAAGGCCACGGCGCGATCGTCGAAGACGTGGACGGAAATTCCTTCCTGGACTTTGCCGCGGGCATCGCAGTTTGCTCGACAGGCCACTGCCATCCGAAAGTGGTGGAGGCCATCCAGAAACAGGCCGCGGAACTGATTCACATTTCCGGAACGGATTTCTATCACCATCATTTGCCCCAACTCGCCGAGAAACTCGTCGCCACTCTGCCGGGCAAAGAAGCCAAAAAGGTGTTCTTCGGCAACTCCGGCACGGAGGCAGTGGAAGGCGCGGTCAAGCTGGCACGCTACCACACGAAGCGCGACAAGCTCATTGCTTTTTACGGCTGTTTTCATGGGCGCACGCTCGGTTCGCTTTCGCTGACGGCGTCCAAAAATACGCAACGCAAAGGTTTTGGATCGCTGCTCGGGGGCGTCGAGCACATTCCATTTCCGTATGCCTACCGCTGCCCGCATGGCCATACGGCTGAAACTTGCGGCACGGAAACTTTGGAGCTCCTCGAACAGCAGATGTTCAAGCGCTTGTTCGCGCCGGAAGAAATCGCAGCGATCATCGTCGAGCCGATTCAGGGCGAAGGCGGATTTATCCCTGCGCCAGCATTTTTCCTACAGGAACTGCAGCGTATCTGCAATCGTCACGGAATCATGCTCATCGTGGACGAAGTGCAGTCCGGCGTCGGGCGAACTGGCAAATGGTGGGCTTACGAACATGCCGGAATCGAACCGGACATCGTCTGCATTGCGAAAGGCATTGCCAGCGGAATGCCGCTGAGCGCATTCGTCGCGAAAGAAAGCGTGATGACCTGGAAGAAGGGTTCCCACGGCACGACCTACGGCGGCAATCCCGTGTGCATTGCGTCGGCGATGGCCACGCTCGACTTGATCGAAAACGGCTACATGGAAAACGCGCGCAAAATGGGCGATTACATCTTTGGCCGCATCGGCGATTGGCCGAAGCGCTTCAAGATTGCCGGCGATGTGCGCGGCAAAGGGCTGATGATCGGCATCGAAATCGTGCGCGATCAGAAGACCAAGGAGAAAGCGGCGGATTTGCGCGACGCCATCATCAGCAAGGCGTTCCACAAGGGGCTGCTGACGCTCAGTTCAGGCGAAAATTCGATTCGCCTATCCCCGCCGCTTCTGATTGACGAAGAGCAGGCGGACTTCGCGATTCGCACCGTCGAAGACTGCCTCAGAGAAACGGAAAAGGGCGTCTAAACGCAGGAGACGCAGAGGCCAGAAAAGGGAACTAACGGGATCCCGCGTCTCGCGACATAGGCGCGGGATTTTATTTTCGATTGGCCAGAGTTCATTGCTGATACCGGGCGACGTGCCTTTGCGCCAGGTGTGATGGTTCTTGCAAAAAAGCAAAACTTGGCGTACAGTCGATTATCGATATACCGATTATCGATACTTTATGCCTAAACGAAAACTCAGCCCCCTTCCTTCTGCAGCTTTCCAAATTCTGCTTGCCCTCGTAGACGAAGACCTGCATGGCTACGGGATCATGCGGCAGGTCGTAGATCAGACCGAGGGCCGCATGCGATTGGGTCCGGGGACCCTGTATAGCTCCATTCAGACTCTGCTGGAAGGCCAATTGATCGAACAAGTAGACGCGCGGGCGGACAGTAAATTGGGTCAGGAGCGCCGCCGATACTACCGATTGACTTCTGCCGGGCGCAAGCTCGTCCGCTCGGAAGCGGAAAGACTCGCGGACCTGTTGCGCGTGGCGCGGGCCAAAAAAGTCTTAAGGGGGGCCCATGTCTGAGAAGCTCTACTCTTGGTTTTTGCGGCTCTATCCCTCGCGTTTTCGCGAGGAGTACGGTGAAGAAGCGTTGCAATTGTTTCGTGACCGGGCACGCGACGAAAAAGGATTCTTCGAGCGTCTGCGCCTCTGGCTGGACCTGGTGGCGGATTTGGCGATGTCGGTTCCACGCGAGTACTACCATTTTCAGCCGGAGTTTTTTGGTGTTTCGGCTGAGCGTTTGGAAGGTGTGCCAGCTTTCTTTGTTCTGGAGAGCGGATCGCCTCGGCCTGGAGCGCTGTTTTCCGGTGGCCTATTGACGTTGGCATCGGTCATCACATTTTCTGTTTGGCTCAGCCAGCCGGCGCGCTACAAGCCGTTCAGAGCGTTGGCGAGCCAATCTCAAAGCCGCGCTCGAGAACACCCCACCGCGGTCCGGCGCGCAGCATCGCACCGAACCGATAGCGCCAGAGAAACGCCAAGCGCTCTTAGGCCGTCGGATGTTCCTGCGACCAACTCGAAGCCCACCGAGGCGAAGGCAGGTGACGCATCGAGTGGGGTCCCCCGACAAGACTCCCGATTTTCCCCTCCTCCGCCACCACCTCCTCACCCTCTTCAACCCCAGGCTGGGCAACCCGACGAAGCTGCCGACACAACGGTCCTTGTTGAAGGCGAGGATCCCGGCGTGAATGCTGCGGAACGGCATCGCGTAATTAATGGCGCCATCGCGAATCTAAAGCTGTACTACGTTTACCCGGATCGCGCGCAAAAAGTATCCGAGGCGTTGCAGGCACATGAAAGGAACGGCGATTACGACGGCGTGACGAGTGGCAAGACCTTTGCTGATGTGCTTACCAAGGAGATGAGGGGTGCGGGTCAGGACATGCACCTGGTGGTGGTCTACAGCGAGACGCCTTTGCCGGAGCGCCCTCGATCATCCACCGTGGAAGACCTGGTGCGTTATCGCGACGCCTTGGAGCAGCAAAACTGCACTTTTGAAAAGGTCGAGATTCTGCCGCACAACATCGGCTATTTGAAACTCAATGCGTTCCCTGATCCGTCCGTCTGCGAGTCCAGGGCCAGGAAGGAAATGAAGCGTTTAAATGACGCGGATGCCATTATTTTCGATTTGCGAGAAAACCGCGGCGGCTCCCCTGCCATGGTCATGCTGATGGCGGCCTACCTGTTCGACCATCCCGAGTACATGTACAGCCCCAGGGAAAATACCACCGAACGGTCCTGGACGCGGTCGCCGGTTCCAGGAAACAAGCTGGCGGACAAGCCTGCTTACCTATTGACCTCCGCTTCGACATTCTCGGCAGCCGAGCACTTTTCTTACGACATGAAGATGCTGAAGCGAGCCACCATTGTGGGCGAAACCACAAGTGGCGCCCCGCATTCCGGAGTCTTTCATCGGATTGACGAGCACTTTGGAATGGGTATTCCCGAAACAAAGCCGATTAACCCCTTTTCAAAAAGCGACTGGGTGGCGGTGGGTGTGGAGCCGGATGTGAAAGTGAAAGCCGCCGAGGCCTTCGAGACCGCAATCAAGTTAGCTGAAATTAAGTTGGGCAAGAAATAGTTCGTTTGCAAATCCGCTCGGGCAGGCTGCTCAAAACCAGCCAAATCGCAGAATTCCTTGCCAATTTGGAGTCAGGTTATAGAATGCTGGGGCGAAATCCGTTTTGGGGTGTCGGAGGAGGGTGTGTCTTCATGTCTATGAACAAATTCCGTATTCGCGTGGCCTTGTTTGTGGTTGCGCTAATGGTGTGCGGAGCTGCTGCGAGAGGCCAGGACGCCGATATTGCAAAGAAGCTACAAGGCTTCGACGCGTACATGGAGCAGACGCTGAAGGATTGGAACACGCCAGGCGTAGGCGTGGGCATTGTTGTAGGAGACAAGCTCGTCTTTGCAAAAGGCTATGGCTACCGGGATTACGAGAAAAAGCTGCCGTTTACCGCGAAGACCATGCAGCCGATTGCGTCGAACTCGAAATTGTTCACGGCGGTGGCGGCGGGAATGTTGGTTGAACAAGGGAAGCTTACTTGGGACAAGCCGATAAAACTGTCGGTGCCTGAGATTGAGTTTTACAACGACCAGCTCAACAACAATGTGACCCTGCGTGACATGCTGTCGCACCGCACCGGCGTCACTCGGCACGATTTGATCTGGTTCAAGTCGCCATTCACGCGCAAAGAACTGTTCGACCGGCTCAAATACCTCGAGCCGCAGGAGCCCATGCGCACCACGTTCCTCTACAACAACCTGATGTTTGCTGCCGTGGGACAGATCATTGAAATGAAGTCCGGGAAGAAATGGGAGGACTTTGTCGGCGAGCGAATTTTCACTCCTCTCGGGATGGGCACGACTTGCTACACCGTCGACGACATGCTGAAGCAGCCGGACTACGGTGTGCCTTTTCGAGAGAAACGGGACTCCTTCGAGCTTTACAAGATTCCTTATTATCAGGACACCGAAGGTGTGGCTCCGGCGGGTGCCATCATTTCGAACATTGACGAGCTGTCGCACTGGCTGATCGCTTTGATGAACGAAGGAAAATATAACGGGAAGCAGGTTCTGCCCGCGAACGTGTTAAAAGCCACGCTGCAACCGGCGATCGCGCTGCCGAACACGGGCGGAGAAGCGCTGGGTTATTGGGAATTGATCAATTCGGCTTATGGAATGGGAAGGTGGACGGCGTCCTATCGCGGCAAATTACTGGCGTACCACGGCGGCGACCTGCCGGGATTTCACTCCCAAATTTCGCTAATGCCCAACGACAAAATCGGCGTGATTGTGCTCGTGATCAGCGATCACAGCGCGCCGCTCTACAACATCATCAGCTACAACGTGTACGAGCGGTTGTTGGCGATCGATCAAACGCCTTGGAGCCAGCGGCAACTCCAACAGCGGCTTGCCAACAAAAAAGCAGCGACCGAATCGCGCACGAAAGCAGGCGCGGATCGCGTGCCGAACACCAAGCCATCGCACGCGCTGGGGGACTTTGTCGGCGAGTACCAGAATCCCGCGTATGGCATTCTTAAAATCGGACTGCAGGGGGATCAATTGCAATTTGGCTTTCACGATTTCCATTTTCCGATGAACCATTTTCATTACGACCGGTTCGACACCCCGGATGACGAACAGTACGGAAAATTCTCGGTGAATTTCCGAACCAACCCTCAAGGGGATGTCGACCTGGCGGTGATTTCGCTGGACCAGGCGGAAGTCGTCTTCACGCGCAAGCCGGAAACACTCGATCCAAAGCTGCTGGAGAAGCTGGCGGGAACTTACCTGACCCCAAGCAAAGTGAGATTTGAAGTGCTGTACCAGCCCGGAACCGGACTTGCTCTATCGTTTCCGGGCGGCCCGCCAGAAAAGCTAATTCCGGTGAAAGGGTTGCAATTCCGGACGGCGCAGTTTGCCGACATCATTTTTGAGTTCGTCATGGAAAACGGGCAGGTAAAAGGACTGAAACGGAGAGATCCCTCCGGCGAATTGACGTATCCGCGACAATAAGAATTAAGATGTTGCGATAGCTTGTGCGAAAAAGCGCTTCGGCATGAGATGATGATTGGAGCGACAGGGTGCGCTTCTAGGGTGCGGATCGAAGTGTTGCAAGCAGTCCCCTCCAGGGACAACCCAGAATCAAATTGAGGAGGAGAGCGAGTTGCCGGAGTTACGCAAAGACCCGATCACGGGTCGTTGGGTGATTATTTCAACGGAACGTGGAAAGCGGCCGAATGATTTTCTACGCGAAAGCGTAACCGCGCGAGAGCCGAAGAATTGCCCCTTTTGTGTTGGCAATGAGGCCAAGACACCGCCCGAAGTGCTGGTGTACGGGAGAAACGGTGGCGGCGCGAACACGCCGGGATGGAAGCTGCGCGTGGTACCGAACCGTTTTCCAGCCCTAGGTATCGAAGGCGAGCTGGACCGCGAAGGCGAAGGCCTTTTCGACAAGATGAATGGAATTGGCGCGCACGAAGTGGTCATCGAATCACCGGACCACGCTGCGACCCTCGCGACGCTCCCGGAGCGCGCGGTCGAAGACGTGCTTTGGGGATACCGCGACCGCATGCTGGACCTGAAGAACGACAAGCGCTTCCGATACATTTTGATTTTCAAGAACCATGGTGAAGCGGCGGGCGCGACCGTGGAACATCCTCATTCACAACTGATCGCTCTGCCCATCGTGCCGCGGCGGGTGCGCGAAGAAGTGGACAACTGCTGGCACTATTACGACGAAAAAGAGCGTTGCATCTTCTGCGACATCATCCGGCAGGAGCGGGACACGGGCGAACGAGCGATTGGCGAGAACGAGCAGTTCATCACCCTGGCGCCTTACGCACCGCGGTTTCCATTTGAGATGTGGCTGTTGCCGAAAGTGCACAGCTCGTCGTACGAGAACAATCAAAGCTCGATCTACGCCAGCCTGGCGCGAATGCTGAAAGACACGCTCATGCGGCTCGATGAAGTGTTGGATCGCCCGGCCTACAACTTCATGATTCACACCTCGCCGATCGGGGAAGAAATCAACGACCACTATCACTGGCACATCGAGATTATCCCCAAGCTGACGAAGGTGGCCGGATTCGAGTGGGGCACTGGCTTCTACATCAATCCGACGCCGCCCGAGGAGTCGGCGAGGTTCCTGCGCGAAGCGAAAGTCCCATCGTTGTCGGAAAAGAAATAGGCCTCACTCAGACTCGCGCGTAAATTTGAGCCCTGAGTACTGGGTGTGAAACAAATTCCCCTCGAGATTTGGCGTCAGTCCTGCCCTACCTGTTCATGCCTCTTTTTGAGGAGGCAAATAACGATCCTATTATCAATGGTTTACATCGGCAGGGCCGAAAGTGCGCCTGTAATTATTTCCCTTTTGGCAACAACAAAGAGCCTGCCGACGGGTTTATAGGAATATAGAGCTTATGGGCCTAGTACTACGCCCCTTCGCACGCAACCTTGCAGAAGGAGGAGTTTTTGCTCTCACGGGCGCTCACTAAAGGCTTGTTCTCCCTCGCGCTTGCATTTGTGCTTGCCGGCCTAGGGTGTCCCGACGCGCGGGCCGACGTAGGCATTGTGCTGAATGAGTCGCTCGGCACGAGCATGGACAGGATTTCGGGCACCGGGCATAGCGCCGTGTATTTTTCGCGCATCTGCCCGGAATCGCCGGTGAAGTTGAGGCTCTGCCGTCCGGAAGAGAATGGCTCGGTGATGAGCAATTACATCAACATCGGCGAGCCCCAAGATTTTGAATGGAACATAGTGCCGCTAAATATCTACCTGTATGGAGTAGAGAATCCCCGGTTTCGCGTTCTGTTTGGGACTTACCAGATCAAAGATTTGCTGGAGGAGAGGTACCGGGCGAAATACCTGGCCGGTTATTGCGACGGCCCGCCGTGCTCGACAAGCTCCAAGGCGGAATGGCGAGAGATGGTCGGAGCGACGCTGATTCGCGGCATGTACATTTTCGTGATTGATACGACCGTGGAGCAGGACGAAGCGCTGATCGCGCAATTCAATGACTCGCGTAACAAGAATCATTTTAACGGCGTGACCCGCAACTGCGCGGACTTCACCAAGCGCGTCATCAATGCCTATTTCCCGCATGCTGTCAGTACGGACTACCTCAACGGCCTTGGGATGACCACCCCGAAAGCCATTGCGCGATCGCTTGTGCACTTTGCGGACCGGAATCCCGAACTGAGTCTTCGTGTGCTGCACTTTGCGCAAGTGCCCGGCACAATCAAGCGAAGCAGCGACGTCCGCGCGGTAACCGAACAGTTGTACCGTTCGAAGAAGCTTCTTATTCCGATGCTGATTTTTGCCGATTATGGGGTGCCGGTCGTGGCGGCGTCCTACCTTCTGACCGGGCGGTTCAATCCAGAAGGAGAATTCGAGAAGCACCCTGGACAAGCGGAACGCAGCGGTTATGCGATTCGACCCATGCAGCAAGAAGAACAATCGCAGATCGTCGGCACTTCCGCGGAATGGAAGAGATACCGCCAGGAGTTGAACTCCCTATTGCACGAGAGGGGGCAGGCGGAACCGGGCGGAGATGCTGCGGACCTCCATCGCTTTTTCAAGCATGTCAGCAAGGTCGGCAAGCCTCGCTTGGATGCCAACGGCGAAGTGTGGATGGATATCGCGGACAAAGACCATTCCTTCCAGGTGGGGCTGAGCGCCAACAACATTCTTGGGCGAAACTCCGATCGTCAATCGGCCTATGCGTTGCTGCTGTGGCGCACTCAAGGTGTCCTGAAGAGTCCGAAGCACAGGCGCGAAACGATGCCCGAGTTTGAAGACAATTGGGACCTTCTGCAGCAAGCGCGTTTGAGAAATGCTGAGGTAGTCGCGAAAGATCACG
The DNA here is from genome assembly GCA_035262505.1 of Candidatus Acidiferrum sp. Classification (GTDB taxonomy): domain Bacteria; phylum Acidobacteriota; class Terriglobia; order Acidiferrales; family UBA7541; genus Acidiferrum. Next base: position 10,442 of record DATFSR010000043.1, on the reverse strand, counting down.
ATTCGGACAAACTCGCCAAGGGCGGAGTGCCTTCCACGGGCGGAACTGATGACTGAGAGCAACTAAGACAAGCTGTCCGCAGATACTTGCATTTTTCCTTCGCTCTCAATCCCACTTCGAAAACCAATTGTCTATGAACGAGTCTTCATTTAGCGGATACACTTTTTGATGGTGAGGGCAGGTTTGCGCGAATCAGCGATTCGACCTGGCTCCACACCCTCGGATCACATTCGATTTCGACGTGCGACTTCATGAACAGGCGGTCGAACCAGGGGTAGAACGGGCAACTGACGGGAAGAGCCTTATAGTCAAATCGAAAATTCCCAATAATTTGAGTGCGCGCCGCGTCGGTTGGCCGAATCTCCGGTCGCCCGCGAAGCCAGCCGTTCGGCTGATAAAAATTGGCGGCTTGCGAGACGTTCGCCGGAATCATCATATCGTTTTGGCTGGATTTCGAGATACTGTCCACCTGGATTGTGAGGAGCACTGGAATTCCGTCTTTTTGCAGCTCGCGCGCCAGAGCCACGGTTTCGGAGGCGCCCCAGCTGTGCCCGTAAATGATGACGCGAGCCTGCTGTTTTTCGTCAGCCGTTAGGGCGCCGTCTTTGTCCATGTCAAGAACGCGCAGGATCCGCTCATGAGCTTTTTCACGGCGGTGATTTTCGAAAACCTCTACCTGCACTCCCGACGGGTAGTCCTGGCGGAGTCGAGCGGCAAGTTGAACTTCGCTGTGCACGGCATTGTCATGCTTGACGAAACCGCCAACAAATCCGATGACAATAACGGGTGGCACTTTGGGTGCGGTGGGCTCGGCAGCGGGTGGCACTGAAGCCACACAACTAGAGGCAAGAAACAGAGAGAGGGTCAAACGCATGGGGCGGGTCATGCCTTCACCAGCAATTCTGGGACGATAGGAATGATAACAAAACCGCTGGCGCCTGGGTAGGTTTGGAGGCGCTCGAACCCACGAATGCGCGTGCGAAGGGGAAAAGGCTGGGCCGACCATCAAAGGGAATAGATGCCGCAGCAATCGCAGAGCTCAGCAGCCAGGGTGCCAGTTGGCGGGCCATAGCCGAGAAGCTTGGCGTAAGTGTCGGAACGCTCTATCGTGTCGCTCAAGGGTGTTCCAAAACTCAGGAACAAGATTTTGGAACGCACTAGGTGCGTATCGGGACCTGCTTGTCCTGAAAGCCAGCTTTTTCGTCCAAGAAGTTTGCCCGTAATCCGGCCGAGATTCTCATTTCCTTCTAGTCGTCGCACTTTGAGTCGAATCCGGAAATCTGGCGGCCTATAGACAGCATCAGGAACTCACTGAAGCGTAGTTTCGATCTGTACAAATCTGGTTGTTTTGGTCAGATTATTTTCGACTTGACTCCGTACCATGGTACGTACCTTATTCTTGGCGGTGAAAGATGAGCTCGACTACCAAGAGGAAGCTGCGCGCAGAAGTTCTCCCTGCAAGACGGAGAACGATCGGTCGCCTTGCGGAAGAAGCAGGTGTGAACGTCGAAACGGTCCGGTTTTATGAACGGCGAGGTTTGTTGCGGCAGCCCAAGACTCCGGCTTCCGGGTGGCGCGTTTACGACTCAAGCGCGGTTTGGATCCTCCATTACATCAAGCTGGGGCGGCAACTTGGATTCACACTGTCCGAACTGAAGGCGCTTCTGGCCAAAGTAGGCACCGGAAGGCCATTTTGCAAGTCCGTCCAAGAGGCCTACGAGCTCAAGATTCGGCTGCTCGGACACAGGATCGAACAAATGAAGAGGATGCGGCGGGATTTAAAGAAGGCCTTGGCGGATTGTATGAAGCAAAGCGCCCGAGGCAACTGCCCGATAGCTGAAAGATGCAGCGCGCCGCTGGTTGTATCCCTCGGGCAAAAGCAGGAGGCAAGAAATGGACACTAGAATGGCGATTCTGGCCGTCGGTCTTTTGCTGGGAACCGCGGTGCTGGACGATGCGAAGGATCAGAGTAAGCAGGCTTACAACTTGGCCCTTGCACGAAAGGCGTTCTCAGAAATCTATGGAGAAGGTAACGTAGAGCTTGTCGACCGGCTGTATGCGGATGATTTTGTAGACGACTCACCAGGCGGTGGCAAAGGACGCGCTCTAATTAGAGAAGCGGTAAAAGGCTTTCACAGGGCTTTTCCAGACCTTCGGATCGAGATCGAAGATGCTTTCGCCGTGGATGATAAGGTCGTCTTGCGCTACACGGCCCACGGGACACAAACAGGAGCTTACTATGACATCCCTCCGTCAGGGAAAAGCGTAGCTATTCGAGGCATCACAATCTTTCAAATCACAAATGGAAAGATCAAAATTGAGTGGACGGAGTACGACCGTCTGGGTGCCTTGAGACAAATCGGAGCTATCCCCTCAGATTGACATAGGCAGAATTTCTCTGTGGATGGTCGGCTTACCGGAATTTGGAAGGGTTGGTCGTCAACTTCCGAGTAGCCCGTCATTCAGCCAAAATAGCAAGAGTATCTGGTTGAGGCGGGGCAATCTGCTTGCGTAGCACGAGCGAAGTGAGACCGATGTCTTGCGAATTGAGGAGGCTTGTAACCTTGGAAAATGGTGGCCGATTCGTCGACTCGGATTTGTGGAAGAAAATAACCGAAAAAGACCGCTCCGTTCCTCTTGTCGCGCAGCAAGAGGCTGCCAAAGGACTCAGGGAAGAAGACTTGCGCGACCTGTTGAAACGCTTGGAATCTGACTCTGCCGAGGAACAATACGCCGCCCTTGGGATGTTCCTGCAGGCGATTCACGGGCATAACGGCTTTCTGGGACCTTTGCTCCCTCAGCTTCAAGAGAAAGCCACCCAACTTGCGGCAGGCTGGACGATCGAGACGCCACCCCCTCCGTCCGACAAAGATGCGGTGTTTCGTTGGACCAACGCGCGATTCACAGGTAACGTGCCGCCCGATGTGCCCGTCCGTGCCTACTATCTGTTGGCTGCCATTGATAGAGATTCTGCGGCTCAATTCCTTATCTCTCACTTCGACTATGAAGGTCTGTCGACCTATGAACGGGAGCAGGTCATTCACGATCTGGCCGAGCTATGCAGCCATGACAAGAACAAGTCTAGTGAAACAGCGCTGCGACGATTAATTGCCATCGCTGAAAAAGGTGAACGCGAGGCAACGAAAGCAGCCGCCTACCTGATCGGGCGTCAGTTCCTGCGGCGAAACGAAGTGGAGAAGATTACGCAGAACTGGCGAACCTCACCGCCCGATGAGCTGAGCCCGTCCGCCGTTCCCGATTTCATCGCACTGCTCCCGCGGTTCGCCGGACGGGAAGAGGAACTCACCAAGCACGCAAACGAATGGACGAAAACGAAATCGATAGCGTCGTTAAACAGGCTTTACTGGGATTTCATTGGCCAACTTCCAGAGGGCACTCCGCTCGGTCCGTTGCTCGCCATCTTAGGAGCTCCAAACTGGTGGGAAAATCACCCGAACGTCTATAACTTCTCAAGTGATGAAGGGTCCGCGTTGCAGGTACACCTGAACACCGATGGAACGATTGGCGGCCTCGGTTTGAAGTGAGACAATTCCTAAGAAAGAACCCAGTCCGCGCAGAGTTGGCCCAGTTTTTCAACTGCGATTGGCGAATGGTCGGCAATCCGCAAGCTATCCCTCTCCTACTTGGCGTAATAGCGGATTTTGCTGACCAGTAGATGCAAGTAACCCATGTTCCGAAAACCCCTCTGCCTGGACCGCCGTAACTGATTGAAACTATGCGACTGGAATCTGAGGGGTTTGATGTTCCGAAAACGGATGTTTTGGAAACGCTCGTGACTGTTCCGCAAAGCAACGGGATTCGCGTGTCACATATTCCGTGCGCGGAACCATGCGAACGATCAGGGTGTTTGCTGAGGGATAGCGGAACAGGAAACGTCCCGTCCCAGGATTTCGCTCGAACTCCCGCCTAACTCTCTCCCCCTCGCTTAGGGCGAATGCCAAACATGAGATCCGCGAAGAAATAGCCTAGCGTAAGTTCGATCACCATTAATGGGATCATAGCCAGTATAGACATCCAGCGCATCAGTGTAACTACGAACAGTCCGTGAATCAGGGCCCACGCAGCGAGAAATACAACAAATGAGGGCTTCTTCAAATGTGTCCGGAAGTCACCAATGAAGAGAGCAGCTATCGCGATGGAATTCCCCGCAAAAAAGACCCACACAGGGTTTACGTGGTAGTCTTCGGCAAGCCAGAAGGCCGCGCCCCCAATTACGCATACAAATAAGGCCGCACCTACTAGGAGTATGCGGTCCAGGCATCCGTTGCGTGAGGCATGTTCGGATGGCGCGCTTTCGTTTTCGTGTGAGGCTGAGGCCTGGGGGCCCCCGGGCCCGTTTTCACTATTCCCTAGTGGCATTTTCCGTTCCGGGCGGCGCGCCCCTCCTGTATGACTCCGTAAAGTAGAGTTAGATCGATTGCGACAAGGGCGGCGGTGGGCCTCGCTTTGGCGATTGTGTGCTCTGCAGCAAAACCTAACCTGCTAGCGCTGGATGCTAGGCCCCTCGCGCCAGCGATTACAATCGGCCCTAGGAAGGGGTCTAGCTTGGGACCCGTTGGTGCCGTTAACATCGAATGAAGTTCCTTGGCGAATGAAGCGACACCCTGTGCCGTGCTTATCAGTCCAGGGCCGACTGCCTCTGAAGCCTCTGCTCCATGGAAAGTTGCGGTCCCTGGCTCAGCAATGGCTTCACCAAATGCTGCCAAGCAGGACTCAGGATTCGTAAACTGGTCCTTGACGAACGAAGGAGCGTTGAAAATTGAATCAAAGTTTTTCGCGACTTGGTAGGCACCCCACCAGCTTGTGTCGCCTGTAACCATTGTAACTTGAGGAATCGAAGGATCACCAAGGGAGGTGCCCAACTGCTGGTAATTCGTGTTGTCTTCCACGGTTACTGCAGCCAACTGTCCGCCTACAGTCAAGTAAGTTCCATTAACCGTCCCGTCAACGTAATAGCCTTCGTCGTTCTCTCCGCAGTCGCCGGGAGTGATGTGCCACTCAGTTTCCTCTTCATTATCGAAATAAACGCAGTCCAGACCTAAGTGGTCGAGGAAAGCGAGTGGGTTATTGAGGACGTAGGCATAGCGGTTCCAGGATTGGGGGTTGGAGGGGTCGACGGCGCTCAGGCCGGCGGGGTCGGGGTGCATCCAGCGGCCCAACTGAGAAGAGTATTGGCGGAACTGCGTGTGGTCGAGGTTGGTTTCGGAGTCGCGCTCGTCGCCGGTGAATTTGTGGCTTGTGAAGGAGCCACCTGCGATTTGCTCGCCGAAGGGAAGGAAGTCCATCGAATCCGCAGTAATTGGAGACTGGCCCTGGGTGAGTGTCACCAAGGCACCCATGTAGGCTTGCCAACCGGTAAAATTCCAATTTCCGGAAGCAATCAGATTGGAGCCTCCGGAAGGAGTTATGGCGGGCGCGAAGGCAAGAATATCGAACGAATCGCCTACATTCACGGTCGCGATGCCCAGTTGCGCGCAGGATGAACCATTGCCCACTTCGTTAAAGCTGACCCGCTGGGCCGTGCCGGGAGCAATCACAGGGCCATTCACGATATTACCGGCGATTTGAACTGAAGTCGTTCCCTGGTTCTTGATCCAAACGCTGATGTTGTACGTTGTGCCGTTGACACTCGGGCATACGCCGCTGATGTAATACTTAGGTGCCGCCAGAACTCTGAATACGCGTTGCGCCTCCTGGGGCGGTCAGTAGCCGCGCTGAACCGAGATGATCGGGATGCACGAAGTAAGTGGTGCTGGCTGCGTATTCCGCCAGAAGCCGTCCGCCAAAGTAGATATAGTGGGCTGCTTGGCCTTGCCAACTGGGCGTCACTAGCCACAGGTCCAAAAACTGTCTCACGGTTGCCGGAGCGTGCCCTGCGTAATGATTGTTCGCAAATGCAAAGATTTTTCGGATGCGCTTATCCTCAACAAGACGCCTCAGCACGACCACCCAACTCTTGAGATCGTCCTGCCTGTCGATCACCGTCTTATCCCAGGTCATCGTCTGTTCCTCGATGCCTTTTCGATTGCCGAGCCAACGGACATAAGTAAAGTCAGAGGTAATCAGGTCCGGGGCACCTTTCATTTCCCACGGCCTCGGCATGAACGACGTGTCGGTCAATGCCAGAGCTACATTGTGCTCGCGGAGCAAGTCTGTCAGCCGAACGTCGAGCCAGTCTTTGTTACGAACCTCGACGGCGAAGCGACCGGCATTCACGTCTGCCGCTCGTTTTAAGAAGGTTTGGAGACGAGCCCGAAACTCATCAGGACTCTTAAGCACCCACTTATCGAACTTAGGAAATTGCAAAAGCATCGGGCCGAGTTTGTCGCCTAATAGGTGCATCCGCTCAATGAACTCGTCGAACTCCGGCTCACAGTCCACCAGGGCTTTTTCGTGCGTGATGACCTGGGGAGTCTTCACCGCGAAGATGAAATCCGCCGGAGTCCTCTCGTTCCAGCTTGTGACCGTCGAGGCGGCTGGTGTGCCGTAGAAGGTGCTGTCGATCTCGACGGTTTGAAACTGAGTGGCGTAATGACGAAGAAAATCTTTCTGGCGCATTCCCAACGGATAGAAGGAGCCTTCCCAACCGGAAGCGGTGAAAGATGAAGTGCCGAGCAAAATTTGATTGCCGGGAATCTCGAAGGGGCGAGCGAGTTCTTGCGGAGCCGCTCCGCTCGCCTCCGACTCGAAGAGTGAGGGTTGGTTAGGTGCCGCGTTGTTGCGTTTATTCACGAGAGGAATTTTAACTCGCAAAGGCTATCGAAGCTGCCATGACCGCGCGGGATTGTAAGGTCATGAGAGAATTGAGAGGAACTCTTCTGGGTAACATCATTTGGTAGCAGACATGCATCGGTGTCGCGCGACCAATGCATAACGCAAGTCGCACAGATACGAAAATTGTGGTAAGAAAAGTGGCACGCAACGGAGTATGCCCGCTTCATACAAGATCGATAAGGAAAACCGCTGGGTACATAGCGTGTATTGGGGGGTGTTCTCTCGTGCGGATTTAGTGTCCATAGTGGAAAGGGGTTTGAAGGACCCAGACTTTGACCCTAGCTTTGGCGAGATCGCCGATTTAACTGAAGTCACTCAAGTAGAGGTTTCTGGCGACGATATAAGGGAGATAGCGCAAAAGAATATTTTTTCTCCACTTTCCCGGCGAGCCATTGTAGTACCGAATGACGTTATTTTCGGACTTGCCCGAATGTACGAAATTCTTAGGGAACTTCAAGGCGAATCAGGCATCCGTGTATTTCGTACTCTCGATGAAGCCCTGGATTGGGTCGCCCCGAAAGGCGCGAATGCCTAACGGTTCACTTTTTCTATTGAGATTTCCCGATCACGCTTCTCTCGGATGCTCCTTAACTACAAGTCGGGCGTCTTTGTCTTCTCGCAAACCAACGAATTTCGAATGCCTGAGCCGATCTCCCTCGGTCCACTCCAAAAATTCTATTTGCGCCACGGCCTCGGGGCGCAGCCAGACGCATCCCTTCATTTTCTCCGCAGTCAATTCGTCGCCCCAACGTGATTTGTGCGTGTCCGGCAGATTGGCGAAGGGCATTGTCGAGGAGACCAGGTGCCGGATTTTCTCGAAAACCCGCCGAGGTGAAGCCACAACAAAGCCGTTGCGAACGCGAGCGACGTAGACCAAATCCTTGCCGCGATAATAGCCGACAATCAATGAATCAAAGCCGTGCGGCCCAGGGAGATAACCGCCGATCACCAACTCATCGAGAGCGAGGATCTCACCATCGACGACCGTAATGAGTGGAAAATCCCCACCCCGGAAGGAGTGAGCTACAGCGCAATGGAGATGCGCTTAGGCGCTGCGGAGGAGGCTTCCGTGGGACAAGCCGCGGATCACTCCGACGAAGTAGTTCCAGGTGGCGGTCTTTGCGGCGCCAGGGAGGGTGTAATAGAACTGGGTGGCGGAAGCGTCGGTGAAGCGGATCAAGCCGGCGCGCTCCATGGAGCGAAAGTGTTCCGTACGCAAGGCTTTGAACTCTTCAAACTCGCGTTTGGGTGTGAAGGAGCGAGGATGCACGTTGAGGGTTTGGAGCCATTCGTGATGTTTTTGCAGGAGGCGGCCAAAACTCGGCTCCGTGGCAAGCTGATTGGTCCAGTTCCTGGAGAGATCGATCTGCACACACGCCTGTTTGTCAGTGGTGTTGAAGGATCGGCCGTCCGTGGACGGGGTGTGCAACCACGTTCCCTGAAGCGGGATCCTCAGGATAGTACCCACGCTGATGACCATGAAGGTAGTGCGGTCCGCCGAAACGAGTAAAGCATAGCTGCAGTTATACGTTGGACCTCTGGTGTCGCGGGCCCATCCCAGCAAGATGAACCCAGCTTGGACGGCGTCCGCCACCCAACGAGCAGCGTAGCCCGTGGGATCGTCGAACGAAGGAGTAGCTTGCAGTTCGCCGTAGGGCGACACCGTGCGCTTCTCCAGCCGGGAGATGATGGTCAAAGATACGATAAAGAAAGCGACCATCCCGAAGAAAAGCTGAAACGGGAGCCAGAGCAAATGATGGTTAAGCATAATCTAAGTTTAGAATACTAGGAAACGAGAATGCATGAAGAGCGACCAAACCGTAAATAGGGCAAGGGGGAGTTCGACGCGAATCGGGGAAAAACTCTCACTGATGAAAGACACGCCGCCGGTCAGATCTGAAGGCAACTGCGCGATAGCCATTAAACTCAATTTCATAAACCCATCCTGGCCCGTCCGCCAGCTTTGTGACAGGAGCGCAGTCCATCGGTTCGATGAATTCGGCTTTTCCTGTCGGCAGGGAACCTAGCTGACCGGCTGTGCTGCGTCGCATAGCTCAAGGCTAATACACGCTCATCAAGAATTGTGACGTACTTTGTGCCATAACCCTGCCTGGGCACGCCTGTCTGCAAATCAATTAGGTTTCTAGTGTTGGTTTAGAAGCAGCGACCACCCGCTACAGTTTCCGCTACAGTGAGTACACCCGGGAAAAACTCAATCCCGCACTAAGTGTTTTGGAATGTTGGAGGCGCGGGTGGGATTCGAACCCACGAATGGAGGTTTTGCAGACCTCTCCCTTGGGCCGCTTGGGTACCGCGCCGGGTTTTTCAGTATACCAAATCTGAACTCCCGGCCGGCAATGCGGCTCGGTGTGAAACCCATCTCGTTGGTGATCTTCGGGGTAAATGAGCCAGCCGTCCTAAATCGGAAGGTTCCTCACCAGTTTGGCGAGCCTACAGAATCGCTTGCGAGTTGGCGTGGAAGATAAGCGGCCAGCGCCACGGTGAAGATTTCCGCTCCTTCCGGGTTGAGGTGGCGGTGCAACCAAGAATAAGGAGGGTGTATCGGCGCGACAAGCAGATGATTTGCCCAAACGGGTTAAGGAGAAGAGGATGTCCGAGTTTTAGTTGATTGCAGCGACTCTCGATGTTCAGCACTGTAATGCTCCCAACAACCAACTTCAAGCGACTTCCAGGCTTCGGACCTCCTTCTGCTGAACGCGCGATGGGTTCAGGCGCTCCTTCAGCAACAGAATTTCTTGATAGCCTTTGATGCGTCGGAACTTTTTCTCTGCTTCCAGGAGCCCGGTGGCCGTCCAGCGTAGCGGCTGATTTCCTTCTCGCCAGCGTTTTACGTTGCGTGCCACCCGCTGCACCGTCGACAAGCATGATTCGATCGGATTGGTGGTGGCCAGCTTCCGTCGCAGCACTCCTCCGATACCCAAGCGATGTACGGTCAGCGTCTCTTCCAGTCCTTCTTCCAGGCTCCGCGCGGCACTCGGATTAATCCGTTCCAACTGTCGGAAGATTTTCTCCAACGCTGCTTTGGCGTCCGCGTAGTTGTTCATCGCATAGGCGTTGCGCATCCGCCGGTCGTAGTCTTTCTGGCAGTTCTCCGGCAGATACTCCTTCACATTCCGTCGCTTGTGAATCTGGCAGCGCTGCACTTCTACTTGCTCCCCGAAAACTCGTTCCACCCCGGCGCGCAGCGCTTTCGATCCGTCGATCACTACCAGATACCGCCGCTGCATATCCAGTCCGCGATCGACCAGATCTTCCAAAAGCCCAGTGACCACCGTGGTGTTCTCCGTGGCCCCTTGCCACACGCCCAAAACGTGCTTTTCACCGCCTTCCGCGATCCCCAGCGCCACCACCAGCACCTGCCCGCCAAAATGAATGCCGTCGATCATCAGGACCACGAGATGCAAATCCTCCAAGCGTCGCTCACACAGCGCCCGCAACTGATTGCTGCTCGCGGTCACGAACTGTCGGCTCACGCTGCTTTTCTCGATCCCATAGCCATCCACCACACTCTCCACCGCTCGCCGATAGTTCCTCGTCGACAGCCCGGCTACCACACCTTCCCGCACCGCTCGTTGCAGTTTTCCGTCTTGCTGCAACTGACGGTAGCTCTCCAGCTCCACTTCCTG
>DATFSR010000042.1:0-13077 GCA_035262505.1 Candidatus Acidiferrum sp. | reverse complement strand
AGACTGCACCAGCGCGGCCACCAGGCTGATGACCGCAACCTGTGAAAAGGGCAGCGCGACCATCCCCAGGAGAAGGAAAACAAAATTCGGAGACACCGTGCTTTCCATTCCCGGAATCCGAACTTTCAGGGCAGAGGCAAGTGCGGCAAGACCCAAGTAGAGGGCGAACTGCTTAAGGTTCGCGGAAGACCAGGACCCGGCGGCGAGCAGCAAGAGAGCCATTCCGGAGGCAATCACCAGCGCGATATAGGATTTAGCGATTTTGCTCATCGTAGTAGTTCCTCTCCTATTAGCTACCGAGACGAACTACTGCTTGTCCCCGCGGGGATTGTCATTACCCCAGACCACGGAATCGCTGCCGCAATTGGAGTTACCCCAAACCACAGAGTTGCCCCAGACCACGGAATTGCCCCAAACCACGGAGTTGCCCCAGACGACCGAGTTACCCCAAACCACCGAGTTGCCCCAAACAACGGAATTGTTCCAGATGGTTGAAGAATTCGCGACGATTGAGACTGTGTTCGTGACTGAGTTATAAGTTGCCGTCGGAGATTTGGCCGAACCATAACTGGAGGAAGCCAAGTCCGTGTTCGCAAGGGCGGCGGAAGCATCCACCGAGCCTGCGCCCACCGCGAAGATGTCCGCCTCCACGTTAAAGGACACACCCGTTGATTGATTTGTGGCCAGGGTATACGAGGGGAAGTTTTTCCAGGCCGACTTCATTAAACGGGCCTTCACTTGATCGGGAGTCAGCGAAGGACTCTTCTGCAGCATAAGTGCTGCGACGCCGCTGACCACTGCGGACGCCATACTCGACCCGCTCAGGCGCATGTACTGTGGGCTACCGAATTGGGAGCCGCAATTGTTCAACGAGCTGTTGCAAGGGTAGACGAGCAAATCCGGATAAGCGCTGGCTAGCGTGGCGCCTGGAGCTTCGGTGGAGACGACGTTGTTGCCAGGCGCAACAAGGTCAGGCTTCACGAAGTGGTCAATGGCCGTTGGGCCCTTGGAGCTGTAGCTTGTTATCGTTTGTGCCGACTGTGAGCCCGATCCGTGACCATTGGATGCGCCTACCGTGATGACGTAGGGGTCGTTTCCAGGCGCGTTGATAGTGGCGTACCCGTCTGTATTTGGCCAGTCATTCTCTCCCTGGTTTCCGGCAGACACGACAACGACGATTCCAGCCTGCCATGCGGATTCCACAGCCTGGCAGAGCGGGTCTTGGGAGTAGGTTTCGTAGACAGCGCGGCCCAGAGAAAGGTTCAGGATCCGGATGTTGTAAGTGCCCTTAAGTGAGATCGCTTTTTGGATAGCGTTAATTACTGTGCTATCGGTACCGTTCCCGTTGGCATCCAAAGCGCGAAGATTGATGACCTTCGCATTCGGGGCAATGCCGCCATAAACTCCGGGGTAATTGTTAAACGTAGAATCGTTGCCGTTCCCTGCGATGATTCCTGCCACGTGGGTTCCATGACCGTACGAGTCGCTGGCGCTGTTATCACCGGAAACGAAACTCTTGCTGTACACGACTCGGGAGGGCTGATTCCAGCCGCTGGAATTCATGTCGTCGACACCGCTGATTCCGCTGTCCACGATGGCGACGCCGATGCCGCTTCCGTCCCAGCCGCTGGCTTGCGCAAGATCCGCGTTCACCGCGGAGACAAACTGGCTGGTGGCGCCCTTCACTGGGCGATCAGGCGAAATGTAGGCCACGTTCGAGTGAGAGGCTAGGCTGGCAAGGCTGCCTGCGTTGGCGCTGACCACCTGAGCGCGGATGACGGGCAACTCCGCTTTAGCGGTGAGACCTTCACTGGCTAATTCCGAAGACGGCGTCTGCCGATACTGGACGATAACGTTGACCTGCTTCTGAGGATCGATGCCCTTAAGGTCCGGAGCGATCTTGGCCGCAATCAGGGATTGAGGGTCTTGGCTATCGCTGGAAGCAGGGCTCCCAGAGAAGGATGCAATTTGCGCGTTCCGCTGGTCAGGCAAATTCGAGAAAGCAGGGGAGGCCGCGGGGAACACTTGGAGACCTGCTGCCGAAGAATCATTCCGGCGGCTTTGGGCGGAGGAGGGAGTGCTTTGTCCGGACTCCTTCCCAAAAGAGCGACTCTGTTCAGGAGTCTCAGCAACGTTCTGCGCCGATTGCAGCGGGGCGGATTCCTGGCGGGCTTCGGCCTGAAGCGTGGCTGAGTCGTTCGGCGAGCTGGAAAAGCCTCTAAAGCCGAAAGCTGCAGCCAATAGTGATAGGGCAATCAGAGTGCCCCATGTCGTGGTCTTTAGAAGACCTTCGCCGTTCTTGGTGGGATTGCCGTGGGCGGTGCGATCCATCTTAAGCTCCTGAGAGCACGTGAATTTCGTGGCCCTGGGTGTTCTGGTCAGCCGTGCATTCTGACGTGCGATTCACAATGGAACAGTTTTAGGGCAGGGCGGCAAATGAGTCGATGGTACAGGGAGGACGGTCTGCTAGTACTAAGGTTTAGTCCGTTTTGCCGACACTTGGGCTGACAAAAAAGGTCGGCAGCACGCATCGGGCCTAGGCTATTTCCAAAGGACCAGGATGGCTCCCATGACGAGGTAGCAAATGAGTTGGTAGCCAGTGTTGATGGAGAAGAGCTTCATGCTCTGTTTCGTGAACAGGGCTCCTGTGAACTGGACGGTAGCGACGAACCCGAGCCAGATGTGGAAGCTGGCCATCATGCCAAAGTGGACAGACTCGGCACGCATTCCGTGCAGAATCAGGGCGAGGGTAACGGCGCTGAGGAGGCCAGCCACAAAGGAACCGGCGTAGGCTGGTCCGGCATTCCTGCGCATTTCGTCCATTTTCGATTTGTCGTTTGGGTCGTAGCCCATTTCGCGGGTCCAGGCTTTGGCGAAGAGCAGAGGTGAATACCAGAGGAATCCGAGGACCATGGTGGATATGGCAGCTAGGAGGATGGCAAGCCAATTCAAGCTATGCATGTGCATCGAAAGGAGCTCCTTCGTGAGCTTTTCGCTGAGAAAAAGGTGGCGGTATGGTAGACGCAAGCGGATTGCGATGCAAAGGCAAAAGAGAAAACCGTTGGGGTGCTGAACCGCGCCGGAAAGGAATGCGAGGTAGTCACTTTTACGTAGCAGCGAGGCGATTACCATTTGGGGTGAAAAGAGAAAGTGTCCTAAAACAGAAGAACTCGGGGGCGAAAAGTCTTGATCAGTGGGTTTTTTCGCTTCCTTCAGGCGCATGCTGATCGCTCTCCAGAGTCTAGCCCGGGCGTAAGCGATGCAGACGGTGAGTAAGGCCATCACGGTGGTCCGGGCCGAACTCCGGACAAGGAGGAGTGCTACATGAAAGTAAGAATCATCGGTCTTCTAGCCATCGCATCCCTGGTTCTAGCGTTTGCTTTCCTTTCCTCGACACCTGCGGCGCCTCACAAGGCGAATCTTCCCGCCACGCCGGCGGCGAGTGCGCAGCCAGCCACACCGGCTGCGGCAACTCCGGCCGAACCGCATCCGCAAATCAAGGATGCGCTAGGTGCTTTGCGCCGCGCCAAAGAACACATGGAACATGCTGCGCACGACTTCGGCGGCCACCGGGTAGAAGCGCTAAAAGCGACCGAGGAAGCGATCAGGCAACTGGAGATTTGCCTGAAGTACGACAAGGACTAGTTTAGAAGGCGCACGGACTGCGCTTGATAAACAAAAAATCTAGAAACAAGACGCCCGGGCTGATGAAGTTGTCAGCCCGGGTTTTTCCTTTTTTGGGGAACCCTGGATGTCAGTGGGCGCGACGGAACTCGATGAAATCGCGCCCCACGTATAGACGATAGCTGCCCGCGTTGGACGATGCCGTGACCTGAAGCGGGACCGGACGCTTTATTTCAGCGTCGTGTTGGCCGGCAGCTTCAAGGAGACTATTAGCGGCAAGGTCCATCAAAATAAATTTCCCACTGACAAAGCCAAAACCGTAGGCGCCTGGTTTCACCGTCTGCCCCCCGATTTCCAGCGTGACTTCGCTCAGCAAATAAGCCTGGTACTTTTCCTTAATGGCCGTGGAGTAGCCAGAGTTGTCCACCAGGCCCGCCAGAACGAAGAGATCATCGGCAAAATGGACGCCGCCCGTGTTGCGAAGCTGTGCTGGAGCCACTTGACCGCGGAAAAAGACATGCTCCGGGAAAAGCTTGGGAGAGATGTCGGAAGCTTTGAGAACGGTGTCTTGCCCCGCAGGCGAACCGCCCGCTTTGACGGTCGGTCGATTCACCAGAGAAGAAATCAAAAGCATCAAAGACAAGAATACAACCAGCTTTGCAGCGAGTTTCATTGCAACTCCTTTCAAGGTTACGGCATGGTACCGAATTCGATACGGCAGAGCAAAACCTGAGAGAAGCTCCAAGTCAATAACCTGAAGAGGTTAGAGAATCTACGTCCGGGGGCGCTCCATTCGAGTACCAATACGTATGCCGGCGGCAGAGGGGCAGGGGCGATGCTCCGGCCCTTTCTCTCGAGGCAACAAATGAGAACGACAGCTTGGGAGCGTGTGGTATGTTACGCGCGCCCGCGAACGGCGGAAGGGGAGGGGTGAAGATGCTGGACCGGCGAAATTTCATGAAGACCTGCTCCGGGATGGGGCTGGCGGGAACGCTGTTTCCAGGAGTGCTCTGGGCACAGGCGCAGGCGCAAGGCGCGGCGAAGGTCACGAAAGAAATGATCGACAGCGCCGCGGCCATCGCGGAGGTGCCCATTGCGGATGAATATAAGGAAATGATGCTGGCGGATCTGAACGATCACGCGAAGGGCTACGAAGAAATTTACAAGCTGAAAATCCCAAACTCGGTGGATCCGGCAGTGCTGTTCGATCCGCTGCTGCCCGGAATGAAATACGAAACCGAGCGGAAGCCGATGCGCATGTCGAAAGCGACAACTGCGACGGTGGAAACGCCAAAGAGTCTGGAAGACCTGGCCTTTGCGAGCGTGCGTGAACTGGCTGAATTGGTACGAACGAAAAAAGTTTCGTCGGCAGCGCTGACGGAAATGTACCTGCAAAGACTGAAAAAATACGATCCCACTCTGAAATTCGTGGTGACGCTGACGGAAGAACGCGCTTTGGCGCAGGCGAAAAAAGCCGACGCGGAAGTTGCGGCGGGAAAATACCGCGGGCCGCTGCACGGTCTACCATGGGGCGCGAAGGACTTACTGGCGACGAAAGGCTATCGGACGACCTGGGGCGCAGGCGGTTTCGAGGACCAGGTGATCGACGAAGACGCGACCGTCGTGAAGCGGCTGGACGAAGCGGGCGCAGTCCTGGTCGCGAAGCTGACGCTGGGTGCGCTGGCACAGGGTGATGTGTGGTTCGGCGGTGTGACGCGGAATCCCTGGAATACGAATCAAGGCTCAAGTGGCTCCTCGGCGGGTCCGGCTTCGGCCACGGCGGCAGGGTGCGTGGCGTTCAGCATCGGCTCGGAGACCCTAGGCTCGATTTCGTCCCCCTCGACGCGATGCGGATGCACGGGATTGCGGCCGACGTTTGGGCTGGTTCCACGAACCGGTGCGATGGCTCTCTCCTGGACCATGGATAAGCTGGGGCCCATCTGCCGGTCGGTGGAAGATTGCGCGCTCGTCCTTGACGCGATTTACGGGCCGGATGGACACGACCGCAGCGTGCAGGCGGCGGCTTTTCATTGGGACGCAAATCTCGATTGGCGCAAATTGCGCGTCGGTTATTTGAAGGCGGATTTCGAACGCAAGCCCGAGCCGCCGCCAGCCGAGGCAAAGGAAGAGCCTCCAAAGACGCCCGAAGAACAGAAAAAACGCGAGGAACAAAAGAAACGGCAGGAATTTGGACGCGCTCGCGCGGAGTACGACCGGAAATACAATGATGCGGCTCTCGCGAAATTGCACCAGATGGGTGCAAATCTGATTCCCGTGGAACTGCCGAAGTTTCCGTATAGTGCGATAACGGTGATGCTGACAGCAGAATCGGCCGCCGCCTTTGACGAGGTAACGCGCTCGGGACGAGACAAGCTGCTGACTTCACAGAAGGATTACGACTGGCCGAATACATTTCGCGCGGCGCGGTTTATCCCGGCAGTGGAATACATTCAGGCGGCGCGCGCACGCAAATTGGTGATGGAAGCGATGGCAAAAGTGTTCGACGGCTTCGACGTCATCGTTGCCCCTACAAACGGCAGCCAGCAACTGGTCATCACGAACCTGACCGGGCATCCCGCTGTAATTTTGCCGAATGGATTGCGCGGAGAGGACGCGCCCAAATATCCGTCCAACGATCCCAGCGATTTTCAAAGCGCCGGCGGTCCGGGAACGCCCACGAGCTTGACGTTTCTCGGAAAGTTGTACGGTGAAGCGGAATTACTGGCATTCGCGCGCGCCTATCAAGAAACGACCGGTTTCCATCTGCAGCATCCGAAGCTCGCGATTTAAGGCAATATGCCGGCGTGGTGTTAGAGAATTCGACTCTGGCTACATGCCCTTCTGTATCGGGTACCCCTTCTCGGCCCAATCGGCGGCGAAGCTCGTGGGAAGGGTGAGCACGCGAACTTTCTTGAAACCCAAAGCGCTTAAGGCGGTGTAAGCCGGCCGAATGTTCGGGCACTTATCCATCGGACAGCAACCGCAGTAGATGACGAGTTCCGTGGACCGAGGAAGCGACGTGGCCCACGCTTTCAATTCTGCAAGGCCCTGTTCCGTGGAAGCGGTGCCGTGATAGGACGCGTCCGGCACGTGTCCGCCGCCGTAAAGCGAACGAAAACCAACAAAAACCACGGTCGGAACCGAGAGGTACTTGTCCGTGAGCATTTTTGCGAGGACGGCGGGCGGCATCGTTTCCGAGCTGGACCAAGGTTCGGCGGCCTTCTTTTCTTGCCCTTGAATGTCAGGCACAGTAAGAGAAACCAGCGACAGCGCCAGCAGGAAGGTCAGCAGAGAAATGACAAGCGAAGTTCGACCTGGAATTGTTCGAGTCACGGGAAACCTCTAACTTTTGACCGCTGACCATTTCGATTATAGGCCGAAGGCAGGGATTGCGGCCAGACGAAAGAGCGTGAGCGTTATTTTTTTTGTTCGGCCCGGGTGCGCTGGAGTTTATTCGCCGTGGTGCGGAGTGTTTCGGGGACGTTCTTGTTGCTTGTGAGCCGCTTAAGATCCTGCGGGTTGAGCATGGGCAACATGTGGAGCGTAACGTCCAGGGGGGTCTTGGGGTTGTTGATGAGGTTGCGCACGACGACGTAATTCTTCCGAAACGTGCGGTTGCCCGCGATCAGCCGCAGGATCTCATCCGTGAGGCTCGACATGGACGCGAAAGCTTCCACTTCCTGGTCCGTCAGGCGCGGTGACTGGAGAACAGCGCGTTGGACGACTTTGTTGGTGTCGCGGATCAGCGTGCGACGCGCTTCCGAGCCTCCTTTAATGGCATACTGCACGCGCTGCGCGACGGTCATCTTGGCGAGTCGCTGAAGCAAGGTTTGGCGGCGTCCGGCGTCAGGTTCGGCCGCGGCTGCAGCTTCAGCTAGGGCCCCTTCATCAACCGGATGCCCCGGCCCGTGAATCTCGCGCAAGTGAGTTTTCTGTTCGGGAGTCACCGAATCCAAATGTTCAAGGGCAGCGGCGAGGGCGGGAGAGGCACTTACGCGGTCGAGGTCTTCCAGCAAAAGTTGAATGACCGCCGCCGAAAGATGACGTACGGTATGAACAAGATGCTCCGCAGCACAATTCTTGTTCTGCGCCAGGGTGTCTGAAATGCCGGGTTTGTCGGCCAGGTGCCGCGCGGCAAAGGCAAACAGCGCTGGCTGAGCGTTTTCCCGTTTGATGGCTTCGACAAAGGCCTCCGGCGCTACCGACAATATTGCGTCACTTGCACGGTTGGCGATCATTTCATCGGTGTCGCCCGCCAGAACAGCTAGAATTTCTGCGCGATCTGCGGGAGCGAGATGTGCGCCGCCGGTGCATATAGCAAGTTTCCGCTCACGCGTGGCGCGACCGTGCCGAAGATCCTCCAAAACTTCAGGGCTTAGATCCACCGGGCCCCTTCCTCAAGTTTTCCTGGCTGAAAACCATTCTACCGAAGGTCCCGGGTAAACCGAGGGGCGGCATGGCTCTGCCGTTCAACTGCAGCAACACCGCTGAGGAGTTGGTCGCGCTGACGTCAAATTGTTGTTTGGCGGTGAAATGTAAAGTGTCTCCCGCGTAGATTTGGGAGTCTGTCAAAAGCTTGCCATCGGCAATGACGCGCACATGGGTGCTGGCCGAGGCGGACACCGAAAGCTCGAGGGGCGCAAAGGCGGAAGACGCCGCGGATTGTTTCGCGGTGCGATAAGCAGACACCTGGCGCCACGCGTACCCTACTCCGTACAAAAGCAACACCAGCAGAATCAGGCCGCCGACAACCACAGCGACAGGAATCCACCTTGGCGGCGATGGAATCGGTTCTGTCGGCTTAGGGGCCACGGCCGGTGACTTCTCGGCTCGGGCAAGGTCGTATTCGCCTAGAAGGGCCTCTTCCGACAGTCCTAGATAACGTGCAATGGTGCGAACAAAACCATGTCCGAAAACGCCGCCCGGCAATTTTCCCCAGTCTTCGTTTTCCAAAGCCTGGAGGAACCGATTGCTGATGCGCGTGGCCTTGCTAAGCTCGTCCAGGGAAACTTCCCGGAGTTCCCGCTCGCGCTTTAGATGTTCGCCGAATTTTCCCCTGGCCATGGCAAGGACCTGTCCCGGTGAAATAAAGATAGGGCCACGGCGTGCATAGCGCGCGAGCCCTTGACGGACTATAGGTGGGCGGAAAGGTACTGTCAAATGAATGAGTTGGAGGAGTAGCTGAAGGTAAGGCTCGGAGCGGCCAGCACCGATGCCCAGATGGCAACGCCTGTACCACAAGCATATTGCGTCCTTTTTTAACAGGAGCCTATACTTGAACGGATTCGCCACTTTTGCGCGTGCGCTCGGTGTTTCTTTTGTTTCTTGGGAAATTGCAGCGGCCAACGTTTCTCGGCTGAAGATGGCAGTGTGCACGAGAGCGAATACGACGAACGTTTTGAAAACCATAAAGGGCGGGCTTAGCGAGGCGTGGAAGAAGTAAAACAGTTTCCGGCTGTAGAGCGGCGGCGCAACGTTGCCGCGTCGTCGGATCGCGAAAAGGGGGAAGTAGCGGTCTTCCAGGAATTGGGGAAGGCTCTTACGTCGTCTCTGCAGCTCGATCAGGTTCTCCGTACCATCATGGAGAAGATTGACGAGTTTCTGCGCCCGGACAACTGGTCGCTGCTCTTGCTGGACGAGGAAAAACAGGAACTCTATTTCGAACTTGCCGTAGGGAAAGCCTCGCAAGCGCTGAGAGATGTGCGCATCAAAATGGGGCAGGGCATTGCCGGCTGGGTAGCCCAACACGGAGAAACCGTGGTTGTGCCGGATACCTCGAAAGACACTCGCTTCTTCTCCAAAATCGATGAAAAAACCAAGACCGAGACACAGTCCATCGTTGCCGTGCCGGTTCGTTTCCGCGATACCTGTCTTGGCGTCATCGAGTTAATCAATTGCATTGGGCCCGATGGGTTCGACCCGCGCGACCTCAAGCTGCTGGAAGCGCTTTCCGATTTTGCCGCTATCGCCCTGGAAAACGCGCGCCACGTGAAGAAAATTCACGACCTCACGATCCGGGATGATTGCACGACCCTATACAATGCGCGGCACATGAGCTTCATCCTGGAGACGGAGATCTATCGCTCGCAACGCTACAACTACGAATTCTCGCTGGTGTTCATCGACCTCGATCATTTCAAAGCAGTGAACGATACGCATGGGCACCTGGTGGGCTCGCGGTTGCTGGCGGAAATTGGGAATGCCTTGAAGGCCCACTGCCGTCTGATCGATTTTGCGTTCCGCTACGGCGGAGACGAATTCGTGCTTCTTCTGCCGCAAACCTCCAAAGAAAACGCGCTCAACGTCGCGCGGCGCCTGCACAAACTGATCCGGGAAAGCGTGTGGCTCGAGCAGGAGGGCTTGAGGATCCGTCTGACTCCCAGCCTTGGTGTTGCTTCTTATCCGGTGGATTCGCGTACGAAGGAGGGCTTGCTCCACCTCGCGGACGAAGCGATGTACCTGGTGAAAAATACCAACCGCGATAGTGTGGCGGCCGCAAACATCGGAATCCTGCCAAACACGGCGACCGCAGAATCTGCCGGATAAAATTATCCTTCGCTGCACTCGTCTGAACGCTCGATTCGTTTCCATGCAAACTACGACTGCGATAGTAGATTAAGCCTAAAATTTGCCGCGACTCAAGGCGCGCGTCGAAGTACAATGCTGAGCCGTTCCCGGCTCGGTGACGCGATTAAAGAGAAAGGAGCCTTGGCGTTATGGGGCGTGCCCAGACGTTAGTCAAGCCATGCAAGTGCGGTCACGGCAAGAGCATCCATGCGGGAATCTTTCAACGTAAGCGAACCGGGCCGGCCAAGTGCAATTACCCGGATTGCCGCTGCTCAAGCTACCGGCCGGTTTCTGCGTCAGAGTCCAAAGCAAGAAGCAAAGCATAAGTCCCCATGGTGCTCACCAATGCCCCTGGCTTTGCGACTCACCGAACGCGGCCGCTTTTGTATACAGCCTTCCAAAATTCTGCTTAACTGAAAGCATGACGAGAAGTGAAGCGGCCAGATATGCGCGCTGGTCGGCGGCGGTGGCTTGCTTGCTGGCGATGCTGACGGCGGGTGTGTATTTGCGCCGGAAATGGCTGGCTCATCGTGAAAAGGAAGAGGCTCCGCCGCCTGCGCCGGCAGGTGTCGCCCGGCAAGAAAGCGGGCTTACGTTTTCCAGGGAAGTGGGGCCGCAAAAGCTCTTTACGGTGCAAGCCTCGAAATCGACCTACTTCAAAGAGAATGCAGCAAGCCTCCTCGAAGACGTGAAGATCACGATATTTGGAAAGACCGGCGACCGTCACGATGTGATTCACACGCACAGCTGCGAGTACGAAAAAGACGGGCAAAACATCGTCTGCAGCGGTGACGTACAGCTTGATCTGCAAAGCGCGGAGGATGCGGCGCGCTCGGAAAAAAAACACGATTCGGGCGGGCAGAAGGTCCATGCTGAGACTCGAGGCGTAACCTTTAACCGCTCGACCGGAGTCGCGCAGTCCAGCCAGCCGGTGAAATTCCTTTTCCCCAATGGGCAAGGTGAGGCGGTTGGCGTGGAGTACCGCTCCGAAGAGGGGGCGGTGCGGCTGTTGCATGAAGTCAACTTTTTGCTCAGCGCCCCGAACGGCGCGCAAACCGGCAGAAAAACACCAACCGTAGTCCGTGATCCTGTTCGCGTCATCGCCAGGAGCGCCGATTTCGAACGGGACTCCCGTGTAATGCACCTGCATGGGCCCGTGGAAGCGCGGACCCAGACTACGGATTTGCGCGCGGGTGAGCTTACTCTGGCCCTGGACAAAGCTTTCCATGCTGAAAAACTTGTGGCCCATGCCGGCGCCACCGGGAAAAACCCCGAAGTGGAGTCTCAAGGCAAAGATAGCAAGACCCATTTGAGCGGAGAAACTCTGACTGCCCTTTTCGCGCCGGAAGGATGGCTGACGAAAATGGAAGCCGCCGGTGGCGTAAAGGGTTTCCAGCAAAACGGAAACGACATCAACGACTTCACGGCCGACAATGCGTTCATGGAAATGCGGACGAGAGTGAATTTACCGAAAGAAATGAATCTGAAGGGGAACGTACAGTTGGGCTCCAGAATGGAGACGAAGGGAGAGTCAAGAAATCTGCAGACCAGTGCCCTTCTCATCAAGTTTGCTGAACACCAGAAAGGCGAGAGGGTCGTGCCCGAGCACGCCGAAACCCTGGCACGAGGCACACTCGAGTGGACCGATCCCGCGATGCAGAACACGGGAACCGCAGCCGCAACACCGGGCGGCTTAGGCCAGACAAAACTAGCCGCAGACAAGCTCGAGTTGAATTTCGACGCCGACGGAAAAGCGAATCAGCTCATCGCTTCCGGCAGCGTTGCGACCGAGAGGACGCTGCCGGGGAAGCCGCAGCAAACGGCTACTGCTCAAGATGGCAGCGCACAGCTAAAAGCGACTGGCTGGTCGCAGATCGAGTTGGCAGGAAATGTAAAACTGAAGGAAGGAGACCGAAGCGGCCAGGCAGATCGCGCACTGTTGGTCCGGTCCGCGCAAACGGCTACGCTAGCCGGGAACGCGGTCGTCCGGGACGCGACGACTGAGACACGCGCTCCGCGTATAACCTTTGTGCAAAGCTCTGGAGAAATACGCGCGGACGGCGGCGTGCGTTCAACGGATTTCCCCTCGAAAGCGAACAGCCCCCAACTCGCAGCTGTGCCTGCAAACATTTCCTCGGACACGTTGCGCGCAAGTTCCCAAACCGGCAGGGGGCTTTATACGCGGCATGCCCGCTTGTGGCAGGGCGATTCCGTAATGGAAGCCGATTCCATTGAGATTCTGCGCGAAACAAAAATCCTGAATGCTTTGGGGAATGTTCGCGCGGTCTTCTCGCAAAGCCCGGGTCCGTCTCCAGCGCAGCCCTTGGCCGTTCGCCAGGCTGGCGCAAGGAAGCCGAAGCTCTGGCACATTACCGCCGAGACCTTGTCTTATAGCGAGATCGAGAACCGCGCGCACCTGGAAAAAAACGTCGTAGCGAAATCCCCGGAACAGGAAATTCGCGCTCCCGTGATGGACCTGTATTTCGCCCGAAGCGACAAGAATCCCCCGCTTGCAACCGGCGCCCCATCTTCGGCGACTACAAATGCACCGACCGGCGCCCAACAAATCAGCCGCGCCGCCGCCACCGGCGGCGTTGTGGTCGAGCAGGGAACGCGCAAAGCCACGGCGGAGCGCGGTGAGTACTCCGCCGCGGACGGAAAATTCGTCATGAGCGGCGGAAATCCCACGATTTTCGACGCTTCCGAAGGCACCACCACGGGCCGTCAATTGACCTTCTTTTTAGCGGATGATACGATCATCGTGGACTCAGAAAATGGTTCGCGGACGTTGACGAAGCACCGAGTCGAGAAATGACGAGGTATGCTGAAGCTCCAGGCCCTCGAGTTAAGCAAGTCTTACCGTGGCCGCAAAGTCGTTGACGACGT
>DATFSR010000041.1:0-16847 GCA_035262505.1 Candidatus Acidiferrum sp. | reverse complement strand
ATAAAAAGCAAAGCTGGAGCGATACATGCAAGCCTCCCACCCCAAGGTTGGCGTTCCTAGGCCATTTATGAGACCCGCTGTCCCACCCAGGCACACTCAGGACCTTATGCAACAGATGATGCAAGGGACCTACAGTCCCTGATGCGCGTAACTCTAGGGGGGAGCGAGAAATCTGTCAAGGCATTTCCTTGTCCGAGATTCATTTCGGGAAAAGTGAAACAAATGTTTCGCCCAGAATGACAAGCACAAAGAAAGGGACTTGAGGTCAGGGAGCGCGGAGCGGGAAGGGCACGAAATTTCGTGCCCCTCCGCCAAGACGCCGGAGAAAGAGTGAACGTTTGGAAAGAACTGGTCCTACCAGCGGGCCCGGACGCGGTACTTCAGGACCGAGGTGCCGTCCTTGGCCACGGGTACGTTGAACTGCGCCGCGAAGGCGGCGGTCTTTGTGTATTTGTAAGTCGAAGACAGCATTTCCCAATCGCCGCCGATGGGCTCGTTGACTTGCACGACGACAGGGATATCTTTGTGGTTGCGCAGCGTGACTTCATACTCGAATTCCCAGGTATGGGTGTCTACATGCTTGAAGTCGGTCTGCTTGTGTTCGGCGACCACGTCGAACGCGTTGCCGATGTGGATGCTCACCTGTTCGTCCTTCGGCGTGTGGTCGATGCGGTCTTCGCCGGCAAAGAGAATGCCTCCTTTTGAGTCCTTCTGGTAGACCCGCACGTTACCGGCCGGGAGAGGAATGCCGAGGCCGTTCTTTTCCTCGTTTTTGAATTTGTAGTAGACGAGGACGGGATCTTTCAGCGGCGCGCCGGGCGCCTGCTGGCTGCGATAGTAATAGTATTGGCCGTTGACGACAAAGACTTTATCGACGGGGACGCCGGAGCCTTGAAGCAGGCTAATCTGCTTGGTTTCCTTGTCCTCCACGGAAGTCTTGCGGCCCAACGTGTAGAGGTGGTATTCGCTGAAGGCTTCCTGCTGGAACTGCGGAGCGGCCTTCGCAGCAGGCACAGCCATGTTTCGCGCAAAGGTTTCCATGGCAGCGGGAGGTTGGACGCGATTCAGCTCACCGGCAACAAGCTGGAGACGCGCGTTATGGAACGCTGTGCCACTGTTGTTGGTAACGGTGACCCAGCCGTCGAGGTCGGCGTTTTTGTCGTCGCGCGCGACGGTGAGAACGTAATCGGCGTTCCAGGAAAGGTTGTTGGCGAGGTAGGAAGCCTCGATCTGCTGCTTGCGCGGGCCGGAATTTTCGAGCGACATGAGCAGCGTGGGACGGTCGTAAAGATTCGCCGGCACTTCCGGGAAGCGATAGCTCTCGGCAAATGCTCCGGTGACGATGTCGTTGCCGATTTTCCAGACCGGCCCGTTATTGTCGGAAAGGAGCGTGGCTTTGATTTCTTCATGCTTCGTGGTGTTGTTGTCCATGTAGGAGCGGACCAGCGTGACTTCCTTGCCGACGTATTTGTGGAGAAGCTTGGCCGGCTCGAGGAGGTCGTACTCGTAATTCTGCTCGATGACCGCGAGCTTCTCGGGATCCGTCAACGAACGGAAATGAACGGTAGCGGGATTGACCGTGGCGGCGATGTCCATGAACTTTAGACGAAACGTGCCGCCGGGCAGCATGAGATTGCGCACGTCGCGAACAAGGGCGATGTTGGAATTGTAGACGGTAACGTTGAGATCGGTTTGGTCATTCAGGCTAGTGGATTGATCAGCGCCGTGACCGGCTTCTTTTTCTTGGACCGTTGAAAGTTTATTGTTGCGGGCCGCCGGATCAGCGATCACTGCAGTAACCGTAAACACGACGGCCGCTGAGAGCGCGGCGAGCCATCGCGCGGTGGACTGGGTCCTGGGGATTCTCATGCACCTTCTCCTCAATCGGAATTTTGGCTTCTCGGTTAGAACGGCAGCCTAGAAATTTCTTGCATGCCCTGTCAACACATCGAAAGGTTACTAGGCTGGGGGCAGCTGCTGCGCCCTACAAAAACTGAAAATCGAGCGAATGAAACTCTCGGTCATTGCGAGGCGGGGGGCTTCCAGGTGATGCCACCGTCCGAGGTTTCCAGGGTTCTCGTGTTGGCCAGATTCCAGATGGTGGCGTGGAGAGCGTCGGTTGCACGAACGCCGCCCAAGTCCTCACCGAGCGGCGAATGGATGGTGACCCAATGTGCCCCAGCGTCAGTGGTGAGCAAAATGGTTCCGGCTTGGCCGACCACCCAGCAGACCTTTTCCGAAGGGGCCGAACCAGCGGTCAAGTCGACGGACACGTTGCTGACCTGTCGAGACCAGGACGCGCCCCCGTCGCTCGAATATTCGATCCTGCCAAGGTGGCCGACGCGCCAGGAGGTTTTCGCCACCGGCGCCGAGATTACAATAGGGCTCATCACCGACGCCATTCGCAGTGCCGCAGTATCGTTGAATGCCGAGGGAAGGGGAGCGGACGGGGGCGCCGGAGCGGGCGTGGCAGCCGCGGCGCGATACTCGAGGGGCGGGGATTCCGGCTTGGATTTTTTTGCTCTTTCTACTTGCCGCGACGGATTCGGGCCGGAAGCTTTCAGTCCATTCACCTGGTTTTGAGCTTGAAGGTTTTGCTGCACTTGCTGGTTTTGCGATTGAAGGTCCGCGGTCGGTGTTTGCACTTCCACCGTTTGTGAGACAGCTCCAGCGGCTCCGGCCTTGGCGTTCTGAACCGGCTGGTTTTGAGCGCGATTTCCGGCCGCGGAGGAATCGCGCGCGGTATCGGCGCGAGCGCTGGCGTCTTTATTAACCTGCAGCTCAGAGTGAGCAACGCGGCCTCGCGAGGCCCGCTCTTCAAACTTTTTCAGATCCTTTGCCTCGGGCGCGGGCTTTGCCGGAACGGCTCCGCCGATAGCACTTTGGTCCTTCGAAACGCGTGCCAATTCATCCGCGGAAACCGATTGGCGATCATCGCGTGAAGCTGGTGGCGGTGGTGACGCAGGCGGTTCTAGTCTTGCCGTCTTAATTCCTGACGGGGCACTCAGCTGCGACCGGTTCTCATGCCAGGCAACCCAGATAAGCAAACCTGCGGCCAGCGCGCCTGCAGGAGCAAGCCATTGCAAGCGCACGCGCCAGGGGATCGGTTTGACGCGTGATTTTTCGGGAACCATTGGAGGTGCTTCGTTTGAGGACGGAATTGATACGCTTACCGCGGCGGCCGCGCGAGCAACTCCCGTAAGGGCGTCTTGCTTTTCAGTTCCTTGGACCGGAATCGAATCTGTGGTCTCAAGATCAGCAAGAATCGCTTGGCAACGGGCGCATCCCGCGATGTGTTCTTTCCAGGTGTTCATTTCTTCAGGAAGAAGCGAGCGCTCGTGATAAGCCGCGAGGGTGTCAGACTCCGGGCAACGGAGATCCCCCGCGCGGGCGCGTAGTTCATTGACCAGGAATCCGCCCAAAACCGCGTCGAATTTTCGGTCTTCTTCAGCAGCCATCCCTGCATCTCTCCTCGTTAGAACGACCAGTTAGGACTTCTCTTGCAAGCACCCGATCAACCATCCGACGGAAGTGATTTGGCTACTCCGGGGCGGGGCGGAATCGCCTCCAAGAGGTGTGAAAAATCGAAGGGCCAGGCCTCCATGGCGTATTCAAAACAGAGCTGGATCTGTGCATCATCGAGCCCGGGCTGGCCATCGCGACCTGGCTGCCGATGAGGGCCATGGTTCGGAGCGCCGCTGGACCTGAGAATGGCGACGACTTTGTCTTTCAACTCCTGCCGAACCCGCTCTAGCTTGCGTGAAACTGTGGCTTCATGTTCGTTCATGGTTTTGCCGATCTCAGCCAACGTAAAGTCTTTCAGGTAATACGACACGAGGCGGGTGCGATCGAGCTGATTCAGGGAGAAGATGGCTTGCTTCAGTGCATCCGCTAACAGGCGAAGATACCTCGAGCGGTTCGGGTCGGCCGGTTGCCAATTCGAATGAAGTTTCGCCGGAAGAACCTTTTCGGAACCCTCGTCATCCTCCAGACTCTCCAAGCGTTTTTCCTGCCGCAGCACGTCGATATAGCGTTGTGCGAGAACGGCGCGCAGCCAGGTGGAAAGCTTGCTGCGTCCATGAAAATGGTTAAAGAGAGAGACGCGGCCAAGGGTGGTCTCACGGCCATAAAGTGTGGCGTACAACGAGTCTGCAAATTCACGGGCGTAGGGATCGCTCGCCGGGCGCTTGGTAATGGCGGCGGCCGCGGAATAAAGATATTGCTTATAGGTCGCAAAAAAATGCTCCCAGGCGGATTCATAGCCCGCCGCACATGCGCAGGCCAAAGCAAGATCCTCCAGATGAAGCGCGCCCAGATAATCTTCGACTTTTTGGCGAGCAGCAGACTCGGCGGCAAAGCGCTTGGTGACGCTGTGTTCGAGAGAAAGAACGAATCTCTCCAATGAGAGTCCCCAACGGGCCGCCTGCGACTGAGCGTAAAGCTTTTCGACAAGAGAAGCGGAATCATCAAGAAGCCGTAAAAGACCGGGACGAGACTCGGTATTCTGCTTTGCGGTCTGTTTTGGCATGGCAAAAAATCTAGGGTAATCCCCGTATATTAACCAACGCCCGCGAATACCCCTGCATCCTAGAGCATAGCCCTATGGACCGTAATTTGGTGAGCAAAACCCAAACTACCGGATTGAAATTGGAGTATCCTAAGGGCTGCGTTGCGATCGGCCCCGCAACTGGAACCGCCTCGCCGGGGTTAGAAAAAAAGGTGTGCTGCAGTGCGCTCACGGCAGCATTAGCGACTTCGCGTCGTTGGTACCAAAGTCCTATTCGGCATCCCTCAGCCTCGTAAGTACTCTGGTACTGCCAAAAGCGCACTTCTTAATTTGCCTGCGGAACTTGGGGCGCCAGGTACCCCTGGAAATCCCTGTTCCCTGGTCGGAATTTAACGAGGCGGCACGCGGATGACCACGATGATTGTAGATCCACCACGCAGAACGACCATGGGCGTTGGCCTGCAGTCCAACCGCGCGCGTGCGGGCGATCCTCAAGCCTGGAGAAAAGCCATCGGGACGAGGCCCGTAGCCGCTCGCTTAGCGTTGCTTCCTGAACCCAAACGGCGCTGGGACCGCATCGGAGTAAGCGCCGCCGGGCAGATCGCCGTCATTGGTTTCGTGTTGCTCCTCCCGCTGATTTTCCCCGAACAAATGAAGACAGCTCTCAACCTCAGGCCCACGGAGCTCATGCAGCCGGTTACGTTGATTCCCGTCGCTCCACCTCCTCCGCCTCCCCCTGAAATCAAAAAGGTTTTGCCAAAGCCGAAGGCGGTCGAGCCGCCGCCGGAACCTCCTAAACTGAATCCCAAGCAGGAGCACGTGTTCCTGACAGCGAAGGCGATACAGCCTGAGGTTAAGAAGGTTGAAGTGAAGCCGGTGGACTTGAATCCGCAGTTTGATCAACCGAAGGCGATGAACATAGACACCAAACAGCCCAAGCGTCCAAAGGACGACGTTAAAGTTGGAATGATGTCGACTGGCAGCGCCGCGCCGGCGACCGTCGTAGCCCCCCTCAACAAGGTGCAAACAGGCGGGTTCGGAGATCCGAACGGGATTCCCGGCAAGGGCGACCCGAATCACGCCACCAATGTCAATCGCCTCGGCTCACCAGCTCTCCCCGGTGGAGACGGCTACGGCAACGGTACGGGAGGCGCCAAAGGAATTCGCGGAACGGTGGCGAGCACGGGCTTCGGAAACGGAACCGCAAATCCTCCGCCCAGCAAAAAGACCGGCACGGTGCAAGCCGGCGGCTTTGCCGACGAAACGGTCGCAACGGAAGCTCCGAAGAAAAGAGCGGCGGCCAGCGAAAGCCCCACGACCTCGGTGGACATTACCGAAAAACCTCACCCGCAGTACACCGCGGAGGGGCGTAGCTTGAAGATTGAAGGTGACGTCGTCATCGAGATGGTATTCCTGGCAAACGGGACTGTTCAGGTGAACCGGGTTATTAGCGGTTTGGGTCACGGGCTCGATGAGGCCGCCATGCGTGCGGCGCAACAAATCAAGTTCAAGCCGGCAAAGCGCGATGGCCAACCAGTGGATTTTCCGGCGCGCGTGCGAATTGAATTCCGCTTGGCTTACTGAGGAGAAAGAAGATGCGTAGAGTGGCAGCAGTTGTTTTCGGGGTGGTCCTAGGCGGGTTGGGAGCAATCGCCGCTGCGACGCCAAGGCCTGACGATCAGATTCCGGCGCGGACGATGTCGGATGTGATTGATCGCGTCATTACCAATGAAAACCGGTCGATCCAGCAAATCCGCCAATATTCGCCGCTGGTCGAAACCTACATCCAGAACCAGCGGCCGGACAAGGACCTCGGAACCGTTCCTGCCGGCGACAAATATTTTCTTGGCCGCGCCGACTTTTCGAAGGGTGTGGCGCTGGTTTCCTTGACGGACACGAATAGCAAAGGCAAGAAGCTCTTCGGCGCCCTTGGCAACTTCTTTTCCTTCTCGGCGGAATTTGTGCCTGGCGGCTTCCTGCAGATGATCTTCCTTGATACCAACGGCTTCGACAAGCAGCACTACAAGTTCGATTATGTGCGCCGCGAGTTTCTCGGTGAGGTGCGCTGCCTGGTGTTCGACGTTACGCCGGTCGAAAAGTCCGGGAAGGGGCGCTTCCTGGGCCGCATCTGGGTTGAGGATCAGGATTACAACATCGTGCGTTTCAACGGCGGATATGGTGGCAGCGGGCACTCCAGCTGGTACTTCCATTTTGACAGCTGGCGCACCAACGTGCAGCCCGGTCTGTGGCTGCCTTCTTTCGTGTATAGCCAGGAAAGCGATGTCCACTACGCCGTCACAAAGAAGCTCGACTTCAGAGCCCAAACCCGGCTTTGGGGTTACAACCTCGGCCACGCCAGCCAGGAGCAGGAGTTGAGCAAGATCCTTGTCGAGACCCCGGTGCAAGACGACACCAAAACGGCTAACGACCTCACCCCCATTCAAGCGCAGCGTTCCTGGGACCGCCAGGCCGAAGACAACGTCATCGACCGCTTCGAACGGATCGGCTTGATCGCGCCAAAAGGCGAAGTGGACAAGGTGCTGGATACGGTCGTCAACAATCTTGAAGTCACGAACAACCTGGACTTGGACCCCGAAGTGCGCTGTCGGGTTTTGACGACTTCTACTTTGGAGTCGTTTACGATTGGCCACACCATCGTGCTCAGCCGCGGCCTGATTGATGTGCTTCCCGACGAAGCCAGCCTCGCGGCGATGCTGGCCCACGAACTGGGCCATGTGGTTCTTGGCCATCGCATGGATCCTGCTTACGGATTCTTTGACAACTTGCTTGTGGACGATAAGGAAACGTTCCGTCACTTCGGATTCGCCCGCACGGCAGCGGAAGAGGACGCGGCCAACAAGAAGGCTTCCGAGTTGCTGGCGACTGCGCTTAAGAACCCCGATGTGGCAAAGAGTTGGCAAATGGCGAGCGCGGCGTTGTTTTTCAAGGCGTTACAGGAACGGCAGAAGGAAATCCCGAACTTGATTAGCGGGCACCTGGGAAATCGTGTCCCGGTAATCACGGATCTGGGCGCGAGTGCCGCAGCCTCGGACCAAAAGCAAGCTTCACAAATGATTGTGGCGCTTCCGATCGGCGGGCGGGTCAAGCTAGATCCCTGGAACGACAAGCTGGAGCTCATCAAGAGCAAGCCCATTGGGACGGTGGCAGAACGCGAGAAGATGCCGTTCGAAGTCACGCCATTCATGCCCTACTTGATGCGCTTCATCACGGAACCGGCAAAACCCATTGCCGCCAGCACCGCAGGACAGCCTGACGTGAAGCCGAGCGATCCACAGCCCGGCAAGCCGCAGTAACGGAAGACAGAAAATCGAAATTAAAAAAGGTTGCGGCCCGGAGAATCTCTCCGGGCCGTTTCATTTTTCGCGGACTCCTTAAGAAATGCGAGTGCTTATTGGGGCGATGAAAGCTCGCGGATTAGCTTGTAGTTGAAAGCCACGCCATCGTAGAAATCCTGAACGCCGACGCGCTCGTCCTTCCCATGAGAGCGGTCGTCATTCTTATCGAAGAACATGCACGAAATTCCGTAGGTGGGGATGCCAGCGATGCGGGTGTACTTGCCGTCAGTGGCCCCCGTGGACATGGTCGCCACCAGGGGAATCCCCGGCCACATCTTGCTCAAAGTCTTCCCCATGGCCTTGGTCACTTCGGGAAGCAGCGGCGAAGGCGGTACAGGGACCACGGGCACAACTTTCCCCTCAGGATCAGCTTGTGCGACGATGCTGATCTTCACTTTCGGGTCATTGGTTACGCGCTGGAGCGTTTTAAGAATCTCCTGCGGATCCTCCCCCGGAAAAATTCGACAATTGACGTTGGCCCGCGCCGTTTGCGGAAGCGCGTTGGGCGCGTGGCCGCCGGAAAGCATCGTGGCGACGCAAGTGGTGTGTAGCAACGAATTGTAATAGGCATTTTCGGACAGACGGCGGACCGCGGCGGAATCCGGAGGCTCTTTCGCTACGGCTTTCATATCCGTAGACTCCTGCCCCGAAGTCAGAGCGCCCATGCGTTCGAAATAGTTGCTGGTGATTTCGTTGAGGTCCACTGGAAACGAGAAGGATTGCAACCGCGCGAGTGCGCCGGAAAGATGATAGATAGCGTTATCGGGCGTGGGAACGGAACTGTGCCCTCCGGGATTCAACGATTCGAACTGAAAATCGACGTAAACTTTTTCGCTTGCCTGGATCGCCGCGAGTATCCGTTTGCCGTTTTCCTTTTCAAATTCCCCGCCATCCAGGTTGATGCAGTATTCGGCGTCAATCCAGTCGCGGTGCTGCTTCAGCAGCCAGTCGACGCCGTTTGCCGAGCCACCTTCTTCATCGGCCGTCAGCGCCAGGATCAAGTCACGATCCGGCGAGAAGTTTTCCTTTTTCAGGCGGATGAAACTCGTAACCAGGATGGCGTCGCCTTCCTTCATGTCTTCGGTGCCACGCCCATAGAAAAAGCCGTCTTTCTCAATGAATTCGAACGGATCCATGGACCAGTCAGACCGAAGCGCCTCGACAACATCCAAATGGCCGATGAATAGAATGGGTTTGCGTTTTGCCGTGCTTCGCAGGCGGACCACAAGATTCTTTTTGCGGTCGTTCGGCCCGGCGACATGCAGGTCATTTTCCGAGAAACCTGCGGCGCGGAGCCGCTGGGCCATGGCTTCCGCCGCCGTGGTGACGTTGCCGACCGAGTCCGTAGTGTTAATTTCGATGAGCTGCTTAAGAATATCGCGCGCGAGCTGGTTGGTCGGATCCAAGCCCTGCGCCTTGGCCAACGAAACCAGAACCCAAATCCAGCTGACCACCAGCATCCACCGAATCGCTCTTGGCATTCGCTCTCCTCAAAAGCCGCCAGGGGAGGGTAACGGCTCGATGGCTCGTCCGTCAAACCCTTTGCGGTGTTTGAATCCTTCGATAAACCTTGATTTGCTTGGTACCACGAGCCTTGCATAAACTTGTCCAAGCCTTGCTTGCGCGGAGATGGGGAGAAAAACATGAAACCGTTCCAAAAGCGGATGGCACAGATGGCTCTGGGGGCCACGCTGTTCATTTCTGGCGTTGCTGCCGGGACGCTACACGCGCGCAGCGCTGCGGTCCAGAACCGCTTCGGGCAGCCCAAAACCGTCGTCCATGTGGTGCTGTACAAGTTCCGGGACGACGTTTCGAATTACGATCGGGAGAAAGCCATTGCTGGCATCAAGGAAATGGCGGGAAAGATCCCTGGTATCAAAAACATTTGGCTGAAAACCGAGCGCAACCAGGCGCGTGACTTCAGCGGCGTTTATGCCATCGAGTTTACCAGCGCGGAAGCCGCCGCCGATTACGCGGAGAGTCCGGTCCACGAAACCTGGTCCAAATCTTGGCAGGAAAAACGCGAAAACAGTCTGTCCTTCCAGATCTCAAACCCATAGGCACCGGGCTTTGGCATCGCTTTTCGGCACGGAATCCGGAAAGTGATTATCACCTCTGCAAGAAGCCCTGCTAAAATAGTTCTATCTGTGTGGCTGTCCATCCAAAGGATTGGTGCGCGCGGATGCCGAGTCTCGAAACTCCCTCTTTAAACGTCCCGGAAAAGAAGTGGCGGCTGGGCTTTGGGAGCCTGATCGTCACGCAATTCCAGGGCGCGTTCAACGACAACGGCCTGAAGTTTTTCGTGATTTTCATGATCCTGGGGACGAATCCCAGCCCCTCGGAAACCGACAAGCTCGTTTTCTTCATCGGAATTCTCTTTGCACTTCCCTTCCTGGTGTTTTCGATGGCCGGCGGGTACCTGGCCGATCGTTTCAGCAAACGCACGGTCACCATTGCCACCAAAATTTTCGAGATCTTCGCCATGCTTTTCGCGGTCTACGCCTTTTCGAAAGGCGACACGCGTATGGCCTATGGCGTCATTTTCCTGGCAAGCACGCAGGCGGCGTTCTTCGGTCCGGCGAAGTACGGCCTGTTGCCGGAATTGCTTCCTCCGCAATTGTTGTCCTGGGGCAACGGCATCCTCGAGTTGATGACCTTTCTGGCGATTATTTCTGGAGCGGTGATCGGCCCTTTGCTGGCGCAGAGATTTCACGGCCGTGAGGTGGGGGCCGCCGTGATTTTTGGCCTTTGTTCGCTGTTGGGTTTGGCGACAAGTTTCACGATTTCCAAAGTGCCGGCGGCGGACGAGGCGAAGAAATTTCGATTCAATCTTTTCGGCGACCTGCAAAAACAGCATCAGCTCGTGCGCCCTGACCGCGTATTGCACTTGGCCATCGTGGGCAACACCTATTTCTGGTTTCTTGGAGCCTT
Source organism: Candidatus Acidiferrum sp. (assembly GCA_035262505.1). GTDB lineage: Bacteria > Acidobacteriota > Terriglobia > Acidiferrales > UBA7541 > Acidiferrum. The sequence continues at coordinate 6,053 of DATFSR010000041.1, read as the reverse complement.
GCTTCAGTTTGTGATTGTCTTTTATGGAAGAGAAGTCCTGCACCTTGACGAAACCCATGGCGGCTATCTCCAGGCCGCGCTGGCCATCGGCATTGGCGTAGGCAGCTACGCTGCCGGCTCGTTGTCGGCGGGAAAAATCGAGTACGGCCTCATTCCTCTTGGCGCCATTGGCATGTCCGTGTTCGCTCTCGCTGTTTCTCTGCATGGATTGACTTTCGCGCAGGTTCTGATTCTCCTTGCAGCTCTTGGTTTTGCCGGCGGATTTTTTGTCGTTCCCATCAACGCTCTTATCCAGCACCGGCCTGAGGAAGCCAGCAAGGGAAGCGTCATCGCTTTCGCCAATTGGTTGTCCTTCGTAGGCGTGATTGGCGCTTCGGCCATCTATTCGGGCTTTACGCATTATTTGCATATGAGCCTGGCTTCTTTCTTCGTCTGGACGGCCGTGATGTCGGTCGCGGCTACCGCCTATGTTCTGTGGCTGCTGCCGGATTCTTTGTTGCGGTTGCTGTTGTGGACCGCGACGCATACGCTGTACCGCCTCGATGTGGTTGGCCGCGAGAATGTGCCCCCGCGCGGTGGCGCGTTGCTAACACCGAATCACGTTTCTATGGCCGACGCCGCGTTCTTGATTGCTTCGCTTGACCGGCCCATACGCTTCTTAATGTTCCGCGGCTCCTATGAGCATCCGCTGGTCAAGCCTTTCGCGAAAATCCTTGGCGTGATACCGATCGCGTCGGATCAAGGTCCGCGCGAAATGATTCATTCCTTGCGTCAGGCCACCGAGGCGCTGAAGAACGGCGAAGTCGTGTGTATTTTCCCGGAAGGACAAATGACGCGCATCGGGCAAATGATGCCGTTTCGTCGCGGCATGGAGCGCATCATCAAGGGCGTAGATGTGCCCATCATCCCGGTGAACCTGGATGGTGTATGGGGCTCGATTTTCAGTTTCGCGGGCGGGCGCTTCCTGTGGAAGTTTCCTCGACGGATTCCCTACCCGGTGCGCGTGACGTTTGGGAAGCCGATGCCCTCGACCTCCACTTCGCCGGAAGCGCGGCGCGTCGTGCAAGACCTCGGCGCGGAAGCCTTCGAACGCCGCAAGAAGCGCATGCACATCCTGCCGGAATCGTTTGCCTACACCGCACGAAGACACCCTTTCCGATTCGCCATGGCCGATGGGCAAAAACCGAAACTGAATTATTTCTCTGCACTGGTGGGCGCTTTGGTTCTGGCCAGGCGCCTGCGCAACCATTGGCAGGAACAGGACATGGTCGGCGTGCTGCTGCCGCCGTCGGTGCCGGGTGCGCTAGCGAACTTCGCGGCCATGCTGATGGGCAAAGTGCCCGTGAACCTGAACTACACCGTTTCGAACGACACACTGGCCTCTTGCGCGGCACAATGCAACTTGAAGACCGTTATTACGGCGCGCGTATTCCTTGAAAAAGTGAAAGTGCAGCCTCCGGGCGAGGTGCTGTTCATTGAGGACCTAGCCAAGGACCCGGGCTTCGGGGAAAAACTGGCAGCCACGATGGCGGCTTGCTTCTTGCCAGCGCGGTGGCTGGCAAAATTTGCGGGCAGCGAGCGGCGCGCTACCCTTGACGATATCGCCACGATTATATTTTCCAGCGGCTCCACGGGCGATCCCAAAGGCGTCGTCCTCACCCACTACAACATTGCTTCGAACGTTGAGCAGCTCAATCAGGTTTTCATGCTGCACGCCAACGACCGCATCCTGGGCATTCTCCCGTTTTTCCATTCTTTCGGCTTTACCGGCACGCTGTGCCTCCCTGCGGCCACCGGCATCGGCGTCGTGTTTCATCCGAATCCACTCGATTCGCGCGCGATCGGCGCGCTCGTCAGCAAATACTCCGTAACCATGTTGCTGGCCACCCCCACATTCCTGAATGCCTACACGCGCCGTTGCGCGCCGGAGGACTTCGGCAGCCTGCGATTCGTGATGGCCGGCGCGGAGAAGCTGCCGGACCGCATTTCCCAAGCTTTCGAAGACCACTTCGGCATCCGCCCCCACGAAGGCTATGGCTGCACCGAGTGTTCACCCGCGGTCACCGTCAACACCACGGATTTTCGCGCCGCCTCTTTCAGGCAAGTTGGGGCGAAGCGCGGCAGCATCGGTCATCCCCTGCCGGGAATCGCCGTAAAGATCGTGGATCCAGATACTCTAGAACCCGTCGCTCCAAATGAACCGGGCCTGTTGTTGGTCCGCGGTCCGAATGTCATGCGGGGTTATCTCAACAAGCCGGAAAAAACCGCCGACGTTCTTCGCGACGGCTGGTATAACACCGGCGACATCGCGCGCATGGACGAAGAGGGCTTTTTGCGCATCACCGATCGCCTCAGCCGCTTCAGCAAAATCGGAGGCGAGATGGTTCCCCACATCAAGGTGGAGGATTTGCTGCAGGAACTCGCCGGGGCAACGGAACAAACTTTCGTGGTTACCGCCGTACCGGACGAAAAGAAGGGCGAACGCATCGTCGTGCTTCACACCTTGAATGATGAGCCGCTCGAGGAGTGCCTGGAAAAACTGGCCAAAAGCGACTTGCCCGCTCTCTGGCGCCCGCGCCCCGATCAGTTCTTGCGCATCGGGAAGCTGCCGTATCTGGGGACTGGAAAACTCGACCTGCGAAAAGCGCGCGAGTTGGCCTTGGAAATGACCCGTCGCACGGTTTCGCATTAACTCGCAGATGATACCCACAGCGAAGCTCGTCGCATGAAATCCGGCGAAACTTCTGCGCGTTGGCGCACGTTGCTGCTCCGCCTCGTGGTAACCGGAATTGTTCTCGCGATCTGGTTCTGGACGCAATCTTTGCTGGGCACGCGCACTCCTCCCCCAGGCGGCGGTATTGGCGATGCTCTGCACAACCTCACAGCACGCTTGAATTCCTATTTTGTTCAAAACACCGCAGCTGCCAATGTCTTACTGATTGTCAGCTCCGCCTTCATTGACGCTCTGGGCTTGTTTCTACTAGGCAGTTGGCTCTTCGGCGGGAGCGTTCGGCCATTTCTCGGCCTGGTTTTGCTCATGCTCTTGCGGCAGTTTCTGCAAGCTCTCTGCTCTTTGCCGGTGCCGGCTGGAATGGTCTGGCGCTACCCAGGAGTTCCTTCCCTCTTGGTGACTTACCAGGTGGCCACCGACTTTTTCTTTTCCGGTCACACCGCCATCGCTGTTTTCGGCGCGATCGAGCTTTCCCGCTTGCACAAAAAGTGGCTCACGGTCAGCGCCTTTTTGTTGGTCCTGTTTGAAATCGCCGCGGTTCTCGTGCTGCGCGCCCATTACACCATGGACGTTTTCACCGGCGTTCTGGCGGCTCTGTGGGTGGCCCGAATCAGCGAGCGTCTTTCCCCACCTCTTGATCGCCGCCTGGCCGGAAATCCTTGAAGATCCCGTCCCAGCCGAACGCACCGTTCTCCGTTTTCCATTGTCCAGAAGGTCTCCGATAATGCTAAAGCCTTTGGTTTTAGCGACTTGCGCCACGTTAGGCATAAGTAGCATTCCGGTACGACCGGCATTGTTAACACTCCGTGAATAATGTTAGTTTTCCAGTAATCACTCTGGAGGTGTCTCAAGTGCGACCGGTTCATAGGGAATTACCTCTACGCCTTTTGGGGTCTGTTTCCGGAGCGGCGCTTCTGCTCTTGGGCGTTTCCTCTCTGCTGGCTCAGGACAAACCCGCTTCTTCCCATAGCCTGAAAATCGGCTTTCTCATGGATTCCCTGAAGGTCGAGCGCTGGCAGACCGATCTCGACAAATTCCAAAAACGCGCCGGCGAACTCGGAGCCGATGTTTTGATCGAAACCGCGGAGGGCGACGACGACCTACAGCTTCAGCAAGCTCAGAAGCTTTTAGGCGCGGGAGTGAAATCGCTTGTGCTTGTGCCCCACGACGCCGAAAAGGCCATGCGCATCGTGGCAGCGGCCAAGGCCAAACAGATACCGCTGCTCTGCTATGAACGCCTGGTGCGAGATCCCCATGGCAGTTTTTTTATCGGCGTCGATGCTTCAGCCATCGGCTTCCTGCAGGCCGAGTCCTTGACACAGATTGCTCCAAAGGGAAACTATGTCTTGATCGGCGGCTCCCCGGCGGACAGCAATGCAAAAATCCTGCGAGAAGCACAGTGGAAAGTACTGAAGCCATTTGTGGATCGCGGCGATATCAAGGTTGTTTCTGATACCTGGTCAAAGGACTGGAATCCTACTGAAGCGTATACGCACATGACCGAAGCCATCGAATCCGCCAAAGGCGAAATCACTGCGGTTGTCGCTTCGAATGATGGCACCGCTGGGGGCGCGGTCCAGGCGCTCGCGGAGCATCATCTCGCGGGCAAAGCTCTCGTTTCCGGGCAGGACGCCGACCTCGCCGCGATCATCCGCATCCTGGACGGCACGCAAACCATGACCGTTTACAAGCCTCTCGGGTCGCAGGCAAAGGTGGCCGCTGAGGCTGCAGTGGCCTTGGCCAATGGGGAGCTGGTAAAATCGGCGGTTTCTTTCACCGTCGAGAACAGGGCGATTCCCGCGATCCTTCTGACTCCGGTGGTGGTGACGAAGGACAACGTCAAGGAGACCGTCATCAAAGACGGTTTCCAAAACTTACAGACCATTCAGCGGAGTCTGCCCAAGGAAAAGTGGCCGAAGTAGCTTCCAGCGTTGGAGCGGAAAACAGGAAAAAGGCTGCTTTTTGTTTAGAATTCCAACTACTTCAAATTCCAGAAGGTTGCGTCCGGCTTCAACAATTCGAATCCCGCATCCCAGGCTTCGTGGCTGCGCCACACCACTTCCGCTTCCGCTTTGCGGCCAGTTTCCGGATGAATTAGCCGCACACGTCGGTGCAATGGCAGGTCCGCCCCGACAACCGCCATGCAGCCGGAGTGGCTTACGTCTACGGTGACGGCATTAGCGGTCTCTTTCGCTTCGCCATGGTCCCACTCGACCAGCAGTTTGACGCGCGAAATGATCCGCTTGTGGCTTCGCAATCTTTCCCATCGCTCTTTGAGGGCGCTGGCGGCGGTGCTGGAGAGGATGTTCGTGCTCATGGGGACCTCACCGTGGGATATAAAGCCGGGCCGAAAGGGGAGATTCCAAGTTAGTACCGTCGGCCGCCGAGGTCAATAGTACTTTTTAAAGGGCTCTCTTTTTCGTTAGCCCCGGCTCTACCCCCCGAGCAAGGCAAAATGCTTTGGGGTACTGGTCTTAACTTGGTTCGGAACCCCGAAAAACGGAAGGCAGCCGCACCTTAGCCAGCGCCAAATCAAAAAGGCCGATCTGAGGTGTCTCAGACCGGCCTTCTTTAATTTAATCCCGGCAGCGACCTACGTTCCCACGCAGTTACCCGCGCAGTATCATCGGCCCAACGAGGCTTAACTTCCGTGTTCGGGATGGGAACGGGTGTGACCCTCGTGGTATAACCACCGGAAACTTGATGAAGTTCTCCATTGCAAGTTCTTGGTCGTAAGTGAGACCAAGACCAGAGAGAAGCTTCGAAAATCGTTTCTCGCAAAATTGCGCAGCGCCGCTTACAAACAACGGCGCCGCCGGCAACAGATTGGCTGGCATTACAAGCTCGACTCGAATCGAGCAAACTGCAGAAGCAAGGCTTGCTTCTGTTCTCTCTCAAAGACGGTTTGAGAAAGTTTTATGATTAAGCCGAACGGGCGATTAGTACGGGTCAGCTCAACACATTACTGTGCTTACACCTCCCGCCTATCAAAGTCGTAGTCTTCGACTGCTCTTCATAGGGATTAATCCCTTGGGAAACCTTATCTTGAGGCGAGCTTCTTGCTTAGATGCATTCAGCAATTATCTCTACCAGACTTCGCTACCGAGCGGTGCCCCTGGCGGGACAGCTCGTACACAAGGGGTCTGTTCATCCCGGTCCTCTCGTACTAGGGACAACTCCTCTCAAGTTTCCTGCGCCCACACCAGATAGGGACCGAACTGTCTCGCGACGTTCTGAACCCAGCTCACGTACCGCTTTAATAGGCGAACAGCCTAACCCTTGGGACCTTCTACAGCCCCAGGATGCGATGAGCCGACATCGA
>DATFSR010000040.1:0-30947 GCA_035262505.1 Candidatus Acidiferrum sp. | reverse complement strand
TCAGCGCCTGGATTTCGCGAAAATCCAGGGCTCGATCCAGATTCCCAACCTGATTGAAGTCCAGATGAAGTCCTATCAGCGCTTCCTGCAGATGGATCTGCTGCCAAGCGAGCGCGAGGACGGCGGCCTTCAGTCGGTGTTCACGTCGGTGTTTCCGATCAAGGACTTCCGCGAAATGTCGCAGCTGGAGTTCGTGGACTACTCGATCGGCAACTGGGAGTGCAAGTGCGGCAACCTGAAGGGCCTGCATCACTTGCGCGCCACCTGTCGCAATTGCGGTGCGTCGGTCGTCACGAATCCGTATCAGACCGGCGACGTCATCTGCCACAAGTGCGGCACGTTCAACAAAAACACGCCGACATTCTGCAACAAGTGCGGCGACCCCGTGGCCATGCAGTTGAAGTACGACGTCAACGAATGCCAGGAGCGCGGCATGACTTACTCCGCGCCTCTGCGCGTCACCATTCGCCTCACCATTTACGACAAGGATCCCGACTCCGGCGCGAAGACCATTCGCGACATCAAGGAGCAGGAAGTTTTTTACGGCGACATTCCGTTGATGACCGAGAACGGCACGTTCATCATCAATGGCACCGAACGCGTCATCGTTTCGCAGTTGCACCGCTCGCCGGGCGTCTTTTTTGAGAGCGCCAACAATCGCACCTACTTCCTCGGAAAAATCATTCCCTACCGCGGATCGTGGGTCGAATTCGAGTACGACACCAAAAACATTCTGTACGTGCGCATCGACCGCAAGCGCAAATTCCTCGGTTCCATTTTCCTGCGCGCGTTGGGAATGAAGTCCAACGAAGACATTCTTCGCACCTTCTATCAGGTGGAGCGCATTTCGCTGCGAGACAAGGAGCTTTTCTGGAACGTGTCGCCCGGCATCGTGGATCGTAAAATGACCCACGAAATCCGCAACCCGAAATCCGAAGAAGTGATTGTCGGGGCGCACAAGCGCATCACCGAGACGCTGTTCAAGGAACTCATCAAGGCGAAGATTTCCCAGGTCCGCGCGTCACTGCAAGACCTCGAAGGCGCGTACAGTGTGGCCGATGTTGTCAATCGCCAGACCGGCGAAATCATGCTCGAAGCCAACAAGCCGCTCACGGCCGACCTCTGGCAAGCCTTTGCCGAAGCTGGCATCACCGAAGTTGACATTTTCTTCGCTGAACGCGACGACATTGGCCTGGTGCTCTCGCGCACTCTGGACAAGGACGCCATCCGCTCTTCGAAGGAAGCACTCATCGAAATTTACCGCAAGCTGCGTCCCGGCGATCCTCCGACGCTCGAAACCGCCACGAACCTTTTCCGCGGCATGTTTTTCGATCCGCGCAAATACGATTTCAGCCGCGTCGGCCGCCTGAAATTCAACATCAAGATGGGGCTGGACACGCCGCTCGACAATCGCACGCTGGACACGCCGGATTTTGTCGCGGCTATCAAGTATCTCTTCAAGCTGCGCAAGAACATCGGTCTCGTCGACGACATCGACCACCTCGGCAACCGCCGCGTCCGCGCGGTTGGCGAACTGCTCGAAAACCAGTTCCGCATCGGCCTGGTGCGCATGGAACGCGCCATCAAGGAAAAGATGAGTGTGTACCAGGAAATGTCCACGGCCATGCCGCACGACCTGGTGAACGCCAAGCCGGTAATGGCCGCGATTCGGGAATTCTTCGGCTCCTCGCAGCTCAGCCAGTTCATGGACCAGACCAACCCGCTCAGCGAAATCACGCACAAGCGCCGTCTCTCGGCCCTCGGCCCCGGAGGTCTCTCGCGCGAGCGCGCCGGATTCGAAGTCCGCGACGTGCACCCGACCCACTACGGCCGGATCTGCCCCATCGAAACGCCGGAAGGCCCGAACATCGGTCTCATCAGCTCGCTGAGCTGTTTCGCGCGCATCAATGACTACGGCTTCATCGAATCGCCCTACCGCAAGGTCAAGGGCGGCCGCATCATCGACTACGTGCAAATCGTCAACGCCGGCGACAGCGAATTCAAAGCCGGTGAAATCGTCGAGCGCGACAAAGTCGAAGAGCTCAACGAAGAACTAAAGCGCCGCAAGGTCGTCTATGAGCCGTACTGCTTCTATCTTTCCGCTTGGGAAGAAGACAAATACGTCATCGCTCAGGCCAACGTGGCGCTCGATGAAAAGCAGCGCATCACCACCGAACTCGTCAACTGCCGCCAGGCCGGCAACTTCGTCCTGAAGCAGCGCGAAGAAGTGGACTACGTCGATGTTTCGCCCAAGCAGCTTGTCTCCGTGGCCGCCAGCTTGATTCCGTTCCTCGAGAACGACGACGCCAACCGCGCGCTCATGGGTTCCAACATGCAGCGCCAAGCCGTTCCCCTGATCAAGGGAGAGGCGCCCCTTGTGGGCACCGGCATGGAGCGCGTCACCGCTCGCGATTCCGGCGCCGTCGTGCTCTGCCGCCGCGAAGGGATCGTTGACCAAGTCGACTCTGAGCGCATCATCGTGCGCGTCGAGTCCGACCACTCCGGCGTGCTCAGCCGCGAAGTGGGCGCGGACATTTATCAGCTCATCAAATTCAAGCGCTCGAACCAGAACACGTGCATCAACCAAAAGCCTCTCGTTCGCGTCGGAGACCGCGTGAAGAAAGGGCAGGTCCTCGCAGACGGTCCTTGCACCGAGCGCGGCGAACTGGCTCTCGGCCGCAACGTCCTGGTGGCCTTCTTGCCATGGCGCGGGTACAACTTCGAAGACGCAATCCTCGTTAGCGAAAAGCTGGTGAAGGACGACTATTACACTTCGATTCATATCGAAGAGTATGAGATCGAGGCGCGCGACACCAAGCTCGGTCCCGAAGAAGTCACGCGCGACATTCCCAACATCGGTGAATCGTTCCTGCGTAACCTCGATGAAAGCGGCGTCATCCGCATCGGCGCGGTCATCAAGCCGGGCGACATTCTCGTTGGCAAGGTCACGCCCAAGGGCGAGACCACGCTCACTCCGGAAGAAAAGCTGCTTCGCGCCATCTTCGGCGAAAAGGCCGGGGATGTGCGCGACGCTTCCCTTTATTGCCCGCCGGGCATCGAAGGCACCATCGTGGACGTCAAGATCTTCACCCGCAAGGGCGGAGAAAAAGACGAGCGCCACAAGGCCATCGAAGCCACGCAGGTTTTCAAACTCGAGAAGAACTTGGCGGATGAAATCCGCATCCTCACCGATGAGCGCCTCAAGCGCCTTGGCGACCTGCTCGGCGGCAAAATTCTGCAAGCCGACTTGCACGACGAAAAGACCAACAAGCGCCTGTTGACCAAGAGCACCGAGTTGACGCGCGAGCTGATTGAAAAAATCTCCACGCGCAACCTCAAGCGCCTGAAGCTCAACGAAAAAGATCCTCTCCTCATCGAGAAGATCGAGGAAATCGAGGAGATGACTTCGCGCCAGATTGATGTGCTCCGCAAAATCACCGAAGAGCGCAAGGAAAAGCTCAAAAAGGGCGACGAACTGCCTCCGGGCGTGATCAAGCTGGTCAAGGTCTACATCGCCATGAAGCGCAAGCTCTCCATCGGCGACAAGATGGCCGGCCGTCACGGCAACAAGGGCGTCATCGCGCGCATCGTCCCACAGGAAGATATGCCCTACCTGCCCGACGGCAGTCCGGTGGAAATCGTCCTCAACCCGCTCGGGGTTCCTTCGCGTATGAACGTCGGCCAGATTCTCGAGACGCACCTCGGTTGGGCCGCCAGGGAGCTGGGCATCAGCCTGAAGCGCCTCTTCAGCAAGGAAGTCCGCGCCGAAGCCTTGCGCCGCTGGTTCAAGGAAGTCTTCGGCGAGACCGCGATCTGGAGGTCGCTCGCGAAGCTCGAGGACGACGATCTGATCGAATACGCCGAGGGCTTTAAAGACGGCATTCCCTTCGCCACGCCGGTGTTTGACGGCGCGCGCGAACCGGAAATCCGCCACCTGCTCGAAGTGGCCGGCCTGCCGCACAACGGGAAAATCATGCTCTATGACGGCATGACCGGCGACCAGTTCGACCAGCCGGTTACGGTCGGCTACATCTACATGCTCAAGCTTTCGCACCTGGTGGACGACAAGATTCACGCTCGTTCCATCGGCCCGTACTCGCTGATCACCCAGCAGCCGCTTGGCGGCAAGGCGCAGTTCGGCGGCCAGCGCTTCGGCGAAATGGAAGTGTGGGCCCTCGAAGCCTACGGTGCCGCGCACATCCTCCAGGAGCTGCTCACGGCAAAGTCCGACGACGTTTATGGCCGCGCCAAGATTTACGAGGCCATCGTCAAGGGCGAGCCGGGCATCGAGCCGGGCGTGCCGGAATCGTTCAACGTCCTCGTCCGCGAGCTGCAGTCGCTCTGCCTCGACGTCGAGTTGATGAAGCGTCAGAAGCCGCCGGTGGAAAAAGCCGCGGATTAGTTGCCCTGTCGGGGCGCGCCTGGAGCGCGTCCCCTTGGCAAGCAAGTTTGAATTTGTAGTTTTCCGTAGTCCGGTTCTCAGCCGGTCGGATGTTCCAAAAACATTCGACCGCAGCCCCGGCGAAAGCCGGGGAGGGAGGAAACAACCTTGTATCGTAGCAGCCCGTATGATCGCGCCAGCCTGATTGCTGATTTCGATTCCATCCGCATCAGCCTGGCAAGTCCGGAAAAAATTCGCTCGTGGTCCCACGGCGAAGTCACCAAACCTGAGACCATCAACTACCGTACGTTCAAGCCCGAGCGGGACGGCCTGTTTTGCGCGAAGATTTTTGGACCTGTCACCGACTGGGAGTGTCTGTGCGGCAAGTACAAGCGCATGAAGCACCGCGGCGTCATCTGCGACAAGTGCGGCGTCGAAGTGACGCTCAGCAAGGTCCGCCGCGAACGCCTCGGCCACATCGAGCTGGCTTCCCCCTGCTCGCACGTGTGGTTCTTCAAAGGCTTGCCCAGCCGCATCGGCTATTTGCTGGATATTTCCATGCGCGACCTTGAGCGCATTCTGTATTTCGAGGCGTTTGTCGTCGTGGACACCGGTGAGGTCGCCGTTCTTCGCGAACGCGAAGTTCTGCCCGAAGAAAAGTATCGCGAACTCCAGAAGGAATATCCCGGCCAGTTCACCGCCAAGATGGGCGCGGAAGCCATTAAGGAACTGCTGCGCCGCGTCGAAGTGGACAAGCTCGCCGACGAACTTCGCGACAAGATGAAGGCCGATCCTTCCTTGCAAAAGCGCATCAAGTACGCCAAGCGTCTGAAGGTGCTCGAAGCCTTCCGCAAGAGCGGCAATAAACCGGAGTGGATGATTCTTGACGTGATTCCCGTCCTTCCGCCGGAACTGCGCCCGCTGGTGCCTCTGGACGGCGGACGCTTCGCCACTTCCGATCTCAACGATCTCTATCGCCGCGTCATCAACCGCAACAACCGTTTGAAGAAGCTCATGGAACTTCATGCCCCCGACGTCATCGTGCGCAACGAAAAGCGCATGCTCCAGGAAGCCGTTGATGCGCTGTTTGACAACGGCCGGCGCGGCCGCGTGCTGCGCGGCACCAACAACCGCCCGCTCAAATCGCTGTCCGACACGCTCAAGGGCAAGCAGGGCCGTTTCCGCCAGAACCTGCTCGGCAAGCGCGTGGACTACTCCGGCCGCTCGGTCATCGTGGTCGGTCCGGAACTCAAGCTCAATCAATGCGGTCTGCCGAAGAAGATGGCGCTTGAGCTTTTCAAGCCCTTCATCTATCACAAGCTGGAAGCCCAGGGACACTGCACCACCATCAAGCAAGCCAAGGAAATGGTGGAGCAGCAGGAATCCGTCGTTTGGGACATCCTGGAAGACGTTATTCGCGAGCATCCGGTTCTGCTGAACCGCGCTCCGACCCTGCACCGCCTCGGCATTCAGGCATTCGAGCCAACCCTTGTCGAAGGCAAGGCCATCCGCATTCACCCGCTCGTCTGCACTGCGTTCAACGCGGACTTCGACGGCGACCAGATGGCCGTGCACATTCCGCTTTCACCGGAATCGCAGGTCGAAGCGTCCGTGCTGATGCTCAGCTCGCGCAATATTCTTTCTCCCGCGCACGGCTTGCCTCTCGCCGTGCCGTCGCAGGACATGGTGCTGGGCATCTACTACCTGACCAAGAACAAGCCCGGCGCCAAGGGCGAAGGGCGCGTCTTCGGTTCGACGGATGACGTCATCCTCGCGCTCGAAGGCGGTGAAGTCGAGCTGCTCACTCCGATTCGCTTGCGTTACAGCGGTGAAGTCATCGACCTCACCACCGCGTACGACAACCAGGACGTGACGCACACCGAGCCGGTGAAAATGGAACGCCAGTTTATCCAGACCACCGTCGGCCGCGTCATCTTCAATTCGCACTTGCCCGAGAAATTCCCGTACGTCAACGGGCTTCTCAAAAAGAAGGGCGTCCAGCAGCTTGTCTATTACGCGTACCTGCGTTTTGGCCTCACCGATACCGTGGTTTTGCTCGACCACCTCAAGGCGTTGGGCTTCACCTACGCCACGCGCTCCGGCATCTCCATCGGCATCGACGATATGTTCATTCCTGGCGACAAGTACAAGCTCGTGGACAACGCCGAGAAAGAAGGCGTCAAGGTCCAGCAGCAATACCTGGACGGCGCCATCACCAACGGCGAGCGCTACAACAAGGTCATCGCCATCTGGGGCGACGTCACCGAAAAAGTTGCCGACGAAATGTTCAAGGCCCTCGAAGGACAGGACAAGGAAGGCAACATCAACCCGGTCTACGTCATGGCCGACTCCGGCGCGCGCGGTTCGAAACAGCAGATCCGCCAGCTTTCCGGTATGCGTGGCTTGATGGCCAAGCCCTCCGGCGAAGTCATCGAAACGCCCATCACTTCCAACTTCCGCGAAGGCCTCACGGTGCTCGAATACTTCATCTCGACGCACGGCGCGCGTAAAGGTCTCGCCGACACGGCGCTGAAAACCGCCGACTCCGGCTACCTCACGCGCCGCCTGGTCGACGTCGCGCAGGACGTCATCATCAACGAAATCGACTGCGGCACCAACGACGGCATTTACGTCGAGCCGATCATCGAAGCCGGCGTCGAAGTCGAGCCGCTCCGCGACCGCGTCGTGGGCCGCGTTTCCCTCGATAAGATCAAGGATTTCGAAGGCAACGTCATTGTCGACGTGAACCAGGAAATCAACGAAGAGCTGGCCAACGCGATCCAGGCCGCGGGCATTGACCGCGTCCGCATCCGTTCCGTGCTCACTTGCGAATCGCGTCGCGGAGTTTGCGCGCTGTGCTATGGCCGCAACCTCGCCACGGGCCGCATGGTGGAACTGGGCGAAGCCGTCGGGGTCATCGCCGCGCAGTCCATCGGCGAGCCCGGCACACAGCTCACCATGCGCACCTTCCACATCGGCGGAACCGCCACGCGCGTCTCCGAACGCTCCACGCTCGAAGCTCGCAACAACGGTATCGTCAAGTTCGTGGACCTCAAGAACGTCGAGGGACGCGGCGGCACGCTCATCGCCATGAACCGCTCCGGCCTCATCGCCATCGTTGACGAAAAAAACCGCGAGAAGGAGCGCTACCACGTCGTGTACGGCGCGCGCCTCCGCGTTCAGGACGGCGAACATGTCACGCACGGCCAAGTCCTCGCCGAGTGGGATCCGTTCACTTTCTCGATTCTCACGGAGACGGCCGGTACGGTGAAATTCGACGACTTGAAGACCGGCATCACCATCGAGGAGCAGGTGGACGAGGTCACCGGCCTTTCGCAGGACGTGGTGACCCTGCCACCCGGCGACGAAAAGCATCAGCCCGCGATTCTTGTTCGCGATTCTTCCGGCAAAGTCCGCAAGAAGTACCTCATGCCTTCCCGCGCCCACTTGATGGTCCGGGACGGCGACGATGTTTCCGCGGGCGACGTGCTTGCGAAGATTCCGCGCGAAACCACCAAGACCAAGGACATCACCGGCGGTCTCCCGCGCGTCGTCGAACTCTTCGAGACCCGCAAGCCCAAGGATCCTGCCGTCATCAGCGAAATTGACGGCGCCGTTCGCTACGGCGAAATCGCCAAGGGCATGCGCAAAATCTACGTCGAAAGCGAGGATGGAAAGACCACCAAGGAATACTCCATCCCGCGCGGCGTGCACATCAACGTTCAGGAAGGCGACCACGTCAAGGCCGGTGAAGCTCTCATCGACGGCCCGCTCAACCTTCACGACCTTCTTGCCGTTCTCGGCGAAAAGTTCACGCAGGCCTATCTGGTCAACGCCATTCAAGAGGTTTACCGCCTCCAGGGTGTGAACATCAACGACAAGCACATCGAGACCATCTCGCGCCAGATGATGCGCTGGGTCAAGGTCGAGGACGTCGGCGACACCAACTTCCTCCTCGAAGAGCAGGTGGACAAGTTCCGCTTCCGCGAGGAAAACGATGAAGCCATCAAGCGCGGTGGCCGTCCCGCTACGGGCCGTCCGCTGCTCCTGGGCATCACCAAGGCGTCGCTCTCGACCGACTCGTTCATCTCCGCCGCCAGCTTCCAGGAGACCACGCGCGTGCTCACCGAAGCTGCCGTTGCCGGCAAGGTGGACTATCTCCGCGGCCTCAAGGAAAACGTCATCATGGGCCGCTTGATTCCTGCTGGCACCGGTCTCGAGCATTACCGCAACATCCAGTTGCTGACGGAAATGCCCGCTCCCGCGCCGGTTGAGGAAATTCCGGAAGCCGCCGAGCTCACCGCCGAAGAGGCCGCCGCGCTCGACTTCCTCCAAAAGGACACCGAAGCCGACGCCGCCACCGAGGGTTAATTTCCTCATTGGGGGTCTGCTCACAAAACATTGCGCAGCCAGATGCAACGGGGTCCAGCCGAAGGGTCCGGACCCCGTTCCCATTTCCGGGCGCGGGAACAGGTTGCTCTCAGGAACCATGACCGGTCGCTTTCATTGCGGAATTGTCGGTGAAGTTCCTACAATGAGAAGATACCCATCAGCAACGGGTGTGGACTGAGGCAAGCGGCTTCCGTCCCCGAATGAACGACAAAAGCCAAAACACGCCACGCGGCAAAGCTGGCTCGGCATCCGAAGACGCCCGCCGCTCGGCCATCTCCTCGAGTTTCGAACGCTTCGAGAAACGCCAAAGCGAGCTTTGGCGCCTTACTTTCCTGGTTCTCTTTTTGCTGGTCCTGGCCTACGCCTGGACGTCCTGGAACTCGATTCGAAATCTGACGCATCATTTCGAGGCGCTACCCATCGGCCTCGTCGTGCTGGTGGCCCTGTTTACCGCCTACATGTGGAAAAAGACGCGCGAAATCTCCGAGCTGCGCGGCCTCTTGCGCGGCATCGAAGAGCGCGACGCCCAGCCTCCGAGCGACCGCCAGATGGACCAGCTTTTCGAGATCATCTCCAAGTCCCAGCAGGGGTATCGCGATTTGATCGACTCTTTCGACGATTTGCTCCTCGCGGTCACCCTGGATGGCAAGATTCGCGCCGTCAACCGCAGCTTCTCCGACCTGGTGGAAACGCCCTTTCAGGAAATCATCGGCAGGCCGATCAGCGAATTCGTGCAAGATGGCAGCGGGCAGGAGGAAGAACTCCTCAAGCGTTCGATGACGCGGTTCATGGAACGCCGCCACTGGACCGGCGTCCTGCATGTCCGCCTGAAAAATCAAAAATCGCCTTTTTATTTCGACTGCGTCGTGCACGCCATGATGCGCGGTGACGACATTCACGGAATCACCGTGCTCGCGCGCGACGTTTCCTCGCTCCGCCGCAATGAAACGCGCTTCACCGAACTGTTCGAAACGCTCCAGGAAGGCATCTACATCACCACGCCCGACGGCCGGATCCTCGACGCCAATCCCGCGCTGGTGCGCATGCTCGGCTACGATTCCAAGGAGGACCTGCTCAAGCGCCAGGTCCCCGAAATTCTCATCGATCCCGCGGAACGCAAAGCCCTCATGCGGCAGGCCGAGGCTCAGCCGATGGATGGCGGCCGCGAGGTTACCCTTCTGCGCAAGGACGGCGGCTCGATCGTCGGCTTGAACACCGCCGCCGCCGTTCGTGACAATGCCGGCAAGGTCGTCCGCTACCAGGGCGCGGTCATGGACATCACCGAGCGCCGCGAAATCGAGCGCCGCCTCCGCCAGCAGCAGGAGTTTGCCCGCCGCCTCGTGGACAATTTCCCCGACATGATCCTCGTCCTGGACACCAACAAGCAGTACACGTTCGTCAGCCCGCGCTGCCGCGAAATCCTTGGCTTCGAACCCCAGGAAATCGCGGCCCTCGGATTCGGGCACTGCGCCCACCCCGAGGACATGCCTACGGTCCGCATGTTGTACGACGACATCGTTGGCGGCCGGCGCACGTTTGAGACCCTCGAAGTCCGCGTCCGCCGCAAACAGGGCGACTGGCGCCGCGTTCTTTTCAATTTCAGCCCGCTCTCCGACGAGTCCGGCAACATTGAAGGCGTGGTGCTCTCCGGCCGCGACGTCACGGACCTCAAGCGCCTGGAAGAGCAGCTCATCCAGGCGGAAAAACTTGCCGCCATGGGCCAGATGCTCGCGGGCGTGGCCCACGAACTGAATAATCCGCTTACCGCGGTGCTCGGCGTCACCGAACTGCTTCGCGAGCGCGCCAGCCAAGTAAGCGACGAATCCTTCACGCGCCAGCTCGATCTCACACATCGCCAGGCCCGCCGTGCCGCGCGCATCGTGCAGAACCTGCTCGAATTCTCGCGCCCGGCTTCGTCGCAAAAAAAGCTTCTCGACGTCAACAATCTCGTTGAGCGCACGCTCCAGTTGCACGAGCACTCGCTCCGCCGCAACAACATCGAAGTGGATTTCCGCCCGGACACCAATCTTCCCGGCGTCCTCGGCGACGCCAACCAGCTCATCCAGGTTTTCCTGAACCTCGCCACCAACGCCGAGCAAGCCATCCGCGAGGTCCGCGAATCCGGCCGTCTCCAGATTCGCCCGGGGCGCAGCGGCGACCGCATCAGCATCACGTTTCAGGACGACGGCGTCGGCATCCGCGCCGAAGCCTTGCCGCGCATCTTCGACCCGTTCTATACCACCAAGCGCCCCGGCGGCGGCACCGGCCTCGGCCTGAGCATCTGCATGTCCATCATTCGCGAGCACGGTGGACTCATCGAAGCTGAAGCGCTCCCCGCGGGCGGCAGCGCGTTCACCGTCACCTTGCCGGTCCCGCCCACGGAGAAACAGGACGCGCCTTCGGCTCCTGCGGAACGGATAGCCGCTTCCATTTTGCCAGCCGCTTCACCGGCCTCTGTCTCCGCAGCGCTCGGTTCCCCGGCGCCGGCGGAATCCAGCTTTCCTTCCGTCTCGGCAGCGGGATCCGCAAATGTGCCTTCCTCATCGGTGGAATCCCCTCGATCGAGCACGGCCTCGCCGTCTGAGGAAATTCTCAAAGGCCGCACCGTCCTCGTCCTCGACGACGAAGAAAGCCTGCGCCAACTTTTGCAGGAAGGCCTCTCCGCCCAGGGCCTCCGCGTAGACAGCGCGGCCACCGCCGAAGACGCGCTCGCCCTGCTTCGCCGTTTCTGGGAAAAAAGCCAGGTCAACGGCGGCAGCTCCGCCGAAGACCTTCGAGGCTCCGTGGTCGATACTCCGGTCGCGGGCTACGACATTCTTCTCTGCGACCTGCATCTGTCCGCCGGCGGCTTCTTCGTCGACGGCCGCGAAGCCACCGCGCGAATTCTCGAAGCCGCAGCTGCCGCCGGCTTGCCCAAGCCCGCCGTCGTCTACATGACCGGCGACCTGACCGACGCCGGCCCGGAAACTCCCGCCCGAGGCGAACCCCTCTTCCTCCAAAAGCCCTTCCGCATCTCTGAGGTTCTTGCTCTGTTCAGGGAGGTTCTTTCTCCAGCCGCAGAGCCGCAACCAAAATAATTTCTTCGATTTTTGCTCGCTACTGGCCACTCCTTCGGTGTCCTCGCCCTGTTCCGCGAAGTCCTTGCTCTAGCCAAGCCTGCAAACGCGACGGGCCGCAGCGTGCATTTCGGATTCGGCGTCCTTTTGCGCGGTGCGGCCCGGATCGTAGTGACTTTAGGGTCACTCGCTCACGAAGCTCAGGTTGTCAGACTTAGTCCCTTGGTCCCAGGCTCCTTTCGTTTCAGCGCCGACCTTGCAGCGTGTGTTCCGGCGAGCAACTGCCTCGGCCAGGCCGCACGCGACCGGTGGCGGCGGTTCGGACCGAGACCGTACATCATGGCCCCTAGGTTGTCGTTGCGCTGGAGCAACTGCTACTTCCTCGGGGAGGCGGGCGGCTTGTCGTCGCTGTCGACGCCGAAGTCCCACACGAAGAGGTTCATGCCGTCGGGCAGGATTTCGGCGAGGGCGTATTCGCCGGGAGGGAGCGGCTCGCCCAAAGTGAAGCGGTATACCGTCGGAGCGATCTCCCAGCGCTGTATCGACATGCTATTGCGCTTCTCCTCGACCTGTTGGCCAAAGTAGCTCTTAATGGACTCGAGCTGCCGCTTCCCGCCCTTGACCGTGGCGCGCACCAGCTCAACTTCCGGACCGGATTCGCCCGGGCGGCTGCTCTTCTCGATAGGGCTGTTGCGATCGGGATCCGGAGGCGCTTCGCGCAGGTAAAACTCGACGTTGGTGCTAGACACGCGCAGTTTGGCGCGCGTGCCCGGAATATCAATGTTTCGCTTCCCCGGAACGATTGGGATCGGCACCAGCACTTGCGTCAAAAAGTTCTTCTTGTCGGTCCGGATCTCGGCTCCGGCCTGCTCGAGCTGCGAGACGTGCTTGCCGTCAATGACGAACATGCCCTCGCCCGGCGGAAGGAACACGCCCGGAGCGACTTGCAGGCTCGCGTCCACATCCATGACGGTGTCCATACGGCTCGCCTCTTCCTGCAGGTGGACCTTCTTGTCGAGCGCCTCCGCGTCTGACTTTTCGGTGGCTTCGGCTTTGGCGGTGGCGTCCCAGTCGACCAGGGCAGCAGGAATCTCTTCCCACTGGCTGCGCTCGACGCTGTAGTAGCGGACGCGGTCGCTTTTGCGCTCGTAGCTGCGGACCATCTGGAAGGTGCCGTCCTTCAGCATGAGCTTCTTGCCGCGCGGCAGGGCGTATTTGCCGTTGTCTTTTTGGGACGCCTGGTCCGGATTCTGGGGCGAGGGGGGTGGCGCCTGCTGCGAGCCGGAGGCTCCGGATCGAGCCGAGGCCGAGCTCGAGGAGGTCGATTGCGCTTGGGCCTCAGTGGCGCTGGGCCCACTCGGCTGAAGCCCAGTCTCTACCGTCGCGTCCCTCATGGCCTGCTCAGCGGGCGCAGCCGCGGCGGACTGGGTTGTTCTGGCCACCGTTGTGGCTAGCAGGAACACCGAAACGAACAGGGCTAGATTCATTAGCTTGGAGTTCACGGTTCTCTGGGACATGGGATGCATGAGAATCAGCCCGGTTTGCCCTCGAAAGGCCAGCATACGCTTCGGGGTTTCCCCTCCGCAATGGGACAGAAGGTAGGGAAAGAGAGATCTCAGGCGAGCCCCAAAATGCGAAAGGCTCTCCACAAATACGGGAGAGCCACAAAAAGCTAGGTATTGATGCCGCCCCGCCTAACGCCGGAGCGTTAAAGCCGTTAGTGCGTGCACTTGGGAAACAGAGTGACCAGAACCATCAGGTCGGACAGCGTAAAGAGCCACTGATCCGCCTTGATGCCTGCCGCTTCCGCGGCGCGCGCGATGAAACCAAGGTGACGGGTCTTCGCGAAATTGTGGACGTGCTCCACGCAGATACCCGTCAGGCTGGAAACCTCTGAATCTGTGAATATTTTTTGACTCGACTTGACTGTGACCATGACCTTACTCCTGTGACTTGGGCCCAACGCTCTCACCTCATTAGACGCTGAGAGCATCCTATTTGTTGCAAACACTAAAGAGCAATAGTAGTTCCGTTCCGAAAACAAAAAACCTCTCGCCTAGTACTTTTCGTCTAAAGCCGCGAAAAATGGGCGTTTTAGCGCCCATTTGGAGGACCTACCAGCCAGTACGAAGGGGAAGCAAGGGATGCTCGAAATAGGGGTGAAGGGAAAGAAAGTTCTATTTTTGCGGAGTTGCTATGGTTTTCGGTAGGGCAGCAGCAATTTCCCTCATCTGTTTTGAGTGCCTGACCTGATGCGAAGCGATCACCTGGAACCACTCGCAGAGATTGAAGGTGCCAAGAAAGGGGTGAGGCATGTGATATTTTCGTAGGTCTTTCCCCTTAGTTCGCTCCTCCATGAAAACCCGCGTCTGCTGGCGAACTTCGCGGAGCTCTGCGAGCATTTGGTCTTTTTCGCAGACCAACGCCGGGTCGAGGGGAATCGGCGTTTTGCGAGGGATGATGGGGGATTCGACCAGCGCCATGGGAAGGTGGAAGCGCTTCAAAAAGGGGCGACGCTTCAGCGGGCGCTGCAGCACTCTGGCCGCATTCTTAATGATAGAACTCTCGACCTGGATGAGGTGGCAGACAAGTTCGCCGGCGGACCAGCGCCCTTCGGCGGGGCGGGACTTCCACTGATCGGCGGGAATGGCATCGGCCGCGGCTAAGAATTGTTTCTGAGCTTGGGCCAGATTCTCGGTGATGGATGGAAGCGAGGGCACGCACTAGAGTTATAGCATGAGCAAAGGGCGATGAGAGATTCCTCTTAAACCTCAGGGCCGCCGGCTTGTTCGAAGGCCTGGGCGAGTTGAAGGACGCGGGCCTCGCCGAAAGGCGGGCCGAAGATTTGCAGGCCGACCGGAAGCCTTCCTGCCGCAGCAGACGGGCCGTCCATTTTGCCGCAGGGGACGGAGATGCCGGGAACGCCGGCGAGCGAGCCGGTCACCGTGTAAATGTCGGCGAGATACATTTGGAGCGGATCGCTCGTGCGTTCGCCGAGTTTGAAGGGAGGAACCGGCGAAGTGGGCGTGAGAATGGCGTCCACTTTGGTGAAGGCATCGCGGAAATCCTGGGCGATGAGCGCGCGGACTTTCTGGCCCTTCAAATAGTAGGCGTCGTAGTAGCCGGCGGAGAGGACATAGGTGCCGAGGACGATCCGGCGCTTCACTTCGGGGCCGAAGCCGGCGCCTCGCGTTTTGCGATACATGGCCAGCAGGGAATCGTCTGGGACGCGCAGGCCGTAGCGGACGCCGTCATAGCGCGCCAGGTTGGAACTGGCTTCCGCGGTGGCGATGATGTAATACGCGGCGATGGCGTAATCGGTGTGGGGCATGCGAATTTCGACGAGTTCGCAGCCGAGCTTTTTGAAAACGTTGATGCCGGCCTCGATTTTTTTGCGGACGCCGGCGTCCATGCCTTCGGCGAAATATTCCTTAGGGATGCCGAGACGCGGGCGCTTCAGGGGCCTCGCTAGTTCGGCGGCGTAATCTGGAACGGGCGCGGTGGTGGAGGTGGAGTCGTGCGGATCGCGGCCGGCGATGGTTTGGAGAATGGCGGCGACGTCGCGCACTTTGGTGGCGAGGGGGCCGATGCGGTCGAGCGAAGAGGCGAAAGCGATCAGACCGTATCGCGAGACGCGGCCGTAGCTGCCCATCATGGCCGGGACGCCGCAGAAGGAGCCGGGTTGGCGAATGGAGCCGCCGGTGTCTGTTCCAAGGGAGGCGACGGCCAAGCCTGCGGCCACAGCTGCCGCTGATCCGCCGCTCGAGCCGCCGGGGACGCGATCGGGCGCGAGGGGATTTTTGACCGGGCCATAGGCGGAGTTTTCGTTGGAGCTGCCCATGGCGAATTCGTCGCAATTGGTTTTGCCGAGGATGACGGCGCCGGCGGCTTCGAGGCGCTCGACGGCGGTGGCGTCGTAGGGCGGAACGTAGTTTTCGAGGATCTTCGAGCCGCAGGTGGTTCTTGTGCCGCGGGTACTGATGACGTCTTTGATGGCGATGGGGACGCCTGCGAGCGGAGGCAGCGGATCGTTTGACGCGATGAGCGAGTCGATGCGATCCGCTTGGCGGCGGGCGCGTTCGGGAGTGAGCGCGAGGTAGGCGTTCAAGTCGGGATTTTTGGCTTCGATGCGCTTATAGAAATCGGCGAGGATCTCGCGTGCGGAGATTTTCTTTGCCGCGAGGGCTTCTTTGACGGTGTCGATGGTCCAGGTTGTCATTACTCTAACTCGTCGTTTAGGTTTTCCGTCACCGATCGGTTTAGATCCTTCGCTGCGCTCGGGAGGACACGACGCAAACAGCCTCGCCGAATCCGGGCGCTGGCCTTAGCGCTCGATCACCTTGGGCACGCGGAAATAGGGCGGCTCGGGGTCGGGGGCATGCGCCAGAACGTCTTCGGCAACGGCGCAAGGCACAGTCAAATCCTCGCGTAGGGTCGCGTCTTGAGACTGATCCTCGGCTAAAACTTGCGCCATCGGCTCAACCTTGCTGGTGTCCAGCTCGTTGAGCTTGCCGATGTATTCCAGAATTTCATCAATTTGCGCGCGGTAGGTCTCGAGCTCCGCCTCGCTCAAATCCAAGTAGGCCAGCTCCGCAACGCGCAGCACGTCTTCGCGGCTGATTTTCATCCGAATCCCTTAGTAAGCCGGAAAAAGTCTATCACACAGAGTGGATTGCTATTCGATCGGGAAAAACAGACACGAATGCCTAACCAATCGATATTCACATTCCCCGTACACTTGGTTGAAACGTTAGCTCGTTGCAACTTCCGCGGTTTTGCGGGGGTACTTTTTGGCGATGTAGTTGTCGACGAGGGATTGGAAGGCGGCGGCGAGCTCGTCATAGGTGCCTTCGAGGGTGACGTCTTTCTTGCCGTCGATGTAGACGGGGCAGCGCGGGGCTTCGCCGGTGCCGGGCAGGCTGATACCGATGTTGGCGGCTTTGGATTCGCCGGGGCCGTTGACAATGCAACCCATCACGGCGAGCGTCATGTTTTC
Organism: Candidatus Acidiferrum sp.; assembly: GCA_035262505.1. Classification (GTDB taxonomy): domain Bacteria; phylum Acidobacteriota; class Terriglobia; order Acidiferrales; family UBA7541; genus Acidiferrum. The sequence continues at coordinate 14,122 of DATFSR010000040.1, read as the reverse complement.
GACGCCTTCGTACTGCGTTTTCCAGACGGGCATGCTGTCGCGGATGTAGCCCTGAATGGCTTCGGCCAGTTCCTGAAACGTGGTGCTGGTGGTGCGGCCGCAGCCGGGGCAGGCGGTGACGCTGGGCGCGAAGGAACGCAGGCCCAGCGCCTGGAGCAGTTCGCAGGCGGCGTAAACTTCCTCGCGACGGTCGCCACCGGGACGCGGCGTGAGGGAAATGCGAATGGTGTCGCCGATACCTTCGTAGAGAAGAACTCCGAGCGATGCGGCCGACCAGATTTGGCCCTTCATGCCCATGCCAGCCTCGGTGAGGCCGAGGTGCAGCGGCTGCTCGGTTTTTGCGGAGAGATCGCGATAGACGGTGATGAGGTCGCGCGGGCGGGAAGTCTTGCAGGAAATAATGATTTGGTCGTGGCGCAGGCCGGATTCGAGAGCGAGTTCGGTCGATTCCAACGCGGAAATGACCATGCATTCGTTGATGATCTCTTCGGAATCTTTGCCTAGATTCTTGTCCGTGTTCTCCTGCATCTTGTGCATGACCAGCTCTTGATTGAGCGAACCGCCATTCACGCCGATGCGGACGGGCTTGCCGTTGTCCACCGCGACCTTGCAGATGGTGGAAAACTGTTCATCACGGCGCTGGCCGGCGCCCACGTTGCCGGGGTTGATGCGGTATTTGTCGAGCCGCCTGGCGCATTCGGGATATTTGGTCAGCAGGACGTGGCCGTTGTAATGAAAGTCGCCGATGATGGGCGCGCCGCAGCCGACGTCGAGCATACGCTTCTTGATTTCGGGCACGGCAGACGCGGCTTCAGGCACGTTCACCGTCCAGCGAACGATTTCCGAACCCGCTTCGGCCAATTCGACAGTTTGCTTGAACGTGGACTGGATGTCGGCGGTGTCCGTGTTGGTCATGGACTGCACGACGATAGGGGCGTTGCCGCCCACCTGGACGTGTCCGACCTTCACGCCGTAGGTTTTGCGGCGCGGATGGCGGGTGGCCGCCGCGTCAAAGCCTGCAATTTGGGTGAGCATCTGTTCTTATTTTAGCCTGAATTAGTCCCCAGAAGCAGCTTGACCAGGGAAGTTGCCGCGGAGGCCGAGGGCGTCGGCCTGTTCGCGCATGGCAGTAATGCAGAACTTGATGTGTTCTTCGAGGGGGACGCCGAGTTCAGTAGCGCCGTTGCGGACGTCTTCGCGGGAGACGCCCTTGGCGAAGAGCTTGTCCTTCATGCGTCGCTTCACGGAATCCACTTCGAGGTCGAGGATGCTCTTTGACGGGCGGACATAGGCGCAGGCCGTGAGAAAGCCGGCCAGTTCGTCGCAGGCGAAAAGCGTGTGCTCGAGAGCGGATTGACGGGGGACGTTGCAGTAATCGGCATGGGAAAGAATGGCGCGAACAATTTCCTCGCAATAGCCCTGCTGGCGAAGGATTTTTGCGCCTTCAGAGGGATGGCCTTGGTCGGGGGAGTGCTCCTGGTTGGGCCAACGCTCATAGTCGAAGTCGTGAAGCAGCGCGGCGAGGCTCCAGGTGTTTTCGTCGGCGCCGGATTTGCGGGCGTAGGCGCGCACGCAGGCTTCTACTGCCAGCATGTGCTTGCGGAGCGATTCGGATTGTGTGTATTCGCAAAGCAGTTTCCAGGCCTCATCGCGCGTCGGCATGTGGGTGGTCTCCCGGTAAAGAACGACTAGTGTAGCGCGGGAAGGGGGATACCGACGTAAGGAAGTAGGGCAGAGAAACCTTGAGCCCAGGTCCGGGTTGATAGGGATGGCGGCATAAATCCGCGCTCCTGGCGGGCCGAGGCCGTTCCAATAACAAAAAGGGAACGCAAAAAAGTGCCCACAAGCTGTATGGGAATCCGGCGGGCTACGCACAAGGATTGGCGGAAAAGCATGAGCGCGGAAGGGGCGGCTGGACGAAAGGACAGCGAAAAAGGGGCGTAAAGCGGGACGAAAACCGGAGCAACCCGAAAAAAAGTACAAAAATACTCTTGACACGAAAATACGTTTCCGACGATACTCTCGTCGCGCCAGTAACTGTCTTCCCCCGTGAGAACGTTCCGACGTTCCTCTCCTATCCGCACGCCGGAAAAAATGCGTCAGCAAGGAGCACCGGTGTCGGCACAAGTGAATAAAGACGAGATGAACACGCTCGAGATCGACCGGGAAGTGATCCGCTGCAAGACGTGTGGACTGGTACAGTACAGGACGCGCACGGGAAATTGCCGGCGTTGCGTGCGCGTATTGCCTCAGCGCCTGGAGTTCATGATTCCTCCCTCGCCACCGGCGGAGGAAGCGGTGGCTGAGCCCGCTTCAGAGAAACTCATCAACCAGCAAACCGTGGAGAACATTGGGCAGCGGATTCGCCAGTTGCGGGAATCGCGCTCGATGACCCAGAGCCAGCTGCAATCGCGCTCGAAAGTCTCGCGCTCTTATCTCTCGAGAATCGAAAGCGGGCAAATGACGCCCAGCCTCGGCACGCTCGAGAAGATCTCGGAAGCGCTGAATGTGGGGCTGAACCGCTTCTTTATCCCCGAATCGGACGGCGAAGCGCTGCTGGAGGATCCGTTCATCCAGGGATTGCGGCCGTTCCTGCGGCAACTGGATTGGGAGCAATGGCAGTCCATCCTGAAGAGGCTGCAGGCGATCAGCGATCACGTTCATGCTGCACCGGTGAACCTCCGCCCTATCGGTAACCCGGCTCGGCTTCCGCAAAACGCGCCCGCGAATGGCCACGTGACGGGGCATATCGGGACCGGCCATTCGAATGGCGTGGGACACGCGCACATGCATCCCCAGGGTTACGCGTTGCGGCAACCGGCCTCGCCGTTCGTGGCGCAAGCGAAGCCGTTCGGAACGCAAAGCAAGCCTTCATTTCTAAGGCCGCTGGCAAGATAGCTTCGCTTCCACCAAAAACAAGTTTGACGCGGCGTGACCGTTCGGTTGCGCCGCGTTATTTTTGTGTGCCGAGCCTTTTCACAAGGTGATGGACGTGTCAACATCCATGGCCCAGCCAAAAAATACGGTTAGCTCAACGCACCAAAGCCCGGCCAAGCATGACCGTCCTCAGAGAAGCCAAGGAAGCGTTTTTTAGTTGCAGCATTCAACAGGACCGTCTTAATCGCGGATGACGGAAACTCTTGCTTCGGGAACTTCGAGGCGAATCAAGCGGTGGCTGTTGTCGAGCAAAAGGAGAATTTCCAGGTCAGAAGAGCTTACTTTGAGGCCTTCGTAAGTCTTGCCATCGGCGGTGGTAGAGCCGGTCGAGAGTACCGAGACCGTCCCGGGCGTTAGTTCCTGCGGGATAAGCACAGGGAAATTCTGTTGGCCGCCTTTGGACCAGTTGTAGAGGCGAGCAAGAACTGCATATTGGTAATAGAGATTGTTGTCGAGTACGGCGATGAGCGGGGAATTGAAAGAAAGGCTCTGTTCGAAGAAACAAGCCTGTTTACGGTTCGGATCTCTTATTTCTTCGCTGGTACATGCATGCGCGCCCTGCATTTCGACGGTGATATTTGCAACGCCGTTAGCGAAGACGATATGGGCGCCATTGGTCGTGTCCGACTGGGCGGACCATTCATAGCTGACCGGCGAACCGTCGGCTAGCAGCGTGAGTGAGCCGGTAACTTTGCTGGGAGCGCCTTGGGGCAGCTTGATATCGGAAGTGCCTTTGGCGAGCCAGCCTCCTTCGGCAGGAGCAATGTCGAATTCTTCATGGCCCACGGTCTGGCCGGCGAGCTTGATGGTGAACTTTCCTTTGTCCTGGATCAGTAATCCCGGAGCTGCTTTTTCCTTTTTCTGAGAAGCGAAGGAAAGCGCGGCGCAGGCCGCCATTCCCAAAGTCAATCCGATACAGATGGTTCTAGAATTCACGGCCGTGTCGTACCCCCGTGGTATTTTCCCTCAGGGGAGAGGTTTCTCAACGACGAGATGCGCCTGGTTTCCCCCAGAAGCAACAATGCCGAGGCGGAGGATTTGCGCGGCGATTTCTGCTGGTTCGCCGGAGCTGTCTACGCGGTGGTCGGCAAGCTGGTAGGAGGGCATGCGTTCGGCGTGCAGGGCGCGGAAGCTGGTCTCGTCGCGAAAAAGCGGCCGGCCGGTCATGGTCATACAGCGGGAAAGCAAAACCTCGATCGGGGAATCGAGCCAAAGAACAGGAACGCCGGCGGAGCGCAGAAACTCGGGACAGCCAGGCTGCGCGTAGGTCCCGCCACCGAGGGCGAGGATGGTTCCTTGCTTAAGCTCCCAAGCGCGCCCGAGCGCGGCGCGGAGCTGGTCGGCTTCAAGTTGTCGAAAATAACCTTCGCCCAAACGCTCGAATATTTGCGGGATGGGAAGGCCGGCGGATTCTTCAATGCGCTCGTCGAGGTCCACAAAGCGCCAGGCAAGCTGCCGCGCGAGGAGCGTGCCGATAGTGGTCTTCCCGGAACCCATGAATCCGGCGAGGCAAAGAATCGGGACACGCGGGAGACCGCGCGAAACAGGTGTAGTTGTCACGCGAACGAGGCGCGAAAGGCAAAAACTACAAAAACGTTAATCGCGCTTCCAGATTCGAATTGTACCACTGTAGGTGGAGAGTTCGACTTTGGCGAGACCCTGGCCAACGGTGCCGAACAAGGAGCGGAAAGACTTAAAATGGCGTTGCATTCCAGTGTGAGAGTCGGGTTTAAGAAACGCGGCCGCTTGGTTGTCTACCGTGCCGGTGACCGTTTGTGCTTTCAGGTCGAAGGAGTCATTGCCGGAGAAGCGCACTTCCACCAGACCCTTGCTGCTCTTCATGGAATAGAGACCGGTGCGGATGAAATCTCCATCGAAAAGGATGTTGCCGAAACTGGTGCTGGCCTCGACGCGGTTCAGGGCGGGCTGGAGGAATTGGGCTCCCCCGCTGACGGACTTGAAATCCACCTTGCCGGCGCATTGCGTGCAAACCAGCGAACCGCCGGTGGTCTTGACGATGATGTAGCCGGAAACTTCCTTCAGGTGAATATCGCCAGCAACGCTTTCAAGCGTCATGTCTCCGGTAACCTGTTCGACGTAGATCAGGCCGTTTTCCGTCTTGAGCTGAAGTTCGGTTTCTTCCGGAACCGTTAACTGCAGGCTTGTTTCGAGGTCGAGAGGCTGCGCCGAGGCATCCACCGTGTTTGCGGTGACATCGATGCGGTCGCCCACCTGCTCCATTTCGAAATTAGTTTTGTCGGAATTTTGGCTGGCAATGACAGTGACTTCCTGAACCTTGGCGGATTTCACCTCGATCCGGCCGTTCGCCACGTTTTGAATCACCACCATCGGCCGTCCATTTACCGCGAAATGCTTTTCCGTGCGTTGCGTGGCGGCGACCGCGGTCGCGCCAGATCCCAATACTGCCGCGGCGCCAAGAATCAACGTAGTACTCCGCCCCATCGACCTGGTCCCCATATTAGTTCACACTCCTTCCGCGATCCATCATCGCGGCAAGCAATTCCGCTTTTTGCTGGTAGGCGTCGGCCAGATACTCGCGCGCCAATTCGTCCTGGGGCGTCTCCTTCAAATGGCGCTCGCAGTCAGCAATAAATCCGTCGATTTCTTGCAGGTTTTGTTCGAGGGCCGCGTCCACCGGCGACGAGGTGCCGACAAGATGCATGTTTCTAAGATCGACTTCCTGCTGATTCACCTGTTTGGCAATCGCGGCGATGTTCGGTGGCACCTGATCGCCCACCAAAATGGGAGAAGGCCCGGGAGTCTGGCGGATCTGGAGAACGGCCGCAGCCGCAAGGACCGCGCCAAGCGTCATGGTAGCCAGCGTGCGCCCGCGGAACCGTTGGCCGAAACCGCTCCACCAAGAAATGGTTTCTGCTTTCGGCGCAGCCGCCGGCCCTTTGATGATGCCTTCCAATTCCAACTGGGTACGAAGGGCGACCCAAAGGCGGGATGGCGGTTCGACTTCCGCGGGCAGCTCGTGGGCGGCTGAAACGATTGTTTCAAGGTCGGCGATGTAGCCCTGGCACTGCCGGCAACCCGCCACATGTCCACGCACGTTTTCCGGCAACGGCGCCAGGCCTTCCAACTCGAGAACTTCTTCCACGTGCCTGCACTGCATGGTGCCTCATTCCAGGCAGACCGCAACCGGCTCGCCGGCTCGCTCTGCTTCTTTCCTCTTCCTAGGGCCCCAACTGCTTGCAACCATTTATTGCGGAATCGCGCGCACCCCTTGAGTGCGCTCATTGTAACTCAATCGTCGGTCGCCGTCTGCGTTCTCGCGGCGTGGCGTTCCTGCCGCGCCTGGGCGCGCAATTCTTCCTGCAACAAATCCCGCAGGCGCGTCCGCGCTTTGTGCAATTGCGATTTCGAATTTCCCACCGAGCAACCCATAATCTCCGCAATCTCGTTGTGCTCGTACCCCTGAACGTCATGGAGCACAAACACCGTCCGGTAGCCCGGAGGCAGTTTTGCCACCGAGCGTTCCAGATTGACGCGATCTACCGCGCCGCTTAAGCGCAAATCCGGTGCGCCAATATCTTTTCTTGGGCCGCCTGTTTCTTCGTCGGGCTCCGTCGTTTCTTCGAGCGAGGCCACTGGAAGCGACTTTTTCCTCAGCCGCATCAGCACCACATTGACAGTCATGCGATGCAGCCAGGTTGAAAACGCCGACTCTCCCCGGAACGTCCCGATCTTGCGGAAGAGCTGCAGGAAAGCTTCCTGCATGAGATCCTCCGCATCGGCCGGGTTATTCACCATCCGAAGACATAGGGCGTAAACGCGGCGGCTGTGCAATTGATACAACAATTCAAATGCAGCGGCGTCACCCGCCTGGGCCAGCCGTATCGCTTCCGCTTCAGTCACCGGTTTGGTGGCCTGCCGGGAAGTCGACGCATTCGGAGCGCTTGGTCGGTATCGGGCCAACGGTCCAATTGCGGCGCATCCAACCCGTTCGGATGCACCGAGTCCCTCCTTGAGTTGTCCTGACGTTCGTCCGCGGGGGCCAAAGAAACACCCCGAAAAACCCACTTCTCCACTAGCTAGGGTGCGAGCTCCTGCGGGCGAGCAGGTAGGTTTATTCTCCCGCGAATGCGCTCATTCGTCTATGGTAGGAAGCGGACAGATCCTCGCCTGGGAAGTGAGACTGAGCGTAGACGGTTTTCTCGAAATCGCCAAGTTGCCCCGCCGGAAGGACCACCAGGAAGGACTTGAACAAAACTATGGTTTCCCGGAGACAGGTGTTGAGGTCATAGTGGCCGGCGTCCATTTCGCGCCATCCGCGCTCGGGATCCATGGACAGGCCGCCCGCGAGGTCGTCAGCGACATCTCGAAAGTCCCGGTCCAGATCCTCTACCATCTCCTGTAGTGTGCTGACTTTGTGAAGGAACTGAAGCCTGTGGGAGAACAGGACGCGGTCCAGGAGCCCGCTCATCCGGGCCGAGCGCTGTCCCCTCATGCCCTGATAGTTTTCCGGATCCAGCGGGGCGGCGTTCGGCACGGTACCATAATGCTTGGCATGGTCATGCAGCGCCCGGAGCGTGCCGGCAACCGGGCGCGTCAGCCGTTCGCAGAGCTGCGAAGTCATGCTGACGGCGCACAAGGCTTTGCTCCGGAGTCCCATGAGCTTGAGTTCAATGGCCTCATTCAGCGAAACGCTGAACATGTTGTAGAGGGACTCCAGACGACGCTCGTGTTCCTGAAACACCTGCGCTTTTTCCTCCGGCAAGCACGCGCGCCAATCCTTTTGGACGGACCTGCCGCGGGATAAGGGGGGGCGGCTTTGGTCTTTCAAGAGGGGCCTCCCAGGGCACTGGGCCAGGAGTATAACAAAAGAATTCCTGTTACCACTACTCGTTCGTGATGGCCTGACAGCAGCCGGTTATCCCTCATCACAAAAGCCTCACCGCCTCTTACCCAATACTTTAGGCATTCCCGGCATCGTGCGCAAGACGGTACCATATCGGCCAGTTAGCTTCCATCATATTCACCGGATTGACATTGCCCGTTTCTTGCCGCAGGAGATCAGCGCCGCTATACTCGGTTTCCGCCTTCGAAGAAAGGATATTCCCCTTGGAATTCGAGCCACGCGACCAGTTTGAGCAGCGCATGAAGAAGCTTAAGGAGATCAAGGCGCTCGGGCATGAGCCGTATCCGCGGGAATTTCGCTGGACGGATACGGCCGCCGCGTTGGTGGACAAATACAGCGGAACTACGGCGCAGCAACTGGAAGCCGACAAGCGTGAGGTTCGCGTCGCCGGCCGCGTTGTCGGTTACCGGTTGATGGGGAAAATGGGCTTTGCGCATTTGCAGGGTGCGGGAAAGAAAATCCAGCTGGCTATTAAAAAGGATGTGGTGGGAGAGGCTGGATTTCAGTTGTTTCACCGGTTGGACTTGGGTGACTCCGTCGGCGTGCGTGGCTACATGTTCCGCACCAAGACGAATGAACTGACCGTCATGGTGGAGGAGTTGACTTTCCTCTCCAAAGCCCTGCTACCTTTGCCTGAAAAATGGCACGGGTTGACGGATGTGGAATTGCGCTACCGCCAGCGCTATCTGGACCTGCTTGCCAACGATAAGTCTCGGGGCGTATTCGTTACGCGCGCGCGAATGATCCAGGAATTGCGTCGCTTCTTCGACGCGCGTGGCTATATTGAAGTCGAAACGCCGATGATGCACCCGATTCCCGGCGGCGCCGCGGCGCGTCCTTTCATTACCCATCACAACACGCTGGACCTCGACCTATATTTGCGCATTGCTCCGGAACTCTATTTGAAGAGGCTAACCGTTGGCGGATTCGACCGCGTTTACGAAATCAACCGGAATTTCCGCAACGAGGGTATCTCCACCCAGCACAATCCGGAATTCACGATGCTGGAGTTTTACGAAGCCTACAGCAATTACCGCGACTTGATGGACCTGAACGAGCAACTCTTCGCCTCGTTGGCAAGAAACATCACCGGTTCGACGACCGTGAAGTTCGGCGACGCGGAATTGGATTTCTCCAAAATGCAGCGGCTCTCCATGCGGAAAGCGATCGTGAAGTATTGGCCGCAGGAAGCGGGCGAAGCCCCCTCGCTTGAAACACTTGTTTCTGCGGGCGGCGCCCGGGAAGCTACGACTCGATATAACGTGTGGGCGAAAAAGACCGGGGCGCGCTATGCCGTATCCAAAGGCGAACTGAAGGATGGCGAATGGACCGGCTTGTTGTTTGAAACCATCGCGGAGGATAAGCTGGTTCAACCCACGATTTTGTACGACTTTCCCACGGATATTTCCCCACTTTCCAAACAGAAGCCCGAGGATCCTACGCTAACCGAAAGGTTCGAAATTTACGTGGCGGGAATGGAAGTGGCCAACGGCTTCTCGGAATTGAACGATCCCGAGGAGCAGGAGCGCCGCTTTCTTGCGCAGATCGCACAGGGCGGCGAGGAGGTGCCGAAGCAGCTCGACGTGGATTACCTCCGCGCGCTTTGCTACGGTATGCCACCCACGGCGGGCGAGGGAATTGGCATCGACCGCATGACCATGCTGCTTACCGATTCCCCTTCCATTCGTGATGTGATCCTGTTTCCGCTTCTGCGGCCGGAGGGACGCGGGGAAACAACTGCCGCTTCCGAAGCGCGCGGCGTGTAACGTATCCTTCCAACAACAATGCGATTCGAATGGTTTGTGGCCCAGCGCTACCTGCGGTCGCCTTACCGCCCGGCGGTTCTTCGCCTGGTCACGCTGATGTCGGTGATCGGCGTCGGCGCGGGCGTGGCGACGCTGGTGATTGCTCTGTCCATGAACACCGGGTTCCGCGAGACGCTTCAAGATCGGTTGCTCGGCGTCACTGCGCACATTTCCCTTACGCGCCCCGGCGCTGGCGGGATCAAGAACTACGAAGAAATCGCAGCGAAGCTTGCAGGCATTCCCGGCGTACGCTCGGTTACGCCGGCGGTTTATCAAACGGTGTTGCTCTCCTTTGGCGGTGATGCGCGCGGAGTCGTTACCAAAGGCGTCGACCCGGAACGCGAACGCAAAAGCGATGAGGCACTCCAGCGCATCGTCGCCGGCAAGGTGGATTTCTCCGCCGACGCTGACGGAATCGACGGGTTGGTTGTCGGCAAACAGCTTGCCGACGAATGGAAAATCTCGCCAGGCGATTATGTGACCATTACCAGCCCGCAGGGAAGGCTCACTCCCTTTGGGCTAATTCCCCGCACGCGCCGGTTTCGCATTAACGGGGTCTTCGATTCCGGCTTCTACGATTACGACGAAAACTGGTGTTTCATGACGCTGGCCGCCGCGCAGGGTCTCGCTGGCACCGGCGATTTCGTCAACGTGCTGGAATTCCGCTTGAACCAGCCGGAGCAGGCCGCGCAGATCGCTCCAGAAGTTGAGCACGCCGCGGGCCAAGGATTCTCGGCGGCCACGTGGATGGAGGAAAACCGCGCGCTGTTCCGTGCGCTGCGTTTGGAGAAACTGGTCACCGCCATTTTTATTGGACTGATCACTTTTGTGGCGGGACTCAACATTCTGGTGGTTCTCTCCATGACCGTTACGGACAAGGCGCGGGATATTGCGGTGCTTCGTTCACTGGGTGCGCGCCGCGAACAGATTCGACAGATTTTTCTCTATCAGGGAATCGCCATCGGCGCGGTGGGCACGCTTTCGGGACTTATTCTTGGATACGCGTTCTCGTTCATCTCTGGAAGCTATCACGTGATTCCGCTCGATCCGCAGGTTTACTCGGTTCCGTATGTGCCTTTTCATCCGAGCCTGTTCGATGGTCTGTGGATCACGATCGTGGCGATGGGAATCTCGATCGCGGCCACGATTTTGCCGGCACGAGCGGCAATCCATTTGCTCCCCGTAGAGATTCTTCGGTTTGAATGAGGGCCAAAAAGGACAAAACAGTGGGCTCACGCGGACGGCGGTTTGGCGCGTGATTTGCTCCTAGTCTGGTGGGAAGTTGGCTGGCGAGCCTGGGCATTTTCGCTTACCCCTTGTGCGTTTCAGGAGCTCGCCGCAACCTATTGAAAATAGAAAGATTAGGAACGTGCGAATGGGGACAGAAAGTGACCTCTTTTCGGCAGGCAAGCGGGTGGCGAAAAAGGGAAACAGTTTGGGTCATTCCACTTCCACTTTTGCGTGGGTCAAAAACGACACGCCGCCTGCGCAACGCGCATCTAATCAGCAGCACCGCGATTTGCTTGGAAGGACTAACGCCCTGACGCCATGAGCCCAGACGCACAACCCACAAGCGGTACGCCTGACAACCCGCCGTCGGATGCTCGCGTGGTCCTGGAATCGCGGGGACTGAAAAAAACATACGGGACGGGAGCGCAGAGCCTTGCGGTTTTGGTGGATGCCAACCTGACTTTGCGGCAAGGCGAGATGGTCGCGATTGTCGCGCCTTCCGGAGCGGGCAAAAGCACTTTGCTGCACCTGCTGGCCGCGCTAGACACGCCAACAAGCGGTACAGTATACTTCGATTCGAAAGCCCTTGAAACAAATGATGACGCGGCGCTCGCGGAATTTCGGAATCGCGCCGTGGGTTTTTTGTGGCAGCGTCACCAGTTGTTGCCGGATTTTACGGCTGCGGAAAACGTAGCCATGCCGCTGCTACTGCGCGGCGAGAAATTCACCTCCGCGCTTGAAAAAGCGCGGAAGTGGCTCGCGGAGGTCGGACTGGAGGGCCGGGCCGATCACCGTGCGGGGGAACTCTCGGGAGGGGAACAGCAGCGCGTGGCGATGGCACGGGCGCTCGTCACTGGGCCGTCCGTGCTGCTGGCAGATGAACCTACCGGAGATTTGGACGAGCAGAATGCTTGGGCCATGTTCGAGTTGCTGGAAAGGCTGCACCGCGTGCATAAGTTGACGTCCCTGATCGTGACGCACAACCTCCCGCTCGCCGCGCGTTGCAACCGCATCTTGGCGCTGGAACACGGCGTTCTGCGGTCCCGCGAGGCTGCGGCCGGTGCGGGCGGGGTCCCTGGGGGAGAAGCGAGCTAACGTGTTCGAACGCTACACAGAGAAAGCGCGTCGTGTAATCTTTTTTGCCAGATACGAGGCCAGCCAGTATGGCAGCCCCTATATCGAGACCGAACATTTGCTGCTCGGCTTGATGCGCGAAGACAAAGCCCTGGCCAACCGTTTCCTCCGCCAGCAAGGCTCGATCGAATCCATTCGAAAAGAGATTGAAGCTCGCATCACCATTCGCGAGCGCATTTCCACTTCCGTCGAAGTCCCCCTCAGCGCGGAGTGCAAACGCATTCTGAACATGGCCGCGGAAGAGGCCGAGCGCTTGGGCCACAAACACGTCGGCACCGAGCATTTGCTCCTCGGCATCCTTAGAGAAGAGAAGTGCTTTGGCTCGGAAATCCTGATGGAGCGCGGCCTGCGCCTTTCAACGCTGCGTGAAGAACTGGCGCGCACTTCGGGTGAAAAAGCCGCAGCGGCGCGTCCCAAAGAAACCTCTTTGCTCGCGGAATTCAGCCGCGACCTCACGCAATCCGCCGGGGAAGGCTCCCTCGACCCTCTGGTCGGACGTGAGAATGAAGTCGAGCGCGTGATTCAGATTCTCTGCCGCCGCACCAAGAACAATCCCGTGCTGATTGGCGAGCCCGGCGTAGGCAAGACCGCCATCGTGGAGGGTCTCGCCCAGCGCATCGCCGATGGCGACGTTCCTCCCTTTCTTGCCGACAAGCGTATCCTCTCACTCGATCTTTCGCTGATCGTTGCTGGAACCAAGTATCGCGGCCAGTTCGAAGAGCGTCTCAAGACCATCATGAAAGAACTGATGGAAAGCCAGAACGCCATCGTGTTCATTGATGAGCTGCACACGTTGGTGGGCGCGGGTTCGGCGGAAGGCTCGCTTGACGCGGCCAATATTTTGAAGCCGGCCCTTTCCCGCGGCGAAATTCAGTGCATCGGGGCCACGACTCCCGGCGAATACCGCAAGTCCGTGGAAAAGGATCGCTCGCTCGAGCGCCGCTTCCAGGCCGTCAAGGTTCCCGCCCCAAGCGAGGAAGAGGCCATTCAAGTCATTCAGGGCGTTCGCGAACGCTACGAGAAGTTCCACGCCGTCAGCTACACGGAAGAAGCGCTTCGCTACTCGGTCTACCTTTCGAACCGCTATATTCCGGACCGCTTCCTCCCCGACAAAGCCATCGACCTCATTGATGAAGCAGGCGCGCGCGTTAAGCTGCGCCAAGCGACGGTCCCCGAAGAAGTCGGCGAAGTGCAAAAGCGCGTGAAATTCATCACCCACCGCATGGAAACGGCGATTGCCAATCACGAATTTGAAAAGGCCCGCTTCTACTCCGAAGAAGAGCGCAAGGAAAAAGAAAATCTGCGGGGCCTCCGCGAACGCTACAAGCTCGATGACGCTTCGACCGGGGTCGTGACCCGCGAAGACATCGAAGAAGTTGTCGCCCGCTGGACCGGGATCGCCGTTACCTCCATCAAAGAAGACGAACAGCAGAAGTTGCTGCGCATCGAGCCGGAACTGCACAAGCGCGTCATCAGTCAGGACAAAGCCATCACCGCGCTCGCGCGCGCCATTCGCCGCAGCCGCGCCGGCCTCAAGTCCCCGATGCGTCCTGTGGGCTGCTTCTTTTTCCTGGGTCCCACCGGCGTGGGCAAAACGGAAGTCGCCCGCCGGCTGGCCGAGTTTTTATTTGGGTCGGAGAAGTCGCTGGTTCGCTTCGACATGTCGGAGTTCATGGAAAAACACTCCGTATCGAAGCTCATCGGCGCGCCTCCGGGCTATGTGGGCTACGAAGAAGGCGGTCAATTGACCGAGCGCGTCCGCCGGACGCCTTACTCCGTCATCCTGCTGGATGAAATCGAAAAGGCGCATCCGGATGTCTTCAACATTTTGTTGCAGGTGTTTGAGGACGGGCAGTTGACCGACGGCCTCGGCAATACCGTGGATTTCCGTAACACCATCATCATTATGACGTCGAACCTGGGCGCGCGGCATTTGCAGAAGCGTACCGGACTGGGTTTCCAGGCCGGCACTGACGAAGCCGGGCAAAAATCGATGGAAGAAATGGTGATGAACGAAGTAAAGCGGGCGTTCAATCCGGAGTTCCTCAACCGGTTGGATGAGGTTATACTCTTCAACCCGCTCGGCGACGAAGACCTGCTCCGCATCATTGACTTGCTCGTGGGACAGATG
>DATFSR010000039.1:0-56077 GCA_035262505.1 Candidatus Acidiferrum sp. | reverse complement strand
CATAACCTGTTCATCAACTCTTTCAGCACGCCATGGACCACAGCGCAGTCGGACGGGGTTACCCCGGCGAATCCGCTGTCCAATCCCGAACCGCTTGGAATCATTCCACCATTCGGACACAACCAAGCGTTAATCGATGTGCAGGGGAATGGCAACGAAGCGCCCCTGGCGAATAACCCCGCTCCTTACGTGCAGCAGTGGAACTTCGATATCCAGCGCCAGTTCCCCGGCAACATGCTGTTAGACGTGGCCTACGCCGGCTCCAAGGGCACCCATTTGCCGATGCACGATCAAAACCTTAACCAGATGCCGGATCAGTTTCTACCGACGGGTGCGGTGGGCAACGCCGCGGCCTTGAACCAGATCGCATTTCTGACCAAGCTTGTTCCCAACCCGTTCGCCGGGAATTGCCCTCCAGGCACCGTACCAGCGTGTACAGGGCCCCTGCAATCCGGCAGTATGGGCACTCAGAACACCGTAAAGCAAGGCCAGTTGTTGCTGCCGTTCCCGCAGTTTGACGGCATTGCGATGGCCGAGCCGGACAACCGCGATTCCATTTACCATTCGATGCAGATGAAGTTCCAGAAGCGCTTTACTGCTGGCGCGCAAATCCTTGCCACCTACACCGTCTCCAAACTCATTGACAATACCAACTCGGAAATCAACTGGTTGGAAGCTTCTCCGGTGAGCTGGAACGACTCCAATGCCAACAATCTGCGCAGTCTGCGCAGTCTGGATGCTTTCGACGTTCCGCAGCGCTTGGTCATCGCTTCCGTTTTGGACATGCCCTTTGGCCGGGGCAAGAAGTATGGAAGCAACCTGACCGGCGTCGCCAACAAACTCGTCAGCGGATGGGGCATCGACACCATCGTCACTTTCCAGCGTGGCTTCCCGATTATCATCGGCGGGTGCCCGGGTCCTCTCAGCAACTCCAACATTCCTAACGCGGGTTGCGGTCGTCCGGACAGAACCGCGTTGTCGCATAATACTTCCGGTTCCGTGGCCACGCGTTTGGCCGACTGGTTTGACACCACGGTATTCACGAAACCCACTGACTACAGCTACGGCAACGATTCGCGTACCGAACCCAACATTCGGACCGACGGCGCGAAGAACTTTGATTTTGCCTTCTTCAAGAACACCAAGTTCGGCCCTGACGAAAAGCTTGGCGTCGAGTTCCGGACTGAGTTCTTTAACGGCTTCAATCATCCACAGTTCAATCCGCCGGACAGCGGCTTTGGCGACTCGAACTTTGGGCGCGTAAGCGGCCAATACAACCTCCCGCGCCTCGTCCAGTTCGGGTTGCGGTTCAGTTTCTAACGTTTCTGAATTTCTGGCCTTCTTCCTACAGCGCCGGGCGGGCCTCCCCGTCCGGCGCTGTTTTTTTCTAGGGTGCTCTGCCTGCAGCGGTGCTGCTTTCTTCGTCTGCCGGCGCCTTCCTTACGAATTTTGCTGACCGCATGCCCAGTTCGCGTGAAAATATCCGAATGAAAGCGGCCGCGTCTTTCCTTCTAATCACCTGGCTGGTAACTCCTGGTGTGGCGATGAGCCAAACTTCCGAAGACCAACTCGAACGCTCGTTTCGCGCCGGCCAGGAGGCCATGAAGCAGGGGCAGTTCGCGCGTGCGGCAGAAGATTTCAAAAAAGTTCTGGCTCTGGATCCAACCTTAGTCGAGGCGGAAGTGAACCTGGGCCTTGCCTACCAGAGCCTGCTCGAATATGACCTGGCGGTCGGGAATCTGACGAAAGCCTTGCGCAAGAGGCCAGATCTCGTCGGACCTGCCGTCATTGTCGGAATGGATTACCTCAAACTGGGCTCCCCGGAGAAAGCCATTCCATACCTCCAGCAAGCACTGAAGCTGGATCCTTCAAATGCCGATGCCGCTCAGGCCCTGGCTACGGCTTACCTGGGCCAGGAGGACTTCCGCAGCGCAGCCGAGGAGTTTCGCAAGATGGCCGCGATGGATTCCGACAAGGCCGAGACATGGTTCAAACTCGGGCACGAGTATCTGGACCTGTCCGCGCGGCTGGCATTTCGCGGAGCGCGTCTCTATCCCGAGTCAGCCTGGGGGCACCGTTTTCTCGGTGATCTTTTGTTTCAGCGCACCCGCTGGGACGACGCCGTAAAGGAATACCAGAAAGCGCTAGGAGCCGGTCCTGGCCAGCCCGGCTTGCACACCGCAGTCGGCCAGGCCTATCTTCATGCCGGAAAACTGGAAGAGGCCGAAAAGGAATTTCGCCTTGAGCTTGAAGCGGACACGCAAAATGAACCGGCGTGGCTCGGGCTGGCAAATCTGCAGTTGGCCAAAGACCAGCCGGCGGACGCTCTCGAGTCCCTCAAAAAAGTTTGGGAGATCTCTCCTGAATTTCTTGCCGTGCAACGCTTTCCGTCCGTCGACCTCTCTTCGGTCTCGGCAAAAGCTTCCGCTGCGCGCATTCTGGACGCACCAGAAAGCTCAGCGAAACATTTTCTGCTGGCGGCTCTCGACGCCGCCGCCAATGATAGCGGGCCGTCGGACAGCGAATGGAAGTCCTTTCAAGACGACTTTTCGGCATGGCGGCAGAAACAGAACGCTGCAAACGCCCATTCGAATAGCGATTCGGATGGCAATCCCTGCAAAGCCCATCGCTACTCTCGCTGCGTGGAGCTGCTGCAGCCACGAAAGCAGCTGACCGATTCCGAGCGCCTGCTTCTTGGAAAGGCTCACTTCACGCTTCAGGAATATGAACTCGCGGCCGCTGCGTTGGGGCAGGTCCAGGGGGTTAACAACGGAAACGCCGAAGCGAGCTACTGGCTGGAGCGCACCTACCAGGCTCTGGGGGCTGAGGCGTATGCGAAGTTGGAGGACGGGTTTGCTGATTCCTGGCGCACTCATCAACTGCGCGCCGAAGGCTTTGCCTTTCGCCAGGAGCTCGACGACGCCATCAAAGAATATCAGACGGCCCTGCAATTGCGTCCCAACGAGCCCGAACTTCACGAAGCGCTCGGGCAGCTTTACCTCGACCATCATTCCGATGCCGAGGCGCAAACGGAGCTTGAGAAGGCCGTGGAGCTGGATGCTTCGCGCACGCACGCGCTCTACTTGCTAGGGCGGCTTTATGTGCAGAACCGGGACAACGAAAAGGCCGTGCCCTATCTACAGCGCGCTTTGCGGCTGCAACCGGACTTGGCGGAGGCCAACGAGATGCTTGGGACTGCCTATGTACGCCTGGGGCAGTTTGCGAACGCTGTCCCCAAACTCGAAAAGGCGGCGCCGCGCGATCATTACGGCAACGTCCACTATCAACTCTATGTGGCTTACCACAGGCTTGGCCGGGCGGAGCTTGCGCAAAAGGCGCTCGCACGCTCTCAGCAACTGCGGCGGAGTTCGCTCGAACACGATCAAGCGGTCATTCTCGGTTCTGGACATGCGGAGGTTGACCCACAATGAGGCGCTGACGAAAGCGAAGGCGCGTGCTTGCTATACCAAGCAAGAATTCGGCATCTCAAAAATCCAGGAAGAATTTGCTGGACAGGGTTGTCCCGCGCCCCTAACATTTTAAAATGGTTTTGGTGACGAGACCTGCGGCCAAAACTGAGTCAAGTGAGCCGCTTTGGATGGACTTCAAAAGGCTTGGCAGCCGATCGCCAGGAAATTGAAAGTTTTTCGTAGACAGGCCCCGCAAGCCCTCAGCTTCAGGAAGCCAGCTCAGCAGAATCCATGCCCGCCGGATTCGGGTTAACCATGTAAGTTGGAAAAGGCACCGATTCACTCGAGCAAGTTTCTTTCCTTGGGCGAAGATTTCTGTTTTCGTCCGGTGTGGGGATAGGTATGCGTGACTTGGAAAAATTTGATGCAAGGAACTCCTCTGGAAAGGCGGTGGCGAAGGATTTGACGTCTTTGCGCATTTTACCCGAGCAAGCCGAAGGCGATCATCGGGAATTCTTCGAAAGACACTCAGGGCCTCCTTCCACCGCTAGCTGAAATCTCATCGCGAGCACAGGCCGCTCTTCCGGCGCCCGAGTACGCAGCTGTTTCGACGACGAAAGAAACTACACGAACATGCGAGGGAACACTTTATGAAAGCTCAAGCAAACTCCGTTTGGAACGCCTCCGCGTCGGTTCGCTCCACCTACACGCAGGACGGAGGAGTGCTTCTGGATGTGGAAAAGGGGATGTGCTACAGCCTGAACGCCGTAGCGTCGAAATTGTGGAATCATCTCGAACAGAACCAGGCGGGGGCGACGTTCGACGAACTGGTCACCGTGATTCGAAATAATTTTGAGGCTGCCGATGGCGAACTGGAGACCGACATTGCGGCGCACCTGGAAAAGCTTGAAAAAATGGGACTGGTGAAGCGCAGCGCTCGGCCGGTGTAGAGATTTCTGCAAAACCAGACCCAGGAGCGAGGGGCGTGGTCCGCGGGTCCCGCGCCTGCGGGCGGCAAATTTGTGTTGGCATTTGGATGATGTTTGCAAGCGTTTGCAGTTGCGGTGACACTGCCGGCATGGTATTGTGGCGCGCAGAAAATTCTGCGTTTTGGGGGAACATTACCGGCCACTATGAGCCTTTGCCAGATTGCTGAGCCCGCCGGATTCCTAACCTGCTACTTGCTGTCCCCAATGCATTCCTTGTCTCGATTAACATTCCAATCCTACGGGCTGCCCGGTTTGCGGCTCGACTGCGGAAGCGATGCTGCTGCCTGAGTTGCGCCGCCAGGTGCTGGATGCCAACCTGGAGCTGGTGCGCCGAGGGCTCGTGCTTTTCACGTTTGGGAACGCGAGCGGCATTTCCCGGGAGCAGGGGCTTGTCGTAATCAAGCCGAGCGGGGTGCCTTACGAGCGGATGAAGCCGGGGGACTTGGTGGTGACGGACTTGAACGGGAAAACCGTGGAGGGGAAGCTGCGGCCTTCTTCGGATTTGCCCACGCATTTGATTCTGTACAAAGCATTTCCGGCAATTGGGGGCGTCAGCCATACGCATTCGGAGTATGCGACGGCGTGGGCGCAGGCGCGGCGAGCGATTCCTTGTTTTGGGACGACGCACGCGGATACGTTTCAGGGGCCGGTTCCGGTGACACCGGAACTGAAAGACGCTGAGATTTCCGAGGATTATGAAGCGAATACCGGGCACGCGATTGTGCGGACCTTTCGCGATATCGATTACTCGGCGATCCCGGGAGTGTTGGTCGCGAATCACGCTCCGTTTGCCTGGGGGCCGGACGCGAGAACGTCCGCACACAACGCGGCAGTTCTGGAATTTGTGGCGCGCATGGCTTACTTTACTTTGGGCATCAACGCAGCGGCGGGCGCCATCGGGCGTTCGCTGCACGACAAACATTTTCTGAGAAAGCACGGCAAGGACGCCTATTACGGGCAACCTAAGGAGAAAAAATGATCGCCACGATGGCGCTCGGCGCACCCAGTACGCTGGTGCATCTTTCGGGCGTGGATTTAGCGATTATCGCAATTTATTTTTTGCTGGTGCTGGGGATCGGCTTTTACCTGAAGAAGTTTGCGAAGACCGGCGAAGACTTCTTTCTGGCCGGTCGGGAAATGACCGCGTGGGTGGCCGGACTGGCGTTTGTTTCGGCGAACCTGGGCTCGCTCGAATTGCTGGGCTGGGCGGGCAACGCCTATCAATACGGCATGATGGCGGCGCACTGGTATTGGATCGGAGCAATTCCCGCGATGGTGTTCCTGGGCATCGTGATGATGCCGTTCTACTACATTTCGAAGACGCATTCGGTCCCGGGATACCTGAAGCTCCGCTATGGAACAGAAGCCAGCGCGCTGAGCGCGGTTACCTTTGCGTTCATGACGATCCTGATGTCGGGCGTCAACATGTACGCGATGGCGCTGGTCATGGAAGTGGTGCTCGGGTGGAGTTTGCACTTCAGCATTATCGTTTCTTCGCTCACCGTGGGCGTCTATGTCGCCGCGGGCGGGCTGTTCTCCGCAATCTTCAACGAAGTGCTCCAATTTTTTCTGATCTGGTTCGGCGCGCTGCTGATTCCCATCCTCGGGCTCGTTGAGACCGGCGGTTGGAGCGGAATGGTCGCGCGCATTCATCAGAACTTTCCAGGCCAGAACTTCACACACATGTGGGGGCCGATGAGCTCCGCCAGCAACAATCCGATGGGAGTTCATTGGATCGCGATCGTGTTTGGTTTGGGAGCGGTGCAGTCGATGGGGTATTGGACGACGGACTTTCTTGTCGTGCAGCGCGTGCTTTCAGCAAAAGATGTGCGCTCTGCGAAGCTCGCTCCGATCATCGGGTCGTTCTTCAAGATGGCGGTTCCCCTCATTGTGATTCTCCCCGGCCTTCTCGGGCTGGCGGTACTGCCGTTTCACTTGGTTCCGGGAAATCAGGCGGGACCGGGACAGTTCAAGTACGACGATGTACTGCCATTGATGCTGGCACGCTATTGTGGGCCGGGCCTGTTAGGGCTTGGAATTACTGCCCTGGTAGCCGGGTTTATGGCCGGCATGGCAGGAAACGTAAGCGCTTTCGCGACCGTCTGGACCTATGACATCTACCGGCCGTATATGCGCAAGGACGCGCCGGATGCGCACTACGTTTCCATGGGGCGGTGGTGCACCATCATTGGCCTGATCGTGAGCATCGGGACGGCGTATCTGGTTCAGTACAACAAAAGCATGATGGACTACGTGCAGGCGCTGTTCGGTTTCTTCATTGCTCCACTGTTTGGCACCGTGGTGCTCGGCATGCTTTGGAAGCGAGTGAGCCGCATGGCCGGTTTTTTGGGGTTGCTGGCAGGCGTGATGGTGTCGGTTACGGCATTCCTCTTGATGAAGTTCGATCCGAGCTGGGTCAAGGTGTTTGCGTTTTCGCCGCTGGCGCAACCCCTGGCTCAGGCCATGTGGCAGGCGCTCTGGGCGTGCGTTACTTGCGTGGTCGTCACGGTGCTGGTGACGTTGGTGGACAAGCCGAAGCCTGACGAGGAATTGCGTGGTCTGGTTTACGCGCTTACCGAAGTGCCCCGCGAAGAGGGCACGAGCTGGTGGCATCGGCCCGCGGTTTGGGGAGTGGCTGCACTGGTGATTCTGGCAGTTCTGCAAATTATTTTCTGGTGAGGCGCAATGAGTGAAAAACATCAAATTATTCCGGTCTGGTTTTTCGTCGGATTGCTTTTGCTGATTTACGGCGTCCTGATTCTGGGAAGCGGATTGCTGGAGTGGTCGCATCCGCCTGAAGGCGTGGAATTGACGAACTTGCATGCGCCGGTGTGGTGGGGCGCGCTGCTGATGGTTCTGGGGACGATATACTGCTTTAAGTATTACCCCAGAAGCGAAGCGTAGCTTTGTGACGTTCGAATGTTGACGCAAGGTTCTTTTAGCGGAGAAGCGTAAATGACAGTCGTCGCAGGCGTTGACTTCGGGACTTTGAGCGTGCGCGTTTCGCTGGTCGATAGCGAACGCGGCCTGCTGGCTTCCGCCGTTACCGAATATCCTGTGCATCGCAAGCGGGAAGATCCAGAGTTTGCCACACAATCCCACGCGGATCACATGAAGGCTCTCGCCGCTGCCACGCGAGAAGCGGTGAAGAAAGCCGGGATGGCCGGCGATCAGGTTAGCTCCATTGCGCTGGACACGACGGGTTCTTCCGTAGTTCCTGTCGGGAAAAATCTCCAGCCGCTCGATGATTACTATCTTTGGTGCGACCATCGCGCGAAGGCCGAAGCTGAGGAGATCACAGAAGCCGCGCGGCGCGAAAATCTCGAAGCCATTCAATGGTGCGGCGGCGTGTATTCGTCGGAATGGGGTTTTTCGAAGCTGCTTCACTGGCTCCGGCACAATCCCGGGAAACGCGCCGAGTTTGTGTCCGCGTTCGAGCATTGTGACATGGTGGCCGCGACATTGTGTGGCATCGGCGACGAAAAAAAAGTGAAGCGCAGCATTTGCGCGATGGGTCATAAGTGGATGTGGAATGCGTCGCTCGGCGGTCTCCCTCCCGAGAAATTTCTCACACAAGTGGATCCGCTGTTGGCCGGCGTGCGTGAAAAACTGGACGGAGAATATAGGACGTCCGACCATCTCGCAGGGCATCTTTCCGCGGATTGGGCCGATCGACTCGGCTTGAAGGCGGGAATACCCGTTCCCGTGGGCGCTTTTGACGCGCATTGGGATGCCATCGGCGCGGGGTGCCGCAGCGAGGACATGGTCAACGTGGTGGGAACTTCGACCTGCATTATTGGGATCACGCCGTCGGTCCAACTTGTTCCTGGAGTTTGCGGTGTGGTGCAGGGAAGCGTGCACCCCAAGCGCACCGGCATCGAAGCAGGTCTTTCTGCAGTTGGCGACATTTTCCAGGCCATTGCCACGCGCGCCGGAACCGACGTGAAGACCCTGAGCCAAGGACTGGAGAAGTATCGCGCGGGACAAACAGGTTTGCTGCGCATGACCTGGGACAATGGAGACCGCACGGTGCTGGTTAATCCCAATTTGCGTGGCGTCACCTTGGGATGGAATCTGCAAACGACAGCACAGGATGAATTGTTCGCGGCCATCGAAGGGACGGCGCTGCACACGCGCGTCATTCTCGATCGCATGGAACAAAACGGAGTCACGGTGCGGCGCGTCATCAACGCCGGCGGAATCCCCCAGAAAAACGACGTGCTCAATCAGGTTTATGCGAATGTTCTTGGACGCCCGGTGCTCGTTCCCGCGGGAAGCGTTGTCAGTCTGGGCTCAGCCATTTTTGCTTTCCTTGCTGCGGGCGTGTTTCCAACCGTCGAGAAAGCGCAGGACCAGGTCTGTCCCCAGTACCGCACGTTCCGGCCGGACCCATCGTCCAAGCGGACCTACGACAGGCTTTACTCGCTCTTCAGCAAAGTGTATTTTGCATTCGGCCAGCCGGAAACCAGGGAGTTCGGGTGCGTTTTGCCCGAACTGATTCGGCTCGCTGAATCTGAACAGGCCAAGTCGGCAAATTAGTCTGAACATCAATTCTGCGCCGCGCGGCACATCCGAGGCGTAGAGTGGAATAGCGGTAGCTTGTCCGCAAGGGGGTAGGGATGAGCAAACTGCGCTTTTTGTTTTCGCTGATTACCAAGGAAAACGACTACCAGGTGGAACAAGCGGCTGCTGCGCTTGCGGCCGCGCGAGACATTGGCGTCGATGCCGACATCATCTACGCGGACAATGACCCCATCACCCAAAGCACGCAAGTGCTGAAAGCGATTCAAGCGGAGCCTTCCGAGCGCCCGAACGGAATTATCATCGAGCCTCTCGGCGCCACCGCTTTTCCTCAGGCAGCGCAGGCAGCGGCCAGTGCGGGCATCGGTTGGGCCGTGCTCAGTCGCCGTGCGGGCTATGCGAAGGAACTCGGCAGAACCGCGCGCTCACCCGTGTTTTCCGTAAGCGTGGACCAGGTGGAGGTCGGCCGCATCCAAGCGCGCCAAGTGATGGCCCTTCTCCCGCGAGGCGGATCGCTGCTGTTCATTCAAGGGCCGTCGGTCAGTTCGGTCTCCAAAGAGCGGCACGACGGGCTGCTGGAATTGCTTCCAGCCAATGTGCATCTTACGAATCTGCGAGGACGATGGACGGAGGAAAGCGCGTACCAAAGTGTAATTTCCTGGTTCAAATTGATGACCGCTCAGAGGGCACGCATCGATCTTGTGCTCGCGCAGAACGATGTCATGGGTATGGGAGCGAAAAAGGCTATCGAGGGTACCGTGACTGGGCCCGATCGCGACGACTGGCTGGAAATTCCCATTACCGGCGTCGACGGAGTTTTGAAAACGGGACAAGCTTGGGTAAATAGCGGAAAGCTTGCGGCCACCGTGATTGTGCCGGCTAGCTCGGGAAAGGCCCTCCGGCTCATGGCGGAAGCCATCTGGAAGGGAAGCAGCGTTGCCGAGCACATTTACACTTCCCCGACGGCGTTCCCGGAAATCGCCAAACTTACTCCACGGAAGCCCGCCTCGTAGCCGATACTGGTTGCCTTCGAAGGTTGCGGACCTAGGGTTCGAAATTAGAACGTAATATTCGCGCGCAACTCGATCTGGCGCGGGTTGTTGAAATTACTCAGGCCAGACGTTCCAAAGCCAGTGTTCGTTATGGTGCTGCCGGGGTTCGCCCAATTGGGATGGTTGAAGATGTTCAAAAACTCCGCCTGGAGCGTGAACTTGTATCTTTCGCTGAAAGGAACAACTTTGGAGACGGACATATCGTCATTCCACAGGTGTGGCCCATAGAGCCACGGATTGTATCCAAAAGCTCCCGGGTTGGTGTTTTGGCAGACGCCCGTAACGAACGTATTGCAGGTCCCGGACCCCGTGCCGAACAAAGCAGGATTGATCGTATCTTTGAAAGTACACGGTTTCGCCGGAGCGCATTGGCTCGCAGTCGGCTGGAAGACCCCAATCGCGTTTTGCAATTGCGAAGGGCTGACCCCATTGAACGTGAGCCCACCATCCGCGTAGTCGTTGAAAGTCTGGTATCCCCCGAGTAGCTGGAACGGAAATCCACTTTCATACGTAAAGATCGTTCCGAGCGTCCAGCCTCCCACAAACCTGTCCAAAAGATTGGAACGACGGAGCAGGGGTTTGCCCTTGCCGAACGGAAGATCGTAGGTCCCGCTGGCATGCACAACATGTCGCAGATCGTAGACGGTAGGCGCATAGCTCAGCCTTAAGTTCCGGATGGTGAACATATTTACCGATCCCGTCCACTGCTGATCGGGTTGCACGCCCAAAGTGTGGCTCCAGGTGTAATTCACATCAAACTGCATGCCGTGCCATTGCTTCTGGCGGAAGTCCACTTGGAGTGCGTGATAGTTTCCGTAGCCCCCAGCGTTCATGTAGCCGACGTTTGCCAGAGCGCTTCCTTGTCCACCGCTATCCCCATCTCCATAGGGGTTGGCCTGAAAGAAATTCAGCGGATACGGCCCTGGAGTCGTGAATCCTCCAAACTGCGTCGTAGTGCAAGGAGTAAGTGAAGATCCGACGAGATTGCAGATGTATGGCCGACCCCCGAAAGGATAGGCCAACGTTGTTGCCATAGCGCCGGCGCTTCCCTGCCGTAGGTTCGTGATAAAGGTGGAATTCGTGAAGTCCGTGCCCGGCTTGCATCCGGAGGATACCGGCGAGCACTGGAAGGCCTGAGTGAAAATAGGCAGCGCCACTTGGCCAGCGAGCCCCAAGTTAGCGAAGTCCGGTTTGGGTGACGTGGCGGTGATGGGTACGACGCCAGCAGCCTGTTCCGCGGTCAAACACGCTCCAGGATTGCTGAGGCAAATGTTCAGGTTGGACTGCGCATTTTGGAATTCTTTCAGGAACCCGTTCTCGAAGATGTTGACTTCGTTGGGGTCCGTAGTGATCCACTGGTGAACGCTGCGGTGTCCCACGTAACGGACTTCCAGCACGTTGCTCGCACCCAGCTGCTTTTGCACACCAAAATTCCACTCCATGACATAGGGCTGCTGAATGTGGGGATCGAAGCCTGACTCTCCCCAAAAACCCCGGCGCCAGGTGAAAATGGACTCCGGCAAGCTGGCGGCGTAAGTCGGCGGGGTCAGCGCATAGGACAGTCCGGAAGAAGCTAGCAGCGCATCCAAGTTCTGATCGGTCGGCGAAGTTGGAAGATTGAGGCTACCCGGAGTGAAAACGCCAGCACCGGTCCCGGAGCCGGGATTCAAGGTAAAGCCCTGGAAGTAGGCCAAGGCGTGATTCGTCGCGCTGTCCCAGAAATACTGATAAGGCTCTGTGAAGCGCTTGATGTCAAAGCCGGAGCGAATCACGGTGCTGCTCCGACCAAAGAGCTTTCCGAGGATCCCTTTCGAATAGTTCGGGTTCCAAGCCAATCCAATCATCGGCTGGGGTGTCACGTTCCAGCCGTTGTATTGATGGCTGTTGGCCACATACGCAGGATTCAAGTTGCCCGTTAGCGTTCCGGGTTTGAACACGTTCCCGACGCCAGAAGGTCCATAAATCTGTTCCGGGCCGGCGCCATGGTAGGCGGCGGTCAAATCGTGATCGTCTCCGACAAAGTCCCATCGCAAACCGTAGTTCAAGGTGAACCTGGGAGTCATGCGGAAGGAGTCCTGCGCATAAAGGCCCCAGGCCTTTTGCAACTCGTCCAAGTTATAGGTGGGGCCATGCTGCCCGGTTAGGTACTGCTGGGTTTGCTGATCGTAAGGGAAACCGCTGCCTACCGAGCCTATGCTGCGAATCCTGCCGATCAGGGTGGCGTAGAGGTTTCGAGCTTCGCCTGCGTCGCCAGCCGTCTTAAAGTAGCTGTCGAATGCGCTGCGCGCAGGATCGCCCAGAGCAAGGCCCAGGCCGACGTTCGGTATGCCGTCTGGGGGATTCCAGTAGTGGTCCTGTTCCCGGTAAGCGTCGACGCCGAAGTTTATGCTGTGGGCGCTGCGCTGCCAAGTCGCACTGTCAGAGATATTGACCACCGGATAGAACGCCGGTTGCGGAAGGTTAAACGATTCTCCCGAGTTTCCTAGCGCCCAGCCGATTTGCGGCAATTGCGTCCATGTCGGTTGGGACCCTTGGCCATTCCAATACGCGCTGTACAAATAGCCTCCGCGGAATTGGTTTACGAGCCTGGGGGTCACCGTCCAGTTCACACCGATGGAGCCGATGTAATAGTTGGCCGTATTCTCGGTTGCCTGATTGGCGAAGTCCGGGCCCGGGTATAATGGCGCTCCTGCGCCGAGCTGGCGGATCTTCGTCTGTTCAAAGGAGAAATCAACGCGCACTTTTTTCGTGGCGTTGTAATCCACGCGGAAGGCGGGATAGTACCTGGTAATGGGTGAGTTTAGCAGCCAGCTCACGTCTTCGACATTGGGATCGCCAGCCGACGGCGTAGCCACAGTGCCGGAAGTTGTGATCGCTTTATTAATCAGCGCGATCTGCGACAAGAAAGCCGCGCAAGGATCCGGGCTACCCCCGCACACCGGCTGACCACTTGGCCCGGCAACTTGCGTAAATAAATTCACCGTCGTTCCCGGCGCCTCGCCGTTCGGGCCCGTTTTCGTGTATGTGAAAATCCCTTGCTGCGCCAAGGGCGACAGAAAGGCTCTAGTTCGTGTAACCGTCCGCCCTCCCGGCTGTCTCTGCGTCGCAAACGACCCGAAAAAGAACAGTTTGTCTCTAATGATGGGGCCGCCGATGCTTCCGCCAAATTCGTTGCGGATGAAAGGGTTTCTGGGCCGTCCCGTGGCATCGTTGGTCCAACTGTTGGCATTCAAATCCCGATTCCGAAAGTCTTCAAAGATCCGCCCGTGGTAGTCGTTGCTGCCGCGGCGGGTCACGAAATTCACTTGCATCGAGGCCATGCCCAAGCCTTGGCTCAAGTCCACTTGCTCGGTCTGCACGGTCATTTCTTCGATGTCTTCGAGCCTGGCCTCTAGCTGAGGCGATGTGTTGCCCCCAAACTTCATGCGGCTTGTCGATGACACGACGCCATCAATCGTGTTTCCCTGAGCAATTAAGGGAAGACCGTTCCAGGTACCGGCTCCGCCCGTGCCGCTGAATCCGGGCGTTAGGAACGCCAGGTTTGCGATGTTTCTGCCTCCCAGTGGAAGATCCTCAATTTGTTTCATGTCAATCGTCGAAGCGATGGCGTTTGAGGTTGTTTCAACCAGTGGTGTCGCTCCCTCGACGACCACCGACTGTGTGGTCGAGCCCACCTTGAGCGTCACTTTGGCGTCCGTGACGCGTCCTCCTCGCACCACAACGGCGCTCAGCACTTCTGTCTGAAAGCCGTCTTTGGTGACCGTCAATTTGTAGGTCCCCAAAGGCACGCTGGGAAACGTCGCTGTTCCAGCGCCTTGCGTCTCCACCGTGCGAACCTCGTTGGTGGCCAGGTCCTGAAGGGCAAGCTTCGCTCCTTGCACGGTGGCGCCACTCGAATCGAGAACAATCACATCGAGCGTGCCAACCGAACCCATTTGTGCCTGCGAAGGCCCGCACAGTCCAAACTGGAGACTGAAGACTCCGAGGACGAAAAGGCTGCGAAACAGGGAAGAATGATTCTGCGCCACGTTGCCCCCCATCTGCGCCGAACAGGAAGGGAAAGCTCGATTTCCTTTCAATGAGCAAATCCCGTTGGCAGTTGTTCCGAAAGAAGGCGGGGCTTTCGGATACAATATGCAAACTTACGCCCGCCCTTATAGCTCCAGGCGATCGTGGTGTCAAGTCATTTCTGCAACCGCTTGCAGCCACTATTTCCACAGATCTTCACACTCTATTGACCACGGGTGGCACAAGAACTGCAACCGCATGCAGGCCAGGGTGTTTACCCTAGATGTTGAATGCTTCCTCCCTGGTTTAGCGCTTTCTCATCCCCACGGCGCGCAACTTCGAAGCCTAATTCGACAAGCTAATCTCCGACTACCGTTTGGCTCGCGCCCCTACGCGCAGAGCCAAGCCCTCATCGGCAAGCATTCTGCGCACTTGCGCGGCTTTCTGCATGGTTTGCCTGGTTGTCGTCAGCCACTCCTTGTCGGGCGTTGGCGTTGCCAAGGATTTGGCTCGGTTACGGATTCTCCCCGAGGGCTCGGCGCTTCCGGGCCCGCTCCCGGTTTAGCCTGTCGACGATGGCCAGCATCGCTTGCGCTTCCTCCGTCCGGCCGTGCTTCCGGTAGGCACTAGCCAGCAGCATGCAGGGCGTTGGATTCTGCGGCGCAAGCTTGCGGCCTAATTCAAGATGCGCGATGGCTGCGTCTACCTGCTCTTCCTCGAGCAGGATGCGGCCGAGGGCAATTTGCGAGCTGGCATAGTTCGGACGCGTGGCGACGGATTTCTCGAGCGCCTGCTTGGCCTCGGCGAACTCCGGAGTGCCGGGGCTTGCGCCATTGTGGATCAAAGCATCTCCCAGGAGGCAGAGCAATTGATAATCTGCGAATCCCTCAGAGATTCCGGCGCGCGCAATCTTCACTGCTTGCGTAAGGTCGTCAAGCATGAAGCTTTCTTGAGCGGCGGCTAGATAGCCTATGGCTGAATGCGGCGCAAGCGCGGCGACGCGCTCAAATTCGGGCTTGGCCATTGCCGGCTCCTCGAGTTGCCAAAGGGCGTAGCCGAGCTCGTAGTGGAGTCTTGCAGAGTCGGGAAGATTGCGAAGCCCTGCTTCTACGACCCTAAGACCACCCGCATAATCCTGTTTTTCCAGGAAGGCAGCCTCAACGAGAAGGTAGAGTTTCTCGTCCTTTGGCGTGAGTGCAGCCGCTCTTTGAAACGCTTTGAAAGCCTCTTTGGATTGATCGTTGCCTTCGTAAGCTTGCGAAAGCAGGTTTTCGACGCTTGCGCCTGCAGGGCTCCGTTTACGTAAAGCCTCGAGGATGGAAATCGCCTTTGGAAATTCGCCTACGCCGACATAGCAGAGAGCCAGATTGAATTCGGCGGCGTATTCGTCAGAAACATGGCCGCGCGCTGCAAGAAAGTGCGGGATGGCCTCTGAAAAACGCCCGCTGCGGCTCAACTTGATTCCTGTTTGAAGCTCGGCCTCCGGTTGCGGGGTGGTTTGTTCGGCGGTTTGTTCTAGCGATGAAGGATTCCGGGTCCTTGAGCCTTGAGCCAATGCAACGTCACAACCGATCTTTAGCAGCAAGATCGCGAGCGCAGCCGAGCGCCAGGTGCGGGAAATCCTTCGTCGATAGATTGGAGACACTTTACTTCCAGCTGCCTTGGCCTTCGACAATCGTAACGTACTGATCCACGGGCAAGTCCTTAAACCGTTCCGTCTTGCCGCTGGGGCCCGGCCACTTCACTTCGAGCCAATCCATTTTTCTTCGAGGGCCCAGACCCAGGACCATCCGCGGATCATGGGACGAGAGATAACTTCCCCCGCCGACTTTCCACTGGTGCCGGAGGAGATCCCCCGCCTGGTATGCCACCTTTGCGCCGATGGCGTCGATGTTCGCCTTGCGCCCAACCAGTTTCAGGCCGAGCCAATGATTCTGGCGCCCCGCAAGATTCCGCAGTAGAACCGGTGCATCATCGTTCTGGGCGATGAGCACGTCCACAGAGCCGTCGTTGTCAAAATCGCCGACCGCCATTCCCCGGCCGGCGAGTGCGCGGGAGAAAATGGGGCCGCTTTCGTCGCTTACGTTTTTCCATCCTTTGCCGGTGTTTTGAAAAAGGAGCGGTTTCTCTCGGTAACCGACATTTTGCAGGCGCTGCTCCACCATCAAATCCGGATGACCGTTGCACAACACCAGGTCCACATCGCCATCATGGTCGTAATCGAAGAACTTCACGCCCCAACCGCTCATCATTTTTGTCGCCGCGCTGATTCCCGCGCCTGGCGCGGCTTCCGCAAACGTTTCATCTTTATTGTTGTGGTACAGGGAATACTGCTCGTGATCCACGTTCGTGACGAAAAGATCGAGCCAGCCATCCTGGTCGTAGTCGGCGGCGTCGACGCCCATTCCGGAGCGCGCCAGTCCGAACGGGCTGAGTCCTACTCCCGCGAGAAAGCCGATTTCTTCAAAACGGCCTTTGCGGTTCGCGAAGAGAAAATTCGGCACCGTATCGTTGCCTACAAACAGATCCATCCAGCCGTCATTGTTAATGTCCGCCGCCACCGCGCCCCAGGCTTTCGCTGGAGACTTCGAGATGCCCGCCTCTTTGCTCACGTCGGTGAAGGTGCCGTTGCCGTTATTGCGAAACAGCCAGCAGGGCATCGGCGTGTAGACCGTTGGCTTGCAATACCAGCGCTTGCGTTCCGCGCCGTAGCCGCAATAAATATTCTTTGACTTATCGAAGTCGACGAAGCGACAGACAAACAAATCAAGCAAGCCGTCGTTGTTGTAGTCAAACCAAACCGCGCTGGTTGCCCATCCTGCCGCAGCGACTCCCGCTTTCGCAGTGACGTCGGTGAACGTGCCGTCACCGTTGTTGTGATACAGAATGCTCTGCGGGTATTGTGTGAGATAAATGTCGGGCCAGCCGTCGCCGTCGTAATCGCCAACCGCCACGCCCATTCCGTATGCGCTGCCGGGGACTCCGGCTTTTTCAGTGACGTCGGTAAAAGTGCCGTCGCGATTATTTCTGTAGAGCGCGTTACGCAGCGGATGCGGCGGCGTGTAAAAATCGCACGGGCCGCTGTTGACGAGATAGATGTCCATCCATCCGTCGTTGTCGTAATCGAGAAACGCGCAGCCCGGGCCGACGGTCTCCGGCATGTACATTTCGGGCGACAAACCGGCGACGTGCTTCCAGGTGATGCCGCTCTTCGCGCTGTGAATTTCCTCGAAGCCCGCAAGGGAGGCGGTTTCCTCCCGCGAATCCGGCGAAAGAAGCTCTTCCAAAAACCTCGCACCAGCGCTTCCGGAGGCTGAAGAAAACGGTCCTGCGCTTAAGAAGACTGGCGCGAGCGCGCTGGTGACTCCCGAAAGTCCCAGCCGTTGCAGCCAGCGGCGCCGCGAAATCATTGCGGCGTGGCGGAGGTGGCGCTGGGAGGCGCCTTGGCGGCAGCCTCTCGCTGAAGTTGCATTTCACGCGCGGCGCTTTCCTTGCGCCCTGTCCGGTCGTAGGCAACTGCTAGTTGATAGTGCCCTGCAGGATCTTCGGGCACGATTGTCACATATTTCTCGAGGGGCGCGAGGGCCGCGGCGAATTTTTGCGCGGAAACGAGCGACATTCCTAGCGCGAGGTAGGCCTCGGCGAATCCGGAATCGATTTTCGCGGCCGTCGAAAAATGCGTAATGGCATCGTCCCATTGGCCGGCGCGGCGCGCGATTTCGCCGAGAGAGAATTCAGCGGCGGCGTTGGTGGGATCGAGTTTCAACTCCTGCTCAAACTCTTTCTTGGCCTCCGTGGTGTCGGCCTCCGACTCGCCTTTCGAGAGCGCGACGCGCCCGAGGCGGAAGTGAATGCCTGGCACGCTCGGATTCTGGTTAAGGATTTTTTGATATTCGGCGGCGGCCTGCTCCCAGCGGCCCTGCGACTCGAAGGACTCAGCCTGAAGTTCCTGCGCCTGGTAGGAACCGGGAGCTTCTTGCGCGAGTTGTTGAGACGCTCGCGTGGCCAGCTCGGAGAAATAATGTGTGGTGATGTAGAGGACTTCGGGATCGCTCGGGAAGTCGCGCTTCAGGAGGAACAGCGCGTTGACCGCGCTTTGCTCTTGATTGAGGCTCATGGCGCACTTCGCAACAGCCATGGCGGTGCGATATTCGAGCTGCTTGTCGGCGGCCTGCTTGGCGGGTGGCCTCGCGAGCGTTGGCATGAGCGCGGGTAGCGCTTCCTGGCAGCGGCCCTTGGCGGCGAGGTCGATGGCCCGTTCGGCGTTCGCATGAGCCGGAGCCGTGCCGGCGCTCGTCTTTGGGGGCGCTTGGCCGTAGCAGACGGCCTCGACGGTCATGCTTAAAATCAAACCCTTCAGCGGCGTACGTATTCGCATCGGTAAGTTTCTCGGCCCCGGGCGGGCTCCAGACAGTATATAAGCGTAAATCGAAAATAGGTGGAGCGAAAACTTAAGTCGCTCAGAGCTGCAAGCGCTTGCGGTTGTTTCTTGACACTCTGCCTGTTTTGCGTTTCACTCTCCTCGGCTTTCTTGCGGAAGACCTTGGCCGGATTAAGGTTCGGCCTCAACAAAGCCTGAGGCGTTTGATCCTGTGGAGAGGTCGCATAATGAAGAGAAGCGCGCTGTGGGTTACAATCGCGGGGGCGATCCTGATGACGATAATGGCAGCAAGCGGTGCGACGGCAAAACCTGGTTCGACGAAGAAGTCGTCTTTTGGGAAGACGCCTGACGGAGAAGCAGTGGATCTTTATACGCTTGCGAACAAGAATGGCGTCGAAGTGGCAATCACGACCTACGGCGGATCGGTGGTTTCGCTGAAAGTGCCGGACCGCAGCGGAAGGCTCGACGACGTGGTGCTTGGGTTTGCTTCGGTTGATGGGTACGAGAACAACACGAGTTACATTGGCGCCCTCATTGGTCGTTACGGAAACCGCATCGGCCACGCGCAGTTCAAGCTGGACGGAAAGACGTACACACTCGCGAAGAATAATGGCGAGAACACATTGCATGGCGGGACGAAAGGCTTTAACAAAGCGGTATGGACGGCAAAAGAAATCCCCGCGAAGGACGGCCAGGCGCTGGAACTAACGTACTTAAGCAAGGATGGCGAAGAGGGATTCCCGGGAAACTTGCATGTGCGCGTGGTTTATACGCTTGAGGACTCGAACGCGCTCGAAATTGAATATTCCGCCACGACTGACAAGGATACGGTCATCAATCTGACCAACCATTCTTACTTTAATCTTGCCGGGCCTGGCTCGGGAGATGTTCTCGGCCACCTGTTGATGATTAAAGCGGACAGGTTTACTCCGGTGGATTCGGGATTGATTCCTACCGGCGAGCTTCGCGATGTGGCGGGCACGCCGTTTGATTTCCGCAAGCCGACCGAGATTGGTTCCCGGATCAATTCCGACGATGAACAGATCAAGCTGGGCGGCGGCTACGACCACAATTTTGTTTTGAACCGAAAAGCGGGCGAGCCCATTTCGCTGGCAGCACGGGTGGTCGAGCCCAAGACCGGGCGCGTTTTGGAAGTGTGGACCACAGAGCCCGGAGTGCAGTTCTATACCGGGAATTTCTTGGATGGCACGTTAAAGGGGAAGGCCGGCATCAGCTACACGAAGCGCTCCGCGTTCTGCCTGGAGACACAGCATTTTCCGGATTCACCAAACAAGCCGGAGTTTCCTTCGACGGAGCTGAAGCCCGGCCAGCGGTATCACACGACGACGATTTACAAATTCTCCGCGGAAAAATAAGCTTTGCTCGACGCCGGAGCACCGCCGGCGATAATTTCCATTCGTTCAAAGGAGCATCGTCCATGGGCATGCGAATCCTCGTTGGCTCGTTCACACTGGTCTTCATTTCGATGTGTTCGGCGCAAGGGCAAAGCCCGGTTGCGGCAACTCCTCCCATGGGTTGGAACAGTTGGAATCACTTTGCGTGCCGAGTGACGGCTAATGACGTGCACGGCGCCGCGACCGCGATTTCGAGCAACGGAATGAAAGAGGCGGGCTACCTCTATGTGAACGTGGATGATTGCTGGCAGGGCGGGCGCGACGAACAAGGACGCATCGTGCCAAATAAAAACTTCGGCGACATGAAGGCCCTGGCCGATTACGTTCACAGCAAAGGCCTGAAGTTTGGAATTTATTCTTCGCCGGGTCCGGAGACGTGCGCGGGCTTTACCGGAAGCTATCAGCACGAGGAGCAGGACGCGCAGACGTACGCCGAATGGGGCGTGGATTATCTGAAATACGATTGGTGCAGTGCGTCGCAGGTGTATCCCGTCAGCCAGATTCGCGAAGTTTACGAAAAAATGCACCGTGCGCTGCAAAAAACCGGCCGGCCGATGGTGTTCAGCCTGTGCGAGTACGGCTGGGACCTGGTTTGGCGCTGGGGCAAGGACGTGGGCGGGAATTTGTGGCGGACCACGGGAGACATTCAGGACCGATACGAATCGATGTCCAATATAGGCTTCGGGCAGGCTGGGCTGGAAGCTTTCGCCGGGCCGGGGCACTGGAACGATCCTGACATGCTCGAAATCGGCAATGGGGGCATGCGCCACGACGAGTACGTTACGCACATGACGCTGTGGTGCCTGCTGGCCGCGCCGCTGCTGGCGGGAAATGATTTGACGCGGGTGACGCCGGAGGACTCGGCGATTCTATTGAACAAGGAAGTGATTGCGGTGGACCAGGACACAAAAGGGGTGCAAGGGCATCGCGTGTGGGCGGAAGGTCCCCTGGAGGTTTGGGCCAAGCCGCTGGCGGATGGCAGCGTGGCGGTTGGTTTGTTCAGCCGGGCGGGACCGTTTCCGGTGAAAGTGAACTTCAAGGACCTGGGCTTCACCGGCAGCG
This sequence comes from Candidatus Acidiferrum sp., assembly GCA_035262505.1. GTDB lineage: Bacteria > Acidobacteriota > Terriglobia > Acidiferrales > UBA7541 > Acidiferrum. Next base: position 35,239 of record DATFSR010000039.1, on the reverse strand, counting down.
TGCATGTGCGGGACTTGTGGGCGCGCAAGGATTTGGGCTCGTTTGAAAACGAATTTACGGCGCAGGTGCCGCGGCACGGCGCTGTAATGGTGCGCGTTTGGAAGTAAGCAGCGAAGCATTGGACTCGCGAAGTTCCTGTTGCGTCAGCTCTTGGCGGCGATTCCGGTGGAATCGCGGACGACGAGTTCGGGATCGATCACGATTTCCCGGCCAACCTCGCGCTCTTCGCGGCCGTTTCCCATGACGTTGTCGAAAATGATGTGCCCGATTTGCTCGCGCGGAATGTGGACGGTGGTGAGCGGGGGAGAGCAAAATTCCGCGAGCTTGATATTGTCAAATCCCGTGACGGAAACATCGCGGGGAATCTGAAGGCCTTCTTCGCGCAGCTCGCGCATCACGCCGACGGCCATAAAATCATTGACGCAAAGAATTGCCGTGGCGCGAAAGCCTGATTCGAGCATTTCACGCGCGGCCTGTCGGCCGCCGTCGAGACTATCGGGCCCGGCAAAAATCCTGGGCTCCGCGCTGGGGGAGCAGCGCTGGACCGATTCCAGGAAAGTTTTGCGCCGTTCGCTGATTGGGCCGAGGGTGGAATGATGCCCGACGAAAGCCATGCGTTTATGGCCCAGAGCATTCAGATAGCCGACGGTTTTCTTGATTCCTTTGCGGTAGTCCACTCGGATGTTGGTGATATTCTTTTGCGGCGTTCCCACATCGTAGAAGGCGGCAGGGATGCGGCTGCCGGAAACGGTCTGGATCAAATGCTCTTCCATTTCTGAAACGATGACTGCGAGGCCCGCTACGCGCAGTCCGATCATGAGCTGCACGCTGGCGAGGAGTTGCTCGGAACGGTAGTCCGTGTTGGCCACTACGACTTCCAGGCCTTGAGCATGAGCGTCGGCTTCGAGCGTACGATAGATATCCAAAAAAAACGGATTCTCCATGTTTGATACGATGATGCCCAGAATCCGGCTCTTTCCCCGCGCAAGGGAGCGCGCGTGCAGATTTGGGTGATAGTTCAGCTCCTCGGCGGCTTTCAGCACGCGGGAGCGCGTGGAGGTTTTGACAATCTCGAGGTTGTTGAGAACGCGGGAGACCGTGGACGTGGAAACGCCGGCTTTTTGAGCCACGGCATCCAGATTCATCGCCAGCGAACGCCTCTTGCGCATGAAAGACTCCTGAACGTGTGGGAAGGCTCATTCTATCGGAATTGGCTTCTCCGGGGGAACGGAAGTGCAAAACCGGAGCGCGTTCGGGTTTCTGTGGGTATAATTCCGCTAAACGATGCTATGTCGGGGTAACGCCAGAAAGGAGAGGGGGCAAGCGCGCTTGACAAGGCTGCAGAAATCGCTGTAAGGTCTGCACTGCAAGCGTTTGCAGAAAAATTGCCTCTGGCTAGATCATGACGCAACCTTCGAACTCACCGACGGTGCTCGGTGTTATTGTCGGCAACCGCGGTTTTTTTCCGGACCATCTGGCCCGGTCGGGCCGCCAGGAGATGATTTCCGCTTTGACGGCGCAGGGCATCCAACCCATCGTTCTTGGTGAGAGTGATTCCAAGCACGGCGCGGTTGAAACGCGCCAGGAAGCGGCTCGCTGCGCGGATCTTTTCAAGAAACATCGCGACGAAATGGACGGCATTGTCGTGACGCTTCCGAACTTTGGCGATGAGCGGGCCATTGCGGAAACGCTGCGCCTGGCGAATCTCCATGTGCCGGTGCTCCTGCAAGCCACGCCGGACACACCTTCGAAGATGACCATCCGGGACCGGCGCGACAGTTTTTGCGGCAAAATGTCCGCGTGCAATAACCTTGCGCAATACGGGATTCCTTATTCGCTGACCACGCTGCACACCGAAGCTCCCAATTCGCCGCAATTTCGGGAGGACTTGGACTGGTTCCGGGCGGTTTGCCGCGTCGTGAAAGGTCTCAAAAAGCTTCGCATCGGCGCGATCGGAGCGCGGCCTGCGGCGTTCAACACGGTGCGGTACAGCGAGAAGATTTTGGAGTCCACGGGAATTTCGGTCGAGACGTGGGATCTTTCCGAAGTGATGGGAAGAATCGGGCGGCTTAAGGACAGCGACCCTGCTGTGGTAGAAAGATTGAAAGCCATTCGCGCTTACGTTTCTACAAACAGCATTCCCGAACCGGCCCTCGTCAAAATGGCAAAGCTAGGAGCTGTCATCCATACGTGGATGAAGGAAACAGAAGTCACCATCAGCGCCATTCAGTGCTGGACCTCGCTTGAAGAATTCTTCGGCGTCGTGCCCTGCACGGTGATGAGCATGATGAGTGACTCCGGGCTCTCGAGCGCGTGCGAGGTCGATGTGGCCGGCGTGGTCGGAATGCATGCCCTGCAATTGGCTTCGCAGACGCCAAGCGCGCTGCTCGACTGGAACAACAATTACGCCGACGATCCGGATAAAGCGGTGTGCTTCCACTGCAGCAATCTGCCGAAGCATTTCTTCAACGACGCGCGCATGGATTTCCAGGAGATTATTGCGGGAACCGTGGGCAAGGAAAATACGTTCGGAACTTGCGTGGGCCGCGTGAAGAGCGGGCCGATGAGCTTTGCGCGCTTCTCGACCGACGACCGCGAGGGAAAAATGCGCGGCTACGTCGGCGAGGGCGAGTTCACCGACGATCCGCTGGAGACCTTTGGAGGGGCCGGAGTAGTGCGAATTCCCGGATTGCAGAAGCTGCTCCGGTTTATCTGCGAACGGGGATTCGAGCACCACGTCGCGGCGAATTTCTCTCAAACGGCGTCGGCCGTGCATGAAGCCACGACCCGTTATTTGAACTGGGACGTGCACTTTCACCAAGCTGACGCGCACGGCTGTTAACACAAATTTCCGGGGGCGGCCATGGGCCAAGCAAATCGTTGGAATCGCAGGCAGTGGATTTCGGCTGCGGCGACAGCGGTTGGAGCGGCCGCGCTTCCCGGCAGGAGCTGGGGTTCCCTGGGACGCATGTTTGGGAACGCAGCCGCAGCCCCGGTTCACGAAGCGGTCGACACCAGGCTCAAGGCGTTCCCGTTATCGCAAGTGCGCTTGCGCCCTGGAGTCTTCCTTCAGCAACTGGAAAGCAATCAAAGCTTCATCGAGTCTTTGCCGAACGACCGGCTTTTGCACACGTTTCGGCTCACTGCGGGAATCCCTTCGACCGCGGAGCCGTTGGGCGGGTGGGAGCATCCGCGCGGTGAACTGCGCGGCCACTTTGCTGGCGGACATGTGCTCTCGGCCATCGCGTTGCTGCATGCGGCGACCGGCGACGATGCCATCAAGCAAAAAGGGGATGCGCTGGTGGCGGAACTTGCGAAATGCCAGCAGAAACTGAATCAGGACGGCTACCTCAGCGCCTATCCAACGAGCTTCTACGACCGCCTGAAGGAAGGGAAGCGCGTTTGGGCGCCCTTCTATACCTACCACAAGATTCTTGCAGGCCATTTGGACATGTACACGCTCTGCGGCAACGAGCAGGCGCTGGACACTGCGGAAAAAATGGCGGGCTGGGTGGACCAATACCTGAAGCCGATTGGCGAGGAACAATGGGCCAGGATGCAGATGGTCGAGCACGGAGGAATGAACGAGTCGCTTTTTAGTTTGTATGGTCTTACCGGCAAGGAACAATACTTGACGCTGGCCCGCCGATTCGATCACAAGAAGTTCTTTGACCCGTTAGCGGAGCACAAAGACGAGCTGAAGGGATTGCACGCCAACACCAACATTCCCAAAGTGATTGGCGCCGCCCGCGGCTATGAACTGACCGGCGACAAGCGCTACCACGAGATTGCCGATTATTTCTGGCACGAGGTCGTCTCGCAGCGAGCCTATTGCACGGGCGGTACCAGCAACGGCGAACACTGGCAAACAGACCCGGGCAAATTTGCCGACCAGCTTGGTCCGGCAGCTGAAGAATGCTGTTGCGGCTACAACATGCTGAAACTGACGCGACACCTTTTCAGTTGGACCGGCGAGCCGGCGGCCATGGATTATTACGAGCGGACGCTTTTCAACAGTCGACTGGGGACGCAGGACGCCGAAGGCATGAAGATGTATTACCTCTCGCTATATCCGGGCCTCTGGAAGACTTTTGGAAAACGGTTTGATTCTTTCTGGTGCTGCACGGGAACCGGCTCAGAGGAGTATTCGAAACTGGGCGACACGATTTACTTCCACGATGCAGCGGGGCTCTATGTGAACCTGTTCGTCGCTTCGGAACTGAACTGGCCGGAAAAGAAAGTTGCGGTGGTCCAGGAAACGAGATTCCCGGAAGAAGAGGGAACCAGGCTGACGATTAAAACTGGAGCACCTGTAAAGATGCTCGTGCATGTGCGCGTGCCATATTGGGCGACACGCGGGGCAACCGTTTTGGTCAATGGGAAAAAGCAGGAGCTAACCGCCACGCCGAGTTCCTATCTCACGCTGGACCGCACGTGGAACGGCGGCGACAAAATTGAAGTGGCGATGCCCATGAGTCTGCATCTCGCACCGCTTCCTGACGAACCCACGACGCAGGCGGCTATGTACGGGCCACTGGTTCTTGCGGGACGGCTGGGATCGCGAGGGCTCCTGGAGGACCACATTTACGGGCCCGAAGGACCAGACGAGGCGCGCGCGATTCCCGTGCCATCGGTGATCGGTGCGGGCGACGCGCCGGATTGGGTGGAGCAAGTGAAGGGGCAAACGCTTGCGTTCCAAACCGCGGGGCAAAAACAACCCATCGACCTGGCGCCCCTTTACCTGAATTACGACGAGCGCTACACCGTCTATTGGCAAGTGAACAAGAAGAGCGTTTAAGCCGCCTGGATGAGTCGGGCCACAAGTTCGGGTTAGCAAACCAAAGCAATAAGCGGGTCGGGCCAGATCGATTCCAACAAGGAGATCCGATGCTGTCGAAGATTTCCCGCAGGAGATTTGTCGGGAACACTGCCGCTCTGTCTCTCTGTTCGCTGATCCCACGCTTCGTTGGCACAGCTTCTGGCGCCACCCGCAAGATCACTGTGCGTGCGGAGGAAGAAATTGCCGCGGTGCGGCCAGAATTTCATGGCCACTTCGCCGAACATCTCGGCTCTTGCGTCTACGGCGGACTATGGGTCGGAAAGAAATCACCTATTGCTAACGTCAACGGCTATCGCCAGCAGGCTGTCGAGTATTTGAAAGAACTGGGCATCCCGGTTCTACGCTGGCCCGGCGGGTGTTACGCGGACGATTATCACTGGCGCGATGGCATTGGCCCCGCCGAAAGTCGGCCCAAGCGCGTCAACATTCATTGGGGCGGCTACGTCGAAGACGGCAGCTTCGGCACGCACGAATTCATCGGGCTGTGCAGGCTGATTGGTGCCGAGCCGTATCTTGCCGGCAACGTGGGCAGCGGCACTCCACGGGAAATGCGCGACTGGGTCGAGTATTGCAATATGCCGTCGGGGAGCACGCTTGCCGAGGAGCGCATCAGGAACGGCGCAGCGGAGCCGTTTCGCGTGCGCTACTGGGGCGTGGGCAACGAAGCTTGGGGGTGCGGCGGTTGGATGCGGCCGGAGGTTTACGCCGATCACTACCGGCGGTTCTCCGTTTATCTGCGGAAGTACGGGGACACGGAACCGTTCCTGATTGCCAGCGGCCCGAACGGAAACGACACGCGCTGGTCCCGCAAATTCATGGACACGCTGGAATATGGAACGCCGGAAGGCGTGTCCATGCACTACTACGAGGGCGGAGACGATCATCCGCTGCATTTCACCGCGGAACACGTGAAAAAGCAGCTGGCCATCTTTGCGCGCGTCGAAGAGGCCATCGTGCAGCAGCGCGAGCTTTTTGACAGCTATCGCGACGGGCGCAAAATCGCGTTGGTTCTGGATGAATGGGGCGTCTGGGACCGTATTGCCGAAGAAGACGAAAAGAAATATGGAAAGCTGTGGCAGCAGAGCACCATGCGCAGCGCCGTGGCTGCAGGATTGGGGCTTAACATTTTCAACCGGCAGGCGGACAAGCTCTTTATGTGCAACATCGCGCAGATCGTGAACGTTTTGCAGTCTCTCCTTTTGACCGATGGGCCGGAAGGCAAGCAGTGCGTGCGAACGACGACTTATCACGCCTTCTCTCTGTTTAAGGGCCATCGCGGCAAGACTGCCGTGAAGGTTGAAAGCGAGGCGGCCACCTCGACTTCGGACCGAGACAAATCTTCGCCCGACCTTTCAGCTTCGGCTTCGACGAAGAATGGCGTCGTTTTACTAAGCCTGGTTAATCCATTTCCCGATCAGGACTTGGAAATTCAATGCGCACTGCGGGGCGCGACCGCTAAGGATGCAGCCGCGGCTGTTCTCCATGACGCCGACTGGAACGCTTGCAACAGCTTTGACGCGCCGGATCACGTCGTGCCTAAGGCGCATCCGGTGAAAGTCGAAGGTGGGACCGTGCGGCTGGACTTGCCGCGAATGTCTGTCGCCACTGTAACGTTGACGCCGTAGCAAAGTAGCGGAGTCGTGCGGCTTACTTAGGTTCGATTCCTGGTTTTCATATCGAGAATAAATGCGTAGGATGCCAGCGGTACAAATCTTCTTTGCCAGCGAAAGGGGATAATGGGAATGCGCGCCAGATCCGTCCGCACCTTTTCAGTCAAAGCAGGACTTCTGCTTGGGGCACTCGCTGTTTGCGGTTCTTTTGTCTACCCACAACGCCCACCAGGTCCGCGTGCGAACGAAGACACCTTCCGTTTTCGTTTTGTTGGGCCCCGAGCTGGGAACCGCGTCGCTTCTATTGCTGGCGTGCCCGGGGACCCGAGCACGTACTACGCAGGCGCCGCTTCCGGCGGCGTTTGGAAAACCACTGACGGCGGGAATCGCTGGGAGCCCATTTTTGACAAGCAGCCGGTTGCCGCGATTGGGGCCATTGCTGTAGCGCCGTCCGACCCAAGCGTCATTTATGCGGGCACGGGTGAAGCCTGGGCCATTCGCGACAGCGACGTGATGGGCGACGGCGTCTATGTCTCGACCGACTCGGGCAAGGATTGGGCTCACGTCGGCCTCGACGATACCGGCCGAATCGGCCGAATCCTGGTTCATCCCACGAATCCAGATATCGCTTTCGTCTGTGCCCTGGGGCGCACGACCGGACCACAACCGGAGCGCGGCGTATATCGCACGACGGACCGCGGGCAGCATTGGGAGCGAGTGCTTTTTGGCGATGCCAACACGGGCTGCTCCGGCCTGGCGATGGATTCGCGCAACCCGCGCATTGTTCTCGCAGGAATGTGGCAAGTGGAAATGCACACGTGGGGAGAACTAAGCGGCGGTCCGGGCAGCGCCTTGTACATTTCGAAAGACGGCGGCACGAAATGGACCAAGCTGGAAGGCCATGGCCTGCCCAAGTCGCCACTCGGCAAAATTGACGTTGCGATTGCGCCTACAAATCCTAACCGCTACTTCGCCTTAATCCAGACAAAAGATCAGGGCGCGCTGTGGCGCTCCGACAATGGCGGAGAAAACTGGCAAGCCATCAACTATCAGCGACAGCTGATTGGCCGCGCTGGCTATTACATTCGAATCGCCGTCTCCCCCGGCAACGACAACGAAGTCTACGTGTCAAATAGTAGTTTTCTCGAATCGCTCGACGGCGGGGAGCTTTTCAAAGAAGTTCCCTGGGGTGGCGATAATCACGACATCTGGATCGACCCGCAGAATCCCGACCGCTTCGTCATCACCGATGACGGCGGGCTAAATATCACAACCGTTCACGGCCGCGGCTTCCAACGCGTGCAACTGCCGATTGGCCAGATGTATCATGTCGCCGTCGACAACCAGGTTCCGTACTACGTTTACACCAACATGCAGGACGGCCCGAACATGCGCGGCCCGAGCATCGCGCCGCCGCTCGAGTACGGCCGCGCCGTGGACACGGGCTGGGAGCGCCGCATGGGCGGCTGCGAATCCGGTTTCACCCTGCCGGACCCGACCGATCCAAACATCGTCTGGGCGAGTTGTTACGGCAACGAAGTCACACGTTGGGATGCAAAAACCAAGCGGGCGCGCTCCGTGAGCCCGTGGATTCATTCCCTCGACTCGCCGCCGGACCAACTGAAGTACCGCTGTCACTGGACGCCGCCCCTGGCCATCGATCCTTTCGACCACAACACCGTCTACTACGGCTGCCAGGTCGTCTTTAAAACGAGCAACGGCGGACAAAGCTGGTCGGTCATCAGCCCGGATCTTTCGACGCAGGACCCCAAGTACCTCGGCTCCTCGGGTGGAATCGTCGGCGACAATCTTGGACAGTTTTATGGCGAGGTCGTTTTCGCCATTGCTCCCTCTGAAATTCAGAAAGACCTCATCTGGGCTGGCACGAACGATGGTCTCATCTGGTACACGAAAGATGGCGGCGCCAACTGGGCCAACGTCACAAAGAACATTAAGGATCTGCCGCCCTGGGGCACGGTCACGCGCATTGAGCCGTCGCACTTCGACGCGGGCAGCGCTTATGTGAGCGTTGACTATCACTTGATGGACGGCCGCGATCCGTACATTTTCAAAACCACCGATTTTGGCAAGACTTGGACAAGAATCTCGGAAGGCTTGCCCAAACATTCGCTGGGTTACGTGAAGACCATCGCCGAAGATCCCAACCAAAGGGGTTTGCTCTTCGCCGGAACCGGCAATGGTCTGTTTTATTCTCTCGATGATGGTGGGCACTGGACCGCTTTCACGGCGGGTCTGCCTCACGCCCCCGTTACCTGGGCCGTGGTGCAAAAACAGTTTCACGACCTCGTGGTTTCGACTTACGGCCGCGGCATCTACGTTTTAGACGACATCACGCCACTGGAGCAGACGGCACAAAAAGCAGAAGACCTTCCCGTGCGCCTCTTTGCTCCCCGCGACACATTTCGCATTTTCCCCAACGGCGGTGCGGCCATCACTTATGCGCTGAAAGCTGCGCCCAAAACTCCGCCCAAAATCGAGATTCTCGATTCCAGCGGCACGGTTATACGCAGGCTTGATAACGCTCCCAGCCGCGTCGGCATGGACCGCGCCGAATGGAATTTTCTCTACGATCCGCCGAAGCTTGTTTCGCTGCGCACCACGCCTCCGGAAAATCCGCACATCTGGGAAGAGCGTCGTTTCCGTGGCACCGATTCGCGCCAGGTTTTGCATTGGGGCATTCGCGAGGCCGAGGTTGGCCCCATGGCCCTGCCCGGCAAGTACACGGTTCGCCTCACGGTTGATGGCCAAGCTTTGACGCAACCTCTGACCATCGTTAAAAATCCCAATGTCCATGCAAGCGACGAAGATTTGGCCGCCGCGTTCAAGTTGCAGCTCCGCATTCGCGACGACGTCACAAAGACTTCCGAAGCTGCCAATAAACTGGAATGGATGCGCAAGCAGCTCGACGTCATCGCTCGCATGCTGGGCGGACGCAAGAACGCGCCTTCGCCCTTTCCTGAGAACCGAGGTGGCGCCGAGGGCACGCAGGCCGCGGGAGAGGAAAAGGGCGAAGCCAACCCCAATCCCGAATTGCTCAAGGCCGTTGAAGCCATGGATCAGAAAATGCAGGTCGTCGAGTACAAATTCATCTCGCGTGCCGACGCGCTCAGCGACGACAAATACTATTCCATTCCCGAAACCATCTACCTTCATCTCATCTGGCTGAATGGCGAAGTCGGAACCGGCGCCGGCGACGTTGCTGGCGGTGTGGACAATGCTCCCACGGACACCGCCGCGGCGATTCTGAAGGACATCGAAGCTAATCTTTTCGAAGCGCAAACCGCTTATCAGAACCTGATGGATAAAGAACTTCCTGGCTTCAACCGTGCCTTGCTGGATAAGGGGATCACTCCGATCGCGTTCGTGCGTCCTCCGCAAAAGGATGAGGAGGATGACGAAGGTGGCGGCTAAGCAGGTTCCGCGGCTCGCGAAACTCTCTCCAGAGGAGAAATCTACATGAAGATTTTTCTGCGTTCTCAAATTCTCATTCTGGCCTTGCTGCTTTTTCCGATAGGCCGAACCGCTGCCCAAGGCACGCGCGAGGATTATCAACGTGCCGAGCAGTTTCTTGCCGGCAATTTACGCCATCGAATTTACGTTGCGGACGTCTTGCCGCATTGGATCGCCAAGAAAAATCGCTTCTGGTATCGCAAGCAGGGAACAAAAGCCACGGAATTTCTGCTCGTGGACGCAGAGCAAAACACCGCGGGCCCCGCTTTTGACCACGCTCGTCTAGCCGAATCGCTTTCGAAAGCTCTTCGGCGCGACGTCTCAGCCACCGAGCTTCCTTTCGACATCATTGATTTTTCTGACGACGGCAAATCCGTTTCTTTCCAAATCGATGGTTCACCCTGGTCCTGCTCGTTCGAAAAATATGACTGCAAGCGCGGTCCCGAGTCCGTCGGCGGCGAATACGAAGTAGCGTCACCGAACAAAGAGTGGGTTGCTTACATCAAAGACCACGATCTTTACTTGCGCTACCTCTCCACGGGCGAAGTGCTTCGCCTCACGCGCGATGGCGAACGCTCCTACGACTACTCCACACCCATTCCTTCGCTTCGACCCATGGTAGCTCAGGGAACGGAGGACGTTCGGGAGCGCCCGGCTGTGTTCTGGTCGCCGGATTCCTCCAAACTCGTTACCTACCGCATGGACACGCGCAACGCCGGGCGCTTCAACTATCTGCAATTCGTTCCGCCGAATCAGCTTCGCCCGAGGGAATACACCGTTGTATATCCACTGCCCGGAGAAGTTTTGCCAAAGGCCGAGCCCATTATTTTCGAACTGCAGGGCGGCAAGCGCATCGAAGTAAAGACCGCGCCGATTGAAATGCAGTTTCAGGGCGGGCCTGGCTTCGACTGGTACGAGGACGGCAAAGCGTTCTCTTACGATGCCTCCGAGCGCGGGGAGAAATCCATCGAGCTGCGCGAAGTTGACGCCAGCACCGGCGAGCAGCGTGTCGTCATTCACGAAAAGGGCGAGCGTTACGTCGATCCTGGCGAGACTCATTTTCGCATCTTGCACCAAACCGGCGACGTTCTCTGGACCTCCGAACGTGACGGCTGGAATCATCTTTACCTTTCGAGCCTCAAGACCGGTGAACTGCGCGCGCAATTAACACAAGGACCGTGGGTCGTGCGGCAGATTGTTGACGTTGACGAGAAAGCGCGGCGAGTCTATTTCGTCGCCAACGGCCGCGAGAAGGACGAGGATCCTTATCAGACGCATCTCTATGTTGTCGGCCTCGACGGCAAGGGACTCACGCTGCTCACACCCGAAAATGCCACGCACACGGTGAACCTTTCTCCCGATCATACTTTCTTCGTCGACAATTTTTCTCGCCCGGACCTGCCAGCGGTATCCGCTCTGCGCCGCACCAAAGATGGATCGCAGGTTCGGGTCCTTGAACAAACAGACATCGGCGAACTCACGAAAGCTGGCTGGAAAGCCCCGGAGCCCTTTCGCGGCAAAGCCAAGGATGGCACCACGGATTTGTACGGTCTTGTCTGGAAGCCTTCGAATTTCGATTCTTCGAAGAAGTATCCGATTGTTGAGCAAGTCTACACTGGCCCACAGGGCTTCTTTGTTCCTAAGACCTTCGGCGCCGCATTGCGTAATGGCCAGCAGCAAATCGCCGAACTCGGTTTCGTAACCGTGATGGTGGACGGCCGCGGCACAACCGGCCGCTCGCGTGCGTTCCATGAATTTTCCTATCACAACCTGGGCGGTGCGTTTGAAGATCACGTCGAGATGATCAAACAGATGGCCGCGAAGTTTTCCTACATGGACATCGATCGCGTCGGGATCTACGGCACATCTGCGGGAGGCTACGGCTCGACTCATGCCATCCTGTCCTTTCCTGATTTCTACAAGGTGTGCGTCTCGATTTCCGGCGATCACGATGCGCGGCTCGACAAGGCTTGGTGGAATGAACTTTACCAGGGGTACCCGGTGGGCCCGGACTATGCCGAGCAGTCGAACGTGACCATGGCCGGCCGCCTGAAAGGCCACTTGTTCATCGAGCATGGCGACATTGATGACAACGTCCACGTCGTCGAGACCATGCGCTTGACCGACGCGCTCATTAAAGCCAACAAGAACTTCGATCAGCTCATCGTTCCCAACATGTATCACGGCGAAGGCGGGAACCCGTATTTGATCCGCCGCCGCTGGGATTATTTCGTCCAGTATCTACTCAGCGTGATGCCTCCAGCGGACTTTGCCATCCACGAAGAGCGGGAAGCCCCGCCGCGACCTCGCTGAAGACACTCGAAGGAGATGTACTTGTGAATTCAAGACAATTTGTTCGCGTTCTCTTATGGTTCGCTGTACTGGCCGCCAGGTCTTCAAGCCTTTTTGCGCAGCTTCCTCCCAAAGCTCCCAACTCCACCGTCATCACGTTGACTCCTCAACCCGGCTATTTCACCGAGCCCGGCATCGCCGTCAATCCCAACAATCCTCAACAAGTTGTCGCGGTCTATCAGGACAACGCCCACGCCGCGTACTCCTTCGATGCTGGGCGCACCTGGCAAATCGCCACGGGGGTTGAGTCCACCAACTATCGCGTCTCCGGCGATGTTTCCACGACTTACGATAATCAAGGCCACGCTTTCATCTGCTACATCGCGTTCGACAAACTGGGTACCTACAGCTATTGGGGCCACAACGGCGGGCGCAATGGGATCTATGTTCGCCGCTCTGTTGACGGCGGCAAAACTTGGGAGCCCAAAGACATCGCCGCGAGCGAACAGCCTGACAAGATGCCGGACGGCAAAGGTGTTCCCTGGGAAGACAAACCGTACCTCGTCGCGGACAACAGTCATGGCCCCTATGCGGGCAATCTATATATCGGCTGGACGCGTTGGACGATCGCCGACTCGCAGATTCAGTTTGTCCGTTCTACCGATCATGGCAAAACCTGGTCGAAGCCCATGGAAATCGATAGCGTGCGCGGGCTGCCGCGTGACGACAACGGCGCCGTGGAAGGTTTTGCTGGAGCGGTTGGCCCGGACAGCATGCTCTATGCCGTCTGGGGAGACGGCAATCATCTCGTCTTCACCAGTTCTTCTGACGGCGGACTTACCTTTGCGCCAGCGCGCAACATCCTAGACACAGCGCCCATCATGTTCAGCGTTGACGCTGTCGCTCGCGCCAACGGTTTCCCGCAGATCGCTATCGATCCTCGCGGTGGACCGAAAGGCGGGCGTCTTTACGTCGCATGGGCTGACTACCGCAACGGCGAGATCGACGTCTTTTGCTCTTCGTCAAAAGATTTCGGCGCTACTTGGTCTCCGGCAACCAAAGTGAACACCGATCCCATTCACAATGGCGCGGAGCATTTTTTTCAATGGATGGCTGTGGACCCGGCAGACGGTTCCGTGAATGTGATTTTCTACGACCGCCGCGGTGACCCCAACAACCGTGCGCAAACGGTGACGCTCGCGCGCTCCTCGGATGGCAGCCAATCCTTCCAGAATTACTCCTGGACCGACCAAGCGTTCAATGCCAGAGGCGGCTTCATCGGCGATTACAACGGCCTGGCCGCCATGAACGGCCGCGTTTACGGGATCTGGACGGAAAAACCGGAAAACATCACGACGCGGGACACCGTAATTCGCATTGGGGTGGCCGATTTTTCCGGCGCATCCGCGGCCGCAAATTCTTCGCCGTCGCCCAAAGCAAATCTGAAATAATACGGAGCCTTGAAAGATCCGATTCAGCTTCAAGAAAACTTTCGCGGGCGCTTCGGAACGCCGGCCGCCTTTTATCGCGCGCCCGGCCGCGTAAATCTTATCGGAGAACATACCGACTACAACGACGGCTTCGTGCTCCCCGCCGCGATTGAATTTTACTGTTGGGTTGCTGCGGCTCCCCGCAGTGACAGGAAACTGGTTGTTCATTCCGAAACTTTCAACGAGACGGTCGAAAGCAGCCTCGATTCTATTTCCCCCGCAGGCAGGAGCCATTGGAGCAGTTATCCAATCGGCGTTGCCTGGGCGATCGCCGAGGCAGGGAAGCGTCTCCAAGGCGCAAATCTGCTCATCAGCGGCAGTGTTCCCCTCGGCGCAGGTCTCAGCTCCTCGGCAGCCATCGAAGTTGCCACCGGCTTCGCTCTCTTGCATCAAAGCGGTGTCGCAATCGACCTCAACGAACTCGCGAAGTGGGCACAGAAAGCCGAAAACGAATTTGTGGGAGCGCGCGTCGGCATCATGGATCAATTCGTCGCCTGCCGCGGGCTCAGGGCGCATGCATTGCTTCTGGATTGCCGTTCTCTGGAGTTTCAATTGGTGAAGCTGCCAACTGGGATCCAACTCGTAATCTGCAACACCATGGTGAAGCACGAAATCGCTTCAGGGGAATACAATCGCCGCCGCGCTGAGTGCGAAGAAGGTGTTCGCGCCCTGCGCAAGGTGCTGCCCGAAGTTCGCGCGCTTCGCGACGTTACGCCCGCGCAATTGGAAACGCATCGCGCCCTTCTGGATCCAACCGTCTATTCCCGCTGCCGCCATGTGGTCACCGAAAACGACCGCACGCAAGAAGCCATCCGCGCGCTGAACACCAAAAGCCTGAGTGCTTTCGGCGGCCTGATGGGGGCGTCGCATCGCAGCTTGCGTGAAGACTACGAAGTCAGTTGCAAGGAACTTGACCTCATGGTGGAGATCGCTTCCGAGCAAGCGGGCGTGCTTGGCTCTCGCATGACGGGCGGCGGCTTTGGAGGCTGCACCATCAACCTGGTCGAGTCGAGTGCCGTGGACGCGTTCAAGAAAACGGTTGCCGCAAAGTATCAGGCCGAAACCGGCTTGAAGCCCGAGATTTACGTGTCTCCCGCCGCCGACGGCGTCCAACAAATGAACCTCTTGTAGGGTTCGCCTTCTGAGGCGGACCGTCGATGCTTCTGCTACCATTCATGGACTTCGATGATCGTGAATCTCGAAAAGCTTCTCGCGACACCTCATAAGCGCTTCAACCCGCTCCTGCGCGAATGGGTCCTCGTCTCTCCGCAGCGGAGCGAGCGGCCCTGGCAGGGTGAGGTCGAACAATTTCCGGTGGCGCCCTCGGTTAGCTACGATCCCAACTGTTATTTGTGCCCGGGAAACCAGCGCGCGGGTGGTAAGCAAACCCCCAAGTACCCCGGGACTTACGCCTTCGACAACGACTTTCCCGCACTTCTTCCCGAAGTTGAACCGCAGGAATACGAACAAGGCGGTTTGCTCGTTGCGCAATCCGACCAGGGTATTTGCCGCGTGCTGTGCTTCTCTCCGCGTCACGATCTCACCGTTTCACGAATGAACGCCCAGGAGTTGCGCGGCGTGATTGATGCCTGGACCGAGCAGTACTCCGAACTCGCGCAAATTCCGTGGGTCCGCCACGTGCAAATCTTCGAAAACCGCGGCGAACTCATGGGCGCCAGCAATCCACACCCGCATTCCCAGATTTGGGCAAACGCCACCGTTCCGAATCTTCCGGCTCGCGAGAGCGAATCGCTCGGCGCCTATCGCCGAGAAAAGGATTCCTGCCTTTTGTGTACCTATCTTCAGCTGGAGCTCCAGCGCAGCGAGCGCATCGTTTGTCAGAACGATGCCTTTGCCGTGCTGGTTCCGTTCTGGGCGGTCTGGCCGTTTGAAACACTCGTGCTGAGCAAACGCCACGTCGCTTCAATGGACCAACTGAACGTAGAGGAACGCGGTCTTCTGGGCGATATCCTCCGCCGCATCACCATTCGTTACGACAATCTGTTCGAGACTGCATTTCCTTATTCGATGGGGTTCCATCAACGGCCGACCGACGGCCAGCCTCACGAAGCGTGGCACTTTCACGCCCACTATCTCCCGCCGCTGTTGCGCTCCGCCACCGTGCGCAAGTTCATGGTCGGCTATGAACTCCTTGCCTCTTCGCAGCGCGACCTCGCCCCCGAATCCGCGGCCTCGCGCCTCCGCGAAGTGCGCGAAACCCATTACCTGGATCGGTCGAGAAACCAGTCATAAGTCTAAGAGCCGGTTGATGGGTCGGATGCCTTGCCTAGTGAATATGCGAGCTCCCCTGGCGATTTCCCGCTAGCGCGGTTCTTCATTCTGGTGAAGAATCGTATCTCATGAGGGACTTTGCTGGCCTTCGCGTCCTGGCGCTGGAAAGCCGCCGCGCCGCCGAACTCACCAAACTCATCTCCAGCTACGGCGGCGACCCAATTGTCGCCCCGGCTATGCGAGAGGTTCCGCGTGATTCCAATACCGAAGCGCTGGCCTTTGCTGAAAGGCTGCTCGCTGGAGAATTTGACATGGTGATTTTCCTGACCGGCGTCGGCGCGCGCGCGGTCCTGAGCGTAGGCCAAACAAAATATCGCCTCGAGGATCTCATAGCCGCGATGCACCGCGTAAAGGTTGTTCCCCGCGGCCCCAAGCCCACTGCCGTTTTGCGCGAACTCGGAGTCGCGCCGGCGCTCATCGTCCCTGAGCCGAATACTTGGCGCGAACTTCTTCAAGCTCTCGACGGAGCCCGACAATCCTCACCGGAATTTCGTCTTGGCGGAGCGCGCATCGCTCTTCAGGAGTACGGCGTTTCCAATCCTGAATTGGTCGCCGGGCTCACCGAACGCGGGGCTATCGTCACGCGGGTTCCCGTCTACCAATGGGCTTTGCCGGAGGACATTGCGCCGCTGCAGTCCGCAATTAAGGAATTAGCTGGGGGAAGAATCGACGCCGTGCTTTTCACCACCGGAATTCAAGCGGCGCATCTTTTTCAGGTTGCCGTTAGAATGAAAATGGAAGAAGCGATGCGACGAGGGTTGGCTCGCGCGGTCGTTGCTTCGATTGGTCCGAGCACTTCAGAAGAATTACATCGTCAAGGAATTCAGCCGGACCTCGAACCCTCTCATCCCAAGATGGGTTTCCTCGTGAAGGAAGCGGCCGAGCAAGCCGCAGCTCTCCTCAGCAAAAAGCGCCAAGGAACTACGTCAGCTTGAGCCTGCCTTCGCAGTCCTCGTGTACGGGCTTTCTTCTTCTTTTCGTGACTCGCCTAAATCCAAAACCACCTCGCTCGTCTTGGGGGTCTCCCAGCCGGAAGCGTCTTTTTCTTCTTCGACGGCTGGAAGTGGCTTTGCGACTTCGCCGATAATCAGTAGGGAAGGAGCGGGCAGCCGCTCTTCGAGCGCCAACTCCTGCAGCGTCGTTCGGTGGATCTGCTGTTCCGACTGCGTGGCGTTCGCCACAATCACACATGGCGTCGCTGCGTCGAGTCCGCCTTCCACCAATTTCGCGGCAATGTCGCCGTAGTTTTTCCCCGGCATGTAGACCGCGTAGGTCGCGCCTTTCAGCGCCACGTCATCCCATTCTGGCGAGACGTTACCGGCTGTGTGGTGGCTCAAAAAAACGACCTTGGAGGCGTGCCTGCGGTCGGTCAACGGAATCTTCGCCACCGCCGCTGCTCCCATCGCTGAAGTTACTCCGGGAAGCACTTCAAACTCGACTCCCGCGCGCGCTAGGGCTTCCATTTCTTCGCCCACCCGGCCAAACAGGAGCGGGTCGCCGCCCTTCAGCCGGACCACTTGCTTGCCTTCGCGTGCCGCGGCGATCAGCAGTGCATGAATCTGGTCCTGCGAAATTCCCGCTTGGCCGCAGCGCTTACCTACGTTGCGCACCTGCGTCCACGCGGGAATTAGGTCCAAGATTTCCTGCGGCACCAGATGGTCGTGCAAAACGACCTCCGCGCTCTTCAAAATTTGCGCGGCCTGCACGGTCAGCAGCTCCGGATTCCCCGGGCCCGCTCCCATCAAGTAGACTTTTCCTCTTCGTATCGGTGTGTTCATGGCCTGGTCCCTGCCGCCTCCATCCGACTGCACAGCGGGCTTCGTTTGCCTCGGCTGGCTCCCGTTGGGTGCCCAAGCGTTCGGCCAAGGTTCTCTTGTTGAGACTACCACCCGGTTGGATGCTTAATTCCCCGGAACATTTCATTTCATGCATCGAAAATTTCGATACGAAATGGACCGGCCAAAGATGGACGCGGCGGAACCTCGGAAGGCAGAGCCGAAGCGACCGGAAGCGAGTCTTGTGCACCATGGAGTCGCATGAGACGGGGGCGAGTGGGCGGCCTTCTAGCGCTAGCGCCTTATCACTTGAACCTGCTAACGAAGGAAGACGCGGGCTACGCGGAGAGCGGCCAACTGCTCGTTCGCCGAAGGAATTCCAGCCCGAGCGCGAAGGTATGGGATTTCAGCGACTGGCAATAGACCACCCTAGCGCTTGCCCAAGACTCCCCTAGGGAGGATTTGATCAGCACCCTGGTGTCGGCTCGCAAAGGCCGTTCGGTGCGCACGCGCGCACCGTAGGAGCTAATATTCTCGACCGAGGCGTATGCGGCTACGACTGGTTGTAACCCGCTCGATAACAAGACGCGATGCGTGCCGGGTGTTCGCTTTTCTTTACGCCCGTCCATCTTCCTGGCCTAAGAATCCTGAGGGTGGGCTCGCAACCGGGGCGCTTGGTCCCCGTTTCACGACGACGAACTGTCACAAACGCTGTACAACTAAAACCTTAATCATCGAGATGGCAATCCGGTATTCACCTTAATTGCCATTCGGTGAATGTCTGGCAAGCATTGAATCGTTATTTCGCTGATCTTCGCACTCCTGCTCGCGTGGTAGGCCACTCAGGGGTAAAAAGCGCGGCCGGACTTCGAGCCGTGGGGCTTCCCGATAAGCGTCAGGGCCGGGGCCGGACCGGCGTGTCAGACTCGAGGTTGATTTTTTGTGCGCTTGCGTTTGCGGAGAAAAGACTTGAAGGCGTCGGCGCTGGCAAGGTCGTGGAGGAGTCGCTTGCGCTCTTCGGGATCCATGTTGCTGGCGGCGAAGAGTTTTTCGCGCTCTTCGCCGAGTTGTTTGAGCCAGGCTTCGTATTCGGGACCGAACTGCTGTTCGAGTTCTTTGCGGAGCCGCTGGGCGAGCGCAGGGCTTTGACCGGAAGTGGAGACGGCGATTTGCAGGGCTCCGCGTTGTGCTACCGCGGGATAGTAGAAGTCGCAAAGCTCGGGCACGTCCACCACATTGCAGAGGACGCCGCGGAGGCGAGCTTCAGCGTGAATATTTTCGTGCAATTCGTGCGAGTCCGTGGCGGCGACGACAAGAAGCATGCCATCGAGATCGGAGGGCTCAGCCGGGCGAGCGAGCCACTCGATGTGGCCCGCGGCAGCCCAAGATTTTACTTGCGCAGTGGCTTCGGGAGCGACGACGCGGACTTTGGCCGCCGCGTCGAGCAGGCCCGAGATTTTGCCCTCGGCGACGGCGCCCGCGCCGACCACGAGGCAACCCCGGCCCTCGAGCTTGAGGAACATCGGGAAGAGGCTGGCAGCAGAAGGCTTCTTGGAGACGGGTTTCACCGCTTTATTCTAACGGAAGATGGAAAAGGGAAAATTGAAAAAGGGCCAATGGAGAGCGAGGCAATTTCTGTTTTCGAATTTTCAGGCTTTCAGGATAGCCGGTCGGGGGTGAGGAGAGCCGTCATTTCGAGGACGCGATGGTAATAGTCGCGCTGGGTGAGCTGCGCAGCAGCTGGTTCGTCCAGAAGAAACGTCACGTCGGGATGAAGTTGCAAGGCCGAAGCGGAGACGGCGCACGTGATGGGGCCTTCGATCGATTTCGAGATGGCGGTGGCTTTGGAGTCGCCGGTGGCGAGCAGGAGAATTTTGCGCGCTTCGAGAATTGTGCCGATTCCCATGGTGATGGCGCAGCGCGGGCGTTCCTCCCCGGGGCGGAAGAACTTCGCATTGTCGTCAAGCGTTTCGCGGCTCAGGGCTTTGAGACGCGTGCGCGACGCCAGGCTCGAGGTCGGCTCGTTGAAGCCGATATGCCCGTTACGGCCGATGCCGAGAATCTGGAGGTCAATCCCACCGGCGGCCCGGATCGACTCCTCGTAGGAAGCGCAGTAAGCATCGTAGTCTCCGCGGATGCTACCGTCGGGAATGTGCATATTGCGAGGCGCCACGTTTACGTGGCGAAAGAAATTCTCCTGCATGAAGTGCTGGAAACTCTGCGGATGCGCGCCGGACAGGCCTAGGTATTCGTCAAGATTGAACGTGCGGACTTGCGAGAAATCGAGCGAGCCTGCCTGGTACAGGCGAACGAGCTGCTTGTAGAGGCCGACCATGGTGCTGCCGGTGGCAAGGCCGAGCGTGAGAGGTGGTTTTTTCTTGATCGCGCTGGCGATGAGCAGCGCGGCCTGCTCGTTCACTTCTTCGTCGTCGCGCTTCAGGATGACCAGCATGCGCAGCCCTTTCGAACTTCGCGAATGTTTAGTAGCCGTGAGCGGTGACGCGACAAAGCCTTAATGGTCACCGATCATCGAAACCGGCGAATCACCAAATTGTGCCGGTCGGAGCGATAAAAGCCCAGCACATACATGATGGCCTTGCCCTTTGTGGAATAGATGACTTGTCGAATTCGCAGCAGCGGCTCGCGGCGCGGGATCGCCAAAAGCTCAGCAATGCGCGGGTCGGCGGCAGTGGCATCCACCTCCTCGTCGGCGTAGCCGAGTTCGACTTTGAATTCGCGTTCCAGAATGGCGAAAAGCGATTCGCGAGCGATCGGAGCTTCGAGCAAGCCGGGAAATTCCGCGGCGTTGAGGTAACAGGTTTCGAGCGCGAAGGGCTCGTCGGCGGCATGGCGAAGACGCTCCAGTTTGACGATGCTGCTGGTCTGCGGAA
This sequence comes from Candidatus Acidiferrum sp., assembly GCA_035262505.1. Taxonomy (GTDB): domain Bacteria; phylum Acidobacteriota; class Terriglobia; order Acidiferrales; family UBA7541; genus Acidiferrum. The sequence goes on along the minus strand of DATFSR010000039.1, from coordinate 14,578 downwards.
GGGACAATCGCGCGGCGGCTTCGTTTTCGTCGTTGACAACCTTAGCGAAGAGAATCTTTGCGCCGGCGGTGAGCGTGCGCGCAGCCATTTGCTCGGTGTAGCTCATCAGTTTGTTGAAGTGGATTTTTGGCGGCGCGACGAAGGTGCCAATCCCGCGGCGGCGTTCGACGAGACCCTCGCGTTCCAGAAAAGCAAGCGCGTGGCGCGCGGTCATGAGGCTGACATGATGGGTCTTGGCGAGTTCGCGCTCGGAGGGAACGGCATCGCCAGGCTGAAGCTGCCCGGAATCAATGCGTTTGCGGATGACGTTCTGAATGCGCTGATAAGCTGGAAGATCGCGCAGCGCCCGGGCAGGGAGGCGTTCGAGGGACGCCAGAGTTTTCTTGTTGGAAGCCATCCATTGCACCTTTCTCTTCGATAACGAAATCAGGGATCCGAATGCTCAAGATAACGGGCCGTCGGTCTCCGTGCAAGCCTTTTGGTGCTATAGGGCGAGAAAGAAGCCGCTATAGTGCGGTCTAGTACCGTGCTATAGCTAGCGTCCTGCACTCCTCTAAAAAATCTTTATAAACCATCATTTTCCGCTTGACAAGCAAAAAATAGTGCTATATAGCTACTGACCCATCGGACCTATAGCAGGTGCGGGTGCCAACTAACAGTCGAGGAAAGTCGTTTAGGGGAAGAGGCGGTTGGGGGACCGACGGCCTCGAATGGAGGATTAAGGCATGAGGAAAACGCGCTACTTGGAATTGGCAATGGCGATTTGCGCGCTTGCAGCGCTGTTGTGTGGCGCAAAGTCGGCGCAGGGGCAAGAAGTCACAGCGGCAATTACCGGCACGGTCAGCGATCCCTCAGGGGCGCCGCTGGCAGGGGCCACGGTGACGGCGAAGGACTCCGATCGCGGAACCACGTGGCCGGCGACGACCAACAGCGAAGGAATCTACGCGCTGTTACGAATTCCCGTGGGGACGTACAGCTTGAGGGTTGAAGCGAAAGGCTTCCAAAGCACAGTGTATCCGCCGTTCACGCTGGTGCTGAACCAGACGGCCCGAATTGACGTGCAGATGAAAGTAGGGGCGGTGTCGGAGACGGTCGAGGTAACCGGCGCGACGCCCCTACTGCAGACCGAAAGCACAGAAGTAAGCGATCTTGTGGATTCGCATACCATTACAACCCTGCCTTTGGCGGCGCGCAACTACGTGCAGCTGTCTCTGTTGTCTCCAGGAACGACAACTGTGGATCCCAGCAGCCTCTCGCAGCCGCAATTGATGACCGGCGCAGGCCGACCGGACATTAATGGCAACCGTGAACAAGCCGTGGGCTTTCTGCTGGATGGCATTGTGAACCAGGAAGCCAAAAACAACGAAGTGGCGTACATGCCGAACGTGGACGCGCTTCAGGAGTTTAACATCGTCACGCAGAATCCAGGCGCGGACTTTGGGAATTACGCCGGTGGCGTGATCAGCGCGACCATCAAGTCCGGCACCAACAGCTTTCATGGTGACGCTTTCGAGTTCCTGCGGAACAACTTCATGAACTCCAATTCAAAGTCGGCCGCCTGGGCGACGGGCGTTGCTACTCCCACTCCAACCTTGCGGTACAACATGTTTGGTGGCACCGTCGGCGGTCCGATCAAGAAGGACAAGCTGTTCTTCTTTGGGGACTACCAGGGCATGCGCATTCCGACGACCAACCCGGAGAATGCGCAACTGCTTACCTCCAGCGAACGGAGCGGCGACTTCGGCCAACTCTGTACACAATTGCCAGCCGCCGAAGGTGGTCCAGGAACATTTAACGGCTCTGGAGTCTGCAGCAACCCGTCTGGACAACTCGTCGACCCGAAGAACGGGAATGCCGTTATCCCCTTCAATAAAATGTCGAATTCCACCCTTACGGAGAGCCCTGTCGCTGCAGCCCTCTTTGCCGACGCAAAGGATTATCCCCTGCCGACAAATGACGTTGCGTATGGCTCAAACTACTCTTTCAAGGCCGGCAACCACTTCAACAGTGACCAGGGCGACCTGCGAATCGATTACAAGCCGCAAGACAAAGATTCCATATTTGGGCGGTACTCGAAGTTTGATACCAGCCAGGCCATTTTTACCGGCCTTCCCTTCGCCAATGCCGGCGCTCTGGAAGGAACCGATGAACCGGGATGGAGCAGTTCCGTTGATTGGACACACTCCTTCAGCTCGAAGCTGCTCAGCGACGCGAGAATTGGCGTAAACGTCTTTCGCTTCAATCAGGACCAGACTCCGACCACGGGCATGGGAAATGTCAGCGAAAAGCTGGGGATCGCGGGTGCGAATGCTCAGGCGCCGGGTCTGCTGGGAATTTCGATTCCCACGGGGTTAGGCGGAAATGCCAGTCTCGGGCTGATCAACCTTTGGCAGATTTTCCGCGACACCGAGATTCAGCTTGAGGACAACGTCATTTACACGAAGGGACGCCATACCTTCAAGACTGGCTTCCAATACATCCGCGAGCGCAACAATTATGTGTACCCTGGCAACGAAGGCGCGCTCGGTAACATCAACATGGCCTCGAGAACAAACGGTTTAGCCCCCGCAGCGGATCAGGTCGGAGTAGCGGACTTCTGGGCTGGCATTACTGCAGGTGGCGGCTTCCGCGACAGCGGCTCGGCTACCCTTGAGCAACTTCGAGGGAGCGTCTTCGGCGGCTACTTCCAGGATGATTGGAAACTAAAACCGAATCTGACTCTGAACCTCGGCATCCGCTTCGAGGATCACACGCCGCAATACGAGGTCAACAACCGCGTGGTCAACTTCGGCCTCACCACCGGGACGATCGAAACCGTGGTGCCGGGAGCCTCCGGCTACAGCGACCGGGCCCTCTACAACAATTACACCGGACTGGGCGATTGGAACCCGCGCCTCGGCCTCGCGTGGACCCCGCACTTCCTGGGTGGCAAGACCGTGATTCGCGCCGCTTACGGAAGCTCCTCCTATCTCGAAGGCGGAGGCAGCAACGAAGAGCTGTCTCTGAATTTGCCCTACGGCAATTTCGAGTCGAACTACCCGGTCGGAATCGGTGCTCTCGGTTCTGCCTGGACAGGTGCCCCACCATGCCCCGCGCCGCAGTTCAGTTGCTATGCGAAGAGCCGCATCCGTGTGTTCGACCAGAACTTCCGCCCAGCCCTGATCCAGCAATGGAACCTCACGGTGGAGCAACAGTTCAGCAACTCGCTCACGCTTCAACTGGGCTATGTCGGCCAAAAGGGCTCGCATCTCCTCAATTTCGAGGACATCGCGCAGCGTGAAGGCTTGAACGCGCGGGGAACGGTGGCGCTTCCTGGACAGGCGATCGTTTCGGAGGCGGCCGGACCATTCCTCGGAGGACTTGGCGGTCCTTGCACTTTCAATCCGCAGGGAGCGGGCATCACCTCCGCGACTGCCTCGCAGGTAACGTATGCCGGTACGTGGAATTGCGGCACGCCCGGTTCGCTCTTTAATGCGGACTCCGGAGGCAACGGCGTGAACGCCTTTGGCGCGCTCGCCGGAGCGAATATGTCCAATTCCAATCAGCGCTATGACGCCCTGCAAGCGGTACTAAAGGAGCGCGGCTACAAGGGACTGGATGGCCAGTTGGCGTACACCTACTCGAAGTGCCTGAGCAATTCGCCCGGCTACTTCGGCACCGGCTGGGGCAGCACTGGGGCACAGAGTTCGGGCGGCCAGCCAGGATGGGAAAACATCTACAATCCTAATGCTGACTGGGGCCCGTGCTACTACGACGAGACGCACATTATCAGCGCGTACTTCAGCTATGACTTGCCGGTCGGAAAGGGCAAGCGATTTGGTACGGACGCCGGACCGGTTCTGGACCGCGTGATCGGCGGCTGGCAACTGAGCAGCATCGTCACTCTGCACAGCGGAAACGCCCTCACCCTCAACGACTTCGGCGGATGGGGCGCGTATGGCGATCACTCCGGGACCAACTCGATCGGCCCTTATACACTGGCGAACCTGCCGAATTGCAGCGGCCCGATCAACATCGAGAACAAATTCGTCCCCTTTAGCGGCGGTGTGCCGGGCCATATTCAGTGGTTTGATCCTAGCAAAATCTCTACCGTTAGCGGTCCGAATTTCTCTACGACCTATACAAACACAGGCACTGCAGCGAACCCCGTTGCGGGCGCACCGATCGGGCCGGTTGCTACGGGCACGGGCGGTTCGTTTGGAACCTGTTCGGTGGGCAACATCCGCGGTCCTTGGACAAAAATCTTAGACACGAGTTTGCAAAAGAACGTCACCGTCACTGAAGGCAAGACTCTTCAGCTTCGGTTAGACGCTTTCAACGCCTTCAACGGCGCCATCTGGACTTTCAGCGGCGGTCCGGCGAACGGGTCGTTTGATTCCGGCAGCGGCTCGCTGGGTTGGATTACCGGAACGCAAAGCGCCAGGCAGCTTCAGCTCGGTTTGAAGTTCATATTCTAAGTTTCCACCTCTACACCCCATGGAATGGCAGGCGCTTGGCGCCTGCCATTTCTTTTGGTGCGCCGAGCATGATCGACAGCTTGGAGGTGCAAGTCCTCTTCACAACCAGATGGAGGTGAAGTGATAGCGAAGCGCAAGGGCCGAGCTGTGAGGCGAGGTCTGAAAGAAGCGTGGAGCAAAGGCGCGAGCCGATGAACAAGAACTGGATATGAGGCAGGCAGTGTTCGGGCGAGCTGGCCAATGGCAGCGAAGCCCTAATCCATCAAGGACACTGAATGTAAATCCAGCGGTTGCGCGGCGAAGGCGGTCGAACTTACCTCGGGAGATCTGCCATTGGTCTTGAATTCAAGACTGAGGAGCGAGAGATCGCTTCAGACCCGGTGGCAGAAGTCAGCAGAGGGCAAAGTAGTCGCGGAAGCGATGAAGGCCCGAACGGTCCCCGAAAGGGGATAAAGGGAGCGATGAGTACGCGGCGCAACTCAAGCACCGACAAGCGGCAGAAAAGCCAGTACAGTCTGGCCTTTCCGGAGGAGAGTAGGGGTGCAGCCCCGATGGCCTTCGAGGGAGGGACCGAATCGGGATTGGCGAAGCGCACAGCCGAAAGTCCGGCTACCGAGCAGTGGATGGAAGAAGTCTGCGAGCGAGGAAACTGCAAGCAGGCGCTACGACGAGTGAAGTCCAACAAAGGGAGTCCAGGCACCGACGGGATGACCGTCGAAGAATTACCTGAACACCTGAAAGAGCACTGGCCAGCAATCCGGGAACAACTCCTGAGCGGAACCTACAAACCCCAACCGGTAAGACGGGTAGAAATCCCGAAGCCGGACGGCGGGGTGCGAAAGTTGGGCATCCCGACGGTGCTGGATCGGTTCATCCAGCAAGCGGTGATGCAGGTACTGCAAAGGAGTTGGGACGGAACGTTCTCCGCACATAGCTACGGGTTTCGGCCCGGACGGTCGGCCCATCAGGCGGTGGAGCAGGCGCAGCAATATCAAGCCGAAGGCTACGGCTGGGTGGTAGATCTGGATCTCGAGAAATTCTTCGATCGGGTCAACCACGACCGACTGCTAGCGAAGATCGCCGAAAGGGTCAGCGATAAGCGATTGCTAACACTGATCCGCGCGTTCTTGCGAGCGGGAGTGATGGAGAACGGGCTGGTGAGTCCAGCGGAGGAAGGGACGCCGCAAGGCGGTCCCCTCTCGCCCGTGTTATCGAACATCGTACTCAACGAACTGGACCAAGAACTAGAGCGGCGCGGACATCGGTTCACGCGATACGCGGACGACTGCAACATCTACGTCCGCAGCCAGCGAGCCGGTGAACGAGTGATGAGCAGCGTAACGCGGCTCCTCACGACGAAGCTCAAGCTCCGAGTGAACAGCGAGAAGAGTGCGGTGGCCCGACCATGGGAGCGGAAGTTCCTGGGGTTCAGCTTCACAAACCATAAGCAACCGAAAAGGCGCTTGGCGCCTAAAGCGGTGGTACGGTTCAAGGAGCGAGTTCGGGAACTTACGCGTCGGACCCGGGGGATAAGTCTCGCTCGGATGGTCCATGACTTAGCGGAATATCTCCGCGGATGGATCGGCTACTTCGGGCGATGCGAAACACCGGAAGTGCTCGCCAAGCTGGAGAAATGGCTCCGACGTCGACTTCGGTCGATGGTCTGGAAACAGTGGAAACGGGGAACCACGAGATCTCGCGAACTGCGGCAGCGCGGCATCGCTGCGCAGGAAGCCGCGAAAACCGCAGGCAGCTCCGATGGACCGTGGCACCTTGCTAACACGCCAGCGCTGAAAATCGCTCTGTCTAACGCCTATTTCGCTTCGCTTGGGCTTCCCGAGCTCACCGCTCATGGTTAGCTCAACCCGCCGAACCGCCGGATGCGGACCCGCATGTCCGGTGGTGTGGCAGGGGAGAGTGGGTGACCACTCCCCCTATGCCGATTGGATCAAAGAACGGCGGCGCGGTTCGATGTACAATTCGTTCATGCAAGAAATCACTCAGAGGCTGCTGGTATTTTCAATCGCTGGAATATTCATTTGCGTGCCTTGCCATGCCCAAGCTCCTGCGAAAAAGCCGGCCACCGAAGCTCAGTCTTCCGCGCAGCGCGCTGTGGCCCTGGCGGAATCCGGTCATTGCGTTGAGGCGGAACCGCTGTTGAAAAAATCGGTGAGGCAGGTCGCCGATCGCGAGGCGAAAAAACATATTGGTTTGCTTGGCCTGAACTGCGCGATGACGCACAACGACGCGTCAGACGCGCTGGACTTCCTGGCCGTCTTGCAGCGCGAATTTCCGCGCGACCCTGAAGTGCTCTACGCGGCGACGCATGCGTTTTCCGATCTGTCGCTGCGCGCTTCGCAGGACCTGGTGCGCGAGGCGCCATTCTCGTACCAAGTGCACTTGCTGAATGCCGAGGCGCTGGAAACGCAGGGCAAAACGCAAGATGCTGCCGCGGAATACCAGAAGATTCTGGACATCAACCCGATGCTGCCCGGGATACACGCTCGCCTTGGCCGCGTGTTGCTTTCCGGACAGCCCACGCCCGAAACGGTAGCCCAAGCGAAGAAGAACTTTGAAGACGAGCTGGCGATTGATCCAAGAAACGCCGCGGCGGAATACGTCCTGGGAGAACTTGCGAAAGGCGCGAACGATCTGTCCGGCGCCATACAGCACTATTCGCGAGCCACGAAACTTGACACAAACTTTGCCGAGGCCTATCTCGGACTCGGTTCGACGCTGGTGGCCACGAATCAATTCGCCGATGCTATCCCGCCGCTCGAGACCTACGAAAAGCTTGCGCCAGACAGCCCCAGCGGGCACTACCAGCTGGCGCTTGCGTACAACGGAGCGGGCCGGAAAGAAGATGCCAATCGCGAGGCCGCGCTTCAGCGCGAGACTGCAAAAGCGCTCGAGCAAGTCAAACGCCGCGTGGCCGAGGGCTTGGAGCGGCAAAAGCCCCCCCAGTGAAGGCTCCCCCCACGTTCGCACGCCATGCGCTCTGATCTCTATCGCCGAAGAGATTTTCTCCGGTCCCTTGCGGGCAGTGTGGGGATTGCGCTGTCGCCGCGGATCGGTCGCGCAACTGGGGAACCAACGAGCCCGGTCTTGCCTTTCTCCGAAGTGACTTCCTCGGGAATTCATTTCGTTCACAGCAGCGGCAAATCGGCCGAGAAATATCTTCCGGAATCCACCGGGGCGGGCTGCGCGTTTTTCGATTACGACAGCGACGGTTGGATGGACATCTACTTGGTGAACAGCGGGCCATGCGATTTCTGGACGCCCGAGAAGCCGTTAAGGAATGCGTTGTACCACAACAACCGCGACGGAACGTTTACGGACGTGACAGAAAAGGCGGGAGTTGGCGGCGGCGGATACGGAATGGGAGTGGCGGCGGGGGATTACGACGGCGACGGTTTTCAGGATTTGTATATCACGCAATACGGGCGAAGCATCCTGTACCACAACAATGGCGACGGAACGTTTACCGACCTCACTGAGAAAGCGGGAGTTGCCGCTCCGGGATGGGCGTCGAGCGCGGTGTGGTTTGACTACGACAACGACGGCCGCCTGGATCTGTTCGTTTGCCGCTTCGTGGACTTCAGCAAGCTGAAGCACCATGTTTGTGGGGCGCCGAACGTTCCTGCGCTTCAAGGGCTCAACGAATACTGCTATCCGCGCATTTTCGATCCCATGCCGAGCTGGCTCTATCACAATAATGGCGACGGCACTTTTACCGATGTGAGCCAGAAGATGGGTATCGCCGACAATCCTGGCAAGGCTTGGGGAGTGGTGGCAACCGACATCAACAACGACGGCTTCCTCGACCTTTTTGTAGCCAACGACACGACCGCCAATTTCATTTTTGCGAACCGGGGTGGAAAGAAGGTTGAAGAGATCGGCTTCACGGCAGGTGTCGCTTACGGACCGGCCGGCAAGGCGCGCTCGGGAATGGGCGTGGATTCCGCAGACTTCGATCAAGACGGCTGGATGGACCTGTTCGTGACAAATCTGGATCACGAGTTTTACGGCCTCTATGAGAACAAACACGATGAATCGTTCGGGGACCTGGCATCTCGAGCGGGCATTGCCCAAGCGAGTCAAATGATGAGCGGATGGGGCGTGAAGTTTTTCGACTATGACAATGACGGGAATCTGGACTTGTTCATTGCTAACGGCCATCCCGACGACCTAATTGAAAAAATCAGCCCGGGAGTCACCTATAACGAGCCGCTACTGTTGTTCAGAAACGAGAACGGGAAATTCAAGAATGTCAGCGGCGAAAGCGGGCCGATTTTTTCGAGGCAACTTTCGGCAAGGGGGCTGGCGACCGGCGACTTCGACAACGATGGCGCGGTGGACGTGCTGGTTTCCGTGAACGACGGGTCGCCGGTGCTGCTGCGCAACACTGCCGGAAGGCAAAACAACTGGCTCGGCGTGAGGCTCATCGGAAAGAAGTCCAATCCGGATGCAATCGGCGCCAGGTTGACCTATCAAGCGGGAGATTTAAAGAGGAGCCAGATGAAAGTCGGAGGCGGCAGCTATCTTTCGTCACATGATCCCCGAATGGTGCTGGGAATTGGCAAAAAGGAGAAGATCGATTGGCTGGAAGTTAAATGGCCGCTGCCCAGTGGCGCCACGCAACGTTTCACCGGGCTTCCCCTTAATCGCTACATTACAATTGTGGAAGGGCAAGAGCAGTGGAGCTAGGCAGGTCAGCCGCGACCGGGCTGCGCGCGGCGGTCCCGCGCAATGCGCAACACCAGTCGTTTGATCCCTTAGTTGATCTAAGAATTCAAGAAAGCGCTGGCTTCTTGGGTGAAGCGGTCGGCGTCTTCGATGTTGCAGAGATGAGCGCCGTGAAGCTCGACGTAACGGGCGCCTGCGATGTGGCTGGCGAGAAATTGGCCATCGTCCGGAGTGGTGGCAGGGTCACCTGTTCCGGAGATAACGAGGGTGGGAACGCGTATCTTGCTTAGCTTTTCGCGAAAGTCAAAATCGCGCAGCCCGGAGCAACAGGCAGCGTAGCCTTCCGGGCTCGTTGCCTCCAGAATTTTGTGGATTTTCCCCACGCTGGAAGGATTCTTCGCGCGAAAGGCGGTGGTGAACCAGCGCTCAATGGCCGCGGCAGCGACGTCCTTCATTCCGTCCTTGAGAACCGTGGCGATGCGAGTGTCCCACATTTCAGGAGTGCCGATTTTCGCGGCCGTGCTCGAGAGCACAATTTTGTTGAGACGTTGAGGCGCATTCGCGGCGAGCCACATGCCGATCTGGCCACCGATGGAGAGTCCGCAGAAGTGGAAGCGTTCGAATTGCTGGGAATCGGCGAGGGCGAGAACGTCTTTGGCGAGTCGTTCAATGGAATAGGAACCAGGCGTCACAGAGGATTCGCCGTGGCCCCGAGTGTCGGAACGCAAGACGCGGAAAGATTTCCTGAATCCGGGGACTTGCGGATCCCACATGGAAAGATCCGCGCCGAGGGAATTCGAAAGGATGAGAGGAGGCTTGTCCGCTTGGCCTTCGAGGGCGTAGTGGATTTGTGCATCAGCGGATTTGGCGAAGGGCATGAGTGGTGCGGCCTCTTTCTGGAGTTTGTGGTGCTAGCGGGACGGTTGCGGCGGATGGCGCAATGCCACTTGAGTTTTTGCCTCCTCCTCGAGGTACCTTACGGCGAGTTGCGTTTCGCGAACCATCAGGGCACAACCCGCGCACAAACCAAAGACCGCGGAAGCACCGGTAAGAATTGCAAGAGCGGCAGCGCCGCGAAAAAGAGCAGGCCGGTCATAATAGGCGACCATCGAACCCCCCACCGAGACTAGGGCGGAGGCGGCAAACAATCCGAGTCCCGCGTAGAAAAAGCGCAGGGCCCTCACAAGCAGCTGAGAGCGAGTGTGCAGGGGCGCCAACTGCGCGGACCAGGCTTGATAATCGGCGGTGCCCAGTTCGAAAGAGGCCAATTGTGCAGCAACAATGCGCGTGCGATCCACAACGCGCGCGAGGCGGTTGCTCGTGCCTAGCGCCAAAACGGACGAGGCGTTCGTGAGGATCGCCGGGGCTACGATCGCCGTCAGTACCGCGAAGGGATTGCCAGCGACAGTGGTGCCGTATTGCACAGATAGCCTTCCTGGTTTGCCCGTGCCGCGAATTAGGCGCGACGGGCTTGAACTCAAGCCTAGTCGCGCCCGAGCAGATTAGGCTGTCCCAGGGGGCCAAGCAAGTGCTTTGCGCGGATCCGCTGGAGTGTGCACTAGCGTTTCGAAGAAAGCGCTATCGCCAGCTAGTCGATTTGCGCCGAGTCGACCCAGAGCCACTCGTGTTGCTTAGAGCAGCTTAACGGACGTGACCTTTATGTTGTCGCCCTCGACATCGCCGGTGACATCGACGCGGAGATGGTCTTTTTTGTCGGAAGACTTCAGCGCCGCAGCGATTTGCTTGTTGCCCTCGGCGTCGAACTTCAGGAACTTCTTGTCGCTGGTGATGATGCCGAAGCCGCTCGCCTCACACTTGAGAGCGCAAGCACGCGTATGGCCGTCCGCGTTGTCAGCGACTTTCTTAGAACAGTTCGAATCGACAACCGAAACGTCGGTGAAAGTCTGCGTGGCACCGAACGCTGGAAGTGCGAACACTCCTAGCAGAGCGAGATAACCAAGTTTCTTCATTTCTTCTCTCCTTCGTAGATTTTGAGTCCCAACAACGTTCAGAAAAGGCCGGGTTTTGAGAAGCTGGGTTTGTGTCCAGAGCGAACCCAAAGGGAAATCAAAGGAAACTGTTTAAGAGGCTCCTTGCGCTGCTCCTACAGTTGACGCGGCGCGTTCTCGAACCGCGCTCAGTTGAGATAGCGCGAACGCCGCGATGGCGATTTCCACATCGCGGATGGCCAAGTCATAAAACATGCCCGTCGTGAGCAAGTTGGCCACGATGGCCAACAACCATAAACCGACGAGGTAGCTGCCGATCTTGGTCCAGCGGGTGAGAACGATGATTCCGGCGATGACCTCGACGGCGCCGACGATGTGCATAAACGTGGTGTCCTTAACGGGAATGATCTTGGTGGCCAGGGGGCTGAGGTACATGGTCCAGTCGGTGAGCTTGTTGAAGTACTTGTCCATACCGGCGGCGATGGGACCGACGCCAATAGCGATCCGGAGCGCCCACCATGCGGCATTCAAACGAGAATCGAACTCTTTCATGAAGACCCTCCGATAAGAAAGAGCGGGAAGCGTTTGTTTGGTTACAGAGTCGTCGAGCGCCCGGGAGGGCTAGTACCAGCAACAGGCCGGACAAGCTTCATGTAACCCTTTGCGAGCTGGAAACTCTGTATTCTGAGAAGATATGGAGATCCTGGAAAAGGCGCGAGTAGAGGGCTGGACGGACGAAGAAGTGGTGAGCCGTGTGCTAGGCGGTGAAGTCGAGCTGTACGAAATCATAATGCGGCGGTATAACCAGAGGCTCTACCGCGTGGTAATTTCCATTTTGCGGGATCCCGCTGAGACCGAAGACGTGATCCAGGACGCGTACGTCCGTGCCTATGAACATTTGAGCCAGTTCGAGGGGCGCGCGGCTTTCTCGACGTGGCTTACGCGAATCGCGGTGCACGAAGCACTGGCGCGACTTCGAAAACGAGAGCGCGTTCAACCGTTCGGCGAAGACTTTAATGAGGGAGAGATTTTAGTGAATCCAGCGAGCCCCGCTCTTGATCCCGAACAAACCATCTCCAAAGCGGAGCTTAGCCACATGCTCGAGGAAGCTGTGCTGGGCCTGCCGGAACAGTACCGGACGGTGTTGATGCTGCGGGATGTGGAAGAGATGAGCACTTCGGAAACGGCAGCGGCCCTGAGCCTTACCGAAGAGAACGTCAAAGTGCGGCTGCACCGCGGGCGCGCGATGGTCCGAAGAGACCTGTTTGCGCGCGTGGGAGCAACGGCGAAAAACGCGTTTCCGTTCTTGGGAGTGCGGTGCGACCGCATGGTGGCACGAATATTTGAGAGAATATCTCTCCTGAAAACCCAGACCCTTTAACCCAGATACGAACGGATTGCAGCAACGCCCCGCCGGTTCGATTCGACGAAATACGAGAAAGCCAGTAATGGGTCAGCCTGGGGTTGTGACTGGTTGCGTCACGCAACAAAAAATCCAGCTGACACACCACAGAAAACCAGTTAGACGCGTTCGAGGAGGAGGGAGATGCCCTGGCCGACGCCGATGCACATGGTGCAGAGGGCGTAGCGGCCTTTGGTGCGCAAGAGTTGATACAGCGCGGCGGTAACAAGGCGCGCGCCGCTGGCACCGAGGGGATGGCCAATGGCAATGGCGCCGCCGTTGGGATTCACGTGCGGAGCGTCGTCTGGGATTCCCAAATCGCGGAGGACGGCGAGGGATTGCGAAGCGAAGGCTTCGTTGAGTTCGACAACATCCAGCTGGGAGAGCTGCAGACCGGCTTTCGCGAGAACTTTGCGCGTGGCCGGAGCAGGTCCCATACCCATGATGCGCGGAGCCACACCGACGGCGGCTGCGGCAACGACGCGAGCTTTGGGCGTGAGTCCGTGGCGGTTTGCCGCGGATTCCGAAGCCAGAAGCAAAGCGCAAGCGCCGTCGTTCACGCCGGAAGCATTGCCTGCGGTGATGGTGCCATCGGGTTTCACGATGGGTTTCAGCTTGGAGAGAGCTTCGAGGGTCGTGTCGGGGCGGGGATGCTCGTCTTCAGAGAAGAGCACGGGGTCACCTTTTTTTTGCGGGATGGGCACGGGAACAATTTCCTGGCTCATGCGGCAGGAGCGAATGGCGTCGGCGGCGCGCTGCTGGCTGCGCAGGGCGAACAGATCCTGATCCTGGCGGGAGATGTGAAATTCCTCGGCCACAATTTCGCCGGTTTCCGGCATGGAATCCGTGCCGTACTTCGCTTTCATGAGCGGGTTGACGAACCGCCAGCCGATCGTGGTGTCTTCGAGTTTGGCGGTGCGGGAGAAAGCGCTGTCGGCCTTCCCCATGACAAACGGGGCGCGTGACATGCTTTCCACCCCGCCCGCGATAACCAGGTCCGCTTCGCCGGACTTGATGGCCCGCGAGGCGATGGCGACGGCGTCCATGCTGGACCCGCAGAGGCGGTTCACCGTGTCGCCGGGAACTTCCTTGGGCAAGCCCGCGAGCAAAAGGGCCATGCGGGCGGCGTTGCGATTATCTTCGCCGGCTTGGTTGGCGCAGCCGTAAACCACGTCGTCGAGAACACCCCAATCCACTTTAGGGTTGCGGTCGACAAGAGCCTTGATCGGGATGGCGGCGAGGTCGTCGGCGCGAATCACGGCGAGGGTTCCGCCGTAGCGGCCGAATGGCGTTCGAATGGCGTCGCAAATGTAGGCTGAGTCCATGGGGGTGCCGGAGAGATTCTAACGCGGTTGTCCGAGAAAATTGAAATTGGAAAGGTCGAAGCATTGAAAAGTCAAACATAAAAAAACGCGCGGCAATTGGGTTGCACCGCGAAGCGCTAAGAAAAAAGCTGGATGTTTGCTGAGACTACTTCTCGCGAATTTTTACAGGTTCGAGAAGTTTGAAGTCGAGTGGCGTTTCCGCCTCAAGCGTGATGTCGCGGTTGCCGGTCAGGCCCGCGCCGCCCGTTCCCGCTGCCGCGCCGATAAGTGCGCCGATGGCTGCGCCCTTTCCACCGCCAGCAATCCCGCCAATCGCCGCGCCACCGGCCGCGCCGCCGCCAACCATCACGGCCGTCCGCTTGCCTTTGCCCTTGCTGGACATGGTTGCCCCGGAAGTCTGAATGTCATAATCGCGGCCCGAGACGGTGACGCTTGTCAATTCGAGCGCAAGATTGGCGCCTCCTTTGAAGCGTCCCGCCGACTTCGCGTCTTTCACAACGCCATCGGCGCGCGCGTTCTTGGGGATAGCGACTTTGCCATCGATCTCAATGGGAGCGGCGATGGTGGCGGAGAATTTGTCGCCAGAATGGGCCGTCTTGGAGCTGATGGTCTGGTCAAGCACGGCGGATATGACGGTGTCTGCTGGAACGACCAAAGGCTTGGGTTCGAGAGCCTTTTTAATAGCGTCCTTGGTGGATGTCGCGGCGGATGGAGCGCTCGCGGCATCCGAGCCGCTCTGGGCCTGGTCTGCAGATTTCT
>DATFSR010000038.1:0-14263 GCA_035262505.1 Candidatus Acidiferrum sp. | reverse complement strand
TTCGATCCCCACCGCCCCTACCAACCTAACCGACTGAAGTAGAATGGACTTACCAGCTTCCATTTTCTCGTGTACCTCTCGTGTACCCTTCCAATCATCCACGATGTTCGAGACCTCTCATTCATGGCGTAGCGCCACCATTGGGTCGACCCTCGTCGCCCGCCGAGTGGGCAGGTAAGCTGCGGTCGCCGTCGCTGCCAGCAAAACGGCTGTCGCGACGCAGAAGCTCAGTGCGTCGGCTGATCCTACGCCGAACAACCACGAGCCGAGCAAACGTGTCGTTGCGAGCGCTAATCCGCCTCCGAAAAGGATGCCAGTCAACACCACGCCAAATCCCTGGCGCAGAAATAGTTGAACCACGTCGTGAGGGCGCGCACCGAGTGCCGTGCGCACACCAATCTCTTTTGTGCGCCTGCCTACCTCATAAGCGATGACACCGTAGAGTCCAATGGCGCTCAAAATCAGTGCGAGCGAAGCAGCACAACCGAGCACGGCGCTGACGACTCTCGTATCGGTATAAGTGCCGCGAACCTGATCCATTAGGGGCATTGTTTCCGTGACCGGGACATTCGGGTCAGCGGCGGCGATGGCCTTGCGAATCATGGGCAACGCGGCAGCGGGGTCGCCGGCGACGCGAATACACATGCGCGCTTCGATCAGGGCTGGGTCCTGCCAGTACGGCACGTACGCAACCGGCAGCGGTCCTTGGATGTCACTACGAATTTCTGCATCTTTGACGAGGCCGACAACTTGATATGGTTTGTCATCAAGGAGAACGATCTGTCCCATGGGAAGCGGACTCGCGGTGATTTGACGGGCGAAGGTTTCGTTCACGATCGTTACCGGCGGAGAACCAGGCTTGTCGGATTCGTTGAAATCCCGTCCTGACATAAACGGAATTTTCAGCGTTGAGAAATAATTTGGCGCGATGGGCTTAATGCCGATTCGCGGCTCATCCTCGGGCTTTGCATATGTCTTTCCCGGCAGCGCCGCCGTGTCTCCGTCTCCAGTGTGCCAAACCAGGCCCTGCCCTTTGGCCAGACTGACCGATTCGACACCGGGCAATTCGCGGAGCCTGCGCACTACTTCTCGCTTAAATTGGTACGCTTTGTCGGGCGGATAGTGAACGAGACTCACCGGCAAGCGCAATCCCAGGACGTGGTGCAAGTCCATGTTGTTGCCAGATTGAATGAACGCGGAGCTGCGTGCCAGAAGCCCGGCTCCAACAAGTAAAGCGAGTGAGAAGGCTATTTGGACGCTGGCCAGAACGGTGCGGCTCAACTTTCGGCTAGTGCTTGCGGTCGTCCCGCTGCCCTTCAATGCCTCGTTCAGGTCGGTACGGCCGGCCTGCAACGCCGGCAGCAAACCGAACAAGACGCCCGCAGCCGCCGTCAGAGCGAGGGAGAAGAGAACGACAGTTGGGTCGGGCCTCACGTCGAACAGGTGTCTGTAACCTTCATCATCCACACTATAGAAACTCATGAGGAGCCGGCTGGTCCACGTCGAGAGCAGGAATCCCAAGGCGCCGCCTGCGACAGCAAGCAGCAGGCTCTCCGTGAGCAACTGGCGGACAATGCGGCGAGGTCCAGCGCCAAGCGCCAGGCGCATCGCGATTTCCCCGCTGCGCGCGGTTCCCCGCGAAACCAGCAGGCCTCCAAGATTGGCGCAGACAATCAGAAGCAGGACTCCCGCGATCGTGGCCAACAAACGCGCGACCGTCAGGTTGTACTGACGATTCTCGGCCATGCCAATCGCCGGGGTCACGGAAGCGCCGTATCTCTTATCGAACGAGGGATTGGATGCGTGCAACTGCTGCATCAGCGTAGCTATCTCCGATTGAGCTTCTGCGGCGGTAATTCCAGGATTCAGGCGACCCATCATTTTGAGGATCGCGCAACTGGGCTGGAAAACGTCGCAGTGACGATATCCGACGCGAATCATCATCGCGGGAATCCAAATCTCATTAGGCGTGCCACCGATCAAGACTCCGTGAAAGTTTGGCTGCATGATGCCGACGATGGTGAACGCGTGCGTGTTGATGAAGAGAGTCTTGCCGATGATGCTCGGATCGCCGCCATAAATTCGCTGCCAGAATCCGTAGCCGAGCACGGCCACCGCATCGCGGTCCGGAACCGAATCTTCACCCGGCGTAAAAAAGCGGCCTAGATAAGGCCTCATTCCGAGCAATGGGAAATAGCTGCTGGAAACAACTGCGCCTTGCACTTCGTCAGTCTCTCCGCCCGCGGAAACGTACAAAGGAGCGGTCGAGTAGTGCGCGGTCAGTTCATCAACTGTCTTAGAGTGCTGCCGCACGTAGCTGAATTCGGGAACGCTGAAGGCCCCTTCGCCATGCTCTTCAGGCGCGAGAATTCGAACCAGCCCTTCCGGATTCTTTGCCGGGACACTGCGAAGAAATAGCGCGTCAACAACGCTAAATACAGTCACATTTGCGGCAATCCCGAGGGAGGTTGTCAAAACCGCGAGGAAAGTAAGCCCGGGATTCTTTCGAAGCATGCGCAAACCGAAGCGCAAATCTTGTAGGAGACTGTCGATGAAACTCAGACCTCGCGCCTCGCGGCATTCTTCCTTCGCACGCTCCATGCCGCCAAACTCAATTCGCGCTCGACGCAGTGCCTCTTCCCGAGGTACGCCGCGGCGCACCAGATCCTCCGCGAACGCTTCAATGTGGAAGCGCAGTTCCGCCTGCATCTCGCGCTCCACCCGAGACCGTCGTAGTGTCGCTCGCAACCACGACTGAATGTGCTTCCAGAGCTTCATTTGCTCCTCACTCATACCTCAGCGCCACTAGCGGATCGACCTGCATCGCGCGCCGTGCGGGGAGCCAACCGGCAAACAGCGCCACCGCAATCAGAAGTAGCGAGACTCCCGCAAAAGAAATCGCGTCCATGGGATTCAGGCCAAAAAGCATGGCCGAAAGCAGCCGCGAAATCGCTGCCGACAAAGCGATCCCAATGGCAGTTCCATACAGCATCGGCCGCGCGCTTTCACGCAACACCAGCCCGAGCACCTGCGGCGGCCGCGCGCCGAGTGCCATCCGAATACCGATTTCGTGTGTTCTCTGCACGACGTTGTAGCCCACCATTCCATAAACGCCCAGGCAGGCCAGAAACAAGCCAAGCATGCCAACGATGCTGGTAAGGACCCCGCCGATGCGCGAGATCACGAAGTAAGGGTCAAACGAAACCATCCAGTCGAGCGGCGCCACAACGACGGGCAGGTTGGCGTCTACTCGCCGCACGGCACTGCCGATAATGGGCAGCATGCTGGACGCCTTGCCGCTAGTGCGCACCAGGAGCGTGCTAGTCCACTGCTTCGTCTCCGACAGCGGCAAATAAAGATACGACTCGTCTACTTTGCCCAGAAAGAGGCTGTGCACATCTCGAACCACGCCGATCACCTCGCTGCCGGGAGAGTACGGAGCCGTCTCGCCAGGATAAGGAGCCGGACCATTCACCGATCCAATGACCAACCGCTTGCCGAGGGGATTTTGGCCGGGCCAGAAACGCCTCGCCGTAGCCTCGCTAATAATCACAACTGGAGCTTCCGTCTCGGCTTCCTGGACGGTAAAGGTCCGTCCGCTTACGAAGGGGATGCCGAGCGTCTCGAAGTAATTCGGCTCAATATAGCTGTAGCCAGCCATCGGTCGCTTGTCTTCACCTCCCTCCCTCGCCAGGGGCGCCGCGTCATCAATCCCAATTGGTACTAAGCGATTGCCCCCCGAAATCGGTGCGCGAGACGCTTGCGTAACTGCCGTGACACCGGGAAGGTCTCCAATCTCGTCCATGAGTCGCCGATTGAGTTCAGACAGTCGAGTTTGGGTATCCCCCGCCGTCGGGTCATAGCTTTTTCTCAGGGACAGGTGCACAACATGCTTGCTGTCAAATCCCGGGTCGACACGAAGCGCTCGCTGCGATCCGCGCAACAGCAGCGCTGAGTTAATCAGCAGCACGAGACACGCCGCAACTTGGGCAACAATGAGCATGTCGCGAAGCCGCGACTTGCTCAGTTGCTGTCCGAGCACGCTGCCGCTATCTTTAAGCGCCGAGTTGACGTCGGTCCTTAAAGCCTGCAACGCAGGAGTCAAACCAAACGCCACTCCCGTAAGGAGAGAGATAAGCACTGTATAGCCGAAGATCCGGATGTCCGGAGTGACCTTTAACGCGATGGCACCCTCGTACGAAGGAATCGCGGAAGCAACCTCTACGACAACGAGATGCAGCGTCCACGACGCGAGAGGAAGCCCTACGGCACCGGCCAAGAGAGCGACCAAGGCGCTCTCGACGAGCAATTGTTGTAACAGCCGGCGGCGGCCGGCGCCGAGCGAAAGGCGTACGCCGATTTCACGGCGGCGCGTCGCCGCTCGTGCGAGGAGAAGACTCGCCACATTGGCGCAAGCAATCAGCAACAGCAGCGCGACAGCGCTCATCGTGGCTGCCACAATGGGCCATGCTTCCGAGTCAATGCCACCAAAGGTTCGCTCGCTGATGACCCTGACACCATTATCCCGTTCAACGTCTGGATATCCTGCGCGCAGCTGCTCTGCCAGAACGTGGAATTCTGCTTGTGCATCAGGCAAGAAAATGCCAGCCTTCAGGTGTCCATACACAATCCCGGATGGCACATTGCGGTTGTCCAAGCTTTCGCGCGTGCCGTCTCCCAGCAGAGGCCGTGCCGCGGTCGGCGCCCACATAACGGGGATGCGCGTTTCTGTGCCAAGGTAGTCTACGGGCGTCACTCCAACGATCGTGAAAGCCACGTGGTCGAGGCGAATCGTGGATCCTACAACACCAAGATTCGAGTGAAGCTGGCTCTGCCAGAAATTGCCACTCAAAATAACCACGGGCGGCGCCCCTATTTTGTCGTCCTCCGGCAAAAACAACCTGCCAGCCGCCGGTTGTGCTCCGAGCAGTTGAAAGTAGTTGCCCGAAACAAACATACAGGTCAGCCGTTGCACGCCTCCCTTCAGCAATTTCGGCAAATGAAAGCCGAACGCGCCTGCTACTGGCGGCAGGTTTTCCGCGCCGGCAACGGAAAGGTCCGGGGTCGTTACGTTTGTTTCCCCGCTCCACATCGCCAAGTCAGAAAGGGTTTTGGTATGGTCGCGGTAATAAATGTAATCAGGGTAAGAAAATGCGCCGTAACTTTCTCCTTGGGCCGTGCGGTAAACGACCACGAGGTGGTCCGGATCTTCCACCGGACGCGGCCGCAGCGCCACGGCGTCAAAGGCAGTGAATACGGCCGTGTTTACGCCAATGCCGATCGCCAAAGCAACCACGGCGGTGGCTGTGAATCTTGGGCCCTTGCGCAACATGCGCACTCCAAAGCGCAAATCCTGCCACAGGCTTTCGAGATACCTTACGCCACGCGCGTCGCGGCATTCTTCCTTCGTGCGCTCGATGCCGCCAAACTCAATCCTCGCCCGCCGCAGCGCTTCTTCGCGCGGCACGCCGGAGCGTACCAAATCTTCCGCGAACGCCTCGATGTGAAAGCGCAACTCCGCATCCATCTCGTGTTCTATTCGCGAGCGTCCAGCCACCGCACGCAACCACGACCGAACTCTGCTCCAAAACATCACGTTTCCTCACTCATACCGCAGCGCCACCATCGGATCGACACGCATCGCGCGCCGCGCCGGAAGAAAAGCGGCCAAAGCCGCTGCGGCGAACATCAGCACACCGGCCCCAATAATCGTGAGCGGGTCGGCCGCGCTGACCCCATACAGCACACTGGAAAAGACGCTTCCCGTCACAACCGCCAAGGCTAGCCCTAGGGCCACGCCAAATGCGGTTAAGCGCAGAGCTTCCCTCAGGACCATCGCCATCACATCCCGGCGATCCGCTCCGAGCGCTACGCGAATCCCGATCTCGCCGGTTCGCCGAACGGTGGAGTATGAGATCACGCCGTAAAGTCCCACGGAAGCCAGCAGCAGCGCGAGTAGGCCAAACGACGAAACAAGCCAGATTAACGCGCGTTCATCCGTCAAGCTCTCCTCCACTTGCCGCGTTAAGGTCTTCACGTCATAGATGGGCAGGTTTTTCTCGACCGCCCGCAACTCCCGTCGAATCGCATTCGTCATGGCAGCAGGCTCACTTGCGGTGCGCACTTCCATGGTCATGTGGCCTATCACAGACGGAAGTAAATCGGCTTGCAAGAACGGGAAATAAACCACAGGGGACGGCGTCTCATCAATCTTCCGCTGCTTGGAATCCTTCACAATGCCGACGATCTGAAATTGCCCCAGATTTTGATGCACGCCAAGTCCGATGGTCTGGCCAAGCGCCTTCTGCACACCGTTCAGCTCCCCGAAAAACTTGCGCGCAAAGGCTTCGCTGACGATGGCCACTTTAGGAGCGGTCTCGTTGTCGCGGTCGCCGAAGTCTCGCCCCAATAAAATCGGAATACCGGCGGTTCGGAAAAAATCTGGACCGACGGGATTGAACAGGCTTGCCATTTCTTCGTCGGGCCCCGGTGTATATCCCGGCACGCTGACAATGTTGCCCCATGTCGCGTCACTCACCAATCCGTTTTGCGAGAGGCTCACCGACATAACTCCGGGAACCGCCCGTGCGTGCTGCAGCAACTCTTTGTACAGGTCCATGAGGCGTGGCCCCTGGTATCCGATGAGTGTGGGATCCACGGAGAGCACCAGAACGTGCTCCGGTCGAAAGCCAAGTTCCGCGCTGAGAAGTTCCCGCAGACTGTGAGTGAACAGGCCCGCCACGAAGAGCAGCACCGTGGACAGCACCACCTGTGAGACAACCAGGCCGTTGCGCACGCGGTTTGGGCTCGATTGAGTTTGCCCTTGTCTCACTCCGCCCTGAAGCCCTTGCACAAGGCTGATCCGCGTGGCCCGGAAGGCAGGAGTCAAACCGAAGAGCACACCGGCCAGGAGTGTAATTCCGGCGGCAAACACAAAAACTCGCGTGTCTGGCGAGAGGTCCACGAAGGCTGCTTCCGGCTTTAGTTGTGGAAGAAGTCGAGTTCCCCAAGACGCAAAAAGAAAGCCCGCCGCTCCCCCTAGCAGCGCAAGCAGTAGACTCTCGGTAATCAGCTGACGAATCAGCCTGCCTCGTCCGGCGCCGATGGAAAGCCGCAGGGCGATTTCCTTCTGTCGCGCTGCGCCTCTCGCGAGGAGCAGGTTCGCGACATTGGTGCAAGCGATCAGCAGCACCAATCCAACTAAGGTCATGAGCAGTATTGCTTCGGGGGCCAGTTTGTGACGAGGGAAACGGCCCCAGGCGCCCGGCCTGAGCCTGATGCTTAAGCCTTCCGTCCGACGACCGACCG
Organism: Candidatus Acidiferrum sp.; assembly: GCA_035262505.1. Lineage (GTDB taxonomy): Bacteria > Acidobacteriota > Terriglobia > Acidiferrales > UBA7541 > Acidiferrum. The sequence continues at coordinate 6,955 of DATFSR010000038.1, read as the reverse complement.
CCTCCATGTAATGCCCAAAGACTGCGGAAAGATCAGCGGTTCCTTGCTCAGCACTGACGCCAGGCCGCAGGCGCGCCATCGCAGTGAGCCACCAGGAGCCCGGGTTGCTCAATTGCGTGCTTCCCGAGTTGAGCTGCGGATACATGGTCATCGGTGCTGTGATGTCGGGGGAATCGCCGGCCAAGAGCCCAAAGAATCGCGGAGGCGTTACGCCGATGATGGTGAAAGGAACCCCGTTCAAGTAGATCGCCTTGCCGATCACGGAAGGACTCAACGCAAAACGGCGTCTCCAATAACCATAGCTGATCACGGCCACGGGACTTTGGCCGGGGACTCTGTCCTCGGCAGCGGTGAAAGTTCGTCCCGCGACTGCCTCGACGCCCAGGGTGGAAAAATAACTGCCCGAAACATACTCGCCGCCGTTCGGCGCAAGTTCGGCTTGCCCGTCCACACTCACGTTCATCGGACCGCCAGCACTGACAAAGACTCCGGCCAGCGTTCGATTCTCATTCCGTACGGCTTCGTAGAGGGGATACGAGAAGCCCCAGTCCCCGTTGCGATCGTTGGGATTGATTAGGACCAACTCCTCCGGCTTCTGGACCGGAAGAGGGCGCAAGCCCAGCGCATTAATCAGACTAAAGATCGCTGTGTTCGCCCCAATCCCCAGCGCCAAAGTCAAAACAGCCACCGTCGTGAACCCAGGGCTTTTCTGCAGCATGCGCATCGCGTAGCGCAAGTCTTGAATGAGGCTTTCAAGGAAGCTCAGGCCGCGCGCCTCGCGGCACTCTTCCTTGGCGCGCTCGACGCCGCCAAACTCGATGCGTGCCCGCCGCAGTGCCTCTTCTCGCGGAATGCCGCTGCGCACCAAGTCTTCTGCAAATGCCTCGATGTGAAAGCGGAGCTCCGCATCCATTTCGCGTTCCATCCGCGACCGCCGCGTTACCGCGCGCAACCACGACCTAACTCGGCTCCACATCGTCACACTTCCTCGGGCGTGCTTTGCAGAATCCCGGCGATGACGTCCGCCATGCGGTTCCACTTTTCCGCTGCTGTTTGCAATTTGCGCCGGCCAGCGGTGGTAAGCCTGTAATATTTCGCCTTACGCTTGTTCTCCGACTCGCCCCATTCGCTCGTTATCCAGCCTTGATGTTCGAGTCGATACAACGCCGGATACAGCGAGCCTTGTTGAATTTCCAGTCGGTCTTTCGAAATCTGCTGGATGCGCAGCAAAACGCCGTAGCCGTGCAGCGGTCCCAGCGACACTGCTTTGAGAATCAGCATGTCCAAGGTTCCCTGCAAAAGCTCCATTTGTTTGTCCATGAGCCACTCTCTCCTAGACGCGCTAGGAATCTAGCGCGCCTCTCCTAGACTGTCAAGGAGAAAGAAGATACCGGAGTGACGCAGACTGCGTGGCTTGCGTTTGACCTCGAAGGGAGCGCCACCGTAACCGCGAGCTTGCCACTGTCGAGAAGATTGATGAGAGCGGCAATCTGCTACTGCGTTTCGACTCGGGGCGCCCGGTCGCATTCAACATCAAAGAAAACCCGCATCTGGATTACGGATATGCGATGACGAGCCACAGCAGCCAGGGGCAAACCGCAGACCGTGTGCTTATCCATGTGGACACCGAGCGGGCGGCCAAAAAACTCGTCAACCGAAGATTTGCTTACGTAGCCGTTTCGCGTGGCCGGTTTGGCGCCCAAATCTATACGAACGACAAAAGCCACCTGACCGAGCAACTCTCCAGTGACGTTTCGCGCCAAACTGCGATGGAGCAAACTCGCACTCCGAAATTAGCAACCCAAAAGATGAACCCATCCTCGACTTTGCAACGCGGGGCAGAACAAACGATTGCGCAGGGACTCAACATTGCGCGGTAGCGACCATTAAGGGCTTTGTAGAAGATTGAAACACTGAAGCCGACCCAAAGGTCGGCTTCGCTTCCTGCCCACTAAGGGACAGGGGGGATGCAAAAGCTATTATACTCCATCAGCGAGAAGCGTCAATCTGCTCGGCTCGACACGTTTCCAACCGGGAGAATTCGTGGCCAAGGTCAACGTTTATATTGATGGATTCAATCTCTACTACGGCGCGTTAAAGGGTACGCCGTACAAATGGCTTAACTTGGCTCGCCTATGCCAATCTCTCCTTCCCGCCGATACTCTTCAAGAAATCAAGTATTTCACCGCAAGGGTGAGCGCTAGGCCAAGCAACCCGACTTCGGCTCACGATCAAGGTTTGTACATTCGAGCGTTGCGGACAATTCCGAATCTTACGATCAAATACGGTCATTTCCTGACGCACACAGTCCCGATGTATCTGGCAGCGGTCACTCCCCCTCAAAGGGTCTGGGTCGAAAAGACCGAAGAGAAGGGGTCAGATGTCAACCTTGGGTCACATCTCGTTCGAGACGCTTTCCGCAAGCAATTCGAGGTCGCGGTGCTGATAACGAATGATTCCGACCTTGCAGAGCCGGTGCGGATCGTTTCTCAAGAACTACACATGCCAGTTGGAATTCTTAACCCCCACCAGCATCACAGCAAAGAACTACAGCGGTACGCCACTTTTGTGAAGAGGATTCGCCAGGGGCATCTACTTGCTAGCCAATTCCCTGCAAGCCTGCAAGATGCAAAAGGGTCTTTTTCAAAGCCGGCCGGTTGGTAAGCATGGCGTAGATGGCGGCGGTATTTCCTGGTGCGTGAATCTACCGTACCCCCTGCGGAGCAGGTCAAGTTTGGAGCATAGCTTGACGTCCTCTTTTTCGAGACTTGCAGCAAACGCAAATGTCTTCGTGGCGGGGCTCGCACGCCAGACATTCAAGCGGCTTTAGCGCGGCTGCCAATCGCCTAATTTCAGCTGAGGAATCACGACCGAACGTGTGAAGTGCGCGAGCGGCTGGTATAAGCGAATCACAAGACGCGACTGGGGCAGCTGCGGCCCATCGACGGGGTACTTCGCAAGGCCATTCGGATCGCGAAAGGAGACCCGAGCTACCCAGCGCCTGAAAGCGTCGTCGAGTGGACGCGCAGAATAGGGAGTGTATTCGGGGTAGCAACCAAACCCCTCCGGATTCTGAGTTCCCTGAGAAGGATTTTCCAAAAAGATGCCGCCACACGTTGGACCCTTCTCTGCCATCATGCATTTCATAGTTACGGCGGTACCTGCATCATTGAGTTTCGTTTGGCACCAACCCACGCCGGGCATGCGCTCATCACCGCCGATGGCGGGAATTGCATAGGACTTGCTGAGGCTAAAGAGAGTGAAAGAGTAATCGAGTTTAGCTTGTACGGGTTGACCCTGAAGCTGCTTATAGAGGGAAGCGGGAAGAGTGATTTTCTGGTGCCGGTCTTCGCCGGTTGCGGTCAATCCGGCTTTGTCAACCTCGATGCCAAATATAGAGCCGTGATACACCAATTTTCCGCCCGAGCCGAAAAGTCTCGCTTCACCGTGGTCGGTGATGAGCGTGTCGCCGGAGTGCATTCCAGACACGCGCAAAGGAAGGAACACATCGGCGTCACGACCTTCGCCGGGGTACATGGAATTGTTCACCCCCGAGGGAGGCTGGTATCTGCCGATCTGGGAATGAAAGGCGAGGGAGAGGTTTTTGGCAGCGGCAGGGTCGGGAGAGAGACGTTCTTCGATCGCAAAAGCGGGTCTCCATGGAAGAAAAAGAGAGACGAAAGCGAGAAAGCCGAAAAAGAAGACAAGCGCCCGCGAAAGAAAAGTTTTTCGGAAGAAATACTGGAAGCGGAGAATTACGGCGGCTGCCACCAAGACGATGGCGAATCGAGTCAATTCTCCCATCCAGCCGATCCCGGTGTAGAGAGTTGGAGTGAGAGTTCTGTTGGCATTCGTGTTCAGATAGTCGGCGAATGTCCCGAAGACGGCGATGAGGAACGCAAAGCCGCAGGCGAAGATGAACGCTTCGGTCATGTTTTTCGTCACGGAGGCGAATGCGAAGATGGGCAGAACCAGGAAAAAGAGGAGATAGAGGACGCGTTCCGCGGAGACGAGGAGCACGGAACGAAGCGAAAAGCCGCTCGCCAGGCCCAGCACTAGGTTTGCCAGAAAAATCGGGCCTTCGACGGCGATCACCGTGAATAGCAGCTTTTCCAGTAACAGATCCCGGCGCGGGATGGGGCGAATGAGCCAGTCCTGACGCAGCCCAGGAATGGCGTCGAGGAGGACGATTGCAGCGATCAGGAACATCATGAAAAAAATCATCCCGGTGGGAAGGTTTTGCGCCAGCAACGTAATCATCGGGCTATCGTCGGACACACGGGCCTTTGCCAAGACGAATTCCGTGATCGCTTGCGAGGCCGCCACGACGGCGACGAAAATCCAGATGAGCTTCCAATCCTTTTTGAAGATGTGCCAGATCATGGTGCACCGCCTTTCGTCAAGCTGCTGCGCTGTCACGCGCGGCGCGCGCCAGAGTAGTGAAAATCGAACGAAGCGACATGGGCTGCGAATTGATGGCGCGAACCTCGCCGAGCCGCGACCGTACAAATTCGCCGAATCGCTTTTCGTCGAACGAGGTTTCGACGAACGTGACCACGTTGCCCATGGCTTGCAGGCCGAGCCAGTCCTTGGGGACCTGCGCGGGCGGAGCAGCTTCATGGGCGAGGGTGACGCGAACCTCGCGGAAGCGGCCATTCAATTCGGCCATGGATTCCTGGAAGAGTAATTTGCCTTCATCGAGGAAGCCAATGTCCGTGGCGACGCCGTCAATTTCGCCGAGTTCGTGGGACGAAATCAGGATGGTCATTTCACCCGCTTGCCTGAGGAGACCTTCCATAAATTCATCACGGACGAGAGGATCGAGTCCGCTGAAAGGCTCATCGAGAAGCAGAAGCTTGGGCCGGTAGGGAAGCGCACAGAGAAGCGCCATTTTCAGGCGCATGCCGTGCGAGAGGTCGCCGATCTTGCGCTCGGGGGGAAGGCGCAATTGCCGCAGCGTTTCACGCTCCAGGTCGCGATCCCAAGAGGGATAAAAGGGGCGAAGATAGTCTACGTACTCGGCGACGGTCAGCCGGGCCGGCATGTCCTGATTTTCCGAGACGTAGCCAATCTGAACGAGCTCGCGAGGCGAGAGCTTCCGTGAGTCAACACCAAGGAGGTTTGCGCGGCCGCTGGTTGGCTCAAGAATGTTCGTCAAAATTTTTATAATGGTCGTCTTGCCGGCGCCGTTAGCGCCGATCAGCGCGAAGGCGCTGCCTTGCGGCACGGAGAAGCTCAACCCGCGCAATGCCTCGAAGCGCCTGAACTTCTTGTGCAGATCTTGCACTTGGATCATTTGCGGCTCACCTCCTGTCGCTTTTCGAGCTTGGCCCAATGTTCTTGAATGGCTTCGATGACGTCCTCAATTTCGAGTCCGACGCGCTTGGCTTCGACGGCGAGCTGCTCCACTTCGCGCTGCAGCAGGTTCTTGCGCTCGCCTGCACGCGGCTCGGGGATCGGCGCAACGACGGTCCCTATGCCGGGCCGCACTTCGAGCCAGCCGCTTTGAATCAAGTGTTGGACAACTTTGTGCGCTGTATTGGGATGAATCTTGAATTGCGTGGCGAGGAACCGCACGGAAGGAAACGCCTGGCCGGGCCGCAGTTCACCGCTGATGGAGGCTTTCTTGGCGGCGAAAACAAGCTGGTCAAAGATGGATTCTCCGGGCCGGAGGGTGAGCTGAAACAGTGTCATATGTTAAATGTGACACATGGGATAGTACGCGTCAAGAGGCGCTGCGAGCCGTGGAGGCGAACGGTCAGCTTGCCCTAGAGGGAGCGATGTAGATGGATCGCATCTTGCGGCCGGCAAGGTTCGGCTTGAAGTGAGGGAAAAACCCTCTTTTGCAGCCGCGTGCAAGTCGTTGAATCCAGGTGATCACTATGTGCCGTTTGACGCATGGCAGAATCAGAAGGTTTTGCCGCTCCAGTGCGCGTAAGACTGCCGGTTAATTCAAACCCCACCTGTTCGTCATCGAGACGCTCGCGCTTCAACATTTCTATTGCGGCATCGCGTAACCTTTCGTCGAGTCAGGGAAGAACAATCGATTGCCTCGTCTCCGGGCGTCTTTCATGTCAACTTTCGTTCCTCAACTTTTTGCACAGACTCAATCTTCTCTGCTGCCCTTCGTGGCTGAAAACCTGCGCTTGGACTGCCCGCTTCCTCTGATCAAGGGTCTCCGCTCCGCTCCGATAAACGCGAAAACCGCGCGCCCTTGACAGCGCGCGTGGCCAGGCGCTTCTCCGCGCCATGAAGGGCATTTGCTTTTTATGCGCCGCTGTGTGCGTTGCCTCTGAGAAGCAAAAACAAACCTACCGAAAGGAGTTTCCCATGCAGCAAAACAGCAAACAAGCTGCTTTCGAGCTAGGCCAGATCGTCGCAACACCGGGCGCTTTGGCCGCACTCAAGAAGGCAAGACAACAGGCGGGCGAATTCCTCACACGCCATGTCAACCGCGGGTGGGGCGACTTGCCCGACGAGGACCGCAAGGAAAACGAATACAGCCTAGACGGATTCCGGCTATTGCCTGTCCTTATGATGCTGTCATAACTAACAGTTTCGGCATAGCTAAGGCCCAAGCACTTTAGTGCAAGAAGTGCTCAAATACTCTGGCGTCGCCGGAGGTGATAATCAGGAAGGAGATCCCTTCGTGTACAAGTGGACCTGTCTTTTTGCTGGATTGCTCGCGGCTGGCGCGGTGGCCACGGCCCAAGTCTCTTTCCGTATCGACCCCAGTACTGACTTTTCAAAATTCAAGACCTATGCCTGGGACCAGTCGAAGAACTCTGATCGTGTGACGAATCAAGCTGATGCCCAAGTTATAGACGCGTTGCAGGCTGAATTAGCAAAGAGAGGTCTGACAAAGACTGACTCAGATGCCGCACATCTTTTGATCTGCTATCACAGCAATTTCGGCACTGAACAAATCAGAAGATACACCATAACCGAAGGAGAA
>DATFSR010000037.1:0-27912 GCA_035262505.1 Candidatus Acidiferrum sp. | reverse complement strand
CACGCCGAAATCATCGTGCTCCGCGAAGCCGCGCGATTGCTCGACAATTACCGCCTCGGTGGGACGACCCTTTACGTTACGGTCGAGCCGTGCTGCATGTGCGCCGGCGCCATAATCCAGGCCCGCATTCCGCGTTTGGTGTATGGCGCTGACGATCCCAAGGGCGGCGCTGTCCGGACGAGCTTCCAGCTCTTGTCCGAACCGCGCCTCAACCACCAAGTTGACGTCACGTCGGGCATCCTCGCCGCCGAGTGCGCCTCAGTTCTTCAGTCCTTCTTCGCCGAACGCCGCCAGTAGTCAAGCAAACTCACAATAACCAGCGCTATGGGCGCATTGCCGAAAAATCGGATGCTCTGCTACGATGGAAACTAGCAACAGCCGCGGAGAGGTGACTGAGCGGTTTAAAGTACTCGCCTCGAAAGCGAGCGTGCGGGAAACCGTACCGTGGGTTCGAATCCCACCCTCTCCGCCAGAAAATTCTGGGCTGATGATCCTCCGCACGATTGAGCAAGTTCGCCGTATTTTCCTGATTCTTGCCGGCTTCACTCTGCTTGCGCTGGGAATTGTCATGATATTCACGCCGGGACCAGGCACGCCTGTTATCCTCATGGGTCTGGGTTTGCTTGCGGCCGAGTTTGTCTGGGCGCGGCGCATGATGGAGCGCATCAAACGCGAAACGGCGCGACTGAAAGGCGTTCTGATGCGCTCGGAGAAGTAGGACTCAGGCTTATTTGCATCATCTTCAGGAGGCTCTCTTGTCACAGCGCGAGTCATCCGTTGCGGGACCCTGGGCAGGCAAATGGGCACTGGTGACTGGGGCTAGCGCGGGTATTGGCGTGGCCCTCGCCGAAGAGCTTGCTGCGGGCGGAACCAACCTGGTGCTCACCGCGCGGCGCAAAGATCGCCTCGATGCGCTTTCACAACGACTGGCTGCGACTTACAAAATAAAAACGCAGGTGTTCTCTGCTGATTTGACCGATCCTGCTGCTCCGGAAGCCATTTTTGTGTATACCCGCGACAATGGGATCGAAATCGACTTGCTCATCAACAACGCGGGCTTCGGCAAATACGGAGAACTTCATTCCGTTGCGAAAGAGACTTTGCTCGAAATGGTTCAGGTAAATTGCTCTGCAGTGGTTCACCTGACGCACCTTTTCGTGCAAGGCATGCTTGCGCGGCGCCGCGGAGACATCCTTATTCTTGCCTCGACCGCATCCTTCCAGGCGGTTCCCTACATTTCTACCTACGCGGCGACCAAGGCTTTCGACTTGTTGTTTGCGGAAGGAGTCGCGGAAGAACTGCAACCTTACGGAATCCGTGTTTGCGCGTTGTGCCCGGGCTCGACCGAATCTGAATTTCATGCCGTCGCGGGTCAGGCCAAATACATACACCGAGCGGAGACGGCGCAAAAAGTGGCGCGCAGCGGGCTCAAAGCTCTTGCCGCTGGAAAGAGCTACGTCATTTCGGGGCTTGGGAATTATCTGGGCGCGCACGGCGAACGACTGGTTCCGCGACGATTTGTCACACGCACTGCAGCCCGGATGTTCAAACCCGAAAAATAGCCACCGTACCGCTAAGTTCTTGACAAAAAAGCGGTTGGCAGTTTGCCGGCATCCGGTCCCGGTTTGGACCGTTGCGTGGGAACTTATCCCTAGCGCCTTGGGAATGTACATTTAAAGCCGGGTAGAACGTCTTATAGGGGAGATGAGCATCGCGGACCAGGAAAGAGATGACGTGCTGCTCCGGCGCGCTGGGAAAGGCGACGAGGAGGCGTTTACGGCCCTCTACCGGCGCCATCAGGCGGCGCTCTATCGCTTTGCGTTGCGGATGAGCGGAAACGCCTGGGCCGCTGAGGAAATTGTGCAGGACGTTTTTATGACCCTGATGCGTGACCCAAACAAGTACGACGCAGCCCGCGGCACCCTTGGCGGCTTTCTCTATGGCGTGACGCGCAACCGCTTCCTGAAACATCTGGAGCGCTCGCCGCAGCGGGAAGTTCCCCTGGAAGAGAAAAACGAAAACGGTAACGGCTCGGGAATTGTCTTGATGGATCTAACCACGCCGGCCCTGCAGGCGGAAAAGCGCGAGCGCCGGGATCAGGTCTGGGCGGCGGTTCTGGATTTGCCAGCGGAGTTTCGCGAAGCGGTGGTGCTTTGCGAACTGGAAGAGCGGAGCTACGAAGAGGCCGCGCAAATGATTGGCTGTCCGATAGGCACGATCCGCTCGCGGCTGCATCGCGGAAGGGCTTTGCTGATGGCGCGGCTGGAGATTCTGCGCGATGCACCCCGCCGCGTGGTCCTGCCGCGGCATGCTAGCGTCGTGAAGTGAACAGCTTTTGGTGGACGAAGGAAAGTGGGAAATGACGTGCAATGAATTTGAAGAAATGGGATTGGATGTGGATCGTGACGCTTCGTTGACCGAAGCCCAGCGAGCTGCCGCGACGGCCCATGCGGCTTCCTGTCCTGGCTGCGCGGCGCTGCGGGATTCCTGGGAGACCACGCGGCTCGAGCTGCGTGCGCTGGCACAGGCGACCGACACGCTGGCCGCTCCCGCGCGCGTGGAGATGCGCCTTCGCCAGCAGTTTCGCACGCAGTATCACGCGCCTAGAGCGCGCCGCGTCGCCGTTGTCGCCGCGTGGAGCCTGGCTGCGGCAGCAGTGCTTGTGGGCGCAGTGAGCTGGGTGAAATGGCATAGCCATCCGCTCGGCGTTGTCGCTGTCGGGCCGCACATGCCCGCTTCGCGTCAGGGCTCGCCGGAGCAAGCGGCTGCTGCAGATTCGCAGACCCTGGTGGCCGACAATGAGCTGGGCGATTTCACTTTGTTGCCGGGAGTCTTGCCGGCGGACACGGACGGGTCCGCCATTCTGAGCGTTCGCATGCAACGTGGCGCACTGGGGGCGCTCGGACTGCCGGTCAACGAAGACCGCGCCAGCGAATGGATTCAAGTGGACTTGCTCGTCGGGAACGACGGATTGCCGCAGGCCGTCCGCCTGCCTGAATCCGAGTGAACGAGCAAATATTTTTGCAGGTCGGGAGAGAAGAGGAGAAGAAAAGAATGAATCGCAACTTGATCCGGAGTTTGATCCTCGGGTGTTTGCTGGTGCTCTACGCGGGAATCGCGGGAGCACAGCAGTCGCCGCTTCCCCCGCCTCATGCGGCGGGCCTGCTGCAAGCCGGGCCGGACGGTGAACTTCCGCCGCCTCCCTTCGGGGAGCGCATGGAGCTGCTCGGCTTCGGCGGAGTGCACGGGGGAAAAGTCGTGACCGGCGCGCCGTTCAGCGCCGTCGCTGTCTCGGAAACCACGCAAACCCTCGCAGATGGCAATCACATCACGCGGAAGACACAGAGCAATGTTTTCCGTGACAGCCAGGGACGCGTTCGCAGGGAAATCACGCTTTCGGGCTTTGGGCCGATGGCCGGTTCCGAGCAGCCGAAGTCGTTCGTGGTCATCAACGATCCGGTAGCCCGCGCAACTTTCATGCTGCATCCCAGCCAGAAAACCGCCGAGAAGATGGGAAGGCCCTTTGCCAGAAGGAACGGCCCCATGAATCAGGCAATGAGAGAAAACAGAGAACTCCGGCAAGAGCAAAACAACGCCAACCTGAAGAGAGAAGACCTCGGCACGCAAACCATCGCGGGTGTGACCTCGCAGGGGACTCGCATCACCAGAACGATTCCTGCCGGGCAAATCGGAAACGAGAAGCCGATTACCGTCGTGCACGAATCCTGGTATTCCAACGACTTGCAAACCGTTGTGATGAGCAAGCGAACCGACCCTTGGTCCGGGGAGACGACCTATTCCCTGACAAACATCCAGCGCGCGGAGCCGGATGCAACGCTCTTTGCGGTGCCGTCGGATTACACCGTGACCGAAGGCCATCCGGGACCGGGAGGTAGAATGCGCCGCCGTCAGGGGTCGCCTCCAGCGGAAAACTAGTTTTTTGTCGGCTGACTTTTTTGTGAGCGGTTTTGAGTAACCCCGAGCTTCTCTCCTGAAGACGGCACGCCCTTTTCGTGGCAACCCCCATCGCCGCGGAAAGGGCGCCGCCGTTTTCGGGGAGAGCTGGTTTGCTCTAACGGCCGCTTATGGCCCTGTCGAGGAGTTCGACAACGTGAAGCACGTTCTGGTTGAGGTGATGAAGGGTGACGCCGGCCCGGAGTTGCAGGATGCAGCCCGGGTTCGCGGTCGCGATGGTTTCGGCGCCGGTGGACTGAGCGTGGCGCATTTTCTCCGCGAGCAATTGCAATGAAGTTTCAGTTTGCGTGACGTTGTAGGTTCCCGCCGAGCCGCAGCAGATTTCTGAATGCGGCAATTCCACAAAATCAAGATCGGGAATCCCGCGCAACAGTTTGCGCGGTGCTTCCCGGATTTTTTGTCCATGCAGCAAGTGGCAGGAATCCTGATACGTGACACGAAGACGCAGCGAGCCGAGCTTCGCCGTAAGCCCCAGGTCCGCAAGAAACTCCGCAACGTCGCGTGTCTTGGCCGCGAAGGCGCGGGCCTGCGCATGTTCGAGCTCGTGCGTCGAAAAAAGGTGATCGTATTCCTTCATTGTGGAACCGCAGCCGGCAGCGTTTGTAACGATAGCGTCAAAATCGTGCAGCTGAAATGCTTCCAGGTTCTTACGCGCGAAGCCGCGCGCGGCATCGCGAAAGCCAGCGTGAGCGGAAAGCGCGCCGCAACAAGACTGCTCCTTTGGCACAACCACTTCGCAGCCGTTGGCCGTGAGCACGCGGATGGTGGCTTCGTTCAGCCGGGAAAACGTGACATTCGCGATGCAGCCCGCGAAAAACGCCACTCGCGCGCGGCGCGGTCCCACGGGAGCGAACGTGGAGCCAAAACGATTGAAGAAAAAGTCGCCGTCAATCTGCGGAAGAAGCCGGTCGCGTTCCGCTAATCCAAACAGTTTGAGGATGCCGATTCCGCGCGCGACGGCCTGGATGCCCGAGCGCTGGTATAGACGGAAAACCCGCGCGGCATCCTCGATGAAATGGGAAGCGGAAAGAAAATCGCGAAAAAAGAAGTTGCGCGCCACCTGAGCGATCCAGGAGCGCTCGTAACGGCGCTCGATGCGGGCGCGCGCATGCTCGACGAGTTTCCCGTACTCAACTCCGGAGGGACAGGCAGTCTCACACGCGCGACAGTCGAGGCACTTGTTAATGTGATCGACGAACCCTTGGCTGAACCGCGCTTCCGGCTGAGACTGGCCGCTCGATTCGCCCTGGAAAACGCGGAACATCTGCTGGATTCGGCCCCGAGGCGAGTCTGCTTCCAAATTCCACAGGCGATACGTAGGGCAAGCGTTCAAGCACAAACCGCAGTGGATGCACCGCGTGTAGTCCTCGTACGCAGGCGACGGACCGGAGTTGGGGTTCTGTGACAATGATTTGCCTGCTCAGCATGGATGATTCTACGGAAGTTCACACGGCGTGACGAGAGGCGTTTCAATGTTCGAAAGGCCGCGAACCGGAAGGAGTGTTGACGTTATTGCTGAGGATTCTGGGGCGGCTGCTGCGGGTTTTGCGGATTCTGCGGATTCCCCGGATTCTGCCCCGGCTGTTGGCCCGTCGGATTTTGCACCGGTTGGCCAATGGGCTGACCGATAGGCTGCCCAATGGGCTGACCACCAAAACCAGTTCCAGTTTGCATGCCGGGCTGGCCCATTCCAAAAGAATCCTTCGACGGATCCCAGATAAACTCGAACAGGCGGTAGTTCTTGGCCTTGTCGTAAACCATGATGGATTTCTTGTTGATTTTGCTGCCGACTCCGATAATGTTTCCACCCATGATCGTGGGCGGGTCGTCGGTCGGAATCGGGGTGTCGGCAGCCGTGCCCGTCGATTGATCGGCGGAGACCGCAGCGCCCGTCGTGGCCAGCGGATTTGCGGAGTTTGCAGGGTTTGCGGAGTTAGCGGAATTGCTGCCAAACCCAGTGGTAGTTCCAAACCCGTTTGAAGCTCCAAACGCACTGTTACTTGGTGTTCCCGGTGGCGATCCCGGCTGTCCAAATTGAGATGCATTACCGGGCAGACTTTGCATGCCAGAGCCCATCGCTGCCCCGTTCATCGAACCTATGGCGGTGCCGGTGCCCAATCCCCCCGGAATTTGCCCAAATAAGGGAGTCAGCGGTTGAGGTTTCAAGCTGCCGATGAGCTGGCCTGCCGGACCCACATAGATCAGCCTCCAGGAGCCATCTTGCGCGTTCATCGGGTCCTTGTAAGCCTGGCGCATAAAGCGCAACGAGCCGATTTTCGGCTTGGTCAGGTCGTCGATACTCGTAGGGAAACGCCCCAATTTCCGGTAATACAGCTTGACGCCGCGCGTGTATTGCTTGCCGCGCCAAATCATCTCTTTTTCTTTTTCGCGCTGCCCCTCGGTCTTGAGGTTTGGAGCCACCATCGTGGCCATGATCAGCAGCATGGTGGCCATGAAGATCACCATCAACAAGGCATACCCTTGTTCTCGGTGCTCCCGCGAATTTCGACGGCGACCCATGATTACGGCTGTTGACCAGGTGGTGCTGCTTGTTCCTCGAGCGGGGCCGTTCCGGGGCGGCCGGTGGAAATCTCTGCAAATTCGATGTGGTCGTTTCCAATCCTTATAATCCGGAAGCGCTTTAATAAGACATCACCCTCGCCAAGGATATGTACTTCGTCGCCGTCGTAGAAGAAGGCCCGGCGTGCCGGACCGTTGAGGCCGCTGCCGTAGCCGTAGAATTTTACGTTCGCTGGAAGAACCGGCGGGGGCGGGGGAGGATCAATGGGCTTAGGTTGCGGGAGGTCGTAAACCTTAAATTTATTCTCAGCCTGAGCAACTCGCGCCGCAGGAGCCGCAGGTCCTGCCCCAGGGCTGAAGGGGTTGCGCCCTGAACCCTTATAATCAGCACTCCGGACGCGCCCTATTTCTTCCAGATTAATGTGTGGGTTGGGAACATCAATAAGCCGAGGATCCTGCAGGTTTGGAGTCGCATCAGCGGTTACAACGCGCTTATCCCGGAAATTCCACCCCCACACGATGGCCCCGGCAACTATCAATATAAAGAGAACGCCGATTTGTCGCTTTTGCTTCATGCCCCCGCCCGAAAGTACGTCTTGAGATGTAGCCCGACTTTGATGACGTTGGCAGGCCCTTTAAGGCTGTCCTTTTGCGGGGCCAGCGCCAAAGACTCTACCTCATAAATATTGGCCGAACGTTGCAGCCCATTCAAGAAAAGAATTACGTTCTTGTAGTCCCCCTCTATGGTTGACTCCATTGCCACTTCGATCAATCCGCGCGATGGCACCGGGGTCGGCTTCAAGCTCACATCCGGTGGCTTTATTCCGCTCTTCTTGGCGATGTCATGGAGTTCGAACAAAACTGAGGAATACCCGGAGCTGGCGGGCAGAAGCATGTGCTCGAACTTCTCGCAATCGCGCTGCGTATTCGGCATATCCGCTCGGATTTGCTCCGCCCTGGCAACCGAAGCCTTCAACTTCTTGTTGTAGTCTTCCAGCCTAGTTATCGCAGGCCCGGGCGTCAGAGGCTGGGAAGTAAACTGATAACTATAGGCAGCCAAGGCCAGGTCGGCCACCACAAGACAAATTACACCGCCCAGAATAGCCTGTTTGCGAGTTGTGAAATCGCGCGCCATCAAGTCCCCGAATAATACGTGGACAACTGAACGACTCTTTGGTCGTTGACCGGACCAGTGGATGCTGTCGGCTCAAACTCATGTTGGATTTGCACCTCCGAGAATTGCTTGGAGGTTTCCAGTGCCCGCACGAACTCCAACTCCACCTCACCGCTGGCGGCGCCAAAGGTCAGGGTGAGCTCGACGTGCCCGGATTCCTGCTTGGGCTCAACACTGATAATGCGCACGCCGCCTGGCAAGAGGTGCTCCAAGTCCATGAACATTTTCGTCCAGTTGAAGCTGCGCACGGCGATGATTCCGTTAATAAAGGCGGCGCGGTCGTGAATGTCGGCAATGCTCTTTTGCTTGAAATAGCGCTCCAGCTCGTGTTCCCTGGCCTCATACTCGGCGCGCTCCTCGTTGATCCTTGCCGTGCGCGCAAGCACTTCTGTCGCCGCTCTGCGAACGGAATAAACGTGCCATCCCAGCGCGAGAAACACGGCCGCGGCAACGAACGCAGAAAGGCTCGCCCCCGCCAGGAAACGCCTGTGCGATTCGAGTGGCTTTGTCGCTAAATTCAGCCGAACTTCCATTCCTGCCTGGCTCCTCACCTCAAAGAAATCTCTACTTAACTACGATGCAGCATCCAGCCCACCAGTCCATCCAGGTCTCGGTCGGCCAGCTGCCGCGCATCGTCTTTGATAATTCCTTCCGAATGCGCGGAATTCAATAAGGACTTTACCTCGCAATGAAATTCCCGCTCTATTGGTTCGGAAAACTCACCGAGTCTTACGCCAAGGCCCGCGATCCGAACCGAGGCAATGGCCTCATTCCAGGTATCCTGAAAGTAGGCCGCGACTGGAAAAATCTCTTCGAGCAGCATCTGCGGAGTAAGGCCGGCGCCGTTCGCTGGAAGCTCCGTGCAGCGATAACCGCAAAGCGACCCGCCTCGCACGATGGCCGTGGTCAGCGAAGAGCCCGAAATGCGCGCCATTAAAACGGGCCGGCTGCCCTCGAGCAGCGAAAGCGCCGCAAGCGAAGAGCTAAGCACAACGCCGGGTTGCAGCCCGACTCCTTCGGCAAGCGATTCGTATTCCTTGATAATGCGCATCCGAGCCAGCGCCGTGACGATATCCACGCCCGCATCGCGCGGCGCTTGGCGAAAATACGAGATGATGGTTTCGTCGGCCTCGAACGGCACGCTCTTTTTGAGTTTCCAACGCAACAATGGAATCGCTTCTTCCGACGAGCGCGGGAAATCCTCGAAGTGCTGCACAAAAACGCGGATCACTGGATCAGGAAGAATCAACGCAACGTCCTCGGCCTTGGTACGAAGCCGGTCGCACGCCTTGGCGACGGCGTTCCTTACGGGGCCCGTATTCACCAGGTTGGTCTCCACGGCCGAAGGGATCACCGCCCCCGGCGGAAACGTTTCGACCGCGAAGGCATCGAGCGATCCAGAGCCTCCCCATCTCCCCACCGCAACTCGATCCGCAGCAATTTCCATAGCTACCGGAGGATGCGGAATCGCATCCAGCCAACGCGCCACGCGGCGGGCGAAGCCGGTCTTATAAATGCCTTCACGAACTGCAGTAGCGCTACTCATCGACAAAGGTCACCTTGTTAATTTCTTTGATGGTGGTCATGCCGGCTTTTATCTTGCCCAATCCGCTTTCGCGCAACGTGGCCATTCCCTCTTCGCGCGCGGCTCGCTTGATTTCAGAAGTGGGGCGGCGATCCACAATCATTTCGCGGATGCGGTCGGTCAGGTCCATTAATTCGCAAATCGCCGTGCGCCCGTGGTAGCCGGTACCCGAGCATTCCAGGCATCCGAGGCCCTCGAGCAAACTCCCGTTTCCCCAAACTGCGGGATCCAGCCCTAATTCCTTGAGTTCTTCCGGGGTGTAGTTCCTCGGCTGCTTGCAATTCGGACAGATGACGCGCACTAAGCGCTGCGCCAGAATGCAGTTCAGCGCGGACACAAAGTTGTAAGGCTCGACGCCCATATTTACGAACCGGCCGATGACGTCCGTCACGTTGTTAGCGTGGACCGTGGTAAAAACCAAGTGGCCGGTAAGCGCGGATTGAATGGCGATTTGCGCGGTTTCCTGGTCGCGGATTTCACCGACCATGATTTTGTCGGGATCGTGCCGCAAGATGGAACGCAAGCCTCGGGCAAACGTCAGGCCTTTCTTCTCGTTGACCGGAATCTGCGTGATGCCGCGCACCTGATACTCGACCGGGTCTTCAATGGTGATGAATTTGTCGTCGTCGCTTTTGATTTCATTGATGGCGGCGTACAGCGTGGTCGTCTTGCCGGAGCCGGTCGGGCCCGTCACGAGCACCATGCCGTACGGTTCATGAATGTAGCGGCGGAAGCGATAGAGTTCTTCCGCAGAAAAACCAACAACGTCCAGCGTCAAGTTTGCAAATTTCTCGGAAAGCGTTTCTTTGTCGAGCACGCGCAGCACGGCGTCTTCGCCGTGACTCGCAGGCATGATGGAAACCCGCAGGTCGATGTAACGCCCCTTGTACTTCACGCGGAAGCGCCCGTCCTGAGGAACGCGGCGTTCGGCGATATCCAGTTCGCTCAAAACTTTAATGCGTGAGAGGACCGACGAATGATGTTCCTTTGCGATCGGCTGCATGGCGTGCTGCAAGACGCCGTCAATGCGGTACTTCACGGCCACTTCGGTGTCGCGCGCCTCAATGTGAATATCGCTGGCGCGGCGTTCAAGCGCAGTAAAGATGATGGTCTCAACCAGGCGGACTACGGGACTGGCGGTGCTGTCCCGCGTCAGGCGGTCGCCGGAAATGGTCTCTTCTGTCTCCTCTTCTTCCTTGGACGCCTGAAGAGCAAACGCTTCGGTGGCTTGTTCGAGAACGCGCTGTGACTGTTCGGTGCGCTTTAAGACATCGGCTATTTGCCGTGCCGTGGCAACGCGGATCAGGGGCTTCTTACCAAGCAAGAGCGTCAGTTCGTCGCTGCTGTGCACCAACCCAGGATCAGCCGCGGCTATGGTGAGAACGTTACCCTGCGCCTCGAGGGGCACGAAGTTGTAACGGAACATCAGATCCGCGGAAATCGTGCGAATCAACTCCGGGTCAATACGCTGCTCGCGCAGATCAACGAACGCGTACCGATACCTTTCGGCCAGCTTGCGCGCATACTCGCGTTCGTGCTCCTCATCGCCGCCTGAGGCGCCTGGCGCTGGAGGAAGATGTTCGGTGGTAGCCATAGCCCCTACTTTGGTGCCCCTGCCCCGTTGATGGAGAACGAAAAGATAGGCAAATAGAGTGAAATCAGAATGAAGGCAACGAATATTCCCATGATGATCAGCAGAATCGGCTCGATCACCGCGACCATCGCGCCGAGTCGCAAATTCACTTCTTCTTCGTAGAATTCCGCCACGCTGTTCAACATCGGCGAAATCGCGCCGCTGGACTCGCCGACTTCAATCATATCCACTGCCATCTGCGGCATCACGCCCAGTGAAGAAAGCGAGCCTGCCAGTGATTCACCCTCACGCACCATTTTTGTGGCTTGCCCGACCGTGCCCTGCAGCAGCTTGCTGGTAATGGCTTCTGTGGCCGTTTGCAAGCCTGCCACCAGCGGCGTGCCGCCGGTCAAAAGCGTAGCCAGCGTCCGGCAAAATTGCGCTACTTGGAACTTCAGCAGTGTGTCTCCGATCAGCGGCACGCGGAATTTGAACCGGTCGAACGTAGTTCCGCCCTCTTCCGTGCGTGACCAAAGAAAAACGCCCACCGCCGTTACCATCAGGGCCGCCACGAGTCCCAGGAAGTACATCCGGTAATCCACAGTCAGCGCGATCAGGATCTTCGTAGGCGTCGGAAGTTCCACATTCAAGTCCTTGTAGAGCAGTGCGAACTTTGGAATGACGCCAGTAACCAGGTACGTCACAATGACGATAGCAACGCAAATCAGCAAGGTCGGGTAAACGAGCGTAGCGATGATCTTTTTTTTCACCCCCGTGCTGACACGCTGATAGCCGATGTAGTAGTCCAGCACGCCTGGTAGGTTGCCGCTCTTTTCACCAGCCAGGATGGCCGTCGAGTAAACCTTGGAAAACACGCCTGCTTGATCAATCGCTTCGGAAAGTGACTTTCCTTCCCGCACGTGATCCCGAATCTGCGCGACGACGGGCCTCAGTTTCGGAGAGGTGGCGCGCGTGGCCAGCAGGTCCAGCGCCTTCAAAATCGGCAACCCGGCCTTGATTAATGTATTGAACTGCTGGTTTAGAATCAGGAAATCCGAACCGCCCACCTGGCGTCCGCTCTTCCGCCGAATCAGGCTCCCCAGGCGTCCGCCACGCGACTCGACGGAGTAAATGTATAGCCCGCGGTCCGCGAGCTTCTGGCGTGCTTCGTCGAGAGTGTTTGCGGCTTCGACGTGCGAAAAAACACGCCCGTCGGCATCGGCCACGCGACAGACAAATTCACCCATAGACTTTCAGTTTACCTCATCTACATGATATGCGTAGGCGGTCCTGGGGGTTGGCCGTTCCTGACGGGTACGGGAGCGGTTCCTACGGGGGGTTTATGGACTAGGCGATTTCTGGGCCGCCCCCAGGTCCCCGTTCACAATGGCCACGCCGCGCGGAACCTGGAAGCGAAAAAACGAATCTTCGACCTTGGGATTGAATTGCCAGTTTGTGAAACGAAACTCGATGCCCACGCCCCCCGGATCATTGACCAAAACGCGGACGAGTTCTCCAGAGCTTTCAACGACTTCCAGATAAGCAATCTCCTGAACTCCGGCCTCGCCAGTCCGACCGTCGGCGTCCTTCCCCTCCTCTGACTTAGACGCGCCCCGCAGCGCACAGTAGAGCACGACATCCGTAGAATTTGCCGAGGCTTGTTGCTGAGCGATTCCAATTTTATTACAAATCCGCGAAAGCTTCATGTCCCCGGCCAACAAGGCCAGCGGCGTCCGCCAATCCGTGCTCTTCTTTGCTGGAACGCGTGTAACGGTATGATCCGCGGGAACATAAAACCAGGCATTCTTGCCGTCCACCAGGAATACGTTTTTTTCAGGCGCTTCATATTCCCAGCGCATTTTGCCTGGGCGTTGGAAGTAGGCTTTCCCGGCTTCCGTGCGAACCAGCCTGTCGCTTTCTGAATACCGCTCTAGAAAGGTAACTTCCAGGCGAGATGCGCCTCGATACTTTGCCTCAAAACGTTGCTGAATGGCGGCGAGTGCCGCCTTACCGGTGGCGGCTTTCGCATCCGGAAAGTTCTGGCCAGCACAAACGGGCCATAGCGAAGAAAACAGGAGGGCGCACCATTCAACTTGAACTATTACACGCAAGCACAGAAGTATACCAGGGACGGAACCACTCCCGCTCCGGGTTGCAGCGAAACTTAATTGCCAACCGGGCCCGAGGTTCCCGCCACGCTCGCGATGCCCCCGCAAGATCCCGCTGCCAAACCGATGGGCGCGGGGCCCGGGGTGACGTACTTAATTACGCCCGTAGCGTCGGAGCAGAATGCGCGCACGCCGGTTGTCTGCACCGTGTTGGCCGTGGCGTTGACCTCAAAGCCGTTAAATATGCCGCCGACCTGGTTTGTTCCGCCTGCGGCAAAAGTGTAACCACTCTTGCTGAAGGGTGGAACGCTGATCAGGTCGTCAATCAAACAAGCGTTTGCCGCCGTCGCTCCGGCCGCGCAAGCTGCCTGCGGGCCGCCAAGATTCGGCAGTGCTGCGGCGTACCCACTGCCCCAGCTCGACGCATAGGTTCCTTCGGCGGTGTTAATTTGACGAATGGAGGAAACTGCACTGGACTCATTTGCGGCTATCTTGGACCTGAACAAGCTCGGAATTGCGATCGCGGAAATAATCAGAATGATAAAAACCACGATCAGAAGCTCGATGAGCGAAAACCCCTTCGCAGCTGCCTTTCCCATCCTGAGGTTCGACGGAAGCCCACGTGTATTCATAGCCCACTCCTTGCCCCGTGTCTCGACAGCGCCAAATGCCCGCTGCCACCAAAAAGTTGCGCTAGCTTACTCCCGCCATAAGTAGCAGCGCAATGAATTTAAGGGGCAGGTCGTGGTGTCATTGGGTACCAATCCCGGGCGACAGCAGAAACGACATGGGCAAGGCTAGGACCGTTAGAGGCGGAGGAAAATTCTGTGGCAAAAAGAAAAAAGGGGAGGAAGGTTCCTCCCCGAACACCCTGATGTGATGTCGAATCTAGTTTCCGACGAGCAGCGTCAGAACTGTGGCGCAAGTTCCCGCGCCAGTTCCGATGGCGACGCCGGTGGTGTTGGCCCGCAGCACGCCGGTCTGATCCGAACAGAATGCCCTCTTGCCGGTCACGTCCACAACCGTCGGCGTTGCGTTCGCCTCAAAGCCGTTGTTCACGCCACCGACTGGCGTATTGCCCGCGGCGGCAAAGCTGTAGCCGCTCTTTGTAAACGGCGCCACGCTCAAACCCTGATCGATAATACAAGCCGCAGCCGCGGTTCCCGCCAGGCACGGCGCAACTCCGCCGAGATTATCGATCGCGGGCGCGTAGCCAGCTCCCCAACTCGCAGAATACGTCGCTTCCGCAGTGTTGATCGTCCGGAGCGAGGCAACCGCGGACGCTTCGTTGGCCGCGATCCTCGAGCGCAGCAAATTGGGTATGGCTATCGCCGCAATGATCAGGATGATAGCCACGACGATTAGCAATTCTATGAGAGAAAAACCACGTTCCTTCTTCATAGCCTCACCTAGAGAGTTTGCTTCCTATTCATTCTTCTTGGACACAGCCACTCGCTATTTGATGAGCACGCGAGATGCCACAGAGAGGACCTTCCGTACTGTCCCATTGCGGAACCTTACCTCTGTTTTGCCCTCGTAAAGGCAAAGCTTGGTGCTTCTCGGGCAAAAAAAAAGGGAGGAAGCGAACTTCCTCCCTTTTCTCGAGAAATATTAGCTAAGCGTTAGTTGCCGACTGGGCCGGAAACGCCTGCCGCGGTCGGAACGCCCTGGCAGGTACCTGCTCCCAAGCCGATCGGCGTGCCGGCTACGTTGAACTTCAGCACGCCCGTCTGGTCGTCGCAGAAGGAGCGAACACCGGTCGTCTGGGGAGTGGTCGGAGTGGCATTCACTTCGAAGCCGTTATTGATGCCAGCCACAGCCAGAGTGCCCGCGGCGGCGAAGATATAACCGCTCTTGGTGTTCGGAGCCACGCTCAACAGCGGGTCGATCAAGCAAGCCGCCGTCGCAACCGCGGTAATGCATGGAGCAACGCCACCGAGTTCAGCAATCGATGGGGCGTAACCGCTGCCCCAGCTGGACGAATACGTCACTTCCGCGGTGCCGATCGTACGCACGGAACCTACGGCCGACGATTCGTTGGCCGCGATCTTCGAGCGCAGCAAGTTCGGGATGGCGATCGCCGCGATGATCAGAATGATCGCCACGACGATCAAGAGTTCGATAAGAGAGAAGCCCTTCTGTTTCTTCATGAAGTCTCCTTGAGAGTAGTGAGGTGCTGTTAGAGCACACGGCAGAAAGGGAGCAAAGCGCCTGCCAATAGGCTACTCTCAGCCTGTTCCGTGTTCCAATTTGACCAAGTGCTGTTTTTTCTTATGGTTACACAAAACAGAAAAAGTACTAGACTGGGCTTGCGGGCCCGATGGCAGGTTAGGCTCCTCCAAAATGTGCCATTTTGCGTCATCGTCCACAGACGCAAACCGTCATGCCAGAAAATGGCGCTTGGGCCTCCTCGTCGGATTTCGACTGGCTTCCAATATTACCAACTACTTTCGTGCGAAGAATTATTGCTGGAGACAAGCGAGAGCAAATAGACAACCACTCCCAAAGTTACCAACAAATCTGGAATACCAATCGGCAAATGTCTGTTGGATGAACACGAGTCGATTTTCAAATTTCGATTCTTGAGGCTTCAACCTGCTGGCAGGGGCGGGAGGGGTGACTTCCTTGGGCTCCCGGGGTGTGACCGAGGATGTGGAACTTCCAAAGGAACTCACCCCTGTTACTAGCCACAGCATTGCGTTTGTTGACCCCTACTTTGCACTGATTGCGCCCAAGCTCAATCGGGTAAATACCTGCATTCTGGCTCAGGTGGACCTAAAGCGCCGACTGCCTCAATCCGGGACCCTTGCGTTCTGCAGGGGCAAAGAATCCAGCTTGGTCGCGCGGCGAGCGCGCAACCGGAGCGGGAACCAACCACAAGGGGCATAACCTACAGCTCAGAACTATCGCGTGCCTTACGACCGATGGCGGTCGTCGGGGGCGGCGGCGATCCCGAGGCGCCGCAGTTCATCCTGGTAATACTTTTTGTGCAGCACGTCCCACTCTTCGCTGCCTTCCAGGATCTCTTTCTTCTGCGAGGTGATGCGCTTGCGGACTTCCAGCTCAATCTTTTCTTCGTCGCGGAGCACGGCCGTCAGAATCTGCACGATTTGCTGGCGAATGGTATCGCGGTCGTCAATAAACTCCACTTCGTCGCTGGACACGAGCACGTCCGTGATTTGGTGAGACAACCTGACAATCTTCTCTCGGCTCAATCGCATCATTTTCGCGATGGGTTCCTATTTAGAATGAATAATGTTCCGTCAAAGAATTGCGTTACTTCAACGCCTGCCGTTCCCAGTCAACCGTCTCTATCGAAGGACCAACTTGCGGTCCCGGGCCAGGTGCTGCTTCACCTTCTTGTACATTTCCTGGTAGGAAACGCCCGTGCTGCGCATTTCGTCCTGGCGCTCGACGAGGATTTGGCGCACTTCTTCGTTTAGCCGGTCTTCGACGGTCAACTCTTCGAGCATCCTCTGGCGAACCCGAGTGGCCACGCCATCTTTCGCCTTGGTCTCAATCTGACCGCCTTCCACAAGGCGCTTCACGACTTCATTGGCCATGTGGGCCACAAAATCCCGTACAAGCAGCATCCCTATCCATTCCTTGACGTAAGTGTAAGCAAGTCAGTGTACTGGCAGCTTGCGGAAAGTGCAAGAAAACGAGGTCAGCTTTCAGAAAGCTGTGGAGAAACAGGCCTGAAAAAGCGTGTTCCGCGAAGGCTTAGAGAAATAGCGGATTAGCCGCGCGTTGACGGTCTCACCTCCCTTCTTGTACGATCAATTTCATTGGGCGCTTAGCTCAGCGGTTAGAGCGTTCGGTTTACACCCGAAAGGTCGTCCGTTCAATCCGGACAGCGCCCACCATATTTTTCAAGCACTTAAGTCCCACGTTCTTCGCGTAGCAAAGCAAATTGTCCGTGTTTTGTCCGTGTTCTCGCTTTCGCGGCGTTGATTTTTTTCGCTCCAACTCTTCACGCGCAGACTTTCCGCGTCCCATTCCCCGAGATTGCCGAATGGGAACGGCGCGGGGGTGCGCAATGAGCAAAGACCACAGACTCAAGACTCGCCAACCTCTCGCCAAGCAGTCGCACGTCCCGATCAACTTCCTACTCGGGTGCTCCGATGACGCGCTCGCCACTTACGAGCTGGCGCGGCTGGACGATGTAGCGAACGACCGGAAAAACATAATCGCGCTCATTGACCACATGACCGATTGCATGTCTCTGGCCTGGCTCGCCGCATGGTTCAGGAGCATGGACAGGAATGCGCTTCGGCACGCAATAGAGAACGAAGAAAGCCGATGGAATGGGCTGCTCGAATGATCCGCGACGGCCAGCGCAGCGAAGAGGAACAAATCCCAAGAGAGCCGCTACCTCCTGGCGTTGCGCATCTTGCGGCTGCGCTCCGCTATCAGGAACAAAACATCGCAGCGGGACTGTGCTCCGTTTGCCCGGAGCCTCTTGATCGTAATTCGGTCCGCTACTGCACGAAGCATCTCGCAATGGCGCGCACCAAGTCAGCACGTCAACGCGGCGCTAAGGGCGAGCCGGGCTCCCGCGAGTTTCTTTACGGCGAGCCAAGCGAAAGCACGCATGGGCGACAGCCAGGGACGTTAGCCTCAATTGCTATGAACCGTGAGAAGGCAACCCGGGCGTTGCTCGGTGAGCTTGGAGTCAAGCCTGAGCATGCCGCCGTTTCGTTGAATGCGGCTATCGAAGCCCTGGCGCGAATCATGCCGCGCAGGAAAGCCGACGCCTTGACGCAAGCAGAACTATTCGACAAAGCCGGAGTCATCTCCAAAACGACAGGCCAAAAGCCCTAGCAGAACTGCTGGCCGCGGGAACGATTGAACGCTTTGGCAAAGGCGGGCCGCGAGACGTGTACCGCTACTGGCGGAATGCAGGTTCAGAAAAATGAAGAGCGAACTCGCCTTTAGTATCGCCATTTTCTGAAAGAACGGTCAGCCCAGCGTTGCTGTGTGTGAAGTGAGAAAACGCAGTCCTTAAAACTCGTAAATCCGACAAGGCGAGACAAAGTGCGCTGTGCTCGTTTGCATGAATTTTCGGGTCATCAAGCCCAATCTCGCGGAAGCGGCCGATCATTGACTGTGCCGCGGTTTGGATTCGCTCGAGTAAATACTCCGGTTCTGACCGGAGCGCCTCTTCGTAAAACGTCGTCCATGCGAATGCCGTCAAAACAACCTCCGGGTGGGCTGGAGGCTGGAGCAAGCTGGGGCAGGGTGCTTCTTGAAAGGATAGTTTGGAGCCGTTTCTCAGAGCCACAATCAGGTGAACACCTGTATTCCACTCGGGCGAATCACGGCTCTGTCCTCTTGGAATTGCGGGTTACGCGCGTCCGGCGGCACGCCCTCGCCACCGAACCTCTTCAAGAATCGCCTTGCTGACCATCGCCAAAATCTCTTCTGAAACATCAGGCATATTGTGTGCCGTCGCGAGGTGATCCGCATAATCGGCGATCAGCTCCTCTTCGCTTTCGCCGCGCGCTTCGAACCTACACCCCGGGACTACATCCTTGCAGTACAGGACTTTTGCCATGATTGTCTCCACGGGGAACGAGGGAAGAATCGAAGGTAGGCTGACAACAATGCTATGTACAACGCTGTGTTCTGTCAATGGGCTGTAGCCCAAGACTCACACCAATGAGCGCATGATCCAGTCACCTGTCCGCGCCGTAAGTTCCAATCCAATAGCAAAGGTTTTGTCCGGTAGGGTCTGGCAGTAGACAACTTCCCCGCGCCCCCAAAGTACGTACTCAGAAGATTGGACAATCAGTTGAGTGTCCCGCTTCCAGTGCCGGTTTGTTCGGACTCGCATCCCATGAGAACTGACGTTTTCTGTTGAAGCAGGCTCTGCGAGAAATGGGTCCGCCATACGCGAGAGCAGCACTTGCAGCTTCTCCTGCTTGCGCTCTTCCCTTCGGATGTCACTCATGCTGGGCCTACTTCGTCGAATCGGGGGAGTCGAGCGTACTAGACTCACGAGTGAATGGCTACCAGTTCCGTTTCGATGGCTGGCTTTGATTTTCTGAGGTAGACTTGGCTCCCCGTTTCCGCTGAAACTACCGAAAGCGACTGGCTGATACATTGGTCTCATCCATAGAAGAAGCGGTCTTGCTCCTGAAAAAGTGGTGGGATGAATCACATTGATAGTCGCAGTGTTGGTTCCATATTCCGCAGAACCGCCCCAAGCCGGCAGCCTAGAGGGCGGGGGATAATCATCGTATCCTCAATGGGACGATCCGGGGCTTTCTGGTAACGACAAGCAGTGAGGGAAAACATGAACTTGCGACCGCGTCCTCCTCTCTTAGCGTTGGTCTTACTCATGGCGCTGCCAGCTGCTTCCTATGATTACCCATTGTCTCCTGAGGCTATTCGCGACGCCTACTTCCTGGGAACCCGCCAAACCAGTTTGGGAGCAGACTTTCTTGCGCAATACAGCCACGCGATCCCTGAACTGAAGGTGGGACGATTTAGGAGTAACGTAGCGATAGAAACGCCTTTTAGCCAGATCGCGTTACATGCGAGCAAAACCCTTGGCTATAGCGCGCAAGACGCGCTCAAGGAATTTCATGATAAGCCGACACTGGTGCGGCTGCATCTTGAGCTCTGTTACAAGATTGCCGCGCCAGAGAACGCGGTCAAAATCAAGGTCATTCAGAATAAGAAGGAAATCTTCCCCGAGTCCTACGATAGCTCTGCCTATTATCCAGCGACGAACAAACACACTCAAGTGTCCAGCATCGGAGAAAAAGTGGTGATGGAATTCGAACCAAACAGGATCGAGTCTTCGACCTTATTGATCGTAATTGACACGCCCGACGGCCAGCATGCCGAAACGGCATTCGATATGGGGACGCTGCGTTAGTCATCGACAAACCGTGGCGCCTGCGGCATGTTTTCCATGCCGCCTGCCAGAACCATCTTCCGAGGGTCAATAAACTAGACCCGTGCAAGCAGGCGCGTTCAAACCAAAAATCACTTTTTCACGTGAGAGGGTACCGCGGTAGACCGCGGGTGGCCTTTTTCTCGCGCGTTTCAGTTTTCATAGGGCCGAATTTTTGAGGCTAGCCAGAAAAAGTCCACTGGGTGCCGGCAGGAAGTTGCTAAGGCTACGGCCTACGCCCGGCTCGCGGCACCTACCGCCAGGGAGCATGATGAACTGCTCCCGGTGATCGAAGCCGCCCGCCGTCTGGGGGTATCTGAAGATTTCCTCTACCGGCACGCTGAGGAGTACCCTTTCACGCGCAGGCAGGGACGCAAGCTCCTCTTCTCGACGGGTTAGAGCGCGATTTCAAGCTGCGCGATAAGTGGAGACCCGCGGTTGCTTCCAGCGTCAAAGCCGTGCGGGAGCGCTTCGGCACCTGGCGCGCGGCTGAGCTTACGTCAGATGCCATCGGCAAATACATCGAAGATCTGCGCGAGGAACGCTACTGCAATTCGACGATAAACCGCAGAACACAACTCCTCGGCCAAGCGTACAACGTCGCCATTCGGGAAAAGAAGCTATCTCAAGCCCCTTTCATCCCGCATCTGTCGGAAGTCGGAAACGAGCGCGAAGGCTTTTTCGAAACGGCTGACTTTGAAGCTGTGCAGGAACACCTCGCAGCGTCAGCGGGCCGCAAGGTTGTTGCGATAGGGGGTGGAAAATGAGCCCTTATTTTGTCCGTGTAATTGTCCGTGAACTGGGTACAAAGCCATCCGAAACCAACCAAATGCGGAGAGTGTTTTCTGCTGATTCTTTAGGCTCTTATAGGCTGGCGTCGGCTGGCGTAGGGCGAGAAATTTCCTTTACACCCGAAAGGTCGTCCGTTCAATCCGGACAGCGCCCACCACTTCTAAGCTGCCCCGGATGTCTCCGTTGCGTAACCGCACGCTGAGAGTGCCCTCTGCTTCAACCCTTAGGTCCTTTCTTGAGCCGAAAATTCGGTAGCTCAATATTTCATGGTGGCTTCCGCCCCCTTAATCGTCAGGTGATGGCAATGGGCAGGCTCGCCCTAGGAGGATTACTGAAAAAGCCGTCCGAAGGCATTCGGCGCTGGTGCAGCCTTGCTGTTCGCTACGGCCTTGCGATTGGATTGCTTCTGCTTGCCTATGCAGCGACAAAAAGAGGCGTGGCGGCCTGGTATTTTCAGAGAGAGTCGCCGCAAGCTCTCGAGGCCGCCATCCGCTGGGATCCAGGCAACGCGCAATACTATGACGCTCTGGCGACGATGCAACACTTCTATGCAGACAGCGATAATCCCGACGAGCAAGTGACGTTATACGAGCGGGCCGTCAGCCTGAGCCCTCAAAACGCTTTGTACTGGGCGGACCTCGGCACGGCTCTCGATTGGGAAGGAAATCGTAACCAAGCTCAGCGAGCTTTCGAACACTCCAAAAAGCTTTTTCCGAACTCGCCGGATATTAACTGGAAGTTGGCAAATTTTTATGTTCGCGACGGTAAGACGGAGGAGGCGTTGCACACTTTGCGCGAAGTTCTCCAAAGCGGCGGAGTGCCCCAACAGAACGTCTTCGCACTCGCGAAGAGATCTACGGAAGACAAAGAGGTCATCCTCGAAGAAATGGTGCCGGACCGGGCCCCCATTCTCCTTGGCTACTTAAACTATCAAGCCTTCTTGGAATGGCGACCGGCCCGGGGTTCGAAAGCTACTCGAGCGGACGTTGCCTCTGAAATCCTCACACCATGGGACGGCGAGCAACCCAGCAGCGCGCTGGCATCGCATTGATATTGATGGTAATCGGGGCGAGAAACCACTAGCCGCTTTAGTCGAAGCCTTCCGCAGTCTGCGCGCTTCCGTTTTGCTCTCGACAGCCGACCATCCCCCCGGTTCGCTGCTCATTACCAGTACGCAACCTGGAGAAGGCAAGACCACCGTTGCCGCGAATCTGGCCATTTCGCTCGCACAACTCGGCCAGCGCGTCTTGCTCGTTGACGCGGACCTTCGCTTCCCTTCTCTGCAGCGACTCTTCGGTGTCCGTCAAAGCCTTGGGCTTGTCAGCTACCTCACCGGACAGCAAGACTGGCGCAGCGCCGTCTGCCCTTCCAGATCGCCGGGGCTTGATCTCTTGCTTTGCGGGCCCGTGCCGCCAAATCCTGCCGAGCTTCTCTCTTCAAAAAGCATGGGGGCGTTTCTCACCTCGGCGAAGGCGGAATACGGCTTTGTGATACTCGATTCCTCTCCGCTGCTGAGTCTCGCGGATAGCCGCATTCTCGCGGCGCTGGTGGACGGCGTCCTCCTTGTGGTCAAAAGCGGCGCGACGCCTCGCGACCAGGTCACGCAGTCTCAATCTAGCATTCGCAGCTCGGGGGCAAATCTCATCGGGGTGGTGCTAAACAACGTTACTCTGCACACCAATGGCTATTACGGCCTGGGAGTATATGGATCGAACGGCAATGGCAATAACAATGGCAATTCACATAAGGAGATGATTTCTGACTCTGCCGATTCCTGGAGCACTTCTACCAAATAGCGGCTTGCAAAGCCTTGTTGTAAACAAGTCCATGCGCCGTATTGTTGAAGCCGGTCTTCTGGTAGCCGTCGCAATAGCTGTTCTTGCATTTGGAGGAACGTCCCCTCAGTTTTTTGCGATATCACAAGTCATAATTCTCTCTCTGGGGTCGCTTTACCTTTTGGCTGGACGAAGGGTTTCCAGTATCCCGGTCCGGCTTCCCGTGACCGTTCCTTTCCTGCTTATTGCCCTCGTTGTGCTCCAAATCGTTCCGCTTCCTATTTCATTAGCTCCTAAGTTCGGAGCCTCGGTCATTGGCGCGACGCCTCACTCTTCCTTCACCATCAGCGCCGCTCCTTATCAAACCGTTTCGCAACTCCTCGCCCTGGTGACATATCTAACGGCCTTCTGGCTGGTTCTTGCGATTTCTGTGGACCACAGGGCCAAGAAACGATTGGTGCTCGCTCTGCTTGCGATCGGCGTGTTCGAAGCGTTCTACGGGCTGGTGCAATACCTGACGGGCCGGCAGCAAATTTTCTCTTACGTGAAAAAATTCTATTTGGAGGACGCCACGGGCACTTACATTAACCGCAACCATTTCGCAGGATTGCTGGAAATGACTCTGCCGCTTGCCTTGGTTTTCGCGCTGCAACACATTTGGACGTTGCGACAGAACACGCCCTCAGACACAGACCCTACAAGAAAGCTCTTATCCAGTGCAGAATTTCCCTTTATCCTGTTTTGGATTTTCATTGCTGCGGTGCTTTTCGCTGCGCTGGTCTCCTCGCACTCGCGTATGGGAATCCTCTCTGCCCTGGCTTCGCTGATCGCGGTTCTCACGTTGGCAGGAGCTTCGAAGTTGCAGGCCAGAACTCGGGTTGCGGTTGTCGCTCTCTTTCTACTGGGCATGGTTGGCGTTGCGGTTTGGGTTGGAAGCAATCCGGCGATTGCGCGGTTCGAGACTCTCAACGACCAATACACGCATCCTGGACAGGACCGCCTTTCGATTTGGCGCGACACACTGCACCTGATAGGCCCGCCATCCGATTCTTGGAAGCGGTTTTGGTTCGTTCGCGGTTGCTTATCCATCCGTGCAATCGGCTTTCCTCAACAACGTCGTTGATCATGCTCACTGCGATTACCTGGAAGTCGCCGCAGAGCTCGGCTTGTCGGGAGGTATTCTTGTGTTTGGCGCAGTCTTCTGGGTTTTGGGTAGGGCCTTCGGCCATTGCAAAAAGGGCGGCGCGGGCTATGACGAGGCCATTTCTTTCGCTTGCGTCGGAAGCATTGTCGCCATTGTGCTGCACAGCCTGGCCGACTTCAATCTGTACATTCCCGCGAACGCGTTGGTTTTCGCGATTATCCTCGCCCTGGCATGGTCGAGCGTCAACCAAGCCACGGATTCAGAAGGCATGCGGAGCGCCTAAAGCTCTCCTCACACACAAGTTGCGGGCATGCGTTGCTGATCGTAGGTCTTCAGCGAATACGGTTCGAAGGAAACGCTGCCTGCTTGAGGTTGCTGACCGTAGAGCGAAGACGCAAAAAGTGGAAGCAGGCAAAAAGAAATCAGGTTGAGTCGCCTCATCGCGGCACTCCTTTTCCGATTGGAAGGAAGGTTGAACTGCTGTGTTTTAGTACGGTTACCGATGCAAAAAGTTCAACCGGAAACTCGCTCAACTGAAGTGCGTTCAAGTGCCTGCAATAGGCGCTTTTGATTGAATCGTTCTACTCATGGCGTAAAGCCACGAGCGGCTCGACGCGCATCGCTCTCTGAGCAGGGATGTAACATGCAAGTGCAGCGATGCCAGCTAATAACAGCGCAACGCCAGCAAAAGTCTCCGGATCGTTCGGCTTCACGCCATAAAGGAAGCCGCCTAAAAAGCGAGCGGTTGCGAGCCCTGCAATTAGGCCAATCGCTAGGCCGACGAACGTCAAGCTCATCCCTTCGCGGACGACCAACCTCAGCACGTCTGCAGATTGCGCTCCAAGCGCCATGCGAATTCCAATCTCGCGCGTTCTTTGGCTGACTGCATAGGAGATCAAGCCATACGTCCCTAGCGCCGCCAGGAGCACGGCGACAGCAGAGAAGCTTTCAAGGAGGGATGCCAGCGACCGCGCTCGACTGAAAGAATCCGCAACGACATCCTCAATCGTTTTCATATCAAACAGAGGCTGGTCCTTGTCTACCGCCCAAACCTCATTTCGCACATCAGCCCAGCGGACAGGCTCCGACCTCGTGCGAACAACTAGATTCATGATGGAAGATGGATTTTGCAGGTATGGCAAATACATCTGCGGCAAATTAGCCTCGGCGAAGCCATCGTTACGAACGTCTGCTACTACTCCCACAATCGTCAGAGGCACGTTCTTCGATTCGGGAATCCAAAAATACTTCTCGTGGCTGAACTGCGGACGAATCTGCCGGCCAATTGGATTGGAACCCGGCCAGAAGCGTCGCGCCATAGAGGCACTGATGATGACGACGCCGTGCGCTTCGTCATCGTCATGGTCCGTGAACGTTCGGCCAGACAGCAGCTGAATACTCATGGTTCGGAAGTATTCCGGACTGATTATTGAGCACCGCGCGTTGGGCGCTTCTTCTGCAAGCGATCGTGCGCGACTTTCACCCTGGATGGTGAAGTTGACCGTCGTATATTGAAGGGCCAGCGGAGGGAAATTGATTGCACTGGCTGACACAACGCCGGGCAGTTTTTCGACCCTCTGAAGAACCTCGCGATAAAAACTGATGACTCTCTGAGCGTCAGAATACTTAGCGCGGGGCAGCCAAATCTGCGCAGTGAGCACATTATCGGGGTTGACACCCCGTGGCATCCCCTGCAGGGACAAAGAACTTCGAACTAACAAAACGGCGCAGCATGACAATACGACGGCCAAAGCCACCTCACAAACCATGAGGCCACCAGCCATTCGGCGAGAGTGCAAGCTCTTCGTCGAACGTCGCCCGCCGGCTTGCCAGAAATCTCCCAGTCTTTTGAATCGCAGCGCTGGAGCGATGCCGGAGACTGCTCCGCTTACTAAAGAGACGGCGAGCGCGAAGCCAAACACTCGGATGTCAATTCCGAAGTCATGTACACGCTTTACAGCCTGATAAGGGATCAAATCGTTCAGAACGCGGACGCCGACAAGAACGATAAGGGTCCCTGCAACAGCGCCGAGTAGGCCCAGAAGCAAGTGCTCCGTTAGCGCTTGCATGACCAACCTAGTTCGGCTGGCACCCAGGGCCGCGCGGATCGTCATTTCTCCTTCCCGGAATGACGCTCGGCCAAGGGCCATGCTTGCGACGTTTGAGCAGGCGATCAAAAGGACACAAGCCACAGCGGCAAGCAGCAGAAACAGTGTCGGACGAATGTCGCCAGTGAAACCCTCACGAATGGGCATTATGCGTGCCCCGCGGCCGGAATTGGTTTCCGGGTATCGCTGTTCGAGCCTGCTGTAGAGCAGATCCATCTCCGACTGTGCCTGATCCGGTGTGACGCCAGGGTTGAGCCGCGCGTACACAAACGTGTCGTGATCCTGGCGATTTAGTCTGCTGAGATCGAATGTAAGCGGGACAAAAATGTCCAGAGGGCGGTTTAGTACCCGAAAAATCTGAAAACTTGGCGCAAGGATCCCAACGACACTATACGATTCCCCTTCGATGTCCACTCTCTGACCAACAACGTTTGGATCTCCGGCGAAGCGGCGTCTCCAAAGAGCATCGCTCAGGATCACCACCTTGTCATGCCCGCCCTGCTCCTCCTCCGTAAGAAATGCGCGCCCGGCCTGAAGCTGCGCGCCAAGTAGGGACAGAAACGAAGCAGAGACGGTGAGTCCTTGAACGCGCTCCGGTTCATCTCTCCCTAAGAGATTGAAATAGGCGAACCGCCAAGCTGCGATTTGCTCAAAAACTTTGGCCTCATCCTTCCAATCAACGAAGTCCGCCGAGGAAACAGGGGAAGTTGCCGCGCGGTCCTTCAGTTTGCATTCCCAAATGAAGACCAAGCGGTCCGGCTCCTTGAAAGGCAAAGGCCTTAATAAGACTGTGTCGACGACGCTAAAGATGAGCGTGTTTGCGGCGATCCCGACCGCAAGAGTGAGCGTGGCAACTGCCGCGAATCCTGGACTCTTCCGCAGCGTTCGCGACCCGTAGCGGACATCCCGCCAAATTGTCTGCAGCCCGGAGAAAGCGGCCATTGTCCGAATCTCCCCTGATGCGTGTGTTGGTCGATTCTAGAATAGAATCGGGAGATGTGAACTTATTCGTCTGAAGTTATTGCGGGGTTGTAAGGCGTGGCATCCGGATTGTCGCCGCAATTGCTCTCATAATCTCTTTTCCTCCAAAGGTGACTCCCTAGACGCAGCTTCCGCAGCGCAAGACACCATGTCTGGCGACGCGCGCCCACCGCATCCAGATGGTACAGCGAAGGCATGCCGAGGAGTCTCGGCGGATGCCAGAACTGTCCACATAGCAGTACCCTGTTGCAGGGGTGTGCTGTTGAGTTCAAGACCTATCCGGTGGCTTGCCTATCTCGGAGGGTGGGCGCTGTTCGCGCTGTTCTTTATCAGCGAAGACGCCGGCCGGCTGGTCTACCAAGGCCGCGCCGTTCCGTGGCGCTCTTATTTCGTCGTATGGTTGACGACAGCTTACGCCTGGGCTTTGCTCGCCCCGTTCGTCTGGTGGCTGGCTCGTCGAATTCCGATTGAGCGCAGAAATTGGTGGCGTGGTATCGGATTCCACCTGCTGTTTAGTGTGGTGTTCGTACTCGTTGAAGAGGTAATTTTTGCTGCCGTCACGCCTATCTTTGGACTGCCATGGTTCCCTCGTAAGTTTCTCCCTACCTTTCGAGCAGTGGTTCCGATTGATTTCCATTTGAATCTGATCATCTACCTGCTGATCGTGGGTATCCAACACGGCGTAGGCTACTACACAAAGCTGTATGAGCGCGAGCAAGTGTCGGCGCAGCTTGAGATACGGGCGAGGCAGCTAGAGACGCAGCTCGTGCAAGCTAACCTGAACGCACTGAAGACCCAGCTGCACCCGCATTTCCTCTTCAACACCTTACACGCAATCGTCGTTCTGGTGCGGCAACACAGGACAGACGAGGCGGATCAGATGTTGACGAACTTAAGCGAACTCCTACGCCGAACCTTAGCCGCTTGGCAAACCCAAGAGGTGCCGCTGCATCTTGAGATAGAGTTCATAAATCTCTATCTGGACATCCAGCGTGTCAGATTTCAGGACCGATTGACCGTCGAAATGTCTCTCTCACCGGTCACGCTCAATGCGCTGGTCCCCAGCCTCTTGCTTCAACCGCTTGTTGAGAACGCCATCCGACACGGAGTGTCCAAGACGAACGCGCCCGTCCGAATTGAGCTAAAATCCAACCTGCGGGACTCGTTTTTGGAGATACAAGTGTGCGATGACGGCCCCGGGCTTTCCGTGGAAATCTCCGGGAACGGGGTCGGGTTGAGCAACACGCGGGCGCGTCTTCAGCACCTCTACGGA
>DATFSR010000036.1:0-28057 GCA_035262505.1 Candidatus Acidiferrum sp. | reverse complement strand
TGGTGAGGTTTCGCTGCCCATTTACGGCGACCCGAGCCTGCGCCTCCGTTTCTACGCCGACGCGCGGAATGAGAATTGGAATCTGTCGCAAACTTTCCGAGGCGCCGTAACTCCGCTCACCGACTTGAACCTCCGTCGGGTGGCCGCAGGCGCAGAATTCAACTTTGTGGTCAACGGGCGCTCGGGTTGGAGCGCGGGCACGGAAGCCGCCAATCGAAGCTTTCGCAACACAAACAGCGTCGCGTTCTCGGCCGAGAGTCCGTTTTTCAATGGCGGGAATTCGCTTGCGGGCTGGCTGGGCGTCAAACGCAATTTCATGCGTGTTCCGGAGCGCCGCTTCACGCTCGATTCTTCCGCGGAGGCGCGGGCGGGCCGCGAGTTTCGAACCGGGCTCGGGCCGTTTGTGACGACCCGCGGCTCACTGAATGCGCAATGGTTTCCCCGAGCGAAAGGAGACGATTTCGAGATGCGCGCGCAGATTCGCGCGGGCGCTACCGCAGGCAAGGTTTCGCTCGACGAACTCTTCCAACTTGGGGTAGAGCGCGACAATGATCTGTGGCTCCGCGGTCATCAAGGAACCATGGACGGTAGAAAAGGAGCCGCACCGCTCGGGCGGCGATATTTCCTGGCAAATTGGGAGATGGACAAAAACATCTATGGAAATGGTCTGTTTGCCGTGAAACTGGGGCCGTTTTTGGACAGCGGCGCAATTGCCGATTCCTCGGGCCTTTTTGGTTCCGAGCGCTGGCAGTGGGATTCGGGCTTGCAATGCAAGGTGCGAGTCCTCGGCGGCATCACCGCCGTTTTTTCCTATGGGCGCAATCTGCGCGGCGGCAAAGGGGTATTCTATGGGACGGTTCTTCACTAACCGCCTCGACGCGCCTTGCTTGGGGCGCCCGGCAGCTACCGTGCGGTAACCCAGCTGGTGTTTGTTTCGTCTCAAAAAGGGAATCGCGAGACGGCGCGGTCTCGAGGGGTGGTGGTTGGCCGCTCGCTTCAAACTTCTTTTTACAGAGGCAATCCATGTTTAAACCGAGGTCCAAACCAGTGTTCTCTCGAAGTTGCATCGTCACGGTTGTTTGTGTTCTCGCGATAGGCCTTGCAGGCACCGGCCTCGAAGGTTCGGCAAATTCGACCGACCCGCCAAAATCGTGGGGATTCGACACGGCCAACCTCGACAAGACCTGCAAGCCCTGCGACGACTTTTATCAGTTCGCCATGGGCGGCTGGATGAAAGCGAACGCTATCCCTCCGGAATACTCCGTGTGGGGCTCGTTCAGCCAGCTTGCGGACAAAAACCAGAAGAATCTCCGCGAGATTCTGGAAGCGGCACAGAGCGCCAAGGCCGCGCCCGGCAGCAACGAACAGAAGATTGGCGACTTCTACTTTAGCTGCATGGACACGACGGCCATTGATGCGGCGGGAGTGAAGCCGATCGAACCGGAACTGACACAGATTGCGGCTGTCCAGACCTTGGCGGATCTCGAAGCGGAGACGGCGCGCTTGCACAGCAGAGGCGTGGGCGTGCTCTTTCGCTTTGGCTCCACGCAAGACGCCAAAGACAGCACTCAGGAGATTGCCGCGGCGCTCCAAGGTGGCCTGGGTTTGCCGGAGCGCGAGTATTACCTGAAACAAGATGAAAAATCGGCGAAGCTCCGCGAAGCCTACGTAAAACACGTCGCGAACATGTTTTTGTTGCTAGACGATTCGGCGGAGGTGTCCGCTGCGGAAGCTGGCGCGGTGATGAAGGTTGAGACCGCGCTGGCAACCGCTTCGATGAAGAACACGGACCTTCGCGATCCGGACAAGACCTACCACAAGATGACGCTTCGAGATTTGAAAACGCTTACGCCCCATTTTTCCTGGGAAGCCTATTTCAAGGCCGTCGGCCATCCGGAGCTGAAGGAGAAGGAGATCAACGTAGGCCAGCCGGACTTTTTCAAGGCCCTCGACGCCCAATTGGCCGCCACGCCGATTGGGGATTGGAAAAACTATTTCCGCTGGCACCTCGTGAACGCGGCGGCGCCCGGTTTGTCCGAGAAGTTTGTCAGCGAGGATTTCGAATTTCGCGGCAAGACGCTGACGGGCGCGAAGGAAATCCAGCCGCGGTGGAAGCGCTGCGTGCAAGCCAGCGACCGCAACCTTGGCGAGGCCCTGGGCCAGGTCTACGTTCAGAAATATTTCCCGCCGGCGGCCAAGGCGCGCGCGCTCGAAATGGTTCACAATTTGCTTGCGGCGCTCAAGGACGACTTGCAAACCCTGCCGTGGATGGGGCCGGAAACCCGCGCGCAAGCCACGGCGAAGCTCGAAGCCTTCACGTTGAAAATCGGGTATACCGACAAGTGGCGCGATTACTCGGCGCTGAAGATTGACCGCCGCTCCTACGCGGAAAATATCATGCGCTCGGCTGAATTCGAATTCGCGCGCCGTCTCAACAAAATCGGCAAGCCGGTGGACCGCACGGAGTGGGGCATGACCCCTCCCACGGTGAACGCCTACAACAACAGCAGCATGAACGAAATCGTCTTTCCCGCAGGAATCATGCAGCCGCCTTTCTACGATCCCAATGCCGATGATGCCGTGAACTACGGCGGGATGGGAGCGGTCATTGGCCACGAAATCACGCATGGCTTCGACGACCATGGCAGCAAATTTGACGGCAAGGGAAATCTCAAAGACTGGTGGACCCCGGAAGACCTGAAGAATTTCAATGCGCGCGCGAATTGCGTTTCGGACCAGTTCGACGGATACGTTGTTGACGGGGACCTGCATGAAAATGGCAAGCTGGTCCTCGGGGAGAGTATTGCGGACTTGGGTGGGTTAGCAATTGCATATGCGGCGTATGAAAAGTCGCTTCAAGGCAAGCCGAGGCCGCCCGACAAGGACGGATTCACTCCGGAACAGCGCTTCTTTTTGGGCTGGGCTCAAGTCTGGGGCGCTAATGAACGAATCGAATATGCTCGCTTAATGGCCAACACCAATCCGCACCCTTTGGGAAGATTCCGCGGCAACGGTCCGCTTTCCAACATGGCCGAGTTCGCAAAGGCTTTCGGGTGCAAACATGGCGAAGCGATGGTGCGCGAACAAGCCTGCAAAATCTGGTAGGCAGCCTGAACCGAGCGGTGCCTTCACGGATTTGAAAATAGTTTCATCGGTTGCAACAAAATGATGTGAGTCTCTGCCTTCGCGCAAGGCGGGGGTCCCGGATCAAGAGTACACGCCGCTTAAAAGTGAAGGATCGCGCCGCCGGCTAACTCGAAGTTGTTTTGCGATTGACCAAAGAAGCCGGTACGCACGTAATTGCCCTCGGCGCGGAACGAGAGATGGGGGTTCCAGCGGTAATCGGCGCCGCCGCCCGCTTCGATGGCGTAGCTATTGCGGCTGTTGCCCGCGGTCTGCGGCTGCTCATGCGCTCCGCCAAAGATCCCATGCAGCCATGGCTCCCACCGTTTTTGGCGCCACGCTACCTTCGGGCCTCCGCCGTAAATCAGCACTTTCACATGGTCGCCGCTGAACGTGGTTGGCGAAAACGCTGCGGTGACGTTTCCTTCGACTGCCAGCCACTCGTTCAGGAAGTAAGCGACCGAAGACTTTACGCCGATGGCATTGGCATTGAATAGAGAAGAATGGAAGTGAACCCAGGCGAGGCTGAGGCCGAGTTGCCAGCGGTAGTCGTCGCGCCCGCCATACACAAAGCGGGGTTTGGGAGAAGGTGCGGCGGGGTCCGCCGAGGCCGGCTCGGCGGGCAAAGCCGTGTCGAGATGCGGCGACGAAGTCACTCTGGGCAGGGCCAAAGAATCGGTCACCGCAAGCAAGGCAGGCAGGGTGGCCCTGGCAGCCGAAGTGGCCGAGAAATCGGGCGCCGCATTATCGGTATCGAAAATCGGCTTGGCCGCCTGGACTTGCGCTTGCGTTGCGCTAACGCTCCCGAGCAGCAACCATGCACATACCCACACGCTCTTCATGATGCGCCTCTCCGAGGGCTGCCCCACGCTTCGTCAGCCACACCGCTACGGTAAACAACGCCAGCGCTTTTGTCTACGCTCTTTCGCTTCCGGAGATAAAGGAAAAGCAACCGGCGGAGTTCGCGGCCCCACCCGGGAGCGTGCGTCGGGCTAGCGGCTGTGACGCAAATAATTGTCGTTCTTGCTCAGCCAGTCTTCCCGCGGAGGGTCGAAGATATCGAGGTCGAGAGTGTCTTCGATGGCCCAGGCTTCGTGGGGCATGTTCGAAGGAATGCACAGGACTTCGCCGGCGCGCACCACGATCTCCTGGCCATCAATGGCAAACTTCAGCGCGCCTTCCAGGATGTAGGTGACTTGCTCGTTGTGGTGATGATGGAGCGGCACATGCGCGCCCTTTTTCAGAAACACGCGCGCCAGCATGATCTTGTCGCCCACCAGCATTTCGCGGCCGATGAGCGGGCTCAGCTCCTCGTGTTCCACTTGTTTCCAGGGGATGTATTTCGGTTGCGTTGCCATGCTCATTTGCGGTCTCCATAAAGTTTTGCGGCGTTATCGTGCAGATACATGCGCGCGAGTTCGAGCGCTCTCGTCTCTGAGAACGCGCCTTCCCCGACCAGCTCGGCAAGCGCTGCAGCCACGGCAGTGCGGGCGGAGCGCGCTGCCAGCCAGAAGGTTTCTTCCGCGCCGACGGCTTCGTTAAACGGAAAAGCGTCGGACCCGAACATGATTTTCTCGGGATAAAGGGAAATCCACTGTTTCAGGATGTTTTTTAGTTCCGAAGGATAGACGTAATAACCCATCAGCGAAGAATCCGTGTAGACGTTTTTCGCAGCGGTCAGCCAGATCATTTCGAGGGTGTGGGGATATCCGCCGTGAATCAGCACGAACTTCACGTTTTTGTAGCGCGGGTCGCGCAGCACGTTTTCGAGATTCAGCGGACTGCCGTCGGTCAGGCTGAAGTAATCGCCAATGCCCACGGCGCTGTGAAAATGTACCGGCAGATGGAGCTTTCCAGCTTGGTCCATCAGCACGCGGAAAACGTAATCCTGAAACGTGCGGTACTCCTCTTCGGAAGGTACGCCTCCGGCGTGATATTTCGCGTAGATGGCTTCCGCTCTGGCGCGCGGCGGATCGCTGAAATAGAGCGAGCGGAAGTAAGCGGCTTCGAATTTCATGGCCACGCCGCCGTTGTTCTGATGATCCGCCAGAGTCTGGCGCACGAAAGTTTCATATCCGGCGAGGTCCGCGGGCAAGGCGCTAACGCTTTCCTGTTTCATATAGCGCTGAAGCACCTTTTCCTGCAGCGGAATGTACACGGCCATGTCGCCGTTCTTGGCGATCTGCGCGTGGTTGTCGAGGGGAAACAGAAACGAATCGACGAAGAAAACCCAGTGAAAGCGCTTGGGATTCAGATACCGTGCCAGCGCGACGCGGTTCGCGAGGCAAGTTTCGATGTTCAGCTTATCCAGAATGCCGTCCCAATAGGCGGTGCTGCCGGAGGCTTCGGCGGCTTTCTTTTTGTCAATGAGCCACTTGGCGTGCTCGGGCTTGAAGTCGTCGTACGGATAACCGAACAGCGCCTTGGCCGCGGCTACGAATTCGGGATTGTCATCGCGCAAACGGACGACCGAACTTTCATCAGGCGGAGCGGCCTGCGCGTCCATGTCCGAATCGTCGGGAAACGTGGCGTGCGAGTGATTGTCGTAGATGGGGATGCGGTCGATTTGCTGAAGGAGGCGTTCGTAAGTCCTTTGGACGTCGCCGCTCGGAAACGGCTTCGCCTGTGCGTGTGCGGTCGCCGCGACGCAAATCGCCGCGACAGGAATCATCGCCGTTCGAATCCAGCAGCTCGTCAGCATCTTGCGAAAGTAACTTCCTTCGAGAATTCGTTTTTACCGGGAGATGGCCGCGCGCCAGTCGATGGAAACCCGCTCGATGCGTTCCAGCGCGTTTTCCAGCAGATTCCGTGCGCTCACGAGCGAGAAGCGCACATAGTTCCTTCCGCGAGGGCCGAAGGCCGCGCCCGCGATTCCAGCCACGCCACCCTCTTCCAGCAGAATTGCCTGGACTTGCTCGGCGGAAAGTCCCGTTTCTTCAATATTGACCCACGCGTAAAAAGCGCCCTGCGGCGCCTGGCAGCGGAATCCAGGAATGCGGTTCAGCCCGGCGATAAAAACCTCGCGCCGTTTGCGGTATTCCTCGACCATGGCGTCCACGGCGCCTGTGGAATCGCGGAGCGCTTCGATGGCCGCCACTTGCGTGAACTCCGCGGCACAAGTAAACGTGTTCAGCACAAGCAAATCCATGGCGTCAATGACGTGAACCGGCGCGACGGCGTAGCCCATCCGCCAGCCGGTCATCGCGAAGCTTTTCGAGAAGCCGTCAATGATCACCGTGCGCTCGGCCATGCCTGGCAGCGCCCAAATGGATTGGTAGTTGCCTTCAAAGAGAATGCGCGCGTAAATTTCGTCAGAAATGATCCACAGGTCGTGCTTCCGCGCCAGGGCGGCGATTTTTTCGAGTGCGCTGGCGCTAAACACGGTGCCCGTTGGATTGTTTGGTGAATTGAAAATGATGATGCTGGTCCGCGGGCTAATCTTCGCGGCAATTTCGTCGAGGTCCGGTTGGAACTGATTGCTCTCTTCCAG
This sequence comes from Candidatus Acidiferrum sp., assembly GCA_035262505.1. GTDB lineage: Bacteria > Acidobacteriota > Terriglobia > Acidiferrales > UBA7541 > Acidiferrum. The sequence continues at coordinate 21,444 of DATFSR010000036.1, read as the reverse complement.
CCCAAAAGGCACCGCGGTTGCTCCCAGGCCGCGCGTGAACGATGGATAAATCGGAAACCCCGGATCAGGGTACAGCACTTCATCTCCCGGCTCGATGAGGGCCATCATCGCAAGAGAAAGCGCCATTTTGCATCCGGGGGCGACCAGAACTTGTTCGGACGCGACGTCGAGACGCCGCGTGCTTTTCAAATACGCTGCGATCGCTTCGCGCAGAGCCGGGAGGCCGCGCGTTGCGCAGTAACGGTCGCGTCCCGCAGCCACCGCGTTTCGCAAGCAATCCACAATCGGCGCAGCAGGATGGAAGTCCGGTTCCCCCAACTCCAGGTGAATCACCGAGCGTCCCGAGCGCTCCAGTTCTTTTGCGCGCGAGTATACCGCCAGCGCGCCTTCCCCATTTAGTTGCGATACGCGTGATGCGATGCGGGTCATGGGTGCAGTCCGGAAGAGATGGTATCACTCCTCGCTGGCCCTAGCTTGTTGCTCCTTGACGCCGGCAGTTCCTCGGGAGACTATCCTCTTAGCGTGCCGGAGCACGCAACCGGGCCTACTCCCGGGCCGTCTAACGGTTGAAAGAGCTTCCCCGTGAGGGGGTGAATTATGACTTTCCGCAAACTGCTTCCTTCCCTTTTGCTGATTCTCTTGGCGGGGCTTTTCTTTGGTGTCAGGTCCGCTTCCGCCGATTCGAGTCACGCCCGGATCATCCGCCTTAGCTTGGTGAGCGGCGATGTGCGCTTTGCCGCGGAAACCCACGGCGATCCGTTGAGGGACTCCAAGGCCAACTGGGATGCCGCGCAACTGAACCTTCCGATTCGCCAAGGCTATGTGCTGGCAACCGACAACGGCCGAGCGGAAGTCGAATTCGAGAATGGCACACTGGCCTTCTTGAAAGAAAATACGGTCCTCGAGTTTTATGATCTCTCGCTGAAAGATGGCGCGCTGATCACGCGGCTGGTCCTGAGGCAAGGCAGCGCGTCTTTCCACGTAAATCCCGTGAGCGGGGATTATTTCAGCGTGACGGGCGGCGATTTCACGGTTGAGGCCGGAAGCCGCGCCACGTTCCGGCTCGACAATTTTGACGACTCGAGCACCGTCGAGGCCGTTTCCGGGCGCGTCAACGTATTACACCAAGACGAGACCACGCCTCTCCTAAAAGGCCAGTCGCTTTCTATGAAGGCTGGCGATCAGTCTTCGGTGAGCATCGGCCATCTCCCGGAAGCGGACGAATTCGACCACTGGGTTTCCGGACAGATCGACACGGTTTCGACCGCCACCGCGGCCACCATGCAATATACAAATTCGCCTTACTACGCGGCCGGCTTCGGAAGCCTGTATTCGTACGGCTCATGGTTTAGTTGCGGGGGTTACGGTTTTGGCTGGCGGCCCTTTGGCGCTGGGTATGGCTGGTCGCCTTTTAATGATGGTCAATGGATTTGGGATCCAGCTTTCGGCTGGACATTTGCGAGCTACCAGCCTTGGGGCTGGGCTCCCTACCATTATGGGGGCTGGCTGTTTGATTCCGGCTGCGGCGGCTGGTTTTACTCGCCTCCCGTCGTTTACGGCTACTATCCCGGCGCGGGCGTTCCCGTTCGGCGATTCCCGCCGAGAGTTCATCCACCGCGGCCCGTCTATCATCCGGTCACGGCAGTGTTCGTTCACAACAAGGGGAATCTGGGTTTCGTCCCCATGCATCCTCTTGATGCCAAGGGCAAGCCTCCTCTGAACCTCGAGCACGGCATTCTATCGACCACGCCGTCCCATGCGATTGCCTTCTCGGCTGGAGAAAAATGGGAAACGCTCAAATCCGCTCCCAAAGAAGCTTTTAGCAACGCCCTGAAGCCTGCTGCGCCGCCCGAACGCGTCACGAGAACGGTGCTCGAAAGTGGTGGAAGCGCGCGCGTCGTTTCCATGAGCAAGGATTCTTCGATTGCTTACGATCCCAAAGAGCACCGCTTCGTAAATTCAAATCAGGCTTCGGCTGGAGCGTCGGGCGAAAAAACGGCTCGTCGAGAAAGTGAACGGGTTCCCGCTGCGGGTGAAGCGAGCCGTGACGGCAGCGCCACCGTCGCCTCTGCCGCGCGCACTGCCATGCCTCCGCGGAACAGCGCACCGCCGCGCAATAGCGTTCCCCCGCCGGTCCCGCGCTATTCGGGCGGAGGCGAGCGCAGTTCGGTTGGCGGCGGCTCAGGCGGAAATTGGGGTGGTTCACGGTCTTCCGGCGCCTCAAGCGCCGGCGGTTCCATGCATTCCTCGCCTGCTCCAGCACCAGCACCCGCGGCGCACGCCTCTTCTGGAGGCGGCCGGCCACACTAATTCATCTGGACGAAGACGAAAGCAGCGAGCTCTGGCGGCGGCTCCCGCGGAAGGCCCTAGTGAGGGCACTTTTGAAGTTGGCAGGGCGGGGTGATTACGGCAGGTGATGCCGCGCGCTCTAGCGAAAAATCATCCCGGCGTAGCCAACCACTTGGCTGCGGTCGCCAGAAACATCAGCTGACGTTGCGTATTTCACCAATTCTGCGTTCTTCGCGCCCAGCGCATGCAAGGCTGTGAGCATCGACACTGCCGGCCCTAGACCGCACATGGAAATCTCTTGGTTGCGGCAGGTATCGTAAAGCCCACGCGCATCGAAGGCCAGCAGCCGGTCAATGGCTTTGTGGTCCTTCACGCGCGTGGTCGCGTCATCTTCATAGTGATTCAAATCCGAAGTTGTCAGCAGCAACACATCGTCTTTCGTGCCGCCCAGCACGCGAGCAATCCCTTCGCCCACACGCACGAGCGATTCGAATTCGACCGTTCCGAGCGCCACCGGCACAAATGAAAATCCCGGCGCGAGCGTCTGCAGAAACGGCACCTGCACTTCGAGTGAATGCTCTGTGCTGTGGGCCACGCCGTCCTCGCGCAGCACCGGACATTCTTGTCGCAGCGCGCTAGCGAACTCTTCATCAATCGGCGCGTCTCCGAGCGGAGTCCGCCACGCCCCGCTCGAAAGAATCGCCGCAGGCTCTCCCCGTGGATAATGCCGCACGCCGAGCAGGATGATTTTCTTCGGCAGCGCAACGCGGGCAAACACCGCTCCTGCCACATGGCCTGAGTACATGTAACCAGCGTGGGGCACCAGGCACGCCTTCACCGGCAGCGGAGGGTGCTCGGAATCAGGCTGCGAATATTTTCGAACCACATAGGTGAGTTCTTTTGGATCGGCAGGATAAAAGCGTCCGGCAACCGCGGGGAGGCGCAACATGGGCCGCCTCACAAGGAAATCAAATCGGCTTCGAGGGCTTCCCTTTGACCTTCACGGCCTGCAACGTCGCGGGGTTGTAAAAAATCGTCACCTTGTCGCCGTACTGGAATCCGCCCTTGTCCACAATCTGCTGCATTTTGGCCGAGGCTTGCTCAGAAAGCGCGAAACTCTGGATGGTCAGCTCGTTCCCTTTTTGCCGCGCGGTGATTTGCGCGATGTTCGCGTTCATCACGAAGCCTTCAAACTTCACCAGTCCGTTTGCTTTGGGCTTGGGTTTTATCGCATTGATGAGAATCGGCACGGCCGTGTCCAGGACGATGGGCGCTTGCGCCGAGGCGGGCGGGCAGAGAAAAACCGCAGCGACGAGCGCTGCGGGCGCCGCAAATCCAGCAGTTTCGAGCCAACTCTTCATTCTGTTTCGTCCGTGGCAATTCGCAAAGACTTCAAAAATCGCACGTCCTGCGGCGTCATCGTCAGCCGGGCCACCGGCTTCTTGTCTGCTTCTTCCGCCATAGACTCCTGGTCCACCTGGATGCGCAGCGACTCGAGGAAGCGCCGGTCCTGCGTCGTGAGTTTCGCATCTTCCCCCGCCGCTCCGTCACGCTTCGCCAGCCCGATGGTGGCGTCCAATTTCAGCACAATATCGTACCCGTGCGCGCGCACCCCGGCAATCGCCCCGGTGATGCGATCGGATTCGGACACGGTGTCGTTGATGGCGTGTCCCAGTTCGCGGAGCAGGTTTTTCAGGTGATCGTCGAGTTGCAAGAGGAGTTCTCCCGTACTTCAAGAGCTATTTTAGGCCCGCGCAAAGTTGGATACAAGAGACCTTCCAACCGTTGTCTCCAATCCGTCTACAGCCCTGTGCCGCTCGCCCCCTAGAGTGGAGCCCTGCATCGGCTTTGCATCATGCAAATAAGCGATTCATTGAATCCGTCCAGGTCAACATCCTGGATGCGACAAAATTGGAGTGTGACCCAAACGCCTTGTTAAGACTTACCACCTGAAACTTACAGCTTAGAACTCCTTTTCGCTTTGCGCTAAGATGCTGTTATGTCCACGAGCGCCAGCGCGCCGGCCGGTTCCGAACCGCAGGGGTTCCGCCGCTTGTGGCGCGTGCTGCGGCAGCTTTTTCATGAATTCGTCGGCGCGGTGTTTGCGGTTCTCGCTCTGGGCTGGTTCAACGCTGCGTTTCGCGCCTGGACGCGCGATGTGTCTCGCTGGCTGGTCGGCGTGGCCGTGGCCATGGCCTGCCTGTTGGTTTTCTTTGCGGTGACTTCCTTCCGCCACGCCCGCAAAGTATGAAGGTAGCGCCATGCTTTTAGCCGGCAATCGTCACAGGCGAATCGCCGAGCGTCCTTTTTCATTTTCCCTTTTCCATTTTCCATCCTATGTCTGATATCAAAACCAAATCCGCCCCGCCCGCCGAGCGCAAAGAAAAATTCAAGACGCTCTCCGGTCTTCCGCTCGAACCTGTTTACAGCGAATCGAATCTCGGCGATGGAGATCCCGAAGCCGCCCTCGGCTATCCCGGGGAATTTCCCTACACCCGCGGCATCTATCCCACCATGTACCGCGGCCGCTTCTGGACCATGCGGCAGTACGCCGGCTTCGGCACCGCTCTAGAATCCAACAAGCGCTATCGCTATTTGTTGAGCAAGGGCCAGGCGGGGCTTTCGGTCGCGTTCGACCTTCCCACGCAAATCGGCCTGGACTCCGACCATCCTCTCGCCCTCGGCGAGGTCGGCAAGGTCGGAGTGGCCATTGACTCGCTCGAGGACATGGAGACGCTGTTCGACGCCATCCCTCTCGAAGAAGTCTCCACTTCCATGACCATCAACGCCACCGCGGCGATTCTTCTCGGCCTGTATGTCGCGGTGGCCAAAAAGCAGGGCGCGAGCCTCGCAAAGCTTTCCGGCACGGTGCAGAACGACGTTCTCAAGGAATACATCGCCCGCGGCACGTACATTTATCCGGTGCGGCCGGCCATGCGCATCGTCACGGACATTTTCGCCTGGTGCCGCGATCAGCTGCCCCGCTGGAACACGATCTCGATTTCCGGCTACCACATCCGCGAAGCCGGCTCGACGGCCGCGCAGGAAGTCGCGTTCACGCTCGCCGACGGGATCGCTTACGTGCAAGCCGCGCTCGACGCCGGCCTCGGCGTGGACGAATTTGCGCCCCAGCTTTCCTTCTTCTTCAACGCGCACAATGATTTGCTCGAAGAAATCGCCAAGTACCGCGCCGCGCGCCGCCGGTGGGCCAAAATCATGCGCGACCGCTTCCATGCGCAGGATCCACGCTCTGTTTTGCTGCGCTTCCACGCGCAAACTGCCGGCTCTTCTCTGACCGCGCAGCAACCGGAAAACAACATTGTCCGCGTCGCCCTTCAGGCGCTTGCCGCCGTTCTCGGCGGCTGCCAGTCCCTGCATACGAACTCGCTCGACGAAGCGCTCGCATTGCCTACAGAAGATTCCGCGCTCATCGCCCTGCGCACGCAGCAGATCATCGCTCACGAAACCGGCGTCACCAACACCATGGATCCCGTCGCCGGCTCCTACGCCATTGAGCATCTCACCAACGAAATCGAACGCGGCGCGGAAGAATACATCGCAAAAATTGATTCGTTGGGAGGAATGCTGCGCGCTATCGAGTCCGGCTTCGTTCAGGGAGAAATCCAGAAGGTGGCGTTCGAATTTCAGCGCGCCGTCGAGAAAAAAGAGCAAATCGTCGTCGGGGTTAACGACTACGTGGCTGAAGAAGAACGGTCGATCCCAACGCTGCGCATTGACGAAGAAATCGAGCGCTCGCAGGTCGCTCGAGTGAAGGCTCTTCGTGGGCGCCGCGATTCCGCCCGCGTGCAATCGGCTCTCGCCGAACTCCAGCGTCGCGCCGCCACCACAGAAAACCTTCTCCCCGCGATCCTCGCCGCCGTCGAAGCGTACTCAACCGTCGGCGAAATCTCCGACGCCCTCCGCCGCGTCTTCGGCGAATATCAGGAATCGGTGGTCATTTGAACGCAAGTGCCTGGCCCATGGCCCAGGCTGTCAGCAAAGTTGCACTGTAGTATTCTGTTCGGCAAGGCAAGGTATGAGGCTGATTCTGGCATCTGCTTCGCCCCGCCGCGCGGAAATTCTTCGCGATGCGGGCTATCACTTTTCAATCCTTTCGTCGGCCGTTGACGAGACGCCGTATCCTGACGAATCTCCGCAGGATCTTGTTCAGCGCCTCGCCAGCACCAAAGCGGATCTTGCCGCCGCACGCGCCGTTGGCCCGGCCATCCTCATCGCCGCGGACACAGAAGTCATCCTCGATGGCCACATCTTCGGAAAGCCGCGGTCTTCCGACGACGCCCGCCGGATGCTCACCAAGCTTTCCGGCCGCACCCACGCCGTCCTCACCGGCGTATGTCTCATCCGACTCCCCGATGTGGAGCGCATCTGCTTCGTCGAAACCACGCTGGTAACCTTCGCCCCTCTGTCCGACGAAGAAATCGCCCGCTATCTCGCCACCGGGGAGCCGCACGACAAAGCCGGCGCTTACGCCATCCAGGGCTACGCGGCCCGCTATATTCCCTGGATCGAGGGCTGCTATTTCAATGTGGTCGGTCTGCCCCTCGCGCGCCTTCAGCAAGCCCTTACCGAACTCGGCTGGACCGAAGAGTATTTCTCCTCCGCCCTCGCCTAGATTTGCTTCCCCGGGGACCGCCTTCTGAGGCCGTCCGTCTACTCGTACCTTAAACAATCAATCGGATCCAGGTTCGCCGCCAAGTTCGCCGGGTAATATCCGAAGAACAATCCCACACCGACGGAAATCGCAAATCCGATCGTCACCCATAAATAGGAAAGCGTGGCAGGCACCGAAGGCACGGTCAGCCGAACCAGCGTGGAAATCCCGGCACCAATTAAAATGCCAATCGTGCCCCCGACCAGCGTGAGCACCACCGCCTCCAGCAAGAACTGCAGTCGCACGTCGGCGCGCCGCGCCCCAATGGCTTTGCGCACGCCGATCTCCTGCGTCCGCTCGGTCACCGAAATGAGCATGATGTTCATCACCCCGATGCCGCCCACCAGCAGTCCAATCGAGCTGATCACCGTCGTCAAAATCACCAGCGCTCCGGTCAACTGATTCCACAGATTGCTCAGGAAGTCCGGCGAGCTCAGCTCAAAGTCATTCTCTTTCCCCGCCGGTATGCGCCGCAGTCGCCGCATCGCCTGAATCACTTCTCCTTGCGCCGCCTCGATGTTCACGTCGTTCGGAATCGTGAAAATCATAATCAGTTCTTTCGCTTCCGGATATTCCTTGTGGAATTTGCTCAGCGGAATAATTGCGAAGATGTCCACCCCAGGCCCGAGAAAAAGTCCTTGGTCGTGCTCGAACACACCAATCACTTCGTAGGTGCCGCCGTTCAGGCGTACGGTTTTCCCGAGCGGATCCTCATTGGGGAAGAGCGATTCGCTGATCGCGGCTCCCAGCACCACCACCGGCCGCGCGTGCGCTTCGTCAAACGGGGTGATGAATCTTCCGCGCGCAACGGTGAACAGCGGCAGCGCCGTCGTATAAGACGGTTCCGCTCCGCGCACGATCAGCTTCTCGACACTGCGGTTTTCGTAGGTGATCAGATTCGAGTCTCCCAGGAAGAATCCGCGCGTCCCCACGGTGTTCACATCTTCCACGTGGGGCGCCGCCTGGCGGATATAGTCGGCGTAGTCATACTCCAGGTATTTGCGCACGCGGTACCGTTGCGGCATCCGCGAAGGATCCGTCCCGGGCGGAAATCGTGTTAGGAAATAAGTTCGTGAGCCAAGCGACTCAACCTTGTCCTGCACGAACTTGTTCAGCCCTTGGATGATCGCCGCCATGGAAATCACCGACGAAACGCCGATGACGATACCCAGTACCGTCAAAGCCGACCGCACTTTGGACGAACGCAGCGTCTGCATGGCCGCGAGAAAATTCTCGCGCGCCTGCTCGAGTGTCATCAGCGCCATTATTCCGACCTCAACGCAACGACTGGATCGAGCTTCGCCGCGCTCAACGCGGGATAGATGCCAAAAAACAGCCCCACCGCCGAGCTCATAATGACGCCCATGATCGCAACCGAAGTTCGCACCGAAGCCGGAAAGGGTGTGTAGGTACGCAACACCAGCGCGACCAGAAATCCGAGCGCAATTCCGATGACTCCACCCGCGATGCATTGCATGAAGCTTTCGGTGATGAATTGCTTCAAAATGTCGCCTTGCGTAGCGCCCATGGCCCGCCGTACGCCAATCTCTCTCTTTCGCAGCGTAACGCTCACCAACATCACGTTCATGATCACGATCCCGCCAATCAGCACGGAAATCGCGCTCACCAAAATAAACACGCCAAAGAACGCCGAGCTGATGCTCTTCCACAGCGCCATATAACTGTCCTTGGTGCCGATGAAAAAGTCGTTCTCCATGGTTCCGCTCAAGTGACGCCGCGCCCGCAAAATGAGCTGCGCCTGGTCCTGCGCCGGGGCGAAATTCGCCGCGCTGGTCTTCACGTTAATCGTTAGGCTGGTCGTGTGCGGACCTTGAATCTCCAAAAAGAGCGGCAACGGCACGATCACGAAGTTGTCCTGATCCTGCCCGAGCACGCTGCCCACTTTTTCCATCACTCCGATCACCGTGAACTCGTCGTTTCCAATGCGGAGGTTCCTTCCGATGGGGTCCACGCCAAGAAACAGCCGCTGCACAATGGTGTCCCCGATCAAGCAGACCGGAGTGCGATGATCCGCTTCCCAGTTGCTGAAGTAGCGCCCCAGTTCGACCGTCCGGGAATCGATGTTGGCCATGTTGGGGGTTTGCCCGTAGAAGTTCACATCCGTCGATTCCTTGTCTCCGTATCTCGCTCTTACCGAGGCGCTCGACGTCGCCCCCACTTCCCCGCACGCCGTACAAGCTTGCTCGACCGCGCGCACGTCCTCGAGCTCGATCTTCTTGTACTTCAGCGCCTTGATGATGATGTTGAAGTCGGTTACGGCAAAAGGCGTGCGCGCGATCTGGAAAACGTTGGTCCCCAAATTCGCGATTTTGTTTTCCACGTACGCGTTTGCGCCCTGCACGATGGTCATCACGGTGATGAGCGTGGCCACGCCCATCGTCAGCCCCAGCATGGTCAGGGATGCGCGCAGCTTGTGCGCCTCGAGCGCACTCAGGCACTGTGTCAGATTGTCGCGAATGGCAAGCATCGGCCTTGGGAAGCCCTTTCCGCTACTCTATCAAAATCAAGCCACACTGCGGACACCCGGAGGTTTCCGGGCGGGGCGCCCTCCTACTAGCACTACGAAAAGCGCCATCCGAGGGTTACCGGGAGCGCCCTAAAAAGCGAAGCGCTCCGACCCTAAGATCGGAGCGCCTCGCTTGTTGCTTCGGGGGAGGAAACTTACTTTGGCGCCGTACCCGGCTGGGTCTGCTGATTGTGTTTCTTGCGGTAAATGTTTCTCGACGCGGCATTTTGTTTCTTGTTGATCTGTTGCTTTTCGCTGGCGTTCAGCTTGCCGCCGTTGGCCTTGCGGTCCGCGGCGACTTGCCGGTTGATTCCCTGCTGCTGTTTTTCCGCCTTCGCCGTTTCGCCGGCGGTCAGCTGGCCACTCTTGATGCCCTGGGCGATGCGGTCCTGCTGGTTCTCCCGGCGCTGTCCCACTTTGTTATCGCCATAGTGGGCGGTGTTGGCGTTGTGCTTGTCCGCGTAGATTTGCTTGGACATCTGGTTCTGCTGCCGGTTGACTTGTTTCTTCTCGGCAGCCGTAAGTTTGCCGCCATTGGCTGCGCGGTCGGCGGCGGTTTCCTTGTTGATGGCAGCCTCTTTGTTTTCCAGGTTCTTCGTCTCGCCCGCGGTCAGTTGCCCGCTCTTTACGCCGCTCGCGATGCGATCCTGCTGATTTTCCTTGCGCTGCGCCACCGTTGGTTTGGGTTTTTCTGCCGGCGCGGGCGCTGCTGCGTCTCCGCTCTGCGAGGACGACTGCGAGCCCGAAGAAGATTGATCCTGGGCCGCTGCGACGCCGCCCAACAGTAGCATCGCGGCAGGCAGGACGCTCCAATTCCTCCAGCTGAATTTCATAATTTCTCTCCTAGAATGCGGTATAGGAATCTCTGCGAGTCCAAGGGTCCCGGTATGACCCGATTCTGGAGAGGGAACGACCGCGTGGCTACTGGCCCAACGTACAGGTTTTCCAGAATAGATAGGCTACGCGTTACTTCGGATCGTTCTTGAATTTCACGGTGACCGTCAGATGCATGGCGGTTGGTTGTCCGTCGAGCCGCGCCGGTTCATATTTCCACTGCTTCAACGCGATCTTGGCCGCATCGCGCAAGAAGACCGGCCCTGAAATCACGCTGACGTCGCGGACATTGCCCGAAACATCGATGAGCGCATCCAGAGTGACGTCACCCGCGACGCGCTGGGATTTCGCAAGCTGCGGGTAGGGTGGCAGCACGGCCCGGATCAAGCGCGCCGGCTGTACGTCCCCTCCTACGGGAAGCGTTCGCTCGGATGGTGCGGCGGGATTCGGCAAGGTTGCTCGGAAAGGCAAATCCGCTGGCAGAGGTCCTTCCCCGATCGTAGGCGCGGTGACGGCTTCGGAACTGGCCGCAGAAGAATTCGCTCCCCCCACCGGATGAGGGGAAGCCAAAGAGAAATCGCGAGGAGTATCCTGTTTTGTAGGCGCGGACGACTTTTCCGCCACGATGGGGTCCCGCGAGACCGCAGGAGCTGCCGAGAGCACGGGTCTTTGCACCTCGCGCGTGCTGATATTCTGTTTGCTATCGCCGGTAAACCAGAGGACCGAGCGCCGGCTGGAGGTGTCCAAGACTTCGACGAGGAATGGTCCAGTGCTCTCTGCGGCGACTGGCTGGTCCGTTGTATCGACTTGGGTCTCTGGCGCGAACGACGCCACCTCGCCAACGGCGGCCTTTCCCGTGGACCTGCTCGCGACGGCGATGATCGCCGCGGCCACGAGCAAAGTACCGAGACAGGTCACCGCAATGACGTAGCCTACGCGGGCCTTTTGCGGCTTCGGCCGCAGCGTCACTCCGCGTCTCGGGCTCTCCTCGTTTGGCAGGACAGCGGGAACCTCAAGAGGAAGCGGAGCTTCAAAACCGCTATGCTCGAGCCGGTCGTGGGCGCGCAAAGCCCGGACCATCTCGGCATCGGGAGCTGGAGTTTCGCGATTCTGCGGCCCCACCTCGGGCTCCGTGCGCCAAAAATTTTGCGTGTCGGCGACCAGCGGATGCTGACTTTCGGCGGCAAACTTTTGTTCAAATTCCTGCGGCAAACCTGCGCCGAACTCTTCCGGCTCGGCACTCTCCTCCGGAAACTCCGGCTCGGGTTCGCGATGAAATGCGGATTGCCTGTGCGGAGATTGTGGCGGAAACGCAGGCTCGCTCTGCCACAACGATTCCAGGTGGGAGTCCAGTTCCTCCAGTTTGAGTTCGGAGGTTCTCTCGAACGCGTCGATCGGCGCCGGCGCTTTGGGCAATGCCGCCGGGGGCACCTTGGGGGCCAAGGGTTCATGTGCCGCCTGGCCTGCCCGGCGGTTCCATTCGGCGTTCCATTCCTTTTTCAATTCCTCGGTCAACCCAGCGCTGTGGCCGACATTCGTTGCTTCGTGAACAGCCGCTCGACCTTGGGCCGTCGCCGAGGACACCCAGTAGCGGATTTGGTCACGGCTTCGCTGTGAAAGATTCAGGAATTGCACGCCCGCAGTTCTCTCAAACTCATGGGTCCAAACCACGCGGCCGGCCGCCTGAAACGAGTCGCCAAAGGCGTTGGCTTCGCGCGGGATGGACATGCAACCCATGGCCTCGAAGGTGAACTCGATGGGCTCTTTGAGCGATGGGGGCTGCTCGAACTGGAAACGCATGCCTTTTTCGCTCAGGTCAATGAGCTTGCCCCAATTGTTCTGGCCGAAGAAGACCAGGACGATCCAACTAAGCTCTTCTCTCGAGCACGCACGCCGCTCGTTGGCTCTCCAATCGTTTTTGTGAGCTGCCGCTGAGGTGATCATGGTTGTGCTTCTCCGTGACGATCGGTTCTCCCAGGGCGGGCTTCTGGAAAGTCGTTTCGGTGTAATTTCCCTGTCAGATTTCGGGCGACGTCCACTACCGCGAATCAGCCTCCCGCTTGGGTTTTATCTTGTAGCTCCGGCCATGCGGCGGGAAGATCAATCTGGCAGTGGCTGGCCTCATCAAAGAGGACGAAACCACGGACATCCCCGAGCCTTTGCTTCACGAATTCCTTTAGCTTTTCCTCGGTGTGGGAATCTTCCTTTGGCCACGGGAAGGCCCGCGAAATCTCAATCGCCAGACGGGCCCGCTGCCGGGCAGGCAGAAAGACCGGATAGCTCAGATGAATGGATTCTTCCTGGCTCAGGCTCCCGTCGCCTTTGAGCCGGCTCATAATCACTACCCCGGCGCCGTCGCTCAGGCGGTAATCAAGGTCGGTAAGATTCCTGAGGTCGTAGGAAAGAATCAGCGACGAGTGGGCGTTATCGACCTCGCGAAGCTGCGTGGCCACGTAGGCGGCCTTAATTCCTTCGCGATTCCATCCGGCGCGAGCCTCTTTCGGCGGCCTTTTGAAAATGGGTGCGCCTATCGTCAAGATTGCGAGCAAAAGTACCGCGCCTGCAAAGCTTGCGACAACAAGCCATTGTTTTCTGGACACTTGTATCTCCGTGTCGCCCGCGAAAACGTAGCCTCTGAATAGGCTCTTGCTTTCTGTTTGCTTACCCGGTTGGCAGTTCCCAAGAACTGCCGTTTTCCGGCGAGGTGGAAAAGCCTTAACTTGGGGGTAGGCTGGTCCCTGCGAGTTAAGGTGGGCTGGTCGTTCGTCAGCGAGTCTATGCCCGCCATATTTGATTGTCAATCCACTAAATCCCTGGCGGTCGACTCGAGTCGGAAACAAGCTCCTAGTCTCTAGTGATGGCTAAGGGGAAAACGTTTCAAACGAGCCTGGCGGGGAAAGGCCTGGCGTGAGCGGGCCCAGGTTGCATCTAGGACAGGTTGCATCTAGGACACGATGAAAAGGCAGCTACACAACGAGCCGCCCAAGTCGCAAGTGGTTTGCAAGGTTGACGGGGTGGGCGTCTTACTTCTTTTCTTCCGAAGACGGCTGTGGCGCTGCAGGCGGGGCTTGCGCTGGCGGTGCCGCCGGCGTGTGCGAGGCGCCGGACATCCCTTCCTTAAAGCTGCGGATGCCTTCGCCGAACCCCTTCATGATTTCCGGGATGCGCTTTCCGCCAAAGAAAATCAAAATGATGGCTAGAACGACCATCCAGTGAAAAATGCTGAACTCACCCATGAACCGCCTCCACGCGCCTTCTTCGCGGCGCGCCACTTGCAACCCTAGCGCAGTCTTTCGTGCGGGGCAAGACTGTCCTACAGGTAACACCTATAGGATAACACGGTCGTCCCCGGCGCGCCGCGTCACGCGCTCGCGGTCCAGGTACTCGAGCAAAGGGATGGCATATTTGCGGGTGATGCCGGTCAACTCTTTGAAAACGGGCACGGTGATGCGCTCCCCTTTGGATTTCTTGAAGCTCGCCAAGCGCTCTCTCAATTGAGCCAGCGCTCCGCGGTGAAAAATCAGTTCAGGCGACACGCGCACAAGAATCTTTTCGCGCAGGAGGATTTGCAGCAACCTCTCGGCGCGCTTGGCTTCGATGGCCAGTTGGGCCAGCACTTCCTGGACCGATGGCACCTGGAGGCCTGCGGCGGCAAACGCGCCTTCGATCTGCTCTTTGGCTTTTGCTTCTTCCGGCTGCAGGGTGATTTCCGAGCCGGCCTTCTTGACCAATTCGCCCGCCGCATCGAGTCTTTTTTGCGAAACCAGTTGCTCGAGCGCGGCACGGAAGGTTTCCGCCCGCACACGCTTGCCGAGGCTCGAGCGCAAATCTTCGCGGGGAATTCCGGGCAGCAACGGATTGTCTTTTTGAAATTTGTCGACTCTCTCTAGAATTCTTTTTGGAACTTCGGCAAAGATTTTTTCGGAGACGAGCACCAGCGGCTCCGCCGAGACGATTTTGACGCGGCCGGCGACGGAGAGCGCCTTGGCGGTCGCCCGGATTTCGGAATCCATCCACGCCGTGCGGGCGACGATTTCCCCGTAGCCTAGACCAAGAATCGCGCGCTCGGTCATCGCCGCGAGAACTTCCTCTCCCTTCCCCCGTCCCAGAGTTTCGAGATACGCAATTCGCCCGGTGTCGCGCAGCATCAGACGGCGTGCCAGCGGATCAAGCACCGCTCCTCCGCCCATCGTCACCACCGGCGAAAACTGCCGCACGATAAAACGATCGCCGGGCAGGACCAGAATTTCGTTTTGCAACTTGAGGTTGGCAAAAGCGCTGCCGCCCGGAGGCACTTCCTTTTGCCCATGAAAGAAGACCTCCGCAATGGTCTCCGCCGTCCCGGTGTGGAAGTGCACCGGCGTACCCTGCTTGATTTTTCGTGCCGACGACAGCAGTTCCAGCCGCACATCGATGCGCCGTGTCTTGCGGAATTTCCCCGGTGTGGCCAACACCATGCCGCGCTTCAACGCGGTGTGCTCGATTCCCGCTAGGTTCACCGCCGTGCGCTGGCCGGGCGCGCCGCGTTCCACCGCCTTGCCGCCGGAGTGCACGCCGCGCACGCGCAATCGCTCTCCACCCGGAAACAATTCCACTTCGTCGCCCGCGCCCACGCTTCCCGAAATCAGCGTGCCCGTTACCACCGATCCGAATCCCTTCATCGCAAAGGCGCGGTCAATCGGCAAACGGAAATAGCTCGAGGCATCTTTTGCCGTGGCCTTCTGTGCCGCAACGTGAAGCGCTCTCTTCAGGTCTTCAAGCCCGGCACGCGTCTTGGAACTCACCGGAAGGACCGGCGCATTTTCTAAAAACGATCCGCGCAAATAGTCTTCCGCTTCGAGGCGCACCAGCTCGAGCGTGTCGCTATCCACGAGATCGCTTTTCGTGAGCGCCACTACTCCGCGCTCGACCCCCAACAAGCGGCAGATGTCGAAGTGCTCGCGCGTTTGCGGCTTGATGGATTCATCCGCGGCAATCACCAGCAGCAGCACGTCGATTCCCGCCGCGCCGGCCAGCATGTTGCTGACAAATCGCTCGTGACCCGGCACATCCACAAAACCAAATCGCACGCCATGTTCTTCGAGGAACGCAAAGCCGAGATCAATGGTGATGCCGCGGCGCTTTTCTTCTGCGAGCCGGTCGGGATGGGTGCCGGTCAGCGCCTCGACCAGTGCCGATTTGCCGTGGTCAATGTGCCCGGCGGTGCCGACGATAACGCTCTTGGTTCCTGCGATGGGGGTAGCCGTGGTCATGTTCGGGTGGGAAAACGCCCGCCGCCTTGGATGCTACTGGAGGAAAGAATCAGCGGTCAAACGGAAGGGGTTACTTCGCGGCGGCGATTTCGTCGACGATGGATTGCGCGGCCCTGCGAGGATCGGCTGCTGCAAGAATCGGGCGGCCGACCACGAGAAAGTCCGCGCCGGCGCGAATGGCCTCCTTGGGCGTCGCTTTGCGCGATTGATCGTCGGCCGCCGGCTGCACATCGGATTCCTTCGGGCGCACGCCGGGAGTGACGATCAGAAACCCGTCGCCGCACACTTTGCGAATGGCTTTCGCCTCTTGAACCGAAGCGACCACGCCGTCCACTCCCGCCTCCTTTGCAAGCGATGCGAGTTTCACGACGCGCGACTTCGGCGTTCCGCCGACGCCAACTTCTTTCATCGCCTTGTGGTCCATGCTGGTGAGAATGGTGACGGCCAGCAAGCGCGGCCGGTCTGCGCCCATTGGTACCCCAGCGCTCACGGCCTGCGATGCGGCTTCCATCATGGCTTTGCCGCCGAGCGCGTGCACGTTCACCAGCTGCACGCCGGAGAGGGCCGCGGCCGACAGCACCGCTCCGGCAACGGTGTTCGGAATGTCATGGTATTTCAGGTCCAGGAAGACGCCGGCGCCGAGCGCCGCAATTTCTTTGACGGCCACAGGACCGGCGGCGGTGAAAAGCTGGTTGCCGATCTTGAACATGCCCACGAGATCGGCGATCCCGGTGGCAAACCTCACCGCCGAGGATAAAGAATCAAAGTCGAGCGCGACAATCAGGCTACTGCGGGGATGGGCATCGAAGGTGGTCTGGGTCATGAGTGACCCCGACCTCCTTCAGGGTCAGTGCTTTTCGGGCAACTGCATCAACTCGAGCCGGACCTGGCTCACACCCGCGTGAATCAAGCCGAGGTCCCGGGCTACCCGGTAGGATACATCAATTTCGCGTCCTTCCTGGTAGGGCCCGCGGTCGTTGATGCGTACAAGTAAAAACTTGCCGTTGCGCGGGTTGACGACCCTGACGAGCGAACCAAAGGGAAGGTTCGGATGAGCCGCCGTCAAGGCATCGGTCGAGAAAATCTCGCCATTGGCGGTCTTGCGGCCATTGAACCCCGGGCCGTACCAGCTTGCATTGCCAGCCCAGGTCTTGATCGGCTTTACCGGTTGATTTAGATGCGCTACGAGCGGGGCTTCCATCACCGGAGCGATGAGGAACATAAGGAGCACCCACCGGAACGCCGCCCAGAGCATGAAAAGTCGATGTCTCATAGTGTGTGTTTTTTACTACTGAACTCCAAAAAAGTGTAGCAGAAGGGGGTCGTTATGTCAACTATTTTCTGCTACGAATTTGTCCTTTATCTCATTCAAAGTAAACACTTTAGCTAGTTCTAGGACGTTCGTAAGGGCGCCGACAAGCCGCTCACTGGCCCTCGGGTCAGTAAAGCTGGCCGTGCCAACCTGTACTGCCGACGCGCCCACGGAGAGGTATTCAAGCACGTCGTCCGCCGTCTCGATGCCTCCCAGCCCTATAATTGGTGACCGAATCGCCTTCCGCGTTTCCCAGACCAGCCTCAAAGTAATGGGTTTAATGGCGGGGCCCGAAAGTCCCCCGGTGGCAGAGCCGAGCCGGGATCGGCCCGTGCGGAAGTCGAGAGCCATCGCAGGGTAAGTATTTGCCACCGTAAGGGCATCGGCGCCGGCTTCGACGGCCGCGCGGGCAATAAGTCCCATGTCTGTAACGAGCGGGGAGAGTTTGACCCAAAGGGGACGATGGGCGGCTGCTTTCCTTGCCGCTCCTACGACTTCGGACACCAAGGAAGGATCGCTGCCGAACAGCAACCCGCCCCTTTTGACGTTAGGGCAAGAGATATTCAGTTCGTAGCCGGCCAAACCCTCGGCGTCTTCGAGGACCCCGATCACCTCGACATAATCTTCTAGCGTATAGCCGAAGACGTTGGCGATGACGGCCGTATCGTATTTTCTCAGTACCGGGAGTTTTTCGGCCACGAAGCCGCGAACACCTATGTTTTGGAGGCCGACGGCATTCAACATTCCGGAGGGGGTAGGGTAGAGACGTGGGGCGGGGGCCCCTTCCATGGGCTCCCGGGAAAGGCCCTTGGTCACGAAGCCGCCGAGACGGTTCAAGTTGACCAGGTGCGAGAATTCGATGCCGTAACCGAAGGTGCCGCTGGCGGCGAGAATAGGATTCCGCAGGCGCAACGCGCCAATCTGCACGCTCAGATCAACCGCGTGGGCGGAAGTCACTTCGCGAAGAAGAATAGCACGGACTCGAAGGTCACGTCATCCCTGACCCGCGGCTAGTGGCTTGTCGAAGACGCCACGGTTTGATTTGTGGAATGCGGTACTGGCTCACGTTTCTTCAAGGCCTCAAAGAGGACGTGGCCGTCGCGGGGGGCGAGGGTGATGCCGCAAAGGGCGGCGAACGTGGGGGCAATGTCAGCGGGAGTGATGGACTGAAAATATTCGCCGGGCTGAATGCCAAAGCCCATGAAAATGACAGGGACGTGTTGATCGTAATTGTACGGAACGCCGTGACCGGTTCCGTAGGAGCGTGGCTTGCCTGCTCCCGTGCTGTCCATCAGCCAGTACGGCTTTGGCACGATAAAGAGATCGCCGCTGCGGCCGGGAAAGTAGCTAAGGGCGAAGGCACGCACCAGGCGGCTTTGCGTGGCGGGCAGGTTCGCTAATTCGTCGGTGCGATAAACGGCCGCGACGCCGGGTTGTGCCAGGGCCGCTTCGATGACCGCCTGCATCGCCACATGGTCGTGGAGCAACTTCTCGTAAACGCCGGTAGCAAAGTAGATGTCGCTGCCGTTGACGCGCGCAATGGCGGGCTTTGGCAAATGGAACGGCTCGAGTGCTTTTTCGATGCGCTCTTGCAATTCCAGCAAGTGCAGAACACCCGCATCGGCGCCAGTGGTTTGCATGTCTTCCGGAACCGGAACCACGCCGTGGTCGGCGCTGAGGGCAACGACGTAATTGCCGCGGCCGACTTTCTGATCGAGATGCGCGAAGAGATCGCCAAGGTCTTTGTCGAGGCGGATGAGAATGTCCTGAATTTCGCGGCTGCGCGGGCCGAAAGCGTGGCCGACGTAATCCACGGTGGAATAACCGACAGCGAGAAAATCGGTGCCCCCGGATTTGCCAAGATTCATGGCGTCGACGGCTTTCTTGGCGAGTTCGGTAAGAGCCGTGTCGGCGTATGGACTGGCGGCCCACTGGCTGTAAAACGCGGCGTCGGGTTCGCCGTTGCCGTTCTTTCCGCGCAACGGATGAGGAAAGGTGAGATCCCAGCCGTCGGGCGGAACCGCCCCGAGGGCCTTCTCTCCGTACCAGTAGGATTTTTCCGGAAACGAAAGCGCCCAGGTTTTGCCGAAATCGGCTCTGGGCGGATGCGTTTTCGCCTGTTCTTCAAGGAAGGGTTGCACGCCGTACGGGCTCGAAGTGACCCAATTGCCGCTGTCCAACCAGGTGGCGACGTCCGCTTTGTGGCCGGCCATGGTGAGCGAGGCACGGGCTTTCAGGGAAAATGTGACGATGCGCGTGGCGCCACCGGTCTGGAATTTTAGCTCTTCCGCAAACGAGGGCACGGCCATGCGCCAGGCGGAATCGCCTCCTTGCGGCGTTGCTCCGCCATAGCCGACGTTCTTCACATTGGGGTCGAAGGTGCAGGTCACGAGCTTTTGTGTTTCACGATCCCACCAGGCGTTGGCGACCATGCCGTGCGTGGCGGGGAAGGCTCCAGTAGAAATTGTGGAGTGGCCGACGCAGGTTTCCGTGGCAGCGTAGGGATAAGCGGCGTCGCGGAACCATGCGCCTTCTTCGACGAGGCGCTTGAGCCCTCCCGTCCATTGGTAGCGGAACTTGTCCACGTAATCGCCGCGCATCTGGTCAACCACAAGCAGGACAACCAGTTTTGGCTTCTCGGAGGATTTCGTGGTCTTGCTGGCAGACGGTCTCGCTTGTGCCTCCATCGGCGCAGCCATCACCGCCCAGACGAGCAGCGCCAGAACAAGAGAAAAGCAAATCCTTCGGCAGCAAAAGGCGCGGTCTCGGGATGCCAATTCCTGGCAGAGGCCCAAAGCCTTTGCGAATCCTGATGGAGCGCGGTCTTGGAGCTGCTTTGTCTTGCGTGACATGGTCGGTTGGTCCCTCCAAATGGAATCGCGGGAGTCTATCACGTTCGGTTTGTGACACCCGTCAAGGGCCGACCATCAGCGGCTTGGCGGCCGAGCTGATTTACCGTTCGGCGGCCACCAGTGATAGGATTACCCGACCGATGCACATCGTCGAAAAAGCACAATTAATGTCGGCGGAGGAAATCGACCGCACGCTGCAGCGGCTGGCCCACGAAATCGTGGAAAAGAGCGGCGGAACAAAGCACTTGGCGCTGATCGGCATCGTGCGCCGCGGCGTGCCCCTGGCGCAGCGGATTGCTCATGCGATGCGCGGAATCGACGGCGTGGATGTGCCCGTGGGGATCCTGGATATTACCCTGTACCGCGACGACCTTTCGAAAGTCGCCCCGCAAGCCGTGCTGCGGTCTTCGGACATTCCCTTTGGCGTCGACAACATGGACCTGGTGCTGGTGGATGATGTTCTGTACACGGGTCGGACGATTCGCGCGGCCATGAACGGGATTTTCGACCTGGGGAGGCCCAAGCGTGTGAGGCTGTGCGTGCTGATCGACCGCGGGCACCGCGAAATGCCCATTGAAGCCCAATACACCGGCCGGCAGGTGCAGACCAGCGATACGGAAATCATCGAAGTGCGCTTGCGGGAAATTGATAAGGAAGAGCGCGTGGTGCTGGTCGACCGCGTCGGGTAGTTTTGAGTTTTAGGAATCGAGCTGGCTATCTTATGATTTGAGTGAGGACATTGAGTTACCGCTTCCGCGATCTGCTCGCTCTCGAACCGCTTACGGCGGACGAACTTCGATTTCTTCTCGACCAAAGCAAACCCTTCCAGGAAATTCAGAAACATCCATTAAAAAAGCTTGCGACGTTACGCGGGAAGACCGTGGCGCTGGCGTTTTTTGAGAATTCCACGCGTACGCGCATTAGCTTCAATACTGCGGCGTCACGGCTGGGCGCGGATACCATGAACCTGCAAGCCGAGGCGTCGAGCATCAAGAAGGGCGAGACGCTGCTCGACACCGCCTTCAACCTGAACGCCATGAAGCCGGATTGCTTGGTGATGCGACACTCGGCGTCAGGCGCCGCGGATTACGTGGCGCGGTATCTGGACATTCCCGTGGTGAACGCGGGCGATGGCACGCACGAGCATCCCTCGCAAGGGTTGCTGGACGCGCTGACGATTCGCGACCGGCTGGGAACGATCGAGAATCTCAACGTAACCATTCTCGGCGACATTCTGCACAGCCGCGTGGCGCGGTCGAACATCCATCTGCTCGGGAAATTTGGTTCGAAGTTCACGTTGTGCGGGCCGTCGATTTGGGTGCCGCGCGAGCTCGAGAAAATAGCACCGGGGGTTCCGATTCGTTGCGTTTACAAGATGGAAGAGGCTTTGGAAGGTGCCCACGTCATTATCATGCTGCGGGTGCAGACGGAGAGGCTCGATGACCCGCCGCTTTCGGCGAATGACTACATCCTGTTGTACCAGCTCCATGCGCAGCGCCTAAAGCTCGCGAACCGCGACGCGATTGTGCTCCATCCCGGGCCGATTAACCGTGGAATTGAGATTACGCCGGATGTGGCCGACGGGCCACAATCGTGCGTGCTCGAACAGGTTACCAACGGCGTGGCCGTGCGCATGGCCATCCTGTACCTCGTGATTGCCGGCGCAACCGAGAGCGGGACTCACCCGGCGCTCGAAGCGAAACCGA
>DATFSR010000035.1:0-54814 GCA_035262505.1 Candidatus Acidiferrum sp. | reverse complement strand
CCAAGAGAGGCAAAGCAATTCTAATAACGAGGTAGTGTAAGTGAAGGAACAAGGCACAGTGAAGTGGTTCAATGCTTCGAAGGGTTACGGGTTCATCCAGCGTCAGACCGGCGAAGATGTTTTCGTGCACTTCTCCGCCATCCAGATGGACGGATACAAGTCACTGAACGAGGGTCAGACGGTGGAATTTGAAGTGAAGAAGGGCCCGAAGGGCCTTCAGGCAGAGAACGTTACAAGCCTCTAGCCTGTTTTCAGGGAGTCCCGGTTGCTGCCGGGGCTCCCGCCCCAAGAGATTCAAATCGAGATTTGAGACAAAGTGGGTCAAGGAGGACGTTGTGCAAGTAATGGCAGAAGGTCAGACCATTAAGCATGAAGTGTACGGATTGGGAATCGTCACCGCTTCTGACGCGGAGCGAACTTCCGTGGATTTTGACGATCATGGGCCCAAGCTCTTTGTTACCAGTATCATGACCGCCGAACTGATTGGTGAAGCTCCCGCAACGCCTCCGAAAACCAAGCGGCGCCGCAAAGCTTCTGCCGCTGCCAAGGCTGCCAAGAAAGCCGCCGCGGCCGCCAGCCGCTCATAAGAAGTCTTTACCCAAACAATTAAAGGCACCTCTTTGCGCCTCTGCGGCGCGGAGGTGTGTAAGGGCGATTGGGTAGCACAGACTTCAGTCTGTGGTGGTTGCAGCAGTTTTAGTGGGTTTCTCCGTAGGCCAGCGGCCAATTGTGATAGCTTTGGAGCCACATGAAGCGCTTCATTATCGTTCTCGGATTGGTCCTGCTCATCAGCGGCGTCGTGGGGCTGGTCCATCCGAACTTCACCTATCACAAGCAGGAAGAGGTGGCCAAGCTCGGTCCCTACAAGGCCACTTTGGACGAGGAAAAAGTTGTACAGATTCCAGCGGCGGTTTCCATCGTGCTTCTGGTTACCGGAATCGGGTTGGTTTTACTTGGTCCGCGCATAAAATAGTTTCTTGGTTGGGACGTTTTCTCCGAGCGTTAGGCTCTCGTGCCCTCCTCACCTGCCCCTTATTGCATTAGCCACAGGTGTCCCTATTCCATTGACACCTTCTGCGCACAGGCTTAAACAGAAGGACAGAGCAGTTCCGCTATCAGGGGCGTTTTTCTTAGAACGGAGAGAAAATGAAATCGATCGGACTTAGGTACAGCCTCGCGCTGTGTCTGTTCGTAGTGTGCTTTTTCATCGTCCCCTTTCCGGCAAGTGGCCAGGCTGTTCCAGGCGTCAGCGATAGGGAAATCCTGATTGGCTCCTGTTCCGCGCTGGAGGGCCCCTCCCATTTTCTTGGCACAGAAACCGTCACTGGAGCGAAAGCCTACTTTGACATGACGAACGACGCCGGCGGCGTCGACGGCCGCAAGCTGAAGCTTATCTCGTATGACGATAGCTATGATCCGGCCAAGACCGAAGGCTGCTTCAATCGCCTGATGGAGCAAAAGGTCTTTGCCCTGGGGTTCTTCGTAGGAACACCTACCGCGGTGAAGTATTTGCCGATGGCGGAGAGCAACAAGATTCCGCTCGTCGGGCTGTTTACTGGCGCCCAGACCCTGTATGTTCCCTTGCGCCATTGGGTGGTGAATGTGCGCGCCTCGTATTTTGACGAAACGCGCGAACAGGTGAACGGTCTTTGGGGCACACTTGGTTACAAGAAAATTGGCGTGATCTACCCCGACGACCCCTTTGGCGCGACGGTGCTCGAAGGTGTGAAGACCGCGCTCAAAACGCACGGTGCCGAGCCCATCGCTACGGGATCGTACCAGCGGCAGACCGCTCAGGCGGGAGGGGCAATCGACTCGGTGCGTGCCGCGAATCCCGAAGCGGTGGTCGTGGTTGGTCCGGCGAACACCGTTGCGCCGATTCTCAAGCAGGCCCACGCCAAAGGCTGGAAGCCGCTTTTCCTTACCGTGTCCTTTGTTGGCACGGATGACCTGATCCAAGAAGCCGGATCCGACGCCGAAGGCATGGTCGTCACACAAGTGGTTCCGCCGTATTACCTCACCGAATACAAAACCGTCGCGCTCTACCGCCGCACGCTGGCGAAATACTATCCGTCGGCGCAGCCTAATTTTGTGAGCCTGGAAGGATTTGTCGGTGCCATGGTGCTGGTCGAAGGGCTCAAGAAGGCGGGGAAGGAGCTGACGCGCGAAGGTTTGATCCGAGGAATTGAATCCCTGCATGAATTCGATATGGGCCTCGGCCCGAAGCTCAAATTGAATTACTCTGCAAAGGAACACAAGGGCTTTGACAGCGTGATTCCGACGGTCGTGCGCGGCGGCCGCGCTGTCCCCTTCACCGACTGGTCCACCGCCTTACCAAAATAGAGTAGAGGGTCAGGTTCCGTTCCGCCTGTCCATCGGGCGCGTTGGCTCCCGAAGTTGTCTACCAATTTGCAGTAAGTCCGGACCGTCGAATGCGTCAACATCGAACGGATCGACAGACCTTAAGGTCACCCCGATCGATTTGAGGCCACATGTACCACGATAGGTCGGGACACTGGGGCAGCTTCAGACCGCGCTACCGGCAGGCCGACTCGGCTTGGTCGAAGGCGTGATAAGAAGAGCGAACGAGCGGGCCGGATTCGACGTGCTTGAAGCCCATGGCCTCGCCGAGCACTTTGTATTCCGCGAATTCGTCGGGGTGAACGTAGCGCACGATCGGCAGGTGCTCGCGCGTGGGCTGGAGGTATTGGCCCAGCGTCAGGATGTTCGTCCCCTGCGCGGCTAATTCCTGCATGGTGGCCAGGACTTCTTCTTTTTCCTCGCCGAGGCCCAGCATCATCCCGGTTTTCGTGGGCACCTCGGGATGCGCTTCCTTGGAGCGTCGCAGCAACTCCAAAGACCTTTCGTAGACCGCACCCTTCCGTACCTGGCGGTACAGGCGCGGCACGGTCTCGGTATTGTGGTTCAGAACATCCGGCTGAGCCGCGAGCACGATATCGAGCGCGTTCCAATCGCCCCGGAAATCGGGGATCAGCACTTCCACTTTGCAGCCCGGGACTCGCCTGCGAATTTCCTCAATCGAGCGCGCAAAAATATGTGCGCCGCCATCGGGCTGGTCGTCGCGATTCACGCTGGTGACCACGGCGTAGCGCAAACCCATCTTCGCCACGGCGTCCGCCACGCGATAAGGCTCGTCTTCGTCCGGAGGGCCCACGGGCTTGCCGGAAGGCACGGCGCAAAACCCGCACGCCCGCGTGCAAATGTCGCCCAGAATCATGAAGGTGGCCGCGCCATGCTCCCAGCACTCGCCCATGTTGGGGCAGCGCGCACTTTCGCAGACCGTGTGCAGCTCGAGCGTCCGCATCAAGCGTTTCAGGTCCTGGAAGCGCTCCCCGCCAAAGAACTTAACCCGCAGCCAATCCGGCCGCGGGTGGGCATCGGGCGGCGGCACCCCGAATGCCGGCGAATTCGAGAGAATATTGAAGGGCGAGGCCATGGAGCGGATTATCTAAACCCCTATTTTACGCGGTTCTCCCCTGTCCCACAAATGATGAGTCCGAATTTGCTGGTGTCCTAATTTGGAGATATCCGAACTAGGACACTGGCCGAACTCTGCCGAACTTTGATGGATGGCGCAGTTTCCGGGCCGCCGGCCAACCGCCAGAACCGTTGTTTATTCTTTCAGAACTCCGCCCCCGCATGTATCGTAGATGAACTCTCACCGACTTTTACTAGGAGGATGGAATGAGCTTTCAAAGGCGCCAATGGCTTCAAGTCTTCTCGTTTGCTTTCGGGTCCAGCTTCATTCTGCCCCAGAATAAATTAGCTATGTCGGCACACGACCCCGCACAGTCGGCGAGTCCGGCTCCGCCTCCGCAGGCAGCTGCTAAACGGGAATCGCCAGGAACGGAAAAGGAAAAAGTAGCCGGAATCGGAGGGTTGTTCTTCCGAGCTCACGATCCGAAGGCATTGGGGCAATGGTACCAGGAACACTTGGGGATTGCGCTCGAACGAGGGAGCAATGGCGGATCGGTTTGGCAGCAAGAGGCCGGCCCGACCTCCTTCACTCCCTTTCCCGAAACGACCAAGTATTTCGGGGATCCGCAAAAGGGCTGGATGGTGAATTTTCGAGTGCATGACCTCGACAAAATGGTAGCCCAGCTACGAACGGCAGGGGTTGAGGTTAAGGACCCGCAAGCTTATCCGGGCGTCGGGCGCTTCACTCGTCTGCATGACCCTGAGGGAAATCCCATCGAATTGTGGCAACCTGCATAACTCGGCCCTGCAACGTTATCCGGGTGTGCGAGCGGGCCTCCAAGCGACACAGCAAGCGAATCAATTGATTTGTTCGTCTGCCTGGGAGGACGGGGAACTTCCATACTGCTCTGCGCGTCCAATAAGCAGTCCCCTCGGGCGTATCTTATGCGTCGGCGCACAGCTGCTCTCGAGCCACACTTCAATCCATTTC
Source organism: Candidatus Acidiferrum sp. (assembly GCA_035262505.1). Taxonomy (GTDB): domain Bacteria; phylum Acidobacteriota; class Terriglobia; order Acidiferrales; family UBA7541; genus Acidiferrum. The sequence continues at coordinate 50,385 of DATFSR010000035.1, read as the reverse complement.
AAGGAAGAAGCTGCTCTAAGGGTTTTTCTGGACCTCAGTCGCTTATTTGATTTTGGCGATGCGGCCTTCTGTCGGGAACTTCTGAAATTGCAGCAGGTCGTGGCCCGGAACGACGCGATCGGCTGAACCTGCCAGCTCGATCATCCGCGCCTGATTCTCGATGTTCGCAGGCCAATCGGCTTTCGAAAAAGTGGCGCTGGCTTTGTGCTCCGCAAGATTGCGATAGAGATAGCAGTTGTCCGAAGCGAGAACGAACGGAGGATTCCCTTCCACAAGCAAGTATTGTGACGCGTAAGTGTGTCGCGCTCCGGTATGGGCTCGAATGCCTGGAAGGATTTCAACGTTGTCGCCATCGATCACGCGCACTCGTCCTTGCGTATTCAGTTTGACAAGTTGCTGGATGTCTTCCGGATCGATGCCGCCGTGATTCCCGCCGGGCTGCCACGCTTCGCCCGTGTAATACCGGTATTCCTCTTTCTGTATCCACACCGTGGCTTTGGGAAAAAGATCGATACCACCGATGTGGTCCCAGTGAGAATGGCTGATGACGATGTCAGTGATTTCTTCAGGTTGGACGCCCGCAAGCTTCAAGGCTTCGTCTGGGCGAATGTATTCTGTCGATGGAAAGTATTTGAGGAAAGTATCGCGATGATACCCGCTATCGAACAAAATATTGTGTCCGCCGCCGCGAATGAGCCAGATGACCATGGCGATATTGATTTTCTCGCCTTTGGGAGCGCCCATGACAAGCCCCGCCACTTCATCTTCCGCGGAGGCGTAGCGGATGGCCTGGATCGAGTATTCCGGTCCCGTCGCCGCGGGCAGAGCCGAAGCCAGAATTAGAATAAATTGAAGAAGGAGTTTCTTCATCGCGCAGCTCCTGGGAAGAGCCGCTATTGTAGTCGGCGAAGACCGAAAAGTTGAGTTGAAAAAGGGAGGACGCTAGCGGGCAGGTAAAGGTAAGGCGATTACAGCGGATGCCGCGAGGAGCGCACAAAATCGCGCAGCACCGTCACGTTTGGTTCGTAAGTGCCGATTCGCCCGGCATCCACAGGAAGGCCAAGCCGTTCGGCCAGTTCCAGATTTACGCCGGCATCATCAAGTTCGGAAAGGCTAAAACCCTGCGCGGGAAGCACGCGATTCAGTCCCGTCGGGTAAACGGGCCGCGGCGGACGATGCGCCCGCCACGGGCGGCGAGCCGCTTCGTAGAATTGCTTCCAATCGCGTTTGTTCCAAGTCGTCATGCCTTTTTTCTTTAGACGTTCTATTCAACCCATTGGATGCCACAGGCGTCCAGAAGGTTCACCGGGGTTCCTTTCTGCGCCTCTCTCTTCCGGGAGGCCTCGCCTGTAGCCGCCTTCCGAGGCGGGTGCTTCCATGCGAGAACCATTCATATACATCAGCAAGTCCCCGGCGAAGCATTTTCCTCGCCCGTTGTATCAAACACGTTACGGGGAGATTTGTTTCGGGTGTTTCCCGAGCAGCGCTCGTGAACGCAGCAGCCCAGCGCATTTGATGGTGAGCAGACTCGTGTGCGATCCATCTTTAGTTCAAACGATGTTTGGACAAACGCGCAGATACCTGTCGGTCGCCGCAGGGTTCTCTTTCGAAAATTTCCGTTGTGCCGCGCCGTGAATCTTCCCGTTCGGACAGACCTACCGTTAGGGATTCTCTGAAGGGGAGCACAGGGCCCTGCCGGAGGGAGGCCCGACTCACTCGAACTAGAGGTGCCTGTTTACCAACGATTGCCGCGATCACCGCGGTCGCCACGATCTCCGCCGCGCCCACCGCCGTGGCCGCCACGCCCACCACCGCCGCCGCCGCGCCCACCGCCGTAACCACCTCGACCCCCGCCGCCGCTGCGCTCTGCCTGAGGACGCGCTTCGTTGACCACCAGGTTTCGCCCGCCGAAATTCTGCCCGTTCAAGGAATTAATCGCCCGGTCCGCATCCTCGTCGTTGGTGACCTCGACGAAAGCGAACCCGCGCGATTGTCCCGTGAAACGATCCCGAATGAGGTTGACACCCGAAGGGGACACACCGACCTGAGAAAACCACTCCTGAAGCTGGTCTTCCGTAGCCGAAAACGGAAGATTACCAATGTAGAGCTTCTTCACCTCTTACTCCTTCTGCCCGGAACCTGACTTGCGAGTCGCGGAGCGCGCCGAAGACACCGCTTCGTTCACCGGGGAGGCGAATCTGCGCTGCCGCCGAGGGGACGAGGACCGATACTTCAGCGGTCTGGTGCATGGTCTCGGAATTTGGGGATATTTGCAACTAAATAAAATGGCCGGATTGTGCCGCCGCGCCTTTGCCCTTCCTCCTCCCGCAGGCGCATGATTCGTGCTAGGATTCGCCCAATTGGCGCCCATCCGAGAGAGGGTCTATGCGCGGCACGATGATGAACTTTCCGCTGACGCTCCCCACCATCCTGGAGCGCTCCGGGAAGATTTTCCCTCGCGTCGAAATTGTTTCGCGAAAGCCGGGAAAGTCGATCGTTCGAACGTGCTATGGAGGATTCTATGACCGGGCACGACGGCTTTCGGCAGCCTTAGTGAAACTCGGACTCAAGCCCGGCGATCGCGTGGCTTCCATGATGTGGAATCATGCGGGCCACCTGGAGGCGTTCTTTGGAGTTCCCTGCGCGGGCGGCATTCTGCATACGCTGAACCTTCGCCTGCACCCGCATGAAATCGCCACCATCGCGAAACATGCTGCCGACCGCTTCCTTATCATCGACGATTGCCTCTTGACGACGTTTCAAAAATTCTGTGACGGCTTTCCTTTCGAACGTGTCATCGTTGTCCCCTACGGGGACGACCGCAGTACCCTGCCGGAAGGCTTCTTGAATTACGAAGAGCTGCTGGCAGAATCCTCGCCTGATTTCGACTATCCTGCGATTGATGAAAACGACGGGGCGGCCATGTGTTTTACCTCGGGCACGACGGGGTTTTCCAAAGGCGTTATTTATTCGCACCGCGCGCTTGTGTTGCACTCCTTTTGCTGCGGCCTTGTCGAAGTGTTTGGAATGAGCCAGGCAGACACGGTTCTGCCCGTCGCGCCCATGTTTCACGCCAACGCCTGGGGCATCCCGTTTGCGGCAACGATGCTGGGCGCGCGGCTGGTGCTCCCGGGGCCGCAGGTTGATCCGGAGAGCATCCTCGAATTGATCGTACGGGAGCGCGTGACGATTGCCTGCGGCGTCCCCACCGTTTGGATCGCGGTTCTCGATGCACTTGAAAAGAATCCGGGCAAATGGAAAATCGAAAATCCGGTCCGCGTCGTTTGCGGAGGAACGGCTCCGCCTCTGGAGCTGATGCGGCGGCTCGATCGCTTCGGCTTGCACATCAAGCATTTGTGGGGCATGACGGAAACGACGCCCATCGGCACTTCCGGCGGGCTGCGGGCTCACATGGACGATTGGCCCGAAGAGAAAAAGTACGACGCCCGAGCCAAACAAGGTTGGCCGGCACCGTTTGTGGAGATTCGGCTGATGGGGCCGGAGGGGGAAGCTCCCTGGGACGGAGTAACCTCCGGCGAAATTGAAATCCGGGGGCCGTGGGTGGCCGCGAGCTACTACGAATCGCCGGACCAGGCGCATCGCTGGACCGAAGATGGCTGGTTCCGCACGGGTGACGTCGCCGTCATGGACGAAGACGGTTACGTCAAAATCGTGGATCGCGTCAAAGACCTGGTGAAATCCGGCGGCGAGTGGATCAGCTCCGTCGATTTGGAAAACACCCTGATGGGCCATCCTGCGGTGAAAGAAGCCTGCGTCGTCGGCATCCCTCACCCAAAATGGCAAGAACGCCCACTCGCTGCTGTCGTCCTGAAAGACGGCGCAAGCGCTACGCCTGAACAGTTGCGGGCGTTTCTCGCCGCGTCTTTTGCCAAGTGGCAGCTCCCCGACGCCTTCGTTTTTCTCGAAGCCATTCCGCGCACTTCGGTCGGCAAATTCAAGAAAATCGCTTTGCGCGAACAATTCGCCAACTGGAAGTGGGAATCGTAGGGCATCTGGCAGATCCTCGCGCCAAGGGCCCGGTAGATCGGCCCGGTTGCTATTGCCAATGAACGATTGCAAGCGTAAGACGAACGGCGATTGCCAAGAGGGGAAGAAGCAGGAGCCACATTTTTTGCTTTGTTCTCTGATCCAGCTGGCTGTTTTTCTGAATTAGCGGCCGGCATTTTACGGCTTATCTTCCAATAGCGATAGCGAGAAACTCCTGCAATTCGAACCGCTGATACGTCTCGCACGGGCTAGCTTAGGTGCGGTAGCTAGCGTTGATGCGCACGTACTCGGCGGTGAAGTCACAGGTCCAGTAGCGGGCGCGGGCGTCGCCGGCATGCAGATCGACGACGACTGGAACGTGCTCGGCGAGGAGTTTGTGGCTTGCGGCGCGTTCGTTGAAATCGAGCGGCTGGCCTCTGCGGAGAACAGGGATGCCCGCCATATGGATGTCCACCAGAGCGGGATCGAACTTCACGCCGGAACGGCCTGCAGCTGCGAAGATGCGGCCCCAGTTGGGATCTCCGCCGGCAAATGCAGTCTTCACCAGCGGCGAAGTGGCAATCGTTTCCGCGATGCGGCGCGCGGCGGCTTCGCTTTTCGCGTGGCGCACTTCGATTTCGATGATGCGTTGCGCGCCTTCTCCATCCGCGACGATTTGTAGCGCCAGTGATTGGCAGACTTCTCCGAGCGCGGCGGTGAATGCACGGTGTGCTTTGCTGCCCTTTTGAATCGCTGGCGCGCCTGCCTCACCGTTCGCCAGGACCAGCAATGTATCGTTTGTCGACGTGTCCCCATCCACGCTGATGGAATTGAACGTTCTGCGCGTAACTTCGCTCAGCGTTCTTTGCAGGAGCGGAGGGGAAATGGCAGCGTCGGTAACGACAAAGGCCAGCGTCGTGGCCATGTTCGGATGAATCATGCCCGCGCCTTTGGCGCAGCCGACCATATGAATCTTTTTGCCCGCCATTTTGAATGAGGCCGCCGCCGTTTTTGGGCGCGTGTCGGTGGTGCAGATGGCCACTGACAATTCGACGAACGAGCGCGCCGAGGGACGCCGGTTGCTGGTCAGCGATGGCAATGCGCGGAGAATTTTCTCCACCGGCAATTGAACGCCGATGACCCCGGTGGAACAGACAAAAACCTCGTGTGGCTGGACGCGCAGGCGCCGCGCGGTTTCTTCGACGGTACGCAACGAAACGGCGTCGCCTTGTTCGCCTGTCGCGCAATTGGCGTTTCCGGCGTTCACGACGACGGCGCGCATGCGCCCCTTCGAGAGTTGCAGATGCTTCTTGGACAGCGTGACTGGCGCGGCCACTACCAGGTTTTGTGTGAATACGGCAGCCGCGGACGCGGGAACATCGCTTGAAAAGATCGCCAAATCGAGCGCGCCGGTTTTTTTCAGGCCGCAAGCGGTGGCGGCGAAGCGGAATCCGTGCGGCAGGGCGGCTTCGGAGGGAGCGTGGTTCATTCGAGGATTCTCCGGGCGAGGCGCATCCGGGCGGCTATCGTGCCGCTCCGCGAAGGGACCCCCAGTCGCCCGAAACAAGTGACAGGTGGCCCAGGGGGTTGGGGGTTTGCAGGCTCATGGTTTGGCTCCTGTTTTGTTGGCTTTTTTGTTGAGACGCGCTTCCAAATCCTCGATTGCCGCGCGAACGGCGTCCGGCGCAGTGCCACCGGGAACTTTCTTTGCCGCCAGCGCCGCGTCGACGCTGAGACTCGCCGCAAAATCGGCATCGAATGCGGGCGAAATTTGTTGGAGCTTTTCGAAAGCAAGCGCAGTAAACGAAACGCCCTGTTTTTCCGCTTCACGAAGCACTTTGCCTACCATGTCGTGCGCCTGGCGAAAAGGCACGCCTTTGCGCACCAGATAATCTGCCGCTTCCGTGGCGAGCAGGGCGGGATTCGTGGCGGCCGCGCGCAAGCGGTCTGCGTTGAACTTTGTCGAGGCGAGCGCGCCTGTCGCAACGGCAATCATGTCGGCAACCTGGTCGTGGGCCGCGAAGAGCGCTTCTTTGTCTTCCTGCAAATCGCGTTGATAGCTTGACGGCAGGCCTTTCAGCGTGGTCAGCAAGCCTAGAAAGGCTCCGGTAATGCGTCCGTTCTTGCCGCGGAGTAGTTCCCATGCGTCAGGATTTTTCTTCTGCGGCATGAGACTGCTGCCGGTGGAATATTCATCTGGAAGAATTACGTACGAAAATTCCTGGGATGCAAAAATCACGAAGTCTTCCGCAAGCCGGGAAAGATGCGTGGCGATTCCCGTCAGGGTGAAGAGGTAGTCGAGCGCGAAATCGCGGTCGCTGACGGCATCGAGACTGTTCGGCGCGATGCGGGAGAAGCCGAGTTCCTTAGCGACAGCATTCCGGTCGATCCCAAACGAGTTTCCTGCCAATGCTCCCGAGCCCAACGGACAGACATCGGCGCTAGTGGCGGCGTGTTGCAGGCGCGTGACGTCGCGCGTAAAGGCTTCCGCGTGCGCGAGCAAAAAATGCGAAAGCAGGATGGGCTGCGCGTGCTGCATGTGGGTCATCCCGGCCATGGGCACGCCGAGGTTCGCCTTTGCCTGCCTGAGAAGCGTGCTCAACAAAGCTTCCAGCCCCTTTTGCAGCTGAGAAACCGCGTCGAGGACGAAGAGGCGAAAATCAGTAGCAACGAGTTCGTTGCGGCTGCGGCCCGTGTGAAGTTTCCAGCCGAGCGGGCCGAGCTCTTCAACCAGCGCTTTTTCGACGAAGTGATGGACGTCTTCGGCATTGGCTCCGAAGGAGTCGACCCAGCCGGGGTCCTTTTTTGTGTGCTCAGAGATCGTGTCGAGCGCGGCCAGGGTTTGCCGCACTTCTGCAGAGGTGAAAATGCCGATGGGTTCGAGGGCTTTGGCCCACGCGCGATCCACGGCGATTTCGTAGGGAAGCAGACGGCGGTCGAAAGCAAAGGAGCGCTGGAACGCATCGAACTGAGCGTTGGGCTCTTGCTCGAACCGTCCTCCCCATAATCGGTCGTCTTTGCGTTGGGCGCTCATTCCGATGCTCACGTCGTGCCAAGATGGGGCGCGGCATGCTGGGCCCCGACAACGAATGGACCGCTCGGCAGGGCGGTCAAGGTCATGAGTTTGTTTCCGCTTTCGCTTTGGGACGAACGGTTACCGGCAGCGCAAACAAATTGATGAAGCCTTCGGCGTCCTTCGGGTTGTAGCGGCCCATGGTGAAGCTGGCCAGGTCCGCGCGATAAAGCGAGAAAGGCGAAACGCGCTTCGTCACGTTGAGCGTGCCCTTCCAAAGTTTCAGGCCAACTGCGCCCGCGACGCGCTGCTGCGCAACGGTGAAAAAGCCGTCCAAGGCTTCGCGCAGGGGAGAAAACCACAAACCGTAGTAGACCAGCTCGGCGTAGCGACCGGCGAGGGCCTGCTGGAAGTGGGCGGTCTCGCGGTCGACGGTCAGACGTTCGAGCTCCTGATGCGCCTTCACCAGCAGCGTTCCCCCCGGAGTTTCATAAGCCCCGCGTGATTTCATGCCGACGAGGCGATTTTCGACGAGATCGGTGCGGCCGATGCCATGACTCGCGGCGATTTCGTTGAGCGTATTTAAGAGTTCGACAGGGCCAAGTTTCGCGCCATTCACGGAAACCGGCGTGCCGGATTCGAAGCCGATTTCGACTTCTTCGGCTTTGTCCGGTGCTTTTTCCGGCGACGCGACCCACTGCCACATGGCTTCATTCGGCGCGTTGGCGGGATCTTCCAGCTCGCCGCCTTCGTGGCTGAGGTGCCAGATGTTACGGTCGCGACTGTAAATGTTTTTCTTGCTCTGCTCGACGGGGACGTTGTGTTTTTGGGCGTAAGCGATGGCGTCTTCGCGGGAATCAATGTCCCACTCGCGCCAGGGCGCGATGATTTGCAGGTTTGGCGCGATTGCCTTATAGGCCAATTCAAAGCGGACCTGGTCGTTGCCTTTGCCAGTGCAACCGTGCGAGAGGCCGTCCGCGCCAACCTTCAGCGCAACTTCCGCCTGGCGTTTGGCGATGACCGGGCGTGCCATGGAGGTGCCGAGCAAGTAGGTGTGCTCGTAAATGGCTCCGGCGCGGAGCGTGGGCCAGATGTAATCGCGTACGAATTCTTCACGCAAATCTTCGACGTGAGCGGAAGAAGCGCCGGTCGCCAACGCTTTCTTGCGGGCGGCTTCCAGGTCTTCCTGCTGGCCGACGTCGCCGATCACGGCGATGACTTCGCAGCCATAGGTTTCCTTCAGCCAGGGAATGATGATGGAGGTGTCGAGGCCTCCGGAGTAGGCAAGTACAACTTTCTTCGGTTTGCTTCTTTGCTGATTCACAATTCCTCTCATGCGATTGGTGGTTGCCAAGATAGGGCGCAGCGGTGCTGCGCCCCTACAAATGAAACTCGGTATAAGGCAAACGAGTGCATCGGAAAATCAGAACAGAGTGTGCAGAATGGCTTTCTGCACGTACATGCGATTCTCGGATTGGTCGAGGACCACCGATTGCGGCCCGTCCAGCACTTCCGGCGCAACTTCGAGCCCGCGATGCGCCGGCAGGCAATGCATGAAAACGGCATCCGGTGCCGCAAGCGACATCAGCTCCGGATTGACCTGAAACGGCTCGAAAATCTTCGTGCGAGTTTCTTCTTCGGCCTCAAAGCCCATGCTGGTCCAGGCGTCGGTATAAACAGCCATCGCGCCATGGACTGCTTCGCGTGGATCATGCACCAGCTCGATCTTCGCCTTCGTCTCGCGCGCGACGCGCCTGCTGTCGGCAACCACTTCGGGCGCCGGCGCGTAGTCCGGCGGCGTGGCAATGCGCATATGAACGCCCAGCCGCGCCGCAAGATACATCAGCGAATGGCACACATTGTTGCCGTCGCCGACATAGGTCAGCTTAAAGCCGCGGAGAGCGCCGAACCGTTCTTCAAGCGTGAAGAAATCCGCCAGCGCCTGGCACGGATGGAATTTGTCGGAGAGTGCGTTGATTACCGGGATGGTAGCGTTCGCCGCCATTTCTTCAAGCACCTTTTGCGAGTAGACGCGTGCCACGATGCCGTGCACCCAGCGATCGAGATTGCGCGCGACGTCGGCAATGGACTCGCGCTTGCCGAGTGAAGCGGACGCTTGCGTGTGGTCGAGGAAGACCACTGCTCCGCCCATGCTTTGAATGCCGACATCAAAAGTGACGCGGGTGCGCAAAGAGGGCTTTTCAAAAATGAGTGCAATGAATTTGCCGTGCAGCGTCGAGGCGTAACGAACCGGCCGCGCCTTGATGTCCGCCGAGAGATGCAGCAGTTCGCGCGTGTGCGCCGGACTCCACTCCGCTCCCGTGAGCAGGTCGGTGGACAATGAAATAGGTGCAACGAGAGGTGTGGCAGTCATTCGGTTTATCCCCTAGCCGCGGCGTGAGCCACGCGTCCCGGCCCGGCGGCGTTGCCGGAATCCGGGGCGGCGGCATGCTTTGGAGCTTTTTCGAGAACGATTTCGAAGAGTTTCAGGAATTCGCGGACCTGCGCCTCCGTAATGATGAAAGGCGGCAGGAGGCGAAGCGTGAAGTCGTGCGTGCAGTTCATCAGCAGACCGCGCTGCATGGCTTCATTCACGAACGGCGCGCCTTCGACGAAAAGCTCGATGCCGATCATCAAGCCTTCCGCGCGGATTTCGCGGATGAAATCGAATTGCGACGCCAGATTTGTCAGCCCTGCGCGCAGTTCCGCGCCGCGAGCGCGGACATTCTCGAGAAGCCTTTCGTCTTCGATGATGCTGAGCAATTCCAGCGCGACCGCGCAGGCAAGCGGGCCACCGCCAAAGGTCGTTCCATGCATCCCGGGAGACACGCGCGAGGCGACGGCCTCGGTCGTAAGAATCGCGCCAAGGGGAAGCCCTCCGGCCAGGGGCTTCGCCACCAAGGCGATATCCGGTTTCGATGAGAATCTCTGATAGGCGAAATACCGGCCGGTGCGGCCGAGGCCGCACTGGATTTCGTCGGCAATCAGCAGCGCGCCGTGCTGCGTGGCGATGCTGCGTGCGCGGTTCCAGAACGCTTCGCGGATGGGATAGATCCCGCCTTCACCCTGAACGGTTTCCAGAACCATCGCGCAGACCGTCTCGTCGAATTTCGCCTCGAGATCATCGACATCGTTGAAGCGAACAAACTCCACGCCGGGGACGATGGGAGCAAAAGGCAAACGATATTTCTCGGTGGCCGTAACACTGACGGCGCCAAACGTACGTCCATGAAACGAATTTTCCAAAGCCAGGAAGCGGTGTTTCTTCGCGGGCGTGCCAGCCGGCTCTTCCGGATTGCGGCCAGCCAGCCGCGCCAACTTCATAGCGCCGTCGATGGCTTCGGTGCCGCTGTTGGCAAAGAACACGCGGTCGAGCCCGGACCATTCCGCGAGCTTGCGCGCCAGCGGGCCCTGAAATGCGTTGTGGTAGAGGTTGGAAAGATGAATGGCGCGCTCGGCTTCGCGGCGAATCACTTTGACGATGCGCGGATGCGCGTGGCCGAGCGCGTTGACGGCAATGCCGCCAAGGAAATCCAGATACTTTTTGCCCGTGGAGTCGAAAACGTACGCGCCCTTGCCATGCGTCATGATGACGGCCGGACGCTTGTAGGTGGGCAGAAGAAATTTCTCGGCGTCCAGCAGGCGCGGGTCCGGCTTGGAGCCGGAGGCAGAGAATTTCGCGGTCTTTCGCGCTGGTTCGATCTTCGAGCTTTTCTTGGAGAAGTTGCGCATCATGCAGCCGTGAAAGCCGCCTGCGCAGCGGCGTGAAAGTGCTGCAACACGCGGGTGCCCGGTACGGACCCGGCTTCTTTCGCGTGAGAAGCAAGCAGCAGAGCTTCTGGAGTTGTGCCTCCCACAATGCGAACCTGCCGCACGCCGCCTTCGATCGCACGCTTGGCAGCCTCGAGCTTCAGCACCATGCCGCCCGAAACCACGCGGGTCTGCACCAGGCGATCAATCTCGAGGCAATCAACTACGGACAGAGTCTTTTCCCCGTCTAATACGCCCGCCACATCGGTGAGATAGATCAACTGGTCCGCATGGAGGAATTCCGCGCACGCCGCGGCCATATGGTCGGCATTGATGTTGTAGATCTCGTCGTCCGAGCCGATGCCGAGGCAAGGGGCGACGGGAACCAACCGTTCGCGCCAAAGCGATTCGATGAACGGCAAATTCAATCCCGTCAAATAGCCGACGAAACCCAGGCTGCCTTCCACTTCATTGTGAACCATGGGCTCGGCCAGGAAACAGCGGGAATCGGCCGCGGAGATTCCGACCGCAGGCTGGCCTTCAGCGGAGATCGCGGCAGCCACTTTCTTGTTGAGCAAGCCGGCGAAAACCATGATCGCGGCGTCGCGCGTTTCGCGGTCGGTGACGCGCAGGCCGCCGACAAACTTGCTTTCAATGGCCATGCGCTTCAGGGTGGCGGTGAAAAGCTTGCCGCCTCCGTGAACCACCAGGATCTCGTGACCCTCTCGTGCGAGCGCGGCGGCCTGGCGCGCGAGTTCACGCACCGTCGCGTCGTCTTCGAGCAATGCTCCAGCGAATTTGATTACGATTCTCATTGAAGTGACGTTTGCTCCTCGATGCCCAGCATGTGGTTCAGATTTTGCACCGCTTGGCCGGCAGCGCCTTTCCCGAGATTGTCGAGACAGGAGACCAGGACCAGGCGGCGTCCGGAAGAATCCAGCACAAAACCGATGTCGCAAAAGTTCGTGTGTGCGACGTGCTGCAGCTCCGGCAGCGTGCCTGCCGGCCAGACACGCACCATCGGCTTTCCTGCATAAAACTGGCGAAACAGAGTTTCTACTTCAGCGGCGGTTTTCTCCTGATCGAGCGTTACGTAGACGGTCGAGAGAATCCCGCGCGCGAGCGGCAAAAGGTGCGTCGAAAACACGACCTGAGATTCGCTCAGGCCCGTGTGTTCGAGAATTTCGGGCGTATGGCGGTGGGTAAACAGGCCGTAGGCCTTGAAATTCTCATCCACTTCTACAAAGTGGAGGTCGCGGCGCGGATCCTTGCCGGCTCCGCTGGCGCCGGACTTGCAGTCGCAGACAACCGCGGTATTTGGTGCGATCCAGCCCGAATCCGTGAGCGGCCGCAAGGCCAAGATGACGCTCGTCGCGTAACAGCCCGGATTGGCAACCAGCCGGGCCGCGGCAATTTCCTTGGAATAAAGCTCCGGGATGCCGTAGGCCGCTTCGGCCATCCAATCCGCATGGGGCGCCGGCAATTTGTACCAGGAAGTGAACGTTTGAGGGTCTTGAAAGCGAAAAGCACCGCTCAAATCCACCACCCGCAAACCCGTCTTCAGCAAAGCCGGCCCTAATTCGGCCGAAACTTCATGCGGAGTCGCAAGAAACGCCGTTCCCGCATTGCTCGAGGTAATCGCTTCAACCGAAAGCGCGCGCAATGGCGCTTCACCCCAGCCGCGAAACTGGGGAAAGCGCTCCGAGAGGCATTTTGTGCCGTTGGCATCCCGAACGTAGAAAGTCGGGGTCTCGACCGCAGGGTGGCGCAGCAAAATGCGTGCCAACTCGAGGCCACTATAGCCCGTGACACCTACAACTGCGATTTGTCTGGGATCTCTCATTTCACCAGGGCTTCAATCTTTTTCTGGAGGGACTCGCGCGTCTTCTTGTTGGGAGTAATGATCAATACGGTATCGTCACCGGCGATGGTCCCGGCGATCTCCGTGAATTTCGATCCGTCGACGGCTGCCGCCAGGGGCTGTGCGCCACTGGGAGGCGTTTTCAGCACCAGAAGATTCTCCGCCGGGCGAATGTCCAGCAGAAACTCCGCCAGCGCCCGGGCCAGCGGAGGCAACGGCGTCGGCTCTTCCGGCAAGCCGGAAGTCTGCTTGTATCCCTCGTGCGTTTTTACCAGGCGAAGCTCCTGCAAATCGCGGGAGAGCGTGGCTTGGGTGACGCGCATCTGCTGCGCGGCCAGGCGCCGGCGCAGGTCTTCCTGGTTGGAGATGCGCTCGCCGGTCACCAGCCGGAGAATCTGTCCTTGCCGAAATGTTTTTCCCGCGCCCATGGCCAGTTTGCTTGCCTTTGCATATTTATACACGTCGATGCATATTCTTGTCAACCGAAAAAGCAAAAGGTTTCGTGGAAGGCCCCCAAGGGGCCGCCGGAAGCCAAAGCTCCGGTCATGTAAGATTCAGCGCATCTGGTCCGATGACCACTGGATTTTCGTTTCAGGGAATGTTACTTATCGTGCTGCGCCCCAGGTCCCCATGGGAACAACCTGCCACATTGCGGGATGCAAGAACGATTCGCCCCCGGCACTCGCCGAGCAGAAGTTGTGCGTGCTGCATTTCACATTGGCCTTGGAAACGAGCTGCGGGGAGATGCGTCGCGAAACGGCGCTTGGCAATGCGCCGCAGGAGCGCCAGCGCGAAATCATGCGCTTTATCACCGAACATGGAGAGCGCTTGGCGCGGGTGGCAACGAGCGGCTTACACCTCACCGATGACCTGAAGGCCCGCATCCTGAGTACTTTCCTGACGCTGATGAACTTGCGCGAGAATCTGGATCGCTCCAGTATGCGAACCTCGTTCGGACGCTCCGGCCACCCCCGTTGAACCTCGAGCCGGCCATCCGAGCGCCTCAGGCGCCCAGATACCGCGCGTAGAGCGTGCGGGCCACGGCCGGGTCCTTCGTACCTTTCAGAATGGCGCGGCCGTCCGCAAAGACCGTCATTTCATAAGGCGCGACGCGGAAGCGAATCAGGAAATCGTTCTGTCGAACGTCGTTAACCACCGGCTGCAGGCGAAGGGCAAGCTCGGCAAGGTTAACAGCCCGGCTGCGCTCATGAATCTGCACCGAATCACGCCCGCAGAGCGTGATATGCGGTTGCGCCTCTCCTGCCAGATAGCTGTAGTCGTGCCTAGCACAAGCCCGGCATTCCGGATTCCGCGCCAAGCGAATCGATTGCGCCCGAGCGGTCCAAACGTCGCAGGAAATCAACCGCCCGTGGAGCGCTTCAGGGTGACCGGTCAGGATCTTCAACGTCTCCGCAACTTGCCAGGAGGCCACTAGGTTCACGATGGGCCCCAGCACGCCAATCGTGTCGCAAGTTTCCTCCAGTGTATGCGAGGACTTCCCGGATTCCAGAAGGCAGGCGAGGCAAGGCGTGCTTCCCGGCCGGATGGTCATGGTCAGGCCGTAGCTTGCAACTCCCGCGGCGTAAATCCAGGGTCGCCCGGACTTCACCGCAAAATCATTGACGAGGAAGCGCGTTTCAAAGTTATCCGTCCCGTCCAGGATTAGGTCGCAGCCGGAAAGAAGTTCTTCGGCGTTTTGCGGACGGAGATCCGCAACAACCCCTTTTATGTCAACGCCGGAATTGATAGCGCGCAGTTTCTGTTCGGCCGCAATGGCCTTGGGCAGGGCATCTTGGGCGTCCGACTCATCAAACAGTGTTTGACGCTGAAGGTTGGAAGGCTCGACGAAGTCCCGGTCTATAATCTTGACGCGCCCGACTCCCGCACGAACCAGCAGGTTCGCCGCTGCAGCTCCGATCGCTCCGCACCCGACGATGGTTGCTCGCGAGGCGAGCAGGCGGCGCTGCCCCTCCGGGCCAATCCCCGCAAAGAGCATCTGGCGGGAGTATTTTTCCAGGAAAGAATCGTTCACGGATGGTGTGGTCCCTACTGGCCGATCAGACAGGCCTCCCAAGTAACATCATAGCGCCAAAGGGCAGAGGCGAGGCAACGCCCCTGTGCTACGCTTTCGTCTGAACCAAAGAACGCATGAAATTGGACTCAATCATTGGGTCGTGGGGAATTGTCGCGTTTGGTCTCCTTTTGGGAGCTACGGTGAGCCATTCCCAATCGCCAACTCGGCAGGTCACGGCTTCCGGGAAAGGGACAAGCGAGCCGGTGATCGTTGCGGTTCGCATTGTGCGCGAGTCCGATAGCAAGGTCCTGGCGGAATCGCCCTCAGGCATCTCGGTGGAAATCGGGAAGCCGCTGGATCGCGAAAAAGTCGCGGAGAGTCTGCGAGCCCTCTATAAGACCGGGAATTATGCGGACCTGAAGGCCCTAGTGGCGCCAGTGACCGACGGCCTCCGGCTGGACTTCGTGGCCCGGGAAAACCTGTTCTTCAACCTAGTGCGCCTCGAAGGACTGGAGCCCCCGCCGACCGAAGCCTCCGCCGCGGCCGCGATGCAAATTGGCCTCGGGCAAACCTACCAGAAGCAAACCGTGGACGAAGCGCTGGAGCGATTGCGCGAGACTCTTCGCGAGGAAGGCTTGTACCGGGCGGAAGTTTCGGCCGAAGCGCTGCCTCATCCCGATACCCACCAAATGGATATTGTCGTTCACGTGAAGCCGGGTCCGCGAGCACACGTTTCCGGCATCCAACTAAAGAATGACACGGCATACAAAGATGCGGACCTTGTGTCGCGCTCCAAAATGAAGCCTGGCCAGGCCGTCACTTCGGCCCGTTTGCAACGCGGCACCGATCGCGTCAGGAAATTTCTTGCCAAGAGAGGCCATCTTAGCTCGCATGTCACGGTCCGGCGGGGCGACTACGACGCGGCAAAGAGCTCCGTCGCGATTTCCCTTGAAGCGACGCAAGGGCCTCGCGTGGAAGTTTCCGTCAGCGGTGCGAAGTTCTCCGAAGGCGAACTAAAGAAACTGATTCCCATTTACCAGGAGGGCGCAGTCGATCCCGACCTTCTCGAAGAAGGGAAGCGCAACATTCGCGAGCGTCTGGAGCGCCAAGGGTATTTCGACGCCGACGTCAGCTACAAGATCGAGATGCGCGATGTGAAGACCAGCCTCTGGCAAGGCACTCAGGAGACGATCACTTACACCGTCGAGCGAGGCGACAAGCACAAGCTCATAGGCATCGAGCTTGCTGGAAACAAATACTTCGACACGGAATTGCTGAAGAGCCGGCTGCAAATCTTCCAGGGGGCATTCGGCTCGCCGGGACGTTTCAGCCGGCGTCTCGTAGATGCCGATGCGCAATCCATGCAAACCCTTTATCAAGCGAACGGCTTTCTCGACGCGAAGGTCACGCCGGACGTGAAAGACAATTACAAGGGTAAGGAAGGAGATTTGTATATCGGCTTTACGATTCAGGAAGGCAAGCAGACGCGAGTAGCTTCCCTAGGCATTCAAGGAATTCACGCTTTCAAGGAACAGGAGTTGTTGGGTGTCGTCGGCTCCACCCCTGGGCAACCCTATTCCGATTTCGGCGTCACCGCCGACCGCGACAATATCCTTGCTCTTTATTTCAACGAAGGCTTTCCCGAAGCAACCTTCTCAGCCACCGCGGAACGTGTTCCGCCAAGCGCCTCGAATGCATCGGAGCCTGAAACCTCCTCGAGCACTCACAACGGGTCCTCCTCCGCGACTCCAAAAAAGGAAGAATCGAAGAAAGGGGCCAAACTGCCCGCGGAGCAAGCCGACGCGGTGCGGCTGGTATACCGCATCGAAGAAGGACCGCAGACGCGCGTCCGCGCCGTTTTGATCACCGGCTATGAACACACGCGCTTGGGGGTCATTCGCAGGGAGGTTCGCATCAAGCCGCAGGAGCCTTTGCGCGAAGGCGACGTGGTCGAATCCCAGCGCCGCCTCTACAACCTCGGCGTCTTTAATCGCGTTACCATCGAGCCGCAGAATCCAGCCGGAACCGATGTGGACAAAGACATCGCGGTTCTGGTCGAAGAGGCGAAGCGCTACACTCTGGCCTACGGCGGCGGCTTCGAAGTCCAACGTCTCGCCAGCACCACGAATCCAACGGGCGGACAAGTGGAAGCGGCTCCCCGAGGCATACTCGAAATCAGCAAGCTCAACTTGACGGGGCGCGCCGACACCCTCTCTCTTAAACTCCGTGGCAGTACCCTCCAGGGCCGCGCCTTACTTGGCTATTCGGACCCCAATACGTTTGCAAATCCCCATCTCAGTTTTCAGGCCACGGCCTTCGCCGAGAAGACTCGCGACATCAATACCTTCACCGAACAGCGCTACGAAGGCTCGGTCCAGTTAACCGATCAAGTCAGCTCGTTGACCTCCGTGCTGTTTCGCTACGCCTTCCGACAGGTGCGCGTCTCGGATCTGAAGATCCCTAGCCAGGAAATCCCGCTCTTCAATGCACCTACTCTGGTTTCCCAATTTGGCGTAACGTGGTTCCGCGACTCGCGCGACAATCCCGCCGATGCCTCCAAGGGCAGCTTCAACAGCGCCGATTTTGGCGTGGCCGATACCTATTTCGGCTCCAGCGCCAGCTTCCTGCGCTTTTACTATCAGAATTCCACCTATCATCCCATCAAGCGCCGATTCAGTTTCGCGCGCTCCTTTCGGTTTGGAATTCTTGCGCCATATCGTGACACCGTGTCGCTCACATTTCCCGCTCCCACCACCCCACCTCTTCCCACGGTCATTCCTTTGCCGGAACGCTTCTTTGGGGGCGGCGGCACGTCCCTTCGCGGCTTCGCACTCAATCAAGCGGGACCGCGCGACTCCATTACTGGCTTTCCAGTTGGCGGCCAGGCCATGCTCGTGCTCAACCAGGAGTTTCGCTTTCCCATGCGCTTGCCGTTCATAGGAACGGCGCTTGGCGGAGCCCTCTTTTACGACGGCGGCAACGTATACAGCCGTTTGAGCCGCATCTCCTTTCGCACGAATTTACCCACCCCGACTCTTGCACTGCAAAATCCGACGCTGCCCCCCAGCCCCACCAATCTGCCGGTGTGCGTAACGAATTGCTCGAACGAGCTGAACTACTTCTCCCACACTGCCGGGCTCGGCTTCCGTTACAAAACGCCGGTCGGTCCCATTCGAGTCGACCTCGGTTACCAGCTCAACCGCCCTCTTTTCATCGTCCCAATTCCTTGCCCCTCGAATACCCCCAGTTGCGTGGCCAATTCGCTTGGCCAAAAGAGCACGCGCCTGACCGGGTTTCAAATCTTCTTCAACCTAGGATCCACATTCTGATGCGCGGCTTTCTTATTCGCGGAATGTTCCTTGCGGCCGCCGTCGCTGCCACGTCCGTTTGGCTTCCAGCGCAAGAAGTTGTGGACCGCATCGCCGCTCGCGTCGAAAACGACGTCATCCTGCTGAGCGATGTTCGCGCTCTTAGCCGTTACCAGCAACTCCTCGATGGCAAATCAGAAACGGACACGCAGATTCTGGACCGCCTCGTCGATCAATGGATCGTTCGAACTGAGGCGGATGTCTCGCATTCGCCGCGTCCCTCCGAAGCGGACATCGACCATGGCTGGAGCCGCGTCCGGGAGTCGTTTGGCTCGGAAGAGGAATACGAAGCGAAGAGGAAGCAGGCAGGCCTTAGGGAGCAGGAAGTGCGCGCCATGGTGGCATCGCAACTCTACTTGAGCAACTACCTCGACTCCCGTTTCCGTCCTGCGGTGCAGGTAGATCCAAAGGAGATTGAAGATTTTTACCAGACCGCCGTCGTGGCCCGGGCCAAGGCCCGCGGCCAGGAACCGCCTACGCTCGACGCCGCGCGCGACTCCATTCAAGAAGCGCTCATCCAGAACGGCATCAACCAGCAGGCCGAGCTATGGCTGAAGGAAAGCCGCTTGCGCCTTCACGTTGAGAAATTTCTTGATGAGGTGGCGAAATGAACGGGAGCCGCCGCCACCCGATTTGGACCTGGGTCATTCACACACCCTGGGTGTTGGCCGTTCTCGCGATTTTGGGCGTAATGATCTTCTTTGCCAGCGGAGCTGGCAATCCCCTCATCGAGCGCCTCCTGATTGCCCGCCTGGAACACGCGACCGGCGGCAAAGTCGAATTTCGTTCCATGTCCATTCGCTGGCTCTCCATGCGCGTAATCCTCAATCACCTGGTGATTCACGGGACCGAGCCTGTCGGCACCGAGCCTCTTTTCTCTGCCGACGAGGTCCAGGCTGCACTGCGCATCGATTCCTTTTGGGGCAGAAGAGTTTCCCTGAATGAGCTCCTGGTTCAGCAGCCGAATGTTCATATCATGGTCGGCAAGAACGGCGCCACCAACATTCCCTCGCTCCCGCGCCCTGCTTCCGCCAGGCGGCCTTGGAACGACACCCTGTTCCAACTGCGTATTCATCGTCTTTCGCTCACGAACGGCTGGGTTCTTTTCAACGATGTGAAAAGTCCCATCACCGTCCACGGCGGAGACCTCCGTTTCTCACTGGATGCGGGTGGCACCGAAGAGCGTCCGCTGTACCTTGGCAACCTGGAATGGCAGGCCGTCGAATTCAATTCCAAGCGCTACATGCCGCTTCCTGTAGGGGTGATGGCGAAATTCTCGCTCTGGCCCGATGGTTTTGCGCTCGAACAGGGAGTCTTTACCTCCGGCCATTCCCGGCTCGATGCCAACGCGGAGGTGAACGGCTTCGCGGATCCGAAGTGGACCTTCCGTTACCGCGGATGGGTGGAACTCGCCGACATCCGCGATACGCTCCGCGATCCCGATGTGCCGGCGGGCCGCGTCGATATTCACGGCGAAGGGCAATGGTCCAAGGATCAGCTCAAGGGCACCGGCAATTATTCTTCGCAAGATATCGCTTTGCCTTACGAGATCTTTCACGCCAAGGGCCTCATCAGCCGCGGCACTTATCACCTGGACAAGGCCGGTCTCGAAATTCCCGACTTCTATGCCGGTGCGTTTGGGGGCAGCGTGACCGGCCGCGTGAACACGATTTGGGACGGGCTGAAATTCCGTGCACAGACTCACGTCGAGGGAATGAACTTAGCGCCTATTCTGCCTTGCATCGAACACCATAATTTCCCCGTAGAGGAGTTGCATTGGGATTCGCGCATTTCGGCCGACTCGGTCGAAACCTGGACCGGCCCCTTCCGCCACTTCGAGATCTTCGCCAAAACCTCCTGGGATTATCCCGAACCGCTTGCCGAACACCATCAGCCAGTCCGCGGGTCCTGGCAACTCCACTACCGTTACGATCCAAGCACGCTTTCCATCGCTCCCGGCGGAGAATTCGAGACGCCCTCTTCCCGCGGAACCATCGACGGCCTTCTTGCTCGGCATAATTCCGCGCTCAATGTGAGGTTTGAAGCGCAAGCCCTCGAATCGTATAAGGATTTCATCAACGGCGTGCGAGAAGCTACATCGCAGGAAGCGGCTCAGCCCATTTCCGGCAGCGTCAAATGGGATGGGAAGATGACCGGTCCATCCTCCGGCGCCACGTTTCAAGGACATGTCCGAGGGGAAAAGGCTCGCTACGACGGCGTTTTCTTGGATTCCTTCGAAGGCGATCTCACCTATTCGCCCTCACAATTCATTCTTGCAAATGGCACCGCCCGGCGGGGACAAATGAAAGCGGTCATCGAAGCAGCTCTCTCTTTGACCCGATGGGATCTCCGGCCCAAAAACGACTGGACCGCCGACGTCAGCTTCGAAAAAGTTCCCACCGAAAACCTCGAGCAGTTTCTAGGAATGTCCTATCCCGTTAAGGGTCTGATGACCGGCCAGTTTCACGGCCGAGGCACGCGTGCCGAGCCCACCGTTACCGGCCTGTTCGATCTTGCCGATGCCACGGTCTACAGCCTTTCTTTCAACCGCCTTCGCGGGCAGCTCATTCTCTCCAAGGAGGAAGCACACATTGCCAACGCGGAATTGCGATTCTTCCCGCCCGGCAAAGAAAGCGGCCGCGGCGCCGGAATCATTACCGGTTCGGCGAGCTATCGTTTCAACGCCCAGACCTTTTCGGCCGAACTAGTAGGTGCGGGGCTGCCGCTCGAGAATTTTGAAAAACTGCAAACACGACGTTTGCCGGTAGGTGGACAGTTGAGCTTTCGGATGAAAGCCCAGGGCTCCTCTCTCGCGCCCACAGGCGAAGGAACCTTTCGCGTTGTGGACCTCCGCGTCGGTCAGTCCGTCATTGGCAGCTTCGAAGGCAATTTGAAGTCCGATGGCGCCACCGCGCATCTCGAGCTTTCCTCCGCCATGGCCACCGGAGAAATATCCGGCGGCTATACGCTCGCACTGGCAGAGCCTTACAACCTGAACGGAAAAGTCTCCATCAAGAACATCGACTTGGATCCTTTCTTGCTCACGGCTCTGCACCTGAAAGATTTCAGCGGGCATGCCAATGCCGATGGCGATATTGCAGTGAATGGCGCGCTTCGCCGGCCGGAGAGCATCGTGGTGGACGCAAGTTTCTCCCGAATGGCGATGGAGTACGCGAATGTCCAGTTGCTGAACACGGGCGCTGTCCACTTTCGGTCATCACGGGACTCCCTCGAGATCGAGCCCGTCACATTTCAAGGCAAGGATACGAACCTCCAGATTGCAGGGTCTGTCCAATTTACAGGGCGCGGCGTTTTGGGACTGCGGCTGAACGGCGCATTGGATCTTCGGCTCCTCAGCGGTTACGCCCCGGATTTGGATGCGCGTGGATCCGCCCAAATCAACGCTTCCTTCGAGGGAACCCTCGACCGGCCCCGCATTAACGGGCGTGTGCACATTGAAAATGCTTCCGCTCGCGTCGCGGATTTCCCCACGGGCCTCAGCACCATGCAGGGAGACCTGGTTTTCGACGCGACCCGCCTCCATTTTGAAAACGTTAGCGCGGAATCCGGCGGAGGCACGCTTCATCTTGCCGGCAGCGTCAATTACGCCGAGACGCCTCTTCGCTATGACATTAACGTTCGCTCCGACCGCGTCCGCATCCGCTATCCCGAGGGCATGAGCTGGCTTGCTGGAGGCGCGCTCCGGCTTACCGGCACGACCAGCAACGCCGTCCTTTCCGGCCGCGTCATCGTCGAGCGCGTCACTCTCACGCAAAGCCTGCAGGTCGCCGGAATGCTGGTCTCGGCAAAAGAAGGAATCTCCGGTCCCTCAACCACCTCTTCTTATCTGCGCAATTTGCAGTTCGAAGTTGAAGGGCTATCCGCCCCCGACGCCCGGATGGAATGGCCCGGCGCGCAACTCCAGGCCGAGGCCAGTCTCCGCGTGCGCGGAACCTGGGAGCATCCCATCCTTCTCGGGCACATCCACATCCTCTCCGGCGATATGAATTTTGCGGGTAATCGCTATCGCGTGACGCGCGGCGATTTGAATTTTGCCAATCCCTTTCGCCTCGATCCCGTCCTCAACGTCGAAGCCACCACCACGATCGAGCAGTATGAGATCACTTTGAATTTCAACGGCCCCGCCAGCAAACTAGCGCTTGCCTATCGTTCCGACCCCCCTTTGCCTGAGAATGACGTCATTACCCTGCTGGCCTTGGGGCAGACCACTTCCGAGGCCGCGGCCCGCAGCGGCGGCACGGGCCAAACCGGCGCGTCCGGCGCCTCCGCAATTCTCTCGGAGGCCGTCTCCAGTCAGTTGGGAGGCCGCCTCGAGCGATTGTTTGGCATCACTCGCTTTCGCGTGGACCCCGGGCTGACCGAACTCGGTTCCACGGGCTCAGGACAAAACGCGGGCGCCCGCGTCACCGTCGAGCAGCAGGTCGCTCGCAATCTCACCATCACGTACGTTTCGAATGTCAGCTCGACGCAAGAGCAGGTTATTCAGGTGGAGTACAACGTGGACCGCAACGTTTCCATCGTCGGCTTGCGCGACCAGAACGGCACGTTCGGCATCGACGTCAAAATTAAAAAGCGCTTCTAGTCTCCGGGAAGCGCTTTTTTGTTCAACTCCGGATGCAAACCTTTTCTATTGAGGGTCCTCCAGCTGCGCGGCCTGCGTTTGCGGGCGTTGCGCGCGGCGCTGCTGGAATTTTCCTTGGCCATTGCCGAGCCGCGCCGACTGCCCCACTCCCGGGTTTTCCTGTTTGGCTTCGGCAAGCGCCTCTTGCGCGGCTTTTCCGCTTGCCTGGCGCACCGCGGCTTGGATTTCCCGGTTGATCTTCGGCATCTCTGCCGCCACTTTCTGGCCTATAGGCGAACCATAAAACTGCAAGAGTGCTTTGACCTCGTCATCGGTAAAGTGCTTGTCATAGATTCCGACCAACTGGTCGGTCACTTGGTCAGCGTCGAATTTCTTCTGATAACTGGTCGCGAACGCATTTACAAAAGCTTGGCCCTTGTTGTTGCTTGGCACGGTGGCCAGCAGTTTCTCGCGCGACTGTTCCACGGCACTATTCGCGCCGTCCTGCACGATGTCGCGCGCGCCCACCAGTTCCATCAACGAGCGGATGTCGGCTTCCTTGACTCGGTCGATATTCAAATTCGGCTGTACGGAGGCGTTGTTCTGCGAACCCTGCGATGTTTGCACGGAATTTTGCGAGGATCCTTGGATCACGAGGAAGAACGTGCCGATATATATGACAATCAGTGCAACCAGGGCCTTCATGAACGCCTCCGTGGCGCCGCTGCGGTCTCTCGCCACGACATTGATTCTAGAAATGCCGCCGAACCGGCGCGAGCCTCTCGAAGGACAGTCTGTGTTCGGTTCGTTCACTGTCCTATCGTTCAGGTCGTGAGTTCGGGTCAATAGAAGAAGGTTGCGTGCGTTTCTGTTACGATGCCTCGCCATGAACGAGCCCTCTTTCGGGATCCCGGCAGTTGCGGATGACAGCCGTTCCACAACCATCGTTGCGCGCGAATCAGGCTTGCGGCGCAATCTATCTCCCGCGCAACTCGCCATGCTGGGCCTGGGAAGCACCATCGGCACTGGCTTGTTCCTCGGCAGCGCTATCTCTGTCGGACTCGCCGGCCCGGCAGTCGTTCTGAGTTTCGTCGCCGCCGCCTTGATTGCCCTTCCCATGATGTGGGCTCTCGCAGAAATGTCCGCCGCCCATCCGACGGCCGGTTCTTTCGGCCTTTTTGCCGAAGTGTATCTGCATCCCTGGGCGGGATTCGCGATCCGACTCACTTATTGGCTCTGCATGATGGTCGTCGTCGGCAGTGAAGTCGTCGCTGCATCCATTTATTGCCGGCTGTGGTTTCCTAATGTCCCGTCGTGGGTGTGGATCAGCCTTTTCTCCTTCCTCGTTCTCTACGTCAACACGATTAACATCGAGAATCTCGGCACCTTCGAATACTGGCTCTCGATGATCAAAGTCGTGACTATTTTTGCATTTCTCCTTTTGGGCTCTGCTTTGCTCTTTGGTGTCGGATTTCCCAGAGTCGGTCTCGCGAATTTCACCGCGCATGGCGGTTTCCTTCCCAACGGATGGAAGGGGGTTGGGCTCGGGGTCGTAATGGGCCTGTTCAGCTTTTTTGGAATCGAGGTGGTGGGGAGCACCGCCGGCGAAGCCGCCAATCCCAAAGAGGCTGTTCCCAAAGCTTTGCGCAACACCGTCGCCGCGCTCGTCCTTTTTTATGTTGCCGGACTTGCCTTGGTGGTTGGCATTGTCCCTTGGACGCAGATTGATATGGGCGCAAGCCCCTTTGTCCGCGTTTTCCAAACCGTTGGCATTCCCGCCGCAAGCCACATCATGAATTTTGTGGTCCTGACTGCCGCGCTTTCTAGCGCGGTTGCCAACTTGTATTTTGCGGCGCGCCTCGGATTTTCCTTGGCGCGCGGCGGTTATCTTCCTCGAGCCCTGGGCAGCTTGAGCAAGAAGGGTATGCCGATGATCGCCGTCCTCGCTTCCGGTGGCGGCATGGTCGCGGCCATGTTCTTGTCAAGGTACTTCCAGGATTCCTTGTTCGTTTTTATGATTGGCCTCAGCACTTTCGGGGCGCTGTTTGCCTGGCTGATGACTCTTTTGACTCACTTGGTCTTTCGTCGGCATCACCGGCGTTACGCGAAACCGTATCTTCGAATCGGTCCGACTGGGCCTTGGGCCTCTCTCGCGGGGCTTGCAGGCGTCCTCGCCGTGCTGGTTTCCACGTGGTGGGTCCCTGGCTTCCGCATCACCCTTCGCGCAGGCGTCCCCTGGCTCGCCCTCCTTACGGTGTGTTACTTTGTTTGGAGAAGGAATTATCCCCGCACAACTGACCGTGGAGAGTAGTCCGTGGACGACCTTCTGAAATGGCGCGGCGAGTTTCCGATTTTGGAGCGCGCCACGTATATGATCAGCAACTCGCTCGGCGCGATGCCGCGCGGCGTGTACGACGAAATGCGCGCCTATGCCGATTCCTGGGCCGAGCGCGGCGTGCGAGCCTGGGAAGAAGGCTGGTGGGAGATGGCCGTCAGTGTGGGCGACAAAATCGCTCCGCTGATTGGCGCGCGCCCCGGCGAAATCTCATTACATCAGAACGTCACGCTCACCCAAGCCGTGATTGCTTCTTGCTTTGACTTCCGCGGCCCGCGCAACAAAATCGTGATGGTCGATCTCGAATTTCCCTCGATTCAATACTTCTATCATGAGCAGCGCCGACACGGCGCGCGCGTCGAGGTCATCCCCGCCGAAGATTCCATCGGCTTCGACCTGGAAAAATTTCTTGCCGCCATTGACGAAACCACTCTGCTGGTCCCGATTTCGCTTGTTCTTTTTCGCAGTTCTTTCATCGTCAATGCGAAAGCCATCGTCGAACGCGCCCATCGCGTCGGTGCTCACGTCATTCTCGACGCATTCCAGGCTGCGGGAGCCATCCCAGTGGATGTGCGTTCCCTCGACGCCGACTTCGCTGTTGGCGGCGTGCTCAAATGGCTCTGCGGCGGCCCGGGAGTCGCTTACCTCTACGTGCGCGAAGATTTGCGGGCCAAACTGAAGCCGTCGCTTACCGGCTGGATCGCGCACCGCCGCCCGTTTGCCTTCGAGACCGGCGCGATCGATTCGCGCGAGGATTCTTATCGCTATCTCAACGGCACGCCGCACATTCCCGCGCTGTTTGCCTGCCGGCCTGGACTCGACATTCTCAATCAAGTCGGTGTGCAACCCATCCGAGAAAAATCCATTCGCACGACGTCGCGCCTCATCGAGGGTGCAAAGTCGCGTGGCTGGCGAGTCCACACGCCTGAAAATCCGGCCGAGCGCGCCGGAACGGTTTCCGTGGACTGCCCGCACGCTTACGAAGTTTGTCGCGAACTGCTCGCGCGGGAAATCCTGGTGGATTACCGCCCTAAAGCCGGGGTCAGGCTGTCTCCTCATTTTTACAATCGCGAGGACGAATGCGGCTTCGCGCTCGCGCAAATGGAAGAAATCCTGAAAACCAGGGCCTGGGAAAAGCACGCCCCGGCGGTCACGCATGCCTGAGAGCACGGACTGCGCGCCCCAGCGCGCCGAAATGGTCGAAAAGCAGTTGCGCCGGCGCGGCATCGAAGACCGCTGCGTTCTCAGCGCCATGCTGTCGGTGCCTCGCCACGAGTTTGTGCCTCCCGAGGTCCGCGCCCGCGCGTACGAAGACCTCCCCTTGCCCATCGGCAGCGGGCAAACGATTTCGCAGCCTTACATCGTTGCGGCCATGACCGCCGCCCTGCGTCTTCGCCCCACCGAACGAGCTCTGGAAATCGGCGCGGGCTGCGGCTATCAAGCCGCCGTACTCTCACTTCTCGCGAAGGAAGTCTTCACCATCGAGCGCCGCGCTGAGCTGGCTTCCGCCGCTTCGGAGAAACTGGAGCGCCTCGGCTACCTCAACGTGCACGTCCATTGCGGGGACGGCACGCTCGGCCTGCCGGAATTTGCGCCGTTCGACGCCATCCTTGTCGCCGCGGCAGCTCCGGCGGCTCCCGGGCCGCTCCTTGCGCAACTTGCCGAAGGTGGCCGCATGATCATTCCTGTGGGCGCCGCCGACAATCAGGAGTTGCAGCTTATCGAAAAGCGCGCCGGCAAGCTTTCGACGAAAACCATGGAAGGCTGCCGTTTTGTGCCGCTTGTCGGCTATCACGCCTGGCAGAAACCGCCCGAACGATGAACTCCGCCCCACCTGAACTCTCGATCGTGATTCCCGCATTCAACGAAGAGCTGCGCCTCCCCGCGACGCTCGAGCGCATCGCCGCGTACCTGCAAGGATCGCAGCGCGAAGTGGAAGTCCTCGTCGTGGATGACGGCTCGACAGACCGCACCGCCGCCGTCGCCGAATCGTTTCGGGAGAAAATCCCCACGCTGCGCGTTGTTCCGAACGGCATGAACCGCGGCAAAGGCTACAGCGTGCGCCACGGCGTGCAGGAAGCGCGCGGCCGCATCGTGCTATTCAGCGACGCCGACCTCTCGGCTCCCATCGAGGAAGCGGACAAGCTGGTGGGTGCGCTGCAGAACTTCGACCTGGCCATCGGCTCCCGCGCGGTCAACCGCAGCCTCATCACCGTGCATGAATCACCCTTCCGCGAATTCGCCGGCATCGTTTTCAACAAAATCGTACGCCTCATCCTGTGGCTGCCGTTTGTGGACACCCAATGCGGCTTCAAAGCCTTTGTAAGAGAACGCTGCCAGATTATTTTCGAGCAGCAAACGATCGAGCGTTTCGGATTCGACCCGGAACTGCTGTACCTCGCGCGGCATCACGGCTTACGCGCCGTGGAAATTCCCGTGCGGTGGGGCCATTCCCCCGCGACCAAAATCAACATGATGCGCGACAGCTTGCAAATGTTTGTCGATGTCTTTGTGATCCGCTGGAACGGGCTCCGTGGCCGGTATCCGGCCAAACCCTGAATTCTCACAACGCGTCTGGCGAATCCATGATTAAGGGCATCCAGGAGAGAGAAGCCTGAATCCGTCTTTCTTTGGACCCCGGTCGAACAAGTGCTCTCAATTCGACGGGAGGATCGAAGAACATCTGCGGCTGACCGAGAGCGTGCTACGTCACTAGCGGTGTTCTGAGCGACTCTGTGCTCCGTAGAGCCTCGGTGAATTCACGCGATTGTGCCCGGTAAGTTCACTGTTCCTTGCCTACACTTCGGCGCAATCTGCTACGATTTCGGCATGCGCAAATCAGCTTGCTTTGCCGGCGTCCTTCTGCTTTCAGGATTCGTGCTGGTCAACTTTGCATTCGTCGGTGGGGCGGCCGGGCAGACGGACTCCCGCGGGGCAGCCAGAACCACGGGCGCGGCCAGGACCGGGGCGCTGGAGTTCAGCGCGCGGATTACGCCTACGGCGGCGCGGCCCGAGCCGGTGCGCCAGTTCACCTTCTACCTTCTGACCAAGAGCTACACGCAGATTGTCAAGGAAGCCGAAGAGAAAGATCCTGTTCCGTCTCGCGAGGAATTCATTGACGGCCTGAAGTTTTCTGCCGAATTACGCGCGTGGATGAAGGCGCACGACACGTTTGATCTCTCCTCCCCGGACATGGACAAGCGAATTTCCCCCGACGACGTTCTGGGCGTGCCGGAGTTCCTGCTGGCCTACCAGCGATCGAACAGCGGTGGCGTTACTTCCGGCTTTCCCAAGCCGAAATACACGGACCTGGACCGCGCCAAAGACCCTGAGAAGTACAAAAAGTTGCGGGAGGAATATCTCGCTGCGCTGATGAAATTCCTTCGCAACCATCCGGAGTCGATGACGGGAATCGAGCTGGAGATGGAAGAAATCAATCCGCAAAGGAAGTGGGACGCGCTGGAGACGGCGCGCAACAAACGCGTGCTGCGCGGCGCGCCGGAGCTGGCGCAGCTGAAATTTCTGGCGCGCAAAGTGGATACGGACCTGGAAGGCCGCGCTTCGGTTTCCGGACTGCCGCCCGGCGACTATTGGATTTCGACGCTCAACCTCGAAGCCAACGCCGGAGACATGCACGTGCGCTGGGACGTTCCCGTAAAAATCGAGGCGGGCCAAACCGCGCGGGTGGAGCTTACGAACCTGAACACCACGGAAGCAAGCGGCACCAATCCCTGACGCGGGAGCGCTGGTCATGGCACTGGTCATGGCACCGGTAATGGGCACGCCGCTCAACTGGATCCTCTTCAACACCTTCATCCTCATTGCGATCGTACTGGACTTGCGCGTTTTTCACCGGAAACCGCACAAGGTGGGACTGCGGGAAGCGGCCATTGCCAGTTTCGGGTGGATTGGCGTTTCCCTGCTTTTTGGATTGGGCCTGTTGTATTTACGCGGCGAGCAGCAGGCGCTCGAATTCTTCACTGGCTACCTGATTGAAAAAGCGCTCAGCGTGGACAATCTTTTTCTGTTTCTGGTGATCTTCCGCGCGTTTGGGGTGGAAGACCGGCTGCAACATCGCTTGCTCGAGTGGGGAGTGGTGGGCGCGCTGGTGATGCGGGGAATCATGATCGGCCTGGGTGCGCAGTTAATCGAGCATTTCTCTTGGGTGCTGTATGTACTGGGCGGATTTCTGGTGTACGCGGGAACCCGGATGCTTTTCAAACAAGTGGATTTGCACCCGGATAAGAGCAGGATCGTGGGCTTCGCACGGCGGCACTTACGGGCTATGCCGGAATTTCATGGCGAAAGATTTTTTGTGCGCGACGGGGGCAAACTTTTCGCAACGCAGCTGTTTGTCGCGCTCTTGTTCGTTGAAATTACAGACGTCACACTGGCTACGGACTCGATTCCTGCGATTTTTGGGATTACGCGCGATCCGTTCATCGTGTACACGTCGAACGTGCTGGCGATTCTGGGTTTGCGCGCGCTGTATTTTCTTCTCGCGGGAATCCTTGACCGGCTGCGGTTCCTGGATGAAGGGCTTGCCGTGGTGCTGGTTTTTATCGGCGGAAAGATGATCGCTGAACACTGGGTAAACATTCCGGTGAGTGTTTCGCTGGCGGTGGTGGGAGGAGTGCTCTTGATTGCGCTCGTGGCGTCGGTCTTGATGCCGGGAAGAAAGAAAAGCGGAGATCAGTCTTCTTCGAACATAAGTTCGTCGACGTAGCACCACATCCAGTTTTCGCCCGGTTCTTGGGAACGGACGACGGGATGGTTGGTGGCGTGAAAGTGTTTCGTGGCGTGTTTGTTCTTCGAGGAGTCGCAGCAGCCGACGTGGCCGCAGGTGAGACACAGGCGCAGATGCAGCCAAGTGTCGCCCATCTTGAGGCACTCTTCGCAGCCTTTGGTCTTGGGCTTGATGCTCTTGATTTGATCGAGATGCGTGCAAGTTTCGGCCATTCGGGCCTCCATTGACTATGCCGGCGCTTCATTCGCACGAGGCGAATCACAGTGCGGCATGAATCGGGATGCGCACATGAAAGCGGGTGTCGCCGGGAACGGATTTGACGGTCACCAGTCCGCGGGCTTTTTGAACGATGCGATGCACGACGTCGAGCCCGAGCCCGGTGCCTTCGCCAACGCCTTTGGTGGTGAAAAACGGGTCGAAAATGCGGGACAGAACTTCCGGCGGAATTCCGGCGCCGTTGTCACCGATTTCGACGAGCACGTACTCGTTTTCGCGGACGGCACGTACAAGTAGTTTCCCGGTATTGCCCATGGCGTCAGCGGCGTTGTCGATCAGATTGGTCCAAACCTGGTTGAGTTCGCTGCCGTAAGCCATAACTTTCGGCAAGTCCGGAGCAAATTCGCGGGTCACGGTGATGCCGCGCTTTAATTTGTGATGCATGATCGTCAGCGTGGTTTCCAGGCTGGACTTGATGTCCACTTCCTGAAGCGGGGCCTGGTCCATGAAGGAATATTCTTTGATGGCTTTGATGAGGTCGGAGATGCGCGCGGTACTGTTGTCGAGTTCGGAGGCGATGCGGTCCATTTCGAGGAGGGTTGCGAAGCGAGTGAGTTCGGGGCCGAGGGCGGCGCCTGCCGCGGAGGCAAAACTCTCGAGATGCGCGTCGGCGAAATTCGCGTCGGCAAGAAGCGGTGCGAGTCGCCAGGCGTCGGCGACACCGCGGGCTTCAAGCCAGGATTGAATGGCGTCTTGGCGGTCGGAGCGGGCGAATTCATCCTTATAGTCCGCGGGTTTCAGCGAAGCGCGGATTTCGTCTTCGCGCTGGGCGAGCAAACTGCAATCCTCGGCGCGAAGCGTGGAGTTTCTTCCGGCGGCCCGGAGGCGTTCGAGGCAATCGTGAAGGGCGGCGGCTGAGCGACGAGCGGCGGCGGAGGGATTGTTCAATTCGTGAGCGAGCCCGGCGGACAGTTTGCCGAGGGCGGCCAGTTTTTCGCGCTGTTGCTCATCGCGGGTGACGTTGCGAACGCGGTCGGTGAGAAGTCCCACGAGGCGCTGAGAAAGCTCGGGCATACGGTGTAAGAGCTCGGGAAACTTGCTTGCTGGAAAATAAAGCGCGCGCACCGGCAGAACCGCCCGAACCGTCACCGGAACGATTTTCAATCTGGAAAAAGGCAGAAGTCCGGTAACGTCGCCCGCGCGTGAAGTGAAAACCGGGCCATCCGCCGGACCGCTTTCGCGCCGGGCGCGCATTTCCCCTTCAAGAATGATGAACATGAATTCCGCAGGAGAGTCTTCCTTGACCGCAATCTCGCCCACCGGTGTGCGGCGCTCCTCGCACTGCGAAACGAACCATTCGAGATCGTCCTGATGCTGATCCGCGAAGGGCAGGATATTGCGCAGGTCTCGAACGAGCGCTTCGATGTGGGCTTGGTCTATGACGCCGCTCATTTAGGGGTTATTAGTCCTTAGTTCTAAGTCTAAAGTAAAGAAAAATGAATCTCAGCGCTGAAGTCTTTTGTGAGTTTGTGTCC
Source organism: Candidatus Acidiferrum sp. (assembly GCA_035262505.1). Classification (GTDB taxonomy): domain Bacteria; phylum Acidobacteriota; class Terriglobia; order Acidiferrales; family UBA7541; genus Acidiferrum. The sequence goes on along the minus strand of DATFSR010000035.1, from coordinate 18,977 downwards.
GGGCTCATTGGACCTTGGACAGATATTGATGCATGAATTGGACGACCACCGCCCCTTCGCCCACGCCGGAAGCGACGCGCTTGACCGAGCCGTGGCGCACGTCGCCAACCACAAAAATTCCGGGCACGCTGGTTTCGAGCAAGTTCGGATCGCGGGTGAGCGTCCAGGTGGCGGGCCGTTTGCCGTCTCGAATCAGGTCCGGGCCGGAAAGGATGAAGCCGCGGTCGTCGCGCTCGACAACCTTGCCAAGCCATTCGGTGCGAGGCAGGGCGCCGATAAAGATGAAGATGCTCGAGGCGGGCAGCTCTTTGGTTTCGCCGGAGGGAGCACATTCAACCGTGATGCCGGTAAGGCGCGCATCACCGTGCACGGCGGAGACGCTCGCTTGAGTCCACACTTCGATGTTGGGGGTTTTTTCGATTTGCTCGATGAGGTAGTGGGACATGGTGCTTGCGAGCGAATTGCCGCGGACGAGCATGACCACTCTCTCGGCAAATTTCGAGAAGTGCATGGCAGCCTGGCCGGCGGAGTTCGCTCCACCGATAACATAAACTGTTTCGCCTCTGCAGGAAATTGCTTCCGAAGTGCCGCCGCCATAATAAACGCCGCAACCCCGGAGGCGATCGATGCCGGGAACATCGAGAGTGCGCCACTGAACGCCCATGGCGAGAAGGAGAACGTGACAGGAGATTTCCGAGCCATCGGCAAGTTTCAAGTAGCGATACGGCCCATCAATTCGTACGCCAGTGGCTTCCTGGGGAGCCAGGATCTCCACGCCAAAACGCTTCGCCTGCGCTACGGCACGGCGGGCCAGATCGCTGCCCGTCAGGCCGGAAGGAAAGCCGAGATAATTTTCGATGCGCGAACTGAGACCGGCCTGTCCCCCGGGGGCTTCGCGCTCGATGATGACGGTGCGCAAGCCCTCGCTGGCGCCATAAACGGCGGCGGCAAGTCCGGCGGGACCGCCGCCCACAATGGCCAGGTCGTAGAAATTCGTTTGGGCGTGGGTACGGAGCCCGATTTTGTCGGCGACGGCGGGGAGCGGCGGCTCGGCGAGGCGGGCGCCGTCGGGGAACAGAATGAGCGGGAGAGTTTGCGCTTCCGGGCCGAGGGAATTCACGAGACCGCGCACTTCCGGGTCGCTTTCGACAAGCTCGACGTCAATCCATTGATATGGGACTTGGCTGCGCGCGAGAAAATCGCGCAGTTCGTACGAGCGATTCGACCAGCGCGTGCCGAGAACGCGGATGCCTTCATACGGCGGACGAAAGGTGGAGGTCCAGTCGTGCAGCAGGTCATCCAGAGTGGGATACAACTTCTCTTCGGGAGGGTCCCAGGGCTTCATGAAGTAATAGTGGACGCGGGCTTCGTTGATGGCATCGATTGCCGCGCTGGTATCGGCATAGGCGGTGAGCAGGGCGCGTTTGGCCAACGGATGCAGTTCCATGGCTTCCGAGAGGAAGCTGACGCCGTCCATCTGTGGCATGCGCTGATCGGCAAGAAGCAGCGCGACGGGATTATTCCGTGCTTTAAGTTCGCGAAGAGTGGTGATGGCGGCGCTGCCCGAGTTTGCGCGCATGACGCGATAGCGGTCCGCATAACGGCTGCGGAGGTCGCGTTCGATGGCGCGCAAGACCTCAGGGTCGTCGTCGACCGTGAGCAAAACTGGTTTGGGCATATCCCTCAGATGAACGGAAAGCTGGATTCGTTGCGTCTTTTGTACGAAGAAGGCTGCCGGAGCTTCTTTTTGGACGCACTCTCACGCTACAATTTCGTTGCCATCATGTCCAGCCCCCTAAGTACAGCCATTGCAGGGTTATCGAGTTCGGAGGCGTCGGCGAGAAAAGCGGCCGGGGAAGAAGTGTATCGATTGGGACGTGCGGCAGCGGGAATCGCGGTCGTCTCCTGGTGGGAGGACGAAGAGCTTTCCGGTTTATTGCTGGCGCCAAATCCCGTGATCACCGTGGGCGTCGCGGTACCGCGAGAGACCTTCAACCGAATCCGAATTGCGAATGGCACGCCCGGGCTGGCCGAAGTGCCGCCGGACCAGGATGCGGAAGAGTTCACGCTACATTTTTCGGAAGAGGTTGCGCTAGATTTGTTGACGACACGGGAACCCGGCGGAGACGGCGCCATTGCGCGCTACCTGTCGAAATTTGGAGAAGGCGTGCAGCAAGTGGAATTTCGCTGCACGAACGTGGATCGCGCCACGGAAATCCTGAAAGAAAAATTTAAAATTGATTCTGTCTATCCGGCGACACGCCCGGGAGCAGACAAGACCCGCGTCAATTTTTTCCTTGTGACTTCTCCGGACGGCGGTAAGGTGTTGATCGAACTCTATGACGTGGCGTCGAAAGCACAGTCCTGAAAAGCTACCCTTGCGAGCGGACACTTTTCTACGAATACAAAAATTCCGCATGCATCAGCTGTCACCGTAGACGGGGATGGATGCGCCGTGGATGACTCTCGCGTCGTCGCTGCACAGGAACAGGATGACGCGCGCGATGTCGACGGGCTTGGGCCACTTTGAAAAATCGGCATTTGGCATAGCTTTGCGGTTGGCTTCGGTGTCCATGATGCTGGGAAGGATGCTGTTGACCCGCACGCCAGTTCCTTTTAGGTCCGCGGCGAGCGAGTCTATCATGGCAACCGCCGCGGCTTTGGAAGCGGCATAAGCCGAAGCGCCTGCGGCGTGGTCGAGCGCGGCTTTGGAAGCAACATTCACGATGGCTCCGTGGCCCTGGTTGAGCATCGCGGGAACCATGGCGCGGGTGAGCGCATAACCCGAACGAAGATTCAGGGTCAACATTTGCTCGAACACCCTCGTTTCCATCTCCCACAATTTCAAGCCGCCTCGGTAGCCACCGACAGTATTGACCATCGCGTCCAGGCGGCCGTGCTTGGAAAAGATTTTCTCGACGAGTTGGCGCACGGCGGCTTCGTCGGTTACGTCCACTTCATGCCCTTCGAGGGGGCCCGCATAGGCGGAAGCTCCAGTTTTGAACTTTTCCCATTCTGGCTGATTGCGATAGGTCGTGACGGCGGTCGCGCCCCCTTCGAGGAAGGCTGAGGTTACCTCACGTCCCAAGCCGCCGGTGCCGCCAGCGACCAGAACTACACGGTTGTCGAACCTCGCGGTCATTGTTTACCTCTGGGGCCACACCTCTGGGGTGATATGCCAGGCTCACTTACTATCACGCTCCAGCCATTTGGTCATCAAGAAGCGGTCGTGATTGACATACCCGGTTCGGCGATAGAGTTCGAGGGCGGAATCGTTTCTGTGGTCGACCTCCAGATGAATGGCATTGACACCCATTTCTCGGGCCGCCTGCTCGACGAAAGCCATAGTTTGAAGGCCGAAGCCGCGGCGGCGGTGCGTTGGAACGATGTACAGCTCGTCAATAAAAGCGTCGTGTCCGCGAAATTCGAAACTGAAGCCCATCGTGAGGATGACGTAACCGACGAGCGCCGCGCCGACATAAAGAAGCCAGATGCGGCCGAAGGCCGGGAGCGACAGGAATTGCTGAAAGGCGGCCCGCGCGAAGGACTCGTTAAAAGGGATGACTTCCGGGTCTTGCTTCGCAAGCGCCCGCATCATGGGAACAAGCACCGCCTCATCCCCGGGAGTGGCTTCGCGGAATTCGAGCGAAGACATTCTTACTCTCCGCTTTGTTCGAGGAGTTTGGCGACGAGACCGGTCCAGCCTGTTTGATGGCTGGCGCCAAGACCGGCGCCGTTGTCGCCATGAAAGTATTCGTAAAACAAGATCAGGTCGCGCCAATGGGGATCGCTTTCGAAGATTTCCGTTCCGCCGGCGACCGGGCGGCGGCCCGAGCGATCACGCAAGAAAATATGGACCAGGCGGCGTGAGATTTCTGCGGCGACTTGCCATAGGTCGGATTCGCGGTTCGAATAGGTGGGACATTCCACCTTGAAGTCCTCGCCGTAATAATGATGAAACTTTTGGAGAGACTCGACGAGGAGATAGTTCACGGGAAACCAAATCGGTCCGCGCCAATTGGAATTGCCGCCGAACAGGCCGGTAGCGGATTCAGCAGGCTCGTAAGCGACGCGGTTGATATTTCCGTTGACCTGCACTTCGTAGGGGTGGTCCTTATGAAACCGCGACAGCGCGCGGACACCGTAAGGCGAAAGGAATTCGTTTTCGTCGAGCATTCGGGTGAGAACGCGCTTGAGCTGCTTGCGATTGACGAGAGAAAGAAGACGGCGCACACCGTGGGCAGAGCGCTGGGTCATTTCGATGTGTTCGGGGATATCGGGATGATTGTCAACGAACCATTGCATGCGGCGCTTGAAACCGGGCAAGCGATCCACGATCTCGGGTTCCAATGTTTCGACCGCGAAAAGGGGAATGAGGCCCACCATCGACCGAATTTTGAGAAAGTGCTGGCTTCCGTCAGGCAACCGGAGAACGTCGTAGTAAAAGCCGTCGTGGTCGTCCCACAAGGCCATGCCGTCAATGCCGATGTCGTTCATGGCGTGCGCGATGTAAACGAAATGCTCGAAAAATTTACTGGCGACGTCTTCGTAGGCCCGATCTTCTTTTGCAAGCTCCAGGGCCATCGCCAACATGTTGAGGGAGTACATGCCCATCCAACTGGTGCCATCGGATTGCTCGAGATTGCCGCCGGTCGGAAGAGGAGCGGAACGATCGAAGACTCCAATGTTGTCGAGCCCGAGGAAACCGCCCTGGAAGATGTTCGCGCCATCAGGATCCTTGCGATTGACCCACCAGGTGAAATTCAGAAGTAGCTTGTGAAAGACTCTTTCGAGAAACGCCCGGTCGGCGACGCCTCGGACGCGTCGCTCGATCTTGTAAACACGCCAGGCGGCCCAAGCGTGGACGGGAGGGTTCACGTCGCTGAAAGCCCATTCGTATGCCGGCAATTGGCCGTTGGGGTGCATGTACCATTCGCGAAGCAGAAGAATGAGCTGCTCTTTGGCGAAGTCAGGATCGATTAATGCGATGGGAATGCAGTGGAAGGCGAGATCCCAGGCGGCGTACCAGGGATACTCCCATTTGTCGGGCATGGAGATGACGTCTTCGTTGTAAAGGTGCAACCAGTCTTTGTTGCGGCCCTTCGAGCGCGCAGCCGGTGGCTTGGGTTGGGCGGGATCGCCTTCGAGCCAGGTGCGAACGTCGTAATGATAAAACTGCTTGGACCAGAGCATGCCGGCAAAGGATTGACGCATGACGGCTTTGGCGTCGGTGGAGAGATTTTTCGGGACGCGCGATTCCGAGAACTCATCGGCTTCTTTCTGGCGCGTCGTGAAAAGCGCGTCGAATCCTCCGGCGAAATCGTTTGTGCCGGGAACGCCTTCGGCGCGCTCCTCATGAGCAGGAGAAGTGATGATTCCGGCGCGCGGGGCATCCATATCGACACCGGCAAGAGGCTCGATGTCCGTGAGGCGGAGCTTCAGCGTGGCCGTCGCGCCGGGCTCGAGGTGCAGCGGGTAGCGGGCGGCAAGTTTTGTTCCTGTTTGCGAGGGATTAACGGCGGCTTTGTTGCCGTGAATCAGGTATTCGTGAAAAGCATCTTTCACGAATGGGCAGCGATTGGCGCCATGGAAGAGGCGGGCGCAATTGGTTTCATTCTCGGTGAACAGCAGTTCGGGATTGCCCGCGCAGATGAGCCAGCGCTTGCCGTACTGCCAATGCTCCAATTCGACGCAAGAATTGCCTGGAAGCGCGGAGGCAACCCGCGCCGTGGGGCGACGCAGATCTTCCCCCCAGGACCAGGTGTTGCGGAACCAGAATTGGGGAAGGGCATAGAGCGCGGCGGGCTCCGGGCCGCGATTCACGGCGGTGATTCGAATCAAAATGTCTTCGACGTCGGCTTTGGCATATTCGACAAAAACATCGAAGTAGCGGTTTTCCGAAAAGACGCCGGTATCGAGCAATTCGAACTCGGGCTGGCCACGGCCACGGCGGCGATTCTCGTCGAGGAGAAGCTGATAGGGAAATTCAGCCTGGGGATATTTGTAGAGCATGCGCATGTAGCTGTGCGTGGGAGTGGAATCGAGATAGAAGTAGCATTCCTTTACGTCTTCGCCGTGATTGCCTTGATTGCCCGTAAGGCCGAAGAGGCGTTCTTTAAGAATAGGATCGCGGCCATTCCAGAGCGCGAGGCTGAAGCACATCATTTGATGACGGTCGCTGATTCCGCCGATGCCGTCTTCGCCCCAGCGATAGGCGCGGGAGCGGGCGTGGTCGTGCGGAAAATATTCCCACGCCGTACCGTCCGCGCTGTAGTCTTCGCGGACCGTGCCCCACTGGCGCTCGGATAAATACGGTCCCCAGCGCTTCCAATGCTTCTTGCGAGTGCGGGCTTCTTCCAGGCGACGATCTTCGGTCGTAGGGGCTCTTGGCATCGTGCAATTTACCTTCGATGGTTAAGACTCCGTTATAGTCGCATTTATTCGCGAAAACGCAGAGGGGAGTGTTCAGAGGCCGTGCCTGACGGGCTGCACAGGGCAAAACCGCGCCTAGACGCCTGGCGTTGTACTCTAGGTAGCCTCTTGAGCATCCTTCAGAGTGCAAGCTTGTGGAGGCCACAGCCATGCTTCAGTCCAACACCAATGCGTGCGCGAAGGGTTTTTCCAGGCGACAAGCGTTTTGCCGTGTCCTTGCCGTTATGAGCTTCTTCTTTCTTGGACTTTCAACGGGCAGTGCGAGCGCGCAGGACCATTCACTAGATAACCTGCGCAACCTGAACCAGTCCGTGGACGCGCTGATCAAGAAAGTGTCCCCGAGCGTTGTGCAGATCTTGGTTACCGGATATGGGCCGCTCGAAGAGGGGGATCGCGGCAGCACGAGCACCGTGATTGGCAGGCAGCGGGCCATCGGGTCGGGCTTCGTGATCGAAGAAAACGGTTACATCATGACGAACGCCCACGTGGTCAACGGCGCGCAACGCGTGCAGGTGGTTTTGCCGAATAGCGATATCGAGAACTCGTTAGAGGCCGCTCTTTCCACTCGAACCCGCATTGTTCCGGCGCGGATCGTGGGCGTGTCGCGTGAACTGGACCTGGCGGTGATCAAAGTAGAAGCAGGAAAGCTGCCCGCTCTTCCTTTGGCGGATTACCGCAGACTGGGCCAGGGGGAGATGGTGTTTGCCTTTGGCAGCCCCGAGGGACTGCGAAATTCGGTGACCATGGGCGTCGTTTCCGCCGTAGCAAGGCAGACCGATCCTGATTCGCCGATGGTGTATATCCAGACCGACGCGGCGATCAATCCGGGAAATTCAGGCGGTCCGCTGGTGAATGTAAATGGAGAACTCGTTGGAGTGAACACTTTTATTCTCTCGCAATCGGGAGGAAATGAAGGGCTCGGGTTTGCGATTCCGAGCGGCGTTGTGGGTGTAGTTTACCGGGAGCTGCGCAAGTTCGGCCATTTGCACCGCGCGCAGATTGGCATCGGGATGCAGACGATCACTCCCATGCTGGCGGCAGCGCTAAACCTTCCGAGAAACTATGGAGTGGTCATCTCCGATGTGCTACCCGACACGCCGGCGATGGCTTCCGGACTCCAGATCGGCGACGTGCTCGTGGCCATAGACGGGCGACCGGCGGAGAATCTTCCCTTCGTCGCATTTCACTTCTTTGCTCTCGAGTTCGGACAAAAAGTTCACCTGAATGTGCTTCGCGGCAAAGACCGCCTGATGTTTGACGTGCCGGTGGCGCAGCCGCCACGGGACATGGATCAGGTTGCATCGCTAGCCGACCCTGACAAGAACCTGGTTTCTACGCTGGGGATCCTTGGTGTGGAAATTGATCAGAGGATTGCCGCCATGGTGCCGGACCTGCGCGATCCGTTTGGAATCATCGTGGCAGCGCGCTCGACTGGAGCGAGTGTGGAAGTGCCGCTGCTTGCCGGCGACGTGATTCGCACGCTGAACGGCCAACCAATGACGACGTTGGATCGCCTTCGCAGCGCGCTGAAAGCGCTGCAGGCCGGGGCGCCCGTGGCTTTGCAAATCCAGCGCGATCAGAAACTGCTCTTCGTCTCCTTTGTCATGGACTAGCGCTCGATGTGAGCGATGGCCGCCCTAGGAATAAAGAAGATTCGTGTCGGCAGACAATGCCGACAGCTCCTGAATGCAATTGACGGGGCCTTGAACCACAAAGCGGCGATGGTAGAGCAGAAGCGCGCGCAGGCCGGCAAGTTCCTCCCCTCCGCCGGCTCTTCCGGGGCCGCCATGGAGGCAACTCGGAACCACGTTACCGTGGCCGGTGTGCTGAGCGCCGACCGAAGAATCCACGGCCAGAATTCGACCATGCAGATCGCCGATGCCGAGAACCACTGTTTGGAGGAACGCGGAGTCATTGGAAAAAACGGAGGCCACGAGCGAGCCGTTTCCGCGACGAACCATTGGAATGAGATCCTTCAGGCTGTCATAACCCACTAGCGTGACCACCGGGCCGAATACTTCGACGTCGTGAACGTATTTGGAGGCAAGCCCGTTATTGCTGGCGAGAACCGTTGGCTCGACGAATGCGGACTTTTGCGGATCGGCGTCGAGCGGTTCGAAATTATCGTTTCCCCCGAATAATACAGAGCATTCGGATCGCAATTTCTTGAGCCCTTCGAGGCAAGCGCTTTGCTGCGCTTTATTGACGACGGGCCCTACTTTCACTTCGGTGTTGCGAGGATTCCCTACTTTTGTGATGCTCAGGCGAGACGAAACCGCTTCACCCAGGGCTTTCAAAGTTTGCTGCGGAGCGAAGACGCGCCGGATGGTCGTGCACTTCTGGCCGGCCTTTAGCGTTATTTCTTTCAGAACCTCTTTAACCAAAAGATCGAAGAGGTCGCTTCCGGGCGTGCAGTCAGGTCCCAGAACGGCAGAGTTGATGCTGTCCGCTTCGACGTTAACGCGCACGGAACGCTGAACTACGTTCGAATGAGTACGAATGCGTTCGGCCGTACCGGCGGAACCGGTGAACGAAACGATATCTTCTTCGCGAACGTGGTCAAGCAATTCGCGGGCCGACCCGCAGACAAGAGAAACCGCTCCCGTCGGCAGGACTCCGGACTTCACGACGTCTTCCACCATCTTGTAGGCGAGCCAAGCGGTCGGCGAGGCCGGTTTCACGATCATGGGAACGCCCGAGAGGAGCGCGGGCGCAGCTTTTTCGCAGAAGCCCCAAGCGGGGAAATTGAACGCGTTGATGAAAACCGCTGCGCCTTTCGCTGGAACGAGAAAATGCTGGCCCGCGAATACTCCGGTTTTTGAAAGAGATGCGGCCGCACCTTCCTTCAACATTTTTCCGTCGGCGAGCGCGCGGCCAATTTTCGCGTAATACTTCATGGTGTAGAGCGCGCCGTCGACGTCGAAGGAGGCATCGGCTTGGGTGGCGCCAAGGTTCAGAAGAGAGAGCCGGAAATACTCATCGCGGTTTGCCGTTAACAGCTCGCCAATTTTCCCTAGCAAGTCCGCGCGCTGCGCGTAGGTGAGTTGGCGGAGAGCCGGGCCGCCTTGAGAGCGGGCGAACTCCAGTGCTGTATTGAGATCAACACCCTCAGAAGAGATCCGGCCCAGTTCGTCTCCCGTCACGGGATCAACGAGGGGAGTTCCAAGACCCGATCCCTCAACCCAGTGGCCAGCAAGATAGTTGGGAAGCTTCATTTGATGACTCCATCAGAACCAAACGCGCTCTTAAAATAGCAGAGCGAATGCGCCAAGGCAAAACTTCGGGTACATGCAGTATTATGCATGTTACGGAAAGCCGGACCGCGGCGAATCCGTGTCGGTCCTGGGATTCCAAAATAAGCGTATCTTATTGAATAGAAAATATATTAGTGCAATTGCGTCGACGAGGTTGAGGCGCATTTGGAGGATAGTTCCGAAACTCAGACTTGACGGCGCTCGAAGCTCCTGTACTATAATGCATACCTAGGATTCTTGCCATGGGTCTACTCACAACGACATCGGCTAAGGGGTCTAGTTCGCGTTCGCCTGGTCTCTCAGCGGATGGCGATTTCCTTCACTCGCTCGGCAAGCGCGTCCGCGAACTGCGAGCTCGGCGTGGCATGACGCGCAAGCAAGTGTCGCAGAAAGCCGATGTGTCGGAACGGCATCTGGCACAACTCGAGAGTGGCGAAGGCAACATTTCCGTGGTGCTTCTGCAAAGAATCGCCACGGCGCTCCGTGTGCCGATGGCCAATTTGTTTGCGCCACAAGCAGAACAAGCCGCCGAAAAGAAAATGATCCAAACACTTCTGGAACGGCTGCCCGAGCATCGGCTGCACGATGCTGTGTCCCGGTTGATGCGTGACTTTGGCAACGAAGAAAAGATGCGGAGGAGGCGCGTCGCGCTAATCGGCTTGCGCGGCGCGGGTAAGTCTACCCTCGGGTCGATGCTGGCGAAAGAAATGGCGTACCGCTGTGTGGAGCTCGACAGCGAAATTGAGAAAGATACGGGAATGCCGCTGGGCGAAATTTTTTCGCTCTACGGGCAATCGGGTTTTCGCGCCATTGAAAGGCGCACGCTCGAAAGGGTACTGGAAGAGAATGAGCGCGTGGTGCTTTCTGTAGGCGGCGGCGTGGTTTCCGAAAAGGAGACTTTCGATTTTCTCCTGTCGCACTGCTACGCGGTATGGATCAAAGCGCAGCCGGAAGAGCACATGTCGCGAGTGATGGCGCAGGGGGATTTTCGCCCCATGGCCGCGAACAACCAGGCGATGGAGGATCTCAGAAGAATTCTGGAAGCCCGCGATCCGCTCTATCGGAAAGCCGACCTGATTCTCGACACCTCAGGAACTTCCGCGGAAGAGAGTTTCGCGAAGCTCAAAGCGGCGTTGCAGCAGAACTTGCAATAGGAGGACGGCGTGGACGTAGCGGTAACTCAAGAGGCAAACGCGAAGGCGCCCGCAGTGGAATATCAGACGGCGCCAGCGCGTTACAAACACTGGAAGCTTTCTTTCGATGGCCCGGTGGCGATGCTGACGATGGACGTGGCGGAGGACGGCGGGATTCGCCCGGGCTACAAACTCAAACTGAATTCTTATGATTTGGGCGTGGACATTGAGTTGCACGACGCCTTGCAACGCGTCCGCTTTGAGCACCCGGAGATTCGCACGGTGGTCCTTGCCAGCGGGAAAAACCGGATTTTTTGCTCCGGGGCCAACATCTATATGCTGGGACTCTCGACGCATGCGTGGAAAGTGAATTTCTGCAAATTCACCAATGAAACGCGGATTGGAATCGAGGATGCGAGCCGCAATTCGGGGCTGAAATTCCTGGCGGCTTGCAACGGAACGACGGCGGGCGGCGGATACGAACTCGCGCTCGCTTGCGATGAAATCATCCTGATTGACGACCGCTCGTCGGCGGTTAGCTTGCCGGAACTTCCTTTGCTTGGCGTTTTGCCGGGAACCGGGGGGCTCACGCGGCTAACGGACAAGCGAAAAGTCCGCAAGGATCTGGCTGACATGTTCTGCACCAATCAGGATGGCGTGCGCGGACAACGCGCAAAGGACTGGCGTCTGGTGGATGACGTCGTCAAGCCGCAGCAGTTTGCAGAACATACCAAACAGCGAGCCCTTAAGCTTGCTGAATTGTCCGACCGCCCCGCGGGAGCGAAAGGAGTTCGACTGATTCCGTTAAAGAAAACAGCCGACGCTGCCGGACTCCATTACGAATACGTGGACGTGCAACTCAGTCGCGCAGCGCGAACCGCGACGATTACGGTGCGTGGGCCGGAGTTCATGGGCGAACAAACGGTCGAAAAAGGCCTTGCGGCGGGCGCGAACTGGTGGCCGCTGCAGATGGCGCGCGAGCTCGATGACGCAATCCTCAGTTTGCGGACGAACGAACTGGAAATCGGGCTTTGGGTGATGAAAACCGCAGGAAACCCGGATGCGGTTCTGGCGATGGACAAATTCATCTTGAGCAATCAAGACCATTGGTTCGTGCGCGAAGTGCTGGGGATGATGCGGCGAACCTTGGCTCGTTTGGAGGTTACGTCCCGCTCCATGTACGCAATTGCGGAGCCGGGATCCTGTTTCGCAGGCACGCTGCTCGAACTGGCTCTGGCCGCGGACCGCGGTTACATGCGAGACACCGAAGAAGGCGACGTTGCCACTTTGACGCTCTCCGACATGAACTTCGGGCCGTTGCCGATGGTGAATCACCTTTCGCGGCTGGCGGCGCGATTTTATCAAGACGCCACTCATATCGAATCGCTTCGCAATCTGATTGGGAAAAAGCTTTCGGCGCGAGAATCGCTCGAAGCCGGTCTCGTTACCGCCGCGCCCGATGATCTCGACTGGGAGGATGAAATCCGCCAAGCGATGGAGTCGCGCGCCGCGCAATCACCGGACGCGCTGACAGGCCTTGAGGCAAATTTGCGTTTTGGCGCCAGCGAAACACCGGAAACGCGCATCTTCGGACGCTTATCCGCCTGGCAAAACTGGATTTTCATCCGGCCGAATGCCGTCGGGGCCACCGGCGCATTGAAGGTTTATGGTACAGGCGCCCCGGTGAAATTCGACTGGGAAAAGGTTTAAGGGAGAGATTCCGGAAAGGGCTGACGGGCAGTGATGATCAACTACACGGAAAAGATTCCAAATAACGTGGATTTGGGACGTGACCGCGTTTTACAACGCGCGCTGGAGCACTGGCAGCCCGCGTTCTTGGGGTGGTGGTTCGACATGGGACCCAGCGAGAGCCGCAACTATGATGTTTATCTGCGCACCGCAATCAGCGTCGAGCCAGACGGCTGGGCGCAATTCGATTACGTGAAGATGCCGGACTATCGCTGGGGGATTTTCCTGCAGCCGCGCGATGAAAAGCGGCAGGTCAATTTTGGGACGCACCAGGGCCAGCCGGCGTGGCAAGAGGTTCCGGGAGAGTACCGATCTACGCTGCGGCGCATCATCGTGACGCAGGGAGATACCGAGCCGGCTTCGGTGGAACAGCAGAAAATGCTCGGACTTTCCTGCCCCTCGTTGTACGACCTGCGAAATATTTTTCAGGTAAACGTCGAAGAAGGCCGCCATCTCTGGGCCATGGTCTACTTGCTGCACCGCTATTTTGGGCGCGACGGACGCGAAGAAGCAGAGGCGCTGCTGGCGCGACGATCAGGCGATACCGACAATCCGCGCATTCTGGGCGCGTTCAATGAGCCGACCCCGGACTGGCTGGCGTTTTATATGTTCACTTTTTTCACTGACCGCGACGGGAAGTTTCAGCTGTGCGCACTGGCAGAATCAGGTTTCGATCCACTTTCCAGAACCTGCCGGTTCATGCTTACCGAAGAAGCGCATCACATGTTTGTGGGCGAGACCGGCGTGAGCCGCATCATTCAGCGCACTTGCGAAGTAATGAGAGAAAACAAAGTCGAGGATCCCTCGGACGTGCGCGCGCTTGGCGTAATTGACCTGCAGACGATCCAGAAATACTTGAACTTCCATTACAGCGTGACCTTGGACCTTTACGGTTCGGATGTATCCTCGAACGCCGCGAATTATTTCACCAGCGGCCTGAAAGGGCGTTTCCGCGAGACCAAGCTCGAGGACGACCACGTGCTGATCGACTCAAATTACCCTGTCTCCGAAGTTGTCGGCGACAAAATCGTAAAGAAAGACGTTCCGGCGCTCACGGCTTTGAATGAGCGTTTGCGCGACGATTACATTGATGAAATCGCCGACGGCGTCAGCCGCTGGCAAAGAGTGATCGATCAAGCCGGAATTCCCTTTCATTTGACCCTGCCGCACAAGGGCTTTCACCGCGAGATCGGAAATTTTGCTGGGCATTTCATCAGCCCCGATGGCGAAGTGCTGACCGAACAGGGGTGGAAAAAGCACGAATTCGAATGGCTGCCGAGCTCGAAGGATTATGAATTCGTGCAATCCCTCATGAGTGGCCGCGTGGCCGAGCCGGGAAAATTCGCAAACTGGATTGCACCGCCCATGCGCGGCATCAACAACAAGCCTTTGGATTTCGAATACGTCCGGTTCAACTGACAGGCCAGTGAGTCCAGGATTTGAGCAGGCGTGAGGTCTCGTGCAGCCGATTATCGACATCCATGTTCACATCATGCCTTACCACATGATGAAGCCGTCCGCGATGGAGTTGATGAAGAAGGGCCGCAAGGACTATGCGGATGTCGAGCGTTACTGCGCTGATCCGGCAGCGTTTCTCGCATTTTTGGATTCGCTCGGCGTGGAGCGCGCCGGGCTCATCAATTACGTTGCGCCGAAAATCATCGGCTTCACACCGGAAGTGAATGACTGGAGCGCGAAATACTGCACCGCGGCACCGGATCGCCTCATCGCCTTCGGCGGGGTTCTACCTGGGACCGTCCCCGATGCGGGCGCTGAAGTGGACCGCCTTTCGAAGCTCGGCATACGTGCCATCAAGATGCATCCTTCACATCAGGCGCTCTCGCCAAATGACTACCTGGATGGCAACCGCAGCCTCGGCGCAATCTACGAGCGGGCACAAGCGAACGGCATGCCGATTATGATCCACACGGGAACTTCCATTTTTCCTGGCGCGCGCAACCGGCATGCGCAACCGATGCTCTGCGACGACATCTCGGTCGATTACCCGAATCTGGTGGTGATCCTCGCGCATGGTGGCAGGCCGCTTTGGATGGACGAAGCGTTCTTTCTTGTGCGCCGGCACAAAAACATGCACATGGATATTTCGGGGATTCCTCCTCAGAAGCTCATGGAATACTTTCCGCGCATCGAAGAGATAGCCGACAAAGTTCTGTGGGGTACAGATTGGCCCGGCCCGGGCGTTCCCGAGATCAAAGGAAACATCGAAAAATTCAAGGCGCTACCGATTAGCGAAGCGGCAAAGCGAAAGATTTTGTATGACAATGCGGCGCGGCTGTTCCCGCGGTGAGGGGATTTCGCTAGTGCATGCCGTCTGAGAGAATATGACGGATGACATCGGAAAACGCGTGGCGGTTGGATGGCGCACTCCCGAGGTGATCGAAAGTGTCGACGTTTCCAATTGAATCGCAAAAGACAGCGCAAATCCGATTTACGCTGAACGGCGAGAAAGTTGATGTTTCCTTTGCCCCCTACAAGACCCTGCTGGAAGTTCTGCGTGAGGATCTAGGGCACACCGGCACGAAGCACGGCTGTGAACTCGGAGAGTGCGGCGCTTGCGCTGTCCTTTTGGATGGCAAACCGGTGCTCTCGTGCTTGGTTGTTGCGCTTGAGTGTAGCGGAAGAGAAGTTCTAACCGTGGAAGGACTCTCCGGCGATGGAAGACTTCATCCGTTGCAAGATGCTTTCGCGGATCTAGGGGCGGCGCAATGCGGTTATTGCACGCCGGGAATCCTCGTCACTGCAAAAGCCCTGCTCGATGCGAATCCCCATCCGAACCGCGACCAAATCCGCGAGGCACTCTCGGGGAATCTTTGCCGGTGCACGGGGTATCTGCAGATTTTTGAGGCCGTGGAAGCCGCAATGGTCAAGATCGCTGAGGAAGGAAGTGGTCGCAGTGGAGTTCGGTAGCGCATGGTCCTGAGGTGGTCTCGAGAGACGAGATGGCGGAGCAAAAGCAGGAACAGAAATCGTCACGGCCCGCGGATGCAAAGCCGGATCGCGAGGGCCTGCGCGTCATCGGCGTCCCGCGTCGCCGTGTGGACGGCCGCGCAAAGGTGACCGGGCAGACGCGCTTTGCCGACGACATTTTTCTCCCTCGCATGGCGCACTGTAAACTCCTGCGTTCGCCCCATCCTCACGCGCGCATTCGGAAAATCGACGCTTCGCGGGCGCTGGCGCATTCCGGCGTGTACCTCGTTCTTACCGGCAGAGATCTGCCCATCCAATACGGAATTCTCCCCGTCAGTCAGGACGAGCAGGCGCTTTGCCTTGATCATGTACGGCATGTGGGCGATCCGGTTGCCGCGGTGATCGCGCGAGAAGAATTAACCGCATTCGAAGCGCTGGATTTGATTGACGTGGATTACGAGATTCTCCCAACCATCGCGGACCCCGAAGAGGCGCTGGCAACTCCCGAGCCGCGCATCCACGAATACGGCGAAGAAGGAAACATCCACAAACAGGTGTCGCTTGAATTCGGGGACGTGGAGCAAGGATTTTCGGAAGCGGATGAAATTTTCGAAGACACTTTCTTCTATCAGGGCAACACGCACCTTGCCATCGAGCAGCATGCTACGGTGGCGATCAAGGATCCTGACGGCAAGCTGACGGTCTGGTCTAGCACGCAGACGCCGCATTACCTGCACCGTGCACTCGCGAAAGTGCTCGAGATGCCGCCGGCGCACATTCGAGTCATCGCTACGCCGAACGGCGGCGGATTTGGCGGCAAGAGCGATCCTTTCAATCACGAAATTGTGGTTGCGAAGGCAGCGTTGCTGCTCGACCGGCCGGTGAAAATCTGCCTCACGCGCGAGGAGGTTTTCTATTGTCACCGCGGACGCCACCCGGTGCTGATGAAATTCAAGACGGGCGTGAAGAAAGACGGCACGATTACCGGCGTGCATCTGCAAACGGTGATCGACGGCGGCGCCTACGGTTCGTACGGGGTCGCAAGCACCTATTATGCGGGCGCGCTCCAGACGACCACCTATCACATCCCGCGCTATCGTTACCAAGGCTGCCGGACGTTCACCAACAAGCCGCCTTGCGGACCCAAGCGCGGGCACGGCACTCCCCAGCCACGTTTTGGACAGGAAGTGCAGCTCGACAAGATCGCGGAGAAACTTCGCATCGATCCGGCTGAATTGCGCTTGCGGATTGTGGAAGCTCCGAACACGGTCACAGCCAATTTTCTAAGACTGGGCACGGTAAATCTCACGCGGTGCATTCAGCGAGTCGTCGAAATCTCCGATTGGAAAACCAAATTCCGGAAGCTCCCCGAAGGGCGCGGCGTAGGCCTGGCTTGCTCCGCTTATTTAACGGGCGCCGGCCTGCCCATCTATTGGAATAAGATGCCGCATTCCGGTGTGCAACTGAAATTCGATCGCGGCGGCGGGGTCAGCATTTTCTGCGGGGCAACAGAAATCGGGCAAGGGTCTGATGATGTTCTAGCTGGAATCGTTGCGGAAGTTCTCGGCATCGATCCCTTTGATGTGCGCTTGTTCACGGGCGACACGGATTTGGGACCCGTGGATTTGGGTTCTTATTCGAGTCGCGTCACATTGATGGCGGGAAACGCGGCGATACAAGCGGCCGAGCGCGGCAAGGCGCTGCTCGCCGAAGCCGTCGCATTGAAATTGGAAGTACCCAAAGAAAGATTGCATTTTGCCGCCAGGCGCGTCTTCGATTCCACTACACCTGATAAAGGCGTCAGTTTCGCGGAAGCAATTTGCCTCGCGGAGGCGCGCTTCGGCACGATCGGCACTGTGGGCTCGTACACTCCGCCGAAATCGCCGGCTTTGTACAAGGGCGGCGGTGTGGGCCCTTCCCCGACGTATTCCTACTCCGCAGCCGTTATTGAAGTCGAGGTAAATCCCATAACCGGTTGGGTGCACATTCCAAGGGTGTGGATTGCTCACGACATCGGCCGTGCGCTCAATCCCACGCTCGTTCGCGGGCAAGTCGAAGGCAGCGTCTACATGGGCCTCGGTGAAGCGCTGATGGAGGAGCAAGAGTTTCGCCGCCTGCCTAAGCGGCTTTCCCATTCGCTGGTACACAAATTTCCCTCCATGCTCGAGTATAAGAGCCCGACTTCGCTCGACATGCCCGAAGTGGTCACGGAGTTGGTCGAAGACCCGGATCCTCGCGGCCCCTTTGGGGCCAAGGAAGTGGGGCAAGGGCCGCTATTGCCCATCATGCCTGCCGTCGCCAATGCGGTTTACGACGCGGTCGGCGTTCGAATCGACGAAGTACCCATCACGCCGGAAAAAGTCATGAAGGCTCTCGCCGAGAAAAAAGCCGGCCGCGAACCGCGCTTCGGACCCCACCATTTTCCGCATGTGAAATGGCCGGAGGCTTTGCGCGTCCCCCCGCCGTGGGAAGGCGGCGACGGCAATGCGGTGAACGACTTTCATCGGGATAAACCCTGCACAACGAAACAGAAGGTACTCACGCCATGATGCGGCTGCCGCTTTTCGAATTTCGCGCGCCGCAGACAGTAGCGGAAGCCGCGCTCATTCTTGACGGCGAAGGACCCCAGACCATGCCACTCGCCGGGGGGACAGACCTGCTTCCTAACATGAAGCGGAGGCAGCAAGTCCCGAAAACCCTGATGAGCCTGAACCGCATTGCAGACTTGCACCAAGCAAAGCTGAGCGATTCGAGCTCGCGGCTTGGCGCTTGCGTCACGCTCTCTGAAATCGCCGCGGACCCGCGATTTCGTAATGGATTGACAGCGCTGGCGCAGGCAGCGTCGTTCGTTGCCACTCCTCAAATCCGCAATATGGCCACGCTTGGCGGGAATCTTTGCCTCGACACGCGCTGCAACTATTACGACCAGAACTACGAATGGCGGAAAGCCATTGGCTTTTGCCTGAAAAAAGATGGCGACACCTGCTGGGTTGCCCCGGGCAGTTCGAAGTGCATGGCCGTTTCGTCAACGGACACAGCGCCCGCTCTGATGGCGCTCGACGCGCGCGTGCGGTTGGTTTCGCATTCGGGCGAACGCGAAGTTCCCCTCGTCGACCTTTATCAAAACGACGGCATCCGATACATGAAACGCCAGTCCGACGAACTGCTCACTGAAGTGCTCCTGGAGTCTCTGCCCGGTTGGAAGAGCACGTACTGGAAGCTGCGCCGCCGCGGCTCGTTTGATTTTCCCGTCCTGTCCGTGGCTGCAGCGGCAAGAGTATCCGGAGGTGGCATCGTCGAAGATGCGCGGATTGTGATTGGCTCTGTTGCCTGCCTGCCCCTCGTGGCTGTGGAAGCTTCAAACTTTCTAAAGGGCCAGCTACTGAATCAGGATTCCATCGGGCAAGCCGCAGCGCTTGCAGCGCGCATCGCCAAACCGCTCGACAACACCGATTTCGACATGACTTGGCGCAAACGCGTA